>NZ_CP019699.1:2419483-3024354 GCF_002005165.1 Novibacillus thermophilus
CCGCCAACCCGATGAACGAGGCGGAAGCGTCCAAAATCCCGCTGTACACGATTGCGGACTACGTGTGGAATTCGGCCGCGTACGATCCGGACACGTCGTGGGACAGAAGTATTGAGTACTTTGGCGGGGAGGCAGCAGACGCGTTAAGGACATTTGCGGAGCAATCCTACTCTTCCCAGTTGAATGAGACGGAATCCCCTACACTGTCCCGCTTGATTCACGCGTTCTGGGAAGGTTACGAAGCGGAAGATTTTGACGCACAGGCGCAGGAGTTGCTGGAAGCATTTGAACGCGTTCGGAATGCGCCGGCAGAACTAAGAAGCGAGTTGAAAAACGAAAAGTTTCTGGAGGAAGTCTCTCCCTATCTCGACAAAACGGAACTTTACGGTCAAGCCGGAATGGCGGCGGTTAAAATGTTGAAGTTCCAGCAAGAAGAGAGAGACGAGGCAGCATGGGAACAGAGAATGACTGTACAACAATTGTCCGCGGAAGCAGGTAACATTCCGCAAAAGGTCGCAGAAAATGTAATAGAACCGTTCTTACAGCAAGCGCTTGAGAAACACGACGAATGGATCGGAATCACGCTGCCTTGGACTGTCAACTTAGCGGCTCACAAACCGGTCAAAGCCTCTTCCGTCGAGGTCGATGACTTCCCGCCGGAATTAGCCGTTGACGCGGATGATTCAACGCGCTGGTCTTCAGGCCTTACCGACGACGAATGGATTTACGTCGACCTTTTGCAACAGTACCCAATCAACAAAGTGGTGTTGAAATGGGAGACGGCGTATGCCACCGGGTATAAGATCCAGGTTTCAAACGATGCAGAACATTGGAAAGATGTGTATGTGACAGACGACGGCAAAGGTGGAGAGGAAGTCGTCTATTTCTCGACAGAAAACGCGAGATATGTACGCATGCTGGGAACGAAGCGGGCCACGAATTGGGGCTTTTCACTGTATGAATTTGAAGTGTATCCACCAGTCCGCGCTGCTGATGTGAAGAGGCTTCTCGTTGAGCGTTTCGAAGCAGAAGGCGATTTGCAGGAGGAAGCTGCCCGTACCTTAAAGGTTCATTTGTCTACGGTGGAGCACTTCGAAAAGCAGGGGGCAGCCGAGAAAGTGATAAAACACGCAACAGGGTTGAAATCTCTGTTGGACTATGAGCGAGAACGTGAGCGAATATCTGCAAAGGCCCATTACTTTCTTAAAATCTCAGCAGATGCACTGATTCAGAAGTGGCAGCAGCCTTTAAACCGTTGAGCCCTAGCAGCAGCCATTTGCATGTCTGAAGACGTAATCTGTCCATCCCTTGTGGCAGGCCATGTCCTGTCACGAGGGATCGGATGAAGTTGAATGAGAGGGATGGTGCGGTCATTGAAGGAGAGGAGAAGCGTGTTTAAAAAAAGCACTGTGTTGGGCTTGGCAGTGATGCTTGCACTCAGTTACTTCGGCTTGACGAGTGTTGCCGAGGGAAGTCCCGAATCTCAGCCCCGACTGACAGCGAAGCCGCACGTGACAGAAACGACGACACTTCCAAACCTCTCGTTAGGGAAGAGACATTTACCTGAGATAAGGAAATCTACCCATGTGACAACTGGCGTCACGCACACTGAGATTGTGAGGGGTACGAATCGCACAAAGCGTTTTACACCGTGGAAATGGGATTTTTTGATACAGGAAGGGAAGCCCGTAAGTTGAGGAAAGCATTGAGAAAGAGTGGATATAAAGCGAAAGTGCTTCCTGTTCGGGATCGAGGATTTAAAGATACCGATGTTCGTGAGAAGTTCATAGGCTATGCCGTCCAAGTGGGGAATACCCCAGTGAGAGAGCAGCAAATGCCATGGCCGAGAAAATCCGCAACAGCGGATTTGTCGTTTCGAGGGTCGTGTATTCGGAGTACGACGGGACGCGGAAGAGCACGGGGCCGTGGCGAGTGCACGTGTTAGAAATAGACCCAGATCAGTTTAGCGGCCGTTTACAGCTCGGCATTGCCCGCGATCAAATAGAGGGCAACGAACCCCTTTCGACAATGGCGGTCCGACATCGGGCTTTAGCGGCTGTGAACGGCGGTTATTTTGTGATGAGCAGCCGAGACGGTACGCCTGGCGACCTTGCCGGCATCTCGGTTCTCGATGGAAAGTTAATTAGCGAATCAGTCGGTGAAAGGACGAGCCTCATTCTGGAAGGAAACCGGGCGTCCATCGCCGAGGTGGGAACGATGTTAACGTTGGAAGGTGAAAACGGCAATTCGCGTGTCGTCGATGGGATTAACCGCAGCCCAGGGCTCATTCGAAGTTGTGGCGGCGTCGATGACGTTCCTTCCGAACTGCCGATGCACGATATGACGTGTACAGACGACGATGAGATCATTCAGTTCAATGCTGCTTACGGGGACAAGACTCCACCTGGGGACGGGTATGAGATTGTTTTAGATGGGGAAGGAGTTGTGACGCGTACGAATGAAGGGCGGGGAAGCGATATTCCCGAATTCGGCACCGTTCTGTCCGCAACGGGAGATGCGGCCGACTGGTTAAGGCAGAATACGGCAGTCGGCGAACGCGTCATTCTCACCCACGATCTGTATGTAGACGGTGAGCTAACGCCGATTTCTCCAGGACTGAATATCGTAAATGGCGGGCCAAGACTGCTGGAAAACGGACAAAAGACGATCCTCGCCGAAACGGAAGGGTTTTCCTGGAGTCCTGAATTTTATTACAACTTTGGCCTTTATCGCCATCCGAGAACCCTTGCAGGAATAAAAGAAAATGGAAACATTCTCTTTGTCACCGTTGATGGACGGAACCCCGGTTCAAGCATTGGTGTCAGCTTCCATGAAAGTGCAGCGCTTCTACAAGACCTTGGAGCAGTCGAGGCGATGAACCTCGATGGCGGGGGCTCTACCACAATGGTTGTCGGGGATGAGGTGGTGAACACCCCATCAGGGTCAACGGAGCGAGCGATTGCTGACGGCATTTTCATACTCGACCGCTGAGTGGTTTTGTACTGACGTGAAGGCGCTGCTCATTTGAGTCAAAGGAGACATTGCCGCTGATGATGCAGCCCCCGCCTCGGCACTCTATCTAGCGACTCTGAGTCTGGAACTGTCGGTCTTAACACACGCGGAAAGTTTTCAAAATTGGCGAGACCGAGAAAGTGAAGGGTTCGATAACCGAAAAGGAGGATCATAACGCGTATTTTATCCTAGGGCGGCATTGAAGAATAGAGTGTGTCGTACACGGTTGTTCCCTGTGGTAAAATGTGTTCGCCACAGGGAATAACAGTTTTAGATTTTAAAAAAAATATCTGATCTTGCAGGTATTTTGCGATCTTTGTCGAATAACATACATATATATACAGATGTCTATACAAATTAACCACTTCTCGAAATCTATGAAAGTTGGAGATGACATGAAGTTTGTGCTCAACAAAAATACACCAATCCCGTTGTATTACCAGTTAAAGCAGTGGATCATCGAGCAAATCGAACGCGGTGACTTAAAACCGGGAGACGTGATTCCGTCAGAGCGCGAATTGAGTGAGGAATTCGAAATCAGCCGCATGACGGTGCGGCAAGCGCTGACAGAACTGGTCAACGAAGGGAAACTCGTGCGAGAGAGGGGAAAGGGCACATTTGTCGCCGAGCCGAAAATCAGTCAAGACCTATTTCGGCTGACGAGCTTCAGCGAAGACATGAAGAGTCGCGGAATGACACCGGGGGCGTCCGTCATCGACGTCACAGTGAACACCGCCTCCTCCGTCTTGCAAAAACACTTAAACGTCGACGCCGAGGATAAAGTGTTGATCATTAAACGTTTGCGGATGGCGGACGACAAACCGATGGCCCTCGAAACCGCCCACTTTCCGCTCTCAAAGTTTCCCGGTCTGGATGAACAAGACTTTAACAATATGTCCATCTATCAATACATTGAGTCGCACTACAACACTGCCATCTCTTCGGCGTCCCAGTCGATTGAGGTCGGGTTGGCGAACGAGACCGAGGCGAAGTTGTTAGATATCAGTCCGAACTCTCCAATCCTCCTGATAGAACGCATGACGTACGATGGCCATCGACAGCCTATCGAGTATGTGACGTCCGTTTACCGGGGGACCGCTACAAACTGTATGTGGAATTAAAGAGATAACCCGTGGAGGGGGTGATGCTCAAACTGAGAGGCGAAGTCAGTGAGGACGGACGATTACTTAGTTGGGTCATTTGTCTAATAAGTAAATAAGTAAAGAGGGGGAAACAGAGTGCTTCTAATCAAAAACAGATGGATCGTTTCAGCAGCGATCCTGGTCTTGTTGTTGGGGCTTTTGGCAGGCTGTGCTTCCGGCACCGAAGAAACGGGTACAGATGCAGAGGAAACCGAGGGAAACAGTGAATCGGATGAATCGGCGACAGAGGGAAGCGGTGAAATCTCTGGCGAACTGGAAATCCAGTACTTTGTCGGAGGGTACGGTGATGCCTGGTGGAAAGAAGTCATCGCCGATTTCCAAGATGCCTATCCCGATGTAGAAATTGTCGAACATGCGGGTCCCAACATTAATGAAGAAATGAGAACGCGCTGGATCTCTAACGATCCGCCAGACGTCGTTTACATTGACGGAGCTGGTTCGAGCGAGACGCAAATGGTCGAAGACGGACAGTTGATGGATCTGACGGAATGGGCGGAAGGCTTGACGCTGGAGGACGGTTCGTCGTTACTGGAGAGCTTCATCGTTGAACCGAACCGACACGACGGAAAGTTGTACACGCTGCCGCTCGTGTTTGACACGTGGGGAATTTGGTACGATGCCGCACTGTTTGAAGATAAGGGATATGAAGTGCCGACCGACTTCGAAAGCTGGATGCAGTCGATGGCCGAGATTAAAGATCAAGAAGGAATCGCGCCCTTTACGACGACAGGGCAGCATCCGTATTACTTCTTGAGAGGGGTGCTCTATCCGGCCTTTGCTTCTGTCGGAGGGGACGAACTGTTGGCTGATCTCGTAACCGGAGCGGAAGGAGCGTGGACGAGCGACCCTGTTCTGGAAATTATGGAAAAAGTGGAACGTATGCAGAAAGAAGGAATGATTGACGAAGGGTTTGCCGCCATCAATCACACACAGTCGCAAATGAACTTCTTGCTCGGGAAGAACGCATTTATCCCTGTCGGATTCTGGCTGCCTAACGAAATGGCGAACGACAAACCGGAAGATTTTGTGTACGGCTTCATTCCGTCACCGATGCAAGATCCAGGTGAACCGTATCGCATCGTCCCGGATTTGCGTCCCTTGGCCATAGCGGAACAGGCGGAAAACCCGGAAGCGGCCAAGGCGTTTGTCGAGTTTGCCTTTAACCGCGACTATGCCGTGCGCTTTTCTGAGTTGACCGGTGCGATGATCAATTTGACGGAAGTGGATCTGTCTTCCAACGACAACGTACCAGAGTACCTCAAAACGGCAAATGAGTTGATCAACGATCCAGAGAAAGTCCAGATCAACCGACTGCCGCACCCGATGAGCGCCGATTTGGAAACGCCGATCAGTGACGCGTTAGTCGCGTTAATGACTGGGAACATCGACGCAGAGGAGTTTACGAAAAGGGCTGAGGAAGCGGCCGCCAATTACAGAAATCAATAAAGAAAAGGGCAGGGGTATGGTGGACATCTCACCATACCCTGACCTTTAGAACACATTCTGGTCTGGTCAAGAAAGGGGAATGACATGGTACAACCGAAAAGCCAGCGCATTGCGTTTATTCTGTTTTGTATTCTCCCGACTCTGATATTATTCGTTTTGTTTACGGTGTATCCCATGGTGAACGGACTTTATTTGTCTTTTTTTGAGTGGTCGGGGGCTTCTGCGGACAAAGCATTCGTCGGGTTGAAAAATTACGTGAAACTGTTAAACGACCCGATCATTCCACGGACGATCTGGCACGACTACTTCCTCGTGTTGACAAAAGTGGTCGGCATCATGGTGTTAGCGACGTTTTTTGCCGTCGCTTTAACCCAATTGCGGATAAAGGAATCGCCCTTTTACCGGGTCATCTTCTTTTTTCCTAACATTATGTCAGTCGTCGTCATCGGCATTTTGTGGTCGTTCATCTACAACCCCGACCTGGGGATTGTCAACTCGGGATTGAGGGCCATCGGTTTGGAAGAGTGGGCGCGCCCGTGGTTAGGAGACGAGACGTGGGCACTGCCCAGCTTGGTGTTACCTGCCGTGTGGGCGGGCATCGGCTTGTTCATGCTGATGATGATGGGTGGCATTTTGAACGTTCCGAAGACGCTGTACGAAGTGGCCAAGATAGACGGCGCGAGCGAGTGGCAGCAGTTTTGGCGCGTGACCGTTCCTCTCATCTGGCCCCAGATCAAAAACTCCATTCTTTACATCGTCATTACGACGTTAAACGGTTCTTTCATCCTCGTCCAAGTGATGACACAAGGCGGTCCGAACAACGCCACGCAAGTGATGGGGTCGTATTTGTATCAACAAGCGTTTAAGCAGTACAACTTCGGGTACGGGGCGACGATCGGGGTCATGATCTTGATCCTGTCCTTGGTTACGGTGCTTGTCTTACAATTTTTTCTGCGCAGAGAGCGCGTTCAGTATTGAGGGGGTGGGCATGTGAGAACTCAGTTGGACAAAGTGGAGACGAACAGACAGATGAAGCCCAAACCTGCCCGGCGTCTCGGCGAAGTGGCGGCGAGGGCCGGCATTCGCATTCCGCTAATTGTCTGGTCGATCGTCGTGCTGTATCCGCTGTTTTGGATGGTGATGGGGGCGTTTAAATCAAATGCAGAAATTTTTGCTTCTCCCTGGGCCCTCCCGGAAGTGTTTAACTATCAAAACTTTATCCAGGCGTGGACCGATTACAACATCGGAACAAGCTTTTTCAACAGTTTGATCGTCACTGTGTTCGGAGCGCTGTTAACGTTGCTGTTGGCCGTGCCCACCTCCTATGCCCTGGAAAGAGTCCGGTTTAGAGGCAGTACGTTTCTGTACAATGTGTACCTTGCGGCGATGATGATCCCGATGGTGCTCGGCTGGATTCCGCTCTTTTTCCTGCTCATGAACTTTAACTTGCTCAACAGCTTGATCGGCTTGATCCTCGTCTACGCCGTAAGTCAAGTACCGTTCAGCGTGTTCATTTTGACTGGCTTTATGGGAACCATTCCGTCCGAATTGGAAGAATCGGCGGCCATTGACGGGCTGTCCCCTTTCGGGACACTGTGGCGCATCGTCACCCCGCTCACGGCATCGGGAATTATTACGGTGACGATTATGAACGCCATTACGTTTTGGAACGAGTACTTTATGGCGCTCATTTTCCTCCAATCCCAAGAAAAATACACACTCGGCTTGGCCATGGACTACATCAACTCTGAGGTTCAGTACACGAACGCGTGGGGAACGCTGTTTGCAGGGCTCACGATTTCAATTATTCCGGTCATCATCGCGTACGCTGTCTTTCAACGGCACATTAATAAAGGGATGACGGAAGGCGCCGTAAAAGGATAAAGCGAGGCACTATACGCGTTCCGTGATGGTGCCGCCAAAGCGGCACGGGAATCAAAAATCGGTAGAGATTGGGAGAGATGGTGATGGATCGTACATTGAGGACATTGACCACAGAGCAAATAAACCCGCATACCCTCCACATTGATACGATGGACAGTGAGTCCATCGTGCGCCTCATGAACGAAGAAGAGGCAGTTGTCATCCAAGCGGTGAAAGAAGCGATACCAGACATTGCTAAAGCAGTGGACCTGATCGTGCAACAATTTAAAAAAGGCGGCCGCCTCATTTACCTAGGAGCGGGGACGAGCGGTCGCCTCGGTATGTTGGACGCTTCCGAATGCCCGCCGACGTTTGGCGTGCCGCCGGAAAAGGTGCAGTTTGTGCTGGCTGGCGGCTCAGAAGCGTTTTTGAAAGGCATTGAAGATGCCGAGGACGACGAAGGGGCGGCCAAACGCGATTTGACTGCCTTGAACCCAGATGAAAATGACTGTTTGGTCGCGATCAGTGCCAGCGGACGGACGCCGTACTGCGTGAGTGCGCTGCAAATTGCGCAGGAGTTAAACGTTCCCACCGTCACGATTTCCTGTAACAAGCCGGCTGAAATGAGCCGGTATGCGGACGTTCCCATCGAAGTCGTCTGTGGGCCGGAAGTGCTCGTCGGTTCCACGCGGCTAAAAGCTGGGACGGCGCAAAAAATGGTCTTAAATATGCTCAGCACCGCGAGCATGATTCGCCTAGGCAAAGCCTACCGAAATTTGATGGTCGATATGGTTCCGATTAATTCCAAATTGAGAGAACGTGCCAAGCGCATGGTCATGGAAGCGACAGAAGTATCTTATGCAACTGCCGAGAAAGCGCTGCTCGAAGCCAACTGGAATGTGAAAGCGGCGATCGTGATGGTGTTAGCCGACGTTCCGGCGGCAAAAGCTGAACAGTTGCTGGAAGAAGCAAGTGGGTTTGTTCGAAAAGCGGTGGCAATGGCTGAAACAGATGGAGGGGAGGGAGACTTGTGAGCGTGAGCCAAATGTCCCTGCGGCAGAAAATCGGACAGTTAATGATGATAGGTTTTCATGGCACGAGACTTTCGGAAAAAGTGCAGCGCATGATTGTAGAAGACTGCGTCGGCGGGATCATACTCTTCGGGAGAAACATCGGTACACCGGAAGAAGTGTTGCGACTGACAAGCGATTTGCAGACTTGTGCCAAAACGGCCGGGCACCCGTTTCCCCTTTTGATTTCCATCGACCAGGAAAACGGGGTTGTGCGGCGACTCGGGAAGGGAACCACTCTTTTTCCAGGCAACCGGTTGCTCGGAGCAGTCGACGATGAAAAGGTGACGCGGCACATCGCCAGGGCGACAGCTGAAGAGCTGAAGGGATTGGGCATCAATATGAACTTGGCGCCCGTTCTCGATGTGAACAACAATCCGCAAAACCCGGTAATTGGCGTGCGCTCCTTCGGCGAATCGGTGGACGGGGTGATCCGGCACGGATTGGCTTTTATAGAGGGCCATCAAGCGGTAGGTGTCGTCACAACGGCTAAACACTTCCCAGGCCACGGGGATACGGATGTCGATTCACACCTCGATTTGCCGACGGTTCCCCACGGTCTCAAACGCTTGGAAACAGTGGAACTCCGTCCGTTCCAAGAGGCAATTGACGCCGGGGTATGTTGTGTGATGATCGCGCATGTCTTTTTTCCTGCATTTGAGGCCGAAGACAAAGTGCCTGCAACGTTATCCCATTCAGTCGTAACCGGTTTGTTGCGTGAAAAAATGGGGTTTAACGGGGTTGTGACGACAGATTGCCTGGAGATGGACGCTGTGTCGAAGACGATCGGGACCGTTGAAGGCGCTTTGCGGGCCCTTAAAGCGGGCGTCGACGTTCTCATGATTTCCCACTCCCATGACCTGCAAGAGAAAGCGATGGAACGGATCGCCCAGGCTGTGGAATCAGGAGAACTGGAAGAAGAAGTCATCGACCGGTCTGTTCGCCGTATCCTGCTCTTAAAAGAGCGGTACCTGTCCTGGCATAGCGTTTCTGCGGCAGGCAAGGGCGTTCCAGATGCGGTCGGCGCTTCAAGACACCGCGAGCTAGCTAAACGCGCGTACGCGCGCGGGGTGACGTTGCTAAAAGACGACGGCATTTTGCCGCTGAGCCGTGATACGGACTGCAAGATTCTCGTTGTCGCCGTGTCCGGTAAAAACGTTTCAACACCTGTCGAAGACCCTCGTTACGCCGATTATCGTCTCGCGGACGCTGTGCGCCGTTACCGTCCAGGCGCCAGAGATATACGAGTCGGCATGGAACCGACGAAAGACGAGATGAAGAATGTGGAACGACACATGCAGTCGGCGGATGTCGTCGTTTTCGGTACGGTGAACGCCCATCTCCACCGGCAGCAGGCAGAGCTCGTGAATCGCTTGTCGTCGTTTGGAAAACCTGTCGTTGTCGTCGCGATGCGGGACCCGTACGACTTAACAGTTATCCCAAACGTTTCGGCTTATGTTGCGGCTTATGAGTATACGCTGCACGCATTAAACGCGGCCGTTGATATCGTCTTTGGAAAGTAGGGTCTGAAGGGAAGTTGCCGGATGAGTGAGAATAAAATAGGGACGCGTAGCATAGTATCTAGTAGGATGTCTAGAACTTATTTGGTCTAGACATATAATCCATTTACTGAAGGAGAACGGCAATGGAATGTATTCCCTTTTCCTTAGATCGTCTGAACGATGTGTGCCAGCTTTGGAATAGGGAGCTGGGACACGATTTTCCGATGAGGTGCGAGTTGTTTAAACAAAATACCATTTTAGACAAGACTCTATTTCGAAACGGCTCGTGGATAACCGTTGACAGAGAAAACAAGGTAACGGGAGTTATCATTTCAAAAATGTGGCATGAGGGGGATTTAAATGTCGATTTTGGAAGAGGGACGGGATGGATTCAAGTCCTGGTCGTAGACTCGAATTACAGGAATTCAGGAGTGGGCACAACGTTGTTAAGGAAAGCTGAAAACGCTTTTAAACAAAAGGAGATTTCCAAAATCGTTCTTGGAAAAGACCCGTGGCATTTCTTTCCTGGCATTCCTGACGAGTATGGTTCTGTAAAAAAGTGGTTTGAACGTCGCGGCTACGCCTATATCCATCGCGTTTACGACATGTATCGCCATTACAGTGTGGGAGAACCTTGCCGTTTATCCCGCCGACGAGGTGTTAGATTTTTTCTCATGGGAAAAAGCGACAAAGGGAAGTTACTCGCTTTTTTGAACAAATGCTTTCCAGGGAGATGGGAGTATGAAGCTATCCAATACTTTGAACGCGGCGGAACAGGGCGGGAATACGTCATCTTTGAAATAAATGGCGAGATCAAAGGTTTTTGCAGAATCAACGATTCAAGATCGCCGTTCATTGCACCCAACACTTATTGGGCCCCACTTTTTGACAGCGAGCTCGGCGGCATCGGTCCACTCGGGGTAGATCCTGAATTGAGGGGTAGGGGGTACGGAACGGGGTTAGTACAAGCTGGAATCTATTTTCTTAGAAAGCGGGGAATCCAACATGTTGTCATCGATTGGACAGATTTGAGGGAATTTTACGGAAAGCTGGGATACAGAGTGTGGAAGAGTTACGGACAATACGAGAAGGATCTTTTGACGACCGATGAAACAGTTCATTGAGGAGGAGAGTGCATTTGGGGAAGAAAACAGTGCGGTGCGTCATTGTTGTGGCTTTGACTGTGATGGTAGTGGCTGCGTGTCGTCAGGGAGGGACGGATTCAACGGACAGCGGGAAAGAAAAGGTGGAATTAACGTGGCTCGTAACTAGCAGTCCCCAGCGAGAGCCATGGCACAAAGAAATGGTCGAGAAGTTCCAGAATGAACACCCTCACATATCGATTAACTTGCAACAAATACCTTACGCCGATGTAGATCAAAAGTTGCAAACTCTAATCGCAGGAGGTACACCGCCAGACATATGGTGTCCTAATTGGAGCCAGTCCGGTTTTCCGACCTTTCAAGCAATGGACGCCCTGTTAGATCTTTCACCGTACATCGAGAAGGACCCGGAAGTTGTGGAAGGGATCGATGACAATTTGATGGAACTGTACCGAGTAGATGGAAAGTACTACGGAATCCCTTTTCAAAACTACGGCTCGTATTTGTACTACAATAAGGAGTTATTTGACAAAAGAGGACTGGATTATCCAACGACGGATTGGGATGACAAAAGTTGGAGCTGGGATCAAATGGTTGAATACGCAGAAAAACTCACTGTAACATCAGAAGATATAAACGAACGGACTTTTGGCTTTATGAGCAATGATGAAACAAACAAACAGGCCTGGCTCTTCGGCGGGGACTTTTTTAGTGCTGACGACTACGCCAACGGTGAAATGGAGACGCCGCAACTTCTAGATAACCCGAAAAATGTGGAGGCGATCCAGGCCCACGTCGATTTAATTCAAAAAGGAATTTCCCCCACGCCTTCACAAACAGAAGGGCTATCTGAAATAGGAGATCCTTTCATTAGTGGAAAAGTCGCCATGGCGACGAACGGGGGGTTTGCGTTTATTAACCTCAAAGCGGCAGACTTTGATTGGGGCGTTGCTGCTCTCCCCTACGTAGAAGGGAGACAGGCTTCACTTTATACTGACCCGTGGAGTATTAGTGCCACAAGCGATCATCCCGACGAAGCGTGGGAGTTTTTAAAGTATATAACAGATCCAGAACACGGTGCGAAGCGGTATTTGGAGTATACGGATGCAACACCTGCCCATCGCGGCTTACTTGAAGACTGGTACCGGGGCATTGCTGAAGAAGCGGGAATGGCCTACGAAGAGATAAAAGAGGTGCACGAAGGGTCACAACGTTACGGAAGGGGGTCAGACAATCATCAAATCAAACAGTTTAGCAGCATTAGAAGAGTCATTGAACAAACGATGCCGGCTGTTTATGACGGAAGTATGAGCGTCGAAGAAGGATTTAAAGTTATTGAGCAAGGGCTCCTCAACTTAGACTGAAATACTTTAAACATTCCTTTGGCTGTACAGCCAAAGGAATGTTTAAGGGAGGTGAAGGATTGGATGTCACGTAACTTCAGGAGAAATCCGGAAATCGTGCGCGAAGAGAGGGCGTTTTGGATTTTTGCCTCGCCTTGGATCGTTGGGACCGTTCTTTTTACAGGGGGCCCGATGATTGCATCGCTATTCCTCAGTTTTTCCCGTTATGACATTATCTCGTCTCCGGTATTTGTCGGATTAGAAAATTATATCCAGCTTTTCCAGGACAAACTGTTTTATAAATCGCTCTCCGTTACGGCCTACTACGTCTTGTTATCTGTTCCGTTTACGATTATAAGCGCTCTCTTGTTAGCCGTTCTTTTGAATCAGAAAGTAAAGGGACTGGCCTTTTTTCGAACGTTTTACTATGCCCCGTCCGTCATCTCAGGTGTATCCGTCGCCTATCTTTGGGCGTGGTTGTTGAATCCCGATTTCGGGGTAGTGAACTCGATCCTGTATGATGTGTTTGGCATTCAAGGACCTAAGTGGTTTCATTCGTCAACGATGGTAGTTCCGTCTATGGTTTTCATGCAGCTTACCGCGTTAGGGAGCACGATGGTCATTTTTTTGGCGGGATTGCAAACGCTGCCTGACGATTTGTATGAGGCTGCACAAATCGATGGCGCAGGGAAAATCCGGCAATTTTTTAATATAACGGTTCCACTCATTTCTCCCGTTATTTTGTTTAACACCATTATCGGCATTATTACTTCGTTTCAGATTTTTACCCAGGCTTACGTCATTACAAAGGGAGGCCCAGACTGGAATTCTTACTTTTATGTCTATTATCTTTTCGAGACGGCTTTTGCAAAGTTTCAAATGGGATATGCATCTGCCCAAGCCTGGATACTGTTTGTAATCATATTCATTTTGACCATGCTCGCTTTGCTCATTTCGAGGCGGTTTGTGTACTACGAATACGTTAAAGAACGGACGTGAGGTGTATGAGTAAAGTATACGCGCGAGGAGAGCACGGACCTGTTGGGAAACTGGGCATATACACGCTCTTGGTTGTCTTCTTGCTGTTGTTCTCATTTCCGGTCTTTTGGATGGTATCCACGTCTTTAAAGTCTATGACTGAAATACACCAAATACCGCAGTCTTGGATTCCGTCTGACTTTTTGTGGCAGAACTACGTTGAAGTGTTTAAGATGGCTCCTTTCGGCACTTATTTGTGGAATACGATTTGGTACACGGGCATTACGGTCATTGGCACCGCCTTAACTTCTTCTTTAGTGGCGTATGCGTTTGCAAGGCTGAGGGCGAGGGGGAGCCAGTTTTTGTTTGGCGTGGTGTTAAGCACGATGATGTTACCGCAGCAAGTCGTCATGATTCCCCAATACCTTTTGTTTAATAAGTTAGGCTGGACTGATTCTTATTTACCCCTTGTCGTTCCGTCTTTTGGCGCCAGTGCTTTTTCAATTTTTCTGCTAAGGCAATTTTATTTAGGAATTCCCCGGGACATGGATGAAGCGGTCAAGATTGATGGAGGTGGCTATTTCACCATTTATTGCAAGATTATACTTCCTTTGTCGGTTCCGGCGCTGGCCACTGTTGGGATTTTAGAATATATGTTCCGCTGGAATGATTTGATGGGACCCCTCATTTATGTGCACAGCACTGACAAATATCCGTTAGCTTTAGGGTTAGCCAATCTAACGGCCGAACAGGGCGCAACCCCTTGGAACGTATTAATGGCCGCTTCCGTTATGGCTGTGTCGATTCCATTGCTCCTATTTTTCTTGGCTCAAAAATACTTTATAAAAGGAATCGCTATAACTGCATCAAAAGGATAAGAATTTAAATATAATTTGATGAAATTTCCTATGAAAAAATGAGTTGCAAGCAGGGAATTCATGTGCGGTGTCGAATATTTACTTGAGGCCCATTTTTAATACAGGAGGTCTATACCTACATACGTATATACCATAGAGGTTACAGGAGTTGAACGTTGAAATGGTGTCGTATCGTTTTTACAGGGCCGGTGACGAAACAAAAGTGGTTCAATTGTGGAACGAATGCTTACTTCAGGACCCGATCACTCAAAAGCGCTTTCGGAACCTCGTACTGTTGGACCCTAATTTTGATCCTGAAGGGCTGCGGTTAGCGTTTGCGGAAAACGAACTGGTCGGATGCGCGTATGCCGTTAGGCGGCGCGTCCCGTTGCACGGAACTGACCTTGAGCCGGACAGTGGGTGGATTCCGTTTTTCTTTGTGCGTCGCGACTGTTCCCGGCGGGGGATCGGTTCGCGGCTGTTGAGCGATGCGTGTCAGTTTTTGCACCGCACCGGACGGAAAGACGTGTTTTTTGCTTCTTACGCCCCGAACTACATTTTACCCGGTATTGATAAAAGCGCTTACCCCGAAGGGTTTCAGTTTTTGCAGAAGCAAGGGTTTAAGGTTCAATACACTCCCGTTGCCATGGACCGTTCACTCGTCGGCTACGAGATTCCGGAAGATGTGCTGGCGTTGAAAAGGCGGCGGGAGCAGGAAGGGTATACATTTGAGACAGCCCGGGACAGCGATTTGTACAACGTGATCCAGTTTGCGAACACGGTGTTTCACCCGGATTGGGGAAGGGCAGTCCGCGAAGGCGTGTTGCAGGGGTTGCCGTTGGAGCGCATCATTGTGGCCCGTCAAAAGGGAACAATCGTTGGGTTTTGTCTCTACGGGGGGTACGAAGGGGTTCCTGAGCGGTTTGGCCCGTTTGGGGTAGATCCGGAACAACGAGGGAAGGGTCTCGGCAAAATACTGCTGTACGACTGCTTGCACAGGATGCGTTCAGAAGGGTTGCACGGGGCCTGGTTTTTGTGGACCGGGAAAAGGACTTCTGCCGGGTATTTGTACAAGCGAGCGGGCTTTGAAGTGACACGACAGTTCCACGTGATGAAAAAGTGCCTTTAGAGTGCCTTTAATTCCCGGTCCAGTCGTTACAGAGGGCCCATAAAGAGTGATGTCAGGAGGAGGAAGTAGCGTGAAGCATTATGTCAAAAGCCTGTTATTAATGTTCTCTGCCGTTTTGGTCGTCGGGTTAATCGGGTGCAGTTCTTCTGGAGCGGGTGAAGGAAATGCAGACAGTAAGAGCGACGAAGGCGCGGTCGAGCTCACGTTATTGACACATTACTCCCAACAACAAGAAGAAGAGTTACAAACATACATTGACCAGTGGAATGAAGAAAATCCGAACATTCACGTCACCCACAAGTCCATTGCCGACTTTTCCCAGTTGTTGCCGACGATGATGGCCCAGCAAACAGCCGGTCAGCAGGCGGATATTCTCCACGTGTACTCCTTGTGGGGCGGGCAACTCGTTCAGAGCAACGTTTTGGCTGCCCCCCCTGAAGACGTCATAGCCGACATTCGAGCGAATTATCCCGACGCTGCGGTAAATGGAGCTACAGTTAACGGGGAACTGTACGGCTATCCGACGGAAATCCAAACGTATGCCCTTTACTACAACAAAAAACTGCTGGAGAAAGCCGGTTATTCAGATCCGCCCGAGACGTGGGACGAGCTGTATGAAATTGCGGAGGCGACGACAGAGCGCGAAGGCAAAAAATTAAAAGTTGCTGGTTTCGGGTTAAAGTCATCTCCGGACTCGTCCGGAACGACTCACCCGTTCCTTTCCCTTTTGTACTCCGCAGGAGGAACGTTTATAAGCGAAGACGGAACCGAGACGTCCATTCATTCGGATGCGGCACTCAAAACCCTGCGGTTTCAACAACAGTTGATAGAAGACGGGTTGACGGACACAAGCTTTGAGGTCGCCGATGCGTTTCCGTCGGAGCAAGTGGCGATGACGATAAACGCCGGTTGGTGGCAAGGCACCTTGAAGGCGACGATGGGGGACAAGTACGCGCACGTCGGCGTTACATCCGTGCCTTCTCCAGACGGATCGGGCAGCGGTTCGGTTTCCTACGGATTCTTTTACGGGGTGAACGAGAGGTCACAACAGCAAAAAGAAGCGTGGGAGTTCTTGAAGTGGCTGAACGGGGAAGCGCAGGAGAACGGCGCAACGCCGGAGGCAAACTTTCTCGCGAGCCAAGGGATTATACCGTCTCGCACGTCTGATTTAGAAGCGCTTGAAACAGCGTTTGCCACGCCGAACAATCAGCCGTTTATAGAAGCGTTGGAATACGCTGTCCCGGAACCGAACGTCTTAAACGGAGAGAAAATTAAGACGTCCTTGCAGAAACAGATCGAGAGCGTGTGGAGCGGTCAAATCACGCCTGAACAAGCGCTTGAAACTGCTGAACAGCAAATATTGAGAGACTTAACAGCGAATCAGTAACGGGGATTCCGTCTTCCCTCGCCATTTCCACAAAGACGTGAGGTGATCGTGATGAAAACCGCAGAAGACATCAAGGAAATCACTCTTCCGCCTCGTCAAACGGGGAGATGGGACAGCCGCCGCAGTCAAACTGTGGTGGGATACTTGTTTTTGGCACCGACGTTGCTCTTTTTCGCGGTCTTTCTCGTCGTTCCCCTCGGGTTTTCTTTGTTTATCAGTTTTTCATCGTGGAGCGGGTTTGATCTGACGTCTATTGAGTGGGTCGGCCTACAAAATTACAAAGACATTTTGTCGAAAGATTCGGCGTTTCTCACGCCAATATTGACGAATACGCTTTATTTTGCATTCGGGACGGTTCTGTTGTCCTTTGTGGCCGCGGTCATAGTCGCCTACATGATCACGCGCCTAAAATTCGAAGGCTTTTGGCGGACGTTGTATTTTCTTCCAATGGTCACGACCGTGGTAGCTGTCGGAAACGTGTGGAAATTCATGTACGACCCGAACGGCGGCTTGATTAATGCCGTCCTGAACCGTCTCGGGATGCCCACCGTCGCGTTCCTGGATAATCCGGACACCGCACTCACGTCCATCGTCGTCGTCTCCGCCTGGGCTGCGATTGGCAGTGCGGTACTCATACTGACCGCCGGGTTGAAAGGGATTCCCGAATCGTATTACGAAGCGGCCGAGTTGGAAGGCGCCAGCGTGAGTAAAATGTTCTGGCACATTACCTTGCCTCTCTTGCGTCCGTCGATGCTCTTCGTCCTCATAACTGGGCTCATCAGCGGATTGCAGTCTTTTACTCTTACGATGGTGATGACCGGTGACGGAGGGCCAGGCAATGCGACAAATGTGGGAGGACTGGAAATGTACAATCAGGCCTTTCAGTACAGTGCGTGGGGAATCGCCTGTGCCATGGCTTTCATCCTGTTCATCATCGTCTTTGTCGTCACGGCCATTCAGTTAATGATCTTCAGACGAGGGGGAGTTGAAAGCTACTGATGAAGACAAAATTCCCTTGGTGTTCTTATTTAGTCGTGACTGTCGGCAGTATCATGATGGTGTTTCCGTTTCTGGACATGTTTTTCACATCGTTCAAAGGGCCAGACGAAATCAATACGACGGATTACAAACTGTTACCCAACTCGTTTGAGTGGGACAATTACGTCACCGTGTTTCGGGAGATGAACATGGCCCTCTTGTTTCGAAACAGCATCATTGTCACCGTCAGTGTGACGGTTCTCGTGCTACTCACGAGCACACTTGCTGGTTACGCGTTGACCAAATTGCGCTTTAAAGGGCGCAATGCCATTTTTCGTTTTATCTTGGCGACGATGATGTTCCCGCCGTTTTTGTTTCTCATTCCGAACTTTTACATCATGGTGCATTTCCCTTTAGCCGGGGGGAACGACATATTCGGGAACGGCGGGTACGGCGGGTTGGCCACGTCGTTGTGGGCGTTAATTCTTCCTTTCGCTGTGAGTGGTTTCGGCATTTTTCTCATGCGGCAATTTATTATGACCATTCCCGATGCTTTGATTGAAGCCGCGAGGATTGACGGCGCTTCTGAGATTCGCATTTTTTGGCAGATTGTGGCGCCGATGACGACACCTGCCCTCGCCACACTGGCGATTTTTACTTTCATAAACCAGTGGAACGAATTTATATGGGCGCTCTTAATTTACACTGTGAACAGTGATCTTGCGACGCTGCCTGTCGGGATTCAAATGTTGCAGTCGTATTTAGATCCAAGCTTAACGCAAGCGTTGGTAAATGCGGCGTTGACGATCAGCGTCGTGCCCGTTTTCCTCGTGTTCCTGTTCTTACAGAAGTACTACGTTAAAGGGATGGTCATGTCGGGGATCAAGGAGTAAAGCATAACGAATGCGTTTGGAGGGTCGAGGGTATGGGAAGGGGGCGTTTACTTAAAATGACATGTCGACGATTACAGGAGGGAATGGAAAGGTGAATCAGAAGAAATCTCACATCTTGGCGATCGGTGGGCACGCAGGGGACCTTGATTTAACCGCGGGAGCCGTGATCGCCAAATACACGCAGTCCGGTCACAAAGCAACGTTTTTGCACTTGACGCCAGGTGAGAAGGGACATCCGCGACTGTCGCCGGAGGACTACGCTCAGCAGAAAATCGAAGAAGCGCATCAATTTGCTGAGATCGTAGGGGCAGACGTGCGTTTTCTCGATTACAAAGATGCTGAATTGCCGGTTAACGATCAAGTGAAGTACGAAGTTGCCGACGTCATCCGCGAGGTGAAACCCGACATTATTATTACGCACTGGAAAGGCAGCATGCACAAGGATCACACGAACACGCATTACATTGTAGAAGACGCCCGTTTTTATGCAGGATTGCCGACGATTGAACGCGAACGGCCGGCCCATTTTGCACCGAAACTGTACTATGCCGACAACTGGGAAGATCCGTACGGCTTCGAGCCGGACGTGTTTATAGACATTCCGGACGAAGCGTATGAAACGTGGGTCCGAGCGATGAAGGTTTACGCTTACGCTCGGGGAGAGACGTCCGGTTTCCCGTTTATCGAGTACTACAAGGCGTTGACGATCGTTCGCGGGGCGCCGGCGGGATTTAAGCGTGCTCAAGCGTTCGCTGTACCGAAGGGAGCTTTGGTCAAGCGTCAACGATTTTTTGAATAATACGTGAGAAAGTCAGCTGGAGGTGTTGTCGTGCGGCTCGGTCTCGATGTTTTTTTACGACGACACGTGCGAGCGTTTAAAGGGGAACGGATAGGGCTCGTGACGAACATGACCGGAGTCAACCGCCGTCTCATTCCGATTATCGATTTGTTTTACGAACATCCCGATATCCGGTTGACCGCTCTGTACGCGCCGGAACACGGAATTCGCGGTGATGCGAAAGAGGGCGAAGCTGTCGCGTCTTCAACGGACGCATACACAGGTTTACCGGTGTTCAGCTTGTACGGGAAATACAGAAAGCCTACTCCCCAAATGCTAGAACCCGTGGATGTGGTTGTTTTCGACTTGCAAGACATTGGATCGCGTTACTATACGTTCATTTATACCATGGCCTACGTCATGGAGGCGTGCGGCGAACAAGGAAAACGGTTTGTCGTTTTAGACCGTCCCAATCCGATCGGCGGGACGTCTGTCGAAGGAAATGTACTTGAACCGCAGTTCAGGTCCTTTGTCGGGCTCTACCCTATCCCGAACCGGCACGGTTTGACGATCGGCGAACTGGCGTTGTTGTACACACACGAATTTGGCATATCGTGTGACGTCACCGTTGTTCAGATGGAAGGGTGGGAGCGGGACATGTACTTTGACGAAACTGGGCTGTTCTGGGTTCCACCGTCACCGAATACGACGGGTTTAGATATGTGTACACTGTATCCGGGTACATGCTTAATTGAAGGGACCAACCTTTCGGAGGGGCGCGGCACGACGCGGCCGTTTGAAATAGCAGGTGCTCCTTTTGTTGACGGATATACCTTGGCGAAACAGTTTAACGAACGCAGAGTGAGGGGCGTGCTGGCCCGTCCGGTTTCATTCGTTCCCACGTATCAAAAGTACAAAGGTTTACGATGCGAAGGGGTTCAGCTGCACGTCGAAGACCGGGAAAAGATCCATGCGTTTCAAGTCGGCATAACGTTGTTGGAAACCGTTGCCGCCTTGTATCCCGATCAGTTTTCGTTCCGGGAAGCGGAGAGGGGGAGCGCGTGCTTTTTTGATCTCTTGGCGGGGACTCAGAAGCTGCGCCACCACATTCTCGCAGGCAGTACAAGGGAATTTTTGAAAGAGTGCGAACCGGAGCTGGAGCAGTTCAAGCGGCGAGTCGAGCCGTATTTGCTGTACGCATGACAAGCGATCAACGTTGGACGTGTAGAGCGGGACTGAACACTTTGCATGAAAGGGGGACAAATTGTATTTTACGTTTAGTACAGAATACTGTATATTAATTATAGAGTGTAGTGTCCGATTCACGGGGGGTGAAAAATGGCGTCGATATCCGACCGGCTGTACACGAAAAACGGTTTGGCTGCGAGGAAAATCGCCGGGCGTCTTCTGTCCGTAAAACCTGGTGAGCGCATTCCACGGGTGAGTGACTTCGCCAGCGAGTTGTCCCTTGGAAGGGGAACAGTTCAAGGAGCGCTGCGGCTGCTGGAAGACATGGGGGCGATTGATCTTGAAGCGCGGGGGCATTTAGGGACGTTTCTGAAGAGTAAAGATGATCACGCCTTGTGGGAAATCGCCGGCATGTCGCAGTTGGTGGGCGTGATGCCCCTCCCCTACTCGCGTAAGTACGAAGGGCTGGCGACGGGTCTCCTCGAAGCGTTTCACGATCTGGATGTTCCTTTCAACCTAGCGTTTATGCGCGGCTCGAAGCACCGTCTGGATGCGTTGAAATCTGGCCGTTACGACTTCGCCGTCATATCCGGCCTGGCGGGAGAACTGGCAGAAGACCAAATGGAGGATTTGCACGTTGTGAAAAGGCTTGGTCCATATTCTTACGTATCGGGTCACGAAATCTTTTTTGCGGATGCAAGTGAAACAGCGATACGTGATGGAATGCGTGTCGGGATAGATTATTCCTCGGCTGACCAGTACATGTTAACGTCATATGAATGCCGGGGGTTAGCTGTTGAATTCGTCGAAGTCAACTACATGCAACTAATCGATATGTTGCGGGAAAGAAAAATTGACGCCGCCGTTTGGAATAAAGACGAATTCAGACATGCCGATCTGTTAGGGCGCGCCCCTTTTCAGTCAGAAAGAGCGCAGAAACTTTCCCAAAAAGTGAGTGAAGCCGTGTTAGTCGCTGAAAGTGAAAACAATGAGGTTGTCAAACAGCGGCTGGCTGATCTTTCCGTTGATAAGGTTCGCCGCGTTCAACAGAAAGTGGAAGAAGGCAGGATGTTTGCGCGTTATTAAAGCGTCAAAGGTCAATATATTGTGATTGCAGGGCACTCAATTGACCGTCTTTTTGAAGTATAATACTATATACTGTATATTGGAGGATTCAACGTGACGGCATTGGATGAACGTTTAAAAGTGTTAATCGAAGGAGGAGTCGTAATTCCGAAGGCAGCCGACATAGCGAAAAATGCTGTTAAGCGGTTGAAAGACATTTACGGTTTTCTGCCTGAGGACAGAGTGAGCGTGTTTGTGACACACCTCGCGACCGCTTTGACGCGCCTTGAACGGAAAGAAACTGTTGGGGCTCCGCCACCGGAGTTGCTAAAAGAGGTGGAGGCGACCCCGTTTATAAAAGAAGCACTTCTTGAGATCGACTGGATCGAGCACGAGTGGGGAACGGAGCTGCCAGTTGAAGAAAAACAGTTTTTAAGCATCCATTACGTCTCTTTAATACAGGGTGCAAAAGGAGGTGAACCGTCGTGAAAGTGGTAATTGGCGGACAGGTCGATAAAAAAGAAGTGGAACAGTTGGTCATAGAACACGGTCCAGCGGGAGTAGAGACAGCCATCAAGTCGGACATGGAAGCGGCGATGGCGATTAAGTCAGGCGCAGCCGATTACTACGTCGGGGCTTGTCACACAGGCGGGGGCGGCGCTTTGGCTATGGCCATTGCCATTGTCGGGAGGGACAAGTGTGAAACGGTGTCGATGCCGGGGCGCAAACCGGACGAAGCGAAAGTTCGAGAAGCTGTCCAATCAGGCAAAAAGGCGTTCGGCTTTACAGCTGACCACAAAGAGATGGCTGTCCCGATGATTATGAAAGCGATCAAGGAATTGGGTGAATGACACTAATTTGAGGGAGAGAAGGTGGGTCACATGATGGAAATGGTGGTTGTCGTCCTGGTAGGCGCGATGGCGGCCGTTCTGGCTAACAGGGGCATTGCTGTCTTTAACGATGGATTGCGGCCGATCGTTCCTGAAAACATTGAAGGGCGTTTGAATCGGCGCGAGCTGGCGTTGACGTCCTTTGCGATGGGGTTTGGTTTGGTGGTCGGCTTTGGCATTCCGTTTACGCTGACGGCCAGCATCATTCTCATTCACAGCATTTTGCTGGGGACAGATATTATCGGCCTTTCCACGCCGAACAATAAATGGGGAACTCCCTTGGCGGCGGTAATCGGAGGCGCGTACGGCGCGGGCTTACTCATCGGGTTGGAAGGTTTCGTCAAACTGTTTGAATACCTTCCAGTCAATTTTATGGAGCCGATGGGGGAAGTCGGCACACCGGTCGTCGTCATGTTCATGGTGTTTCCTGCACTGGCAGTCGCCTTTCAGTTTGGTATTTCAAAGGGAATCTGGACGTTTCTCGCGTCAGCTTTTGTACGGCAGTTGGCTGTCTGGCTGAATGAGAGCGAAATGCTGTCGTTCAGCGGAACAACCGTGACATTGAATCAGGAAGGGATTGCGCTCATTACCGGAATGATCTTTTTGATTGCCTTCGCCGTCAGGCAGAAGCCAAGCGAAGAAAGCGGCAGTGTAAACCTAGCGACAGTGTTCAGCGACCGCGTCAGCCGAATCCGTAAAAATGTCGTGTACTTCATGGTTATGGGCGGATTAATTGCGATGGCGACGAACATGCTGCTCATTGCCGGCGACCCGATTTCTTTGAACTTGCTCGCCGAAGGGCAACAAACAGACGCGGCCATTGCAGCCCTAGCTCGAGCGGTCGGGTTTATCCCACTCGTTGCCAGTACGGCGATCGCAACGGGTGTGTACGGACCGGTGGGATTTACCCTCGTGTTCGTCGTCGGGTTGTTGCTGCCAAACGTCTGGTTAGCAGGGATCGTCGGAGCTTTGGTCATCATGGTGGAAGTGCTGCTCCTCAGTCACATCGCCCGTTTACTGGATAAGTATCCCGGCGTGAGGAAATCGGGTGAAAACATTCGCACGGCGATGACTCGCATATTGGAGGTGGCACTGCTGATTGGGGGTGCCAATGCGGCGAATGCGATCGCTCCTGGCTTAGGTTTCTTTGTCATCGCGGGAATTTATTTGTTAAACGAAGCGGCGGGGCGTCCCATCGTCCGGATGGCTGTCGGTCCCATTGGGGCCATCGCGGTAGGGATTATCGCGAACTTACTAGTCCTCGCGGGATTAATGCCGCCTCCGCAATAAAGTGCCACGAGCAAATTTACGAAATGTAGAAAGGAATTGTCATGGCGAAAAAGATACGCACAGTGACCGGTGACATTCACCCTGACGATCTTGGGAAGACGATGATTCACGAGCACGTGATCATGGACTTGTCGCACGTCCGACAGGACGATGACCCCGTCCTGTCGGACTCTGAAGCGATGCGTACGGAGTTAGAACGGTTAAAGGCGGCCGGTTGCGGTGGAATTGTCGAAGTGACGAACCGCGGCATGGGCCGGGACGTGAAAGCTCTGAGCGCTCTTTCAGAGAGGCACAACCTCCCGATTGTCGCGGCAACGGGCTATTACAAGCAATCGTATTACCCAGAGGAAGTGAAGGCAAAACGGGAAGAGGACATTGTCGAGTTGTTTGTCGCCGAACTGACTGAAGGGATCGAAGGAACAGGAGTTCGAGCGGGAATTATTGCAGAAATCGGCAGCAGCTACAACGAAATGACAGAAGATGAAAAGAAAGTCTTCCGGGCGGCGGGCCGGGCACAGAAGATGACAGGAGCTCCGCTCAGCACCCATTGTGAGTTGGGCACATTGGGGTCTGAACAGGTGCAGCTGTTTGCCGAGATGGACGTCGACCCCGCTAAAATCTCCATCGGCCATCAAGATCTGAACGGCGATCGCGACGAATACGAGCGCTTGCTGCAAGCAGGCGTGTACATTCAGTTTGACACTATCGGCAAAAACAACTACCGCCCAGAGGCGGAACGGCTGTCTGATTTACTGTATTTACTGGACAGAGGGTACGTTGGACAGCTGATGTTGTCGTGCGACGTGACGAAACAGTCGTATTTGAAAGTAAACGGCGGATTTGGCTACGAATACTTGTTCACCCGCTTTATTCCGTTGCTCTTGGAGAACGGTGTATCCGAGAGAGAAGTCACGACGATGATGGTGGATAATCCGCGCCGTTTCTTGTCTTTTTAGGAGGTTGATTATGAGCAATCCAGTATTGACGACGATGACGATCGAACAGGCGAAACAGAAACAGTTTCAGTTGACAGAAGCGATTGCGGAGGAATTTACGGGGCGGGAGTTTTTTGCACAAGGAGACGTCGGCGTGGTTCCTGGACTGGGCAGACCAGTGCAAACGGACAAAGTGGAACGGGTGTTGGCCCGCTTTTTCCGTGTGGAAGCATGTGCCCTCGTACGCGGGGCCGGAACAGGGGCGATACGGGCAGCGTTAAGCGTCCTGTTAGAGCCGGGCGATGCCTTCTTCATGCACACGAGCCCGATGTACAAGACGACGCAGGAGACGGTCCGCCTCATGGGGCTCCGCCCTGTTTACGTGGATTACAACGATGTGAAGTGTTTGCGGGACGCGCTAACTGAACGGACGGAATGCCGTGTCTTTTACGTTCAGCATTCACGCCAGAAACCGGATGACGCGTACGACCTCGAGACCGTCATCAATCTGGTGCGCTCTGTGCGGCCCGACCTCCCGATCGTCGTGGACGACAACTACACTGTGCTGAAAGTCCCCAAAAGCGGGGTCGAGTTGGGAGCGGCGTACTCCTGCTTTTCAGGGTTTAAATTACTCGGCCCTCCGGGAATAGGAGTCGTCGTCGGAAAGGGCGACGGTATCGCCAAAATCCACGAACGGAATTATTCCGGAGGAGGGCAGGTGCAAGGGGAGGAAGCGATGGATCTGCTCCGCTCCCTCGTCCTAGCGCCGGTCGCCATCGCCGTGCAAAACGAACAGACCGAGCGGTTGAACGCGCTGCTCAACGAGGGAGCCGTCCCGGAAGTGAAGAGAGCGTACATCACCAACTCCCAGTCGAAAAATGTCATTGTCGAATTCAGACGACCGATAGCGCAAGATGTGATGAAGGCGTGTGAACGGCACGGCGCCGCCGTTTACCCGGTGGGCGCTGAGTCCCGGTATGAAGTGCTTCCGATGATTTACCGCCTTTCCGGTAGCTTTTTGGAGAGCCGTCCCGATTTGGCGCGAACGGCGGTTCGCGTCAACCCGATGCGTTCTGGGGCAGAGCTTACGATCCGGATTTTACAAAAGGCACTGGCTGACGTGTTAGACAGAGGCGAAGCGTAAATGTTTGTGCCAGTGACACTGGAGCGCAATCCGTCCTTAATTGAGACAGCTGTGACACTTCACCGGAAAGGCGAGATTCGCCCCAACACTTACGTATTGGATCTGGATGCCATCGCCTTCAACACCCGTCAACTGGTCCAGGCGGCTGATCAAAACGGCCTCAACCTGTACATGATGACGAAACAAATCGGTCGCAACCCCGAAGTGGCCAAGTTGATCGCCGCCAACGGCATTGAGCGGGCGGTCGCGGTCGATCCGTGGGAAGCCGTCACCTTGGGACGTGCAGGGATCCAACTGGGGAACGTGGGACATTTAGTCCAAATTCCTTCTCGCATGATCGAGGAGATCCTCTCCTACCGCCCGGAAGTCGTCACCGTCTTTTCCGTGAAAAAAGCAGAAGAAATTTCGCAGGCGGCTGAAAAAATGGGGAGGATTCAAAAGCTGCTCTTAAAAGTTGTCGGCCGCCACGACGTCATGTATCAAGGTCAGCAGGGCGGTTTTAGGGAAGATGAGTTGATCGCCGCCGCACGGGCCATCAGCCGGCTTTCCGGCGTGCGTATCGCAGGGGTGACCGCCTTCCCTTGTCTTTTGTACCGCGAGGAAAAGGGCCGCGTGGAACCGACGGCCAATGCGCACACCGTCCTCAGCAGCGCGGAGAAATTGTCGTCAGAGCTCGGCATCCCCCTTGAACAAATCAACATGCCCAGCGCCACATCGGTCCACACGATTCCGATGCTGGCAGAGCTAGGGGCGACACACGGCGAGCCAGGGCACGCCCTGACCGGGACGACGCCGCTGCATCAAAAGGAAGGTCAGGCGGAATTGCCGGCGATGGTGTACGTCAGTGAAATTTCTCACACAGATCGCCATGTCGCGTATGCGTACGGGGGAGGTTTTTACCGCCGCTCACATGCAAGATGCGCCCTTGTCGGAAAAGATTTTCCTGAGATGCGCCGCCGTGTCGTGCCCATTCGGGAAACGCCGCCCGAATACATCGATTACTACGGGACACTTGAAAAGGGGACGCACCCGATAGAAGTCGGAGACACGGTAATTTACGCCTTTCGCACCCAAATTTTTGTGACGCGAAGTGAAGTCGCTCTTGTGGAAGGCATTCAGAGCGGCAATCCGTCGCTGAGAGCCGTTTACGACAGCTCAGGAAAAAAACTGCGGTAAAAGGAGAAATGGCACATGGGAAACAAACGGGCGATCGTCCTCATTTTGGACAGCCTCGGAGTCGGGGCGATGGATGACATCGTACCGGAACGGTTGCAGGACCGTGGGGCGAACACTTTTTACCACATTTTAGATCAGGCAGAAGAAATACACATCCCGCACTTGGAATGGCTGGGAATCAACCATATTTTACACCATCCGCGGCTCGCCTCACCGAAGGCGCCAGCAAATGCCAGCTTCGGAACGCTCAAACTTGAACACGACGGGGCTGACAGCTATGCGGGACACCAGGAAATTATGGGGACTGCTCCGAAAAAGCCGTTGAAGGAGCCGTTCGTGAAAAACATCGAACAGGTCCGAGAGGCGCTCAAACGTCGCGGATACACGGTGGAGATTCCCGATCCCAATTTGCCGTATTTGCTCGTCAACGGACAGGTCGTCGTCGCCGACAACATCGAAACCGACTACGGGCAGATTTACAACGTGACCGCCCCTTTGGATTGTGTGCCGTTTACGGAAGTGCTGGAAATCGGAAGAGTCGTGCGGTCGGCCGTAAAAGTGAACCGCGTCATCGTCCTCGGCGGAGAGCATGTGTCCCCGAACGGATCAGAGCGAGTGTCGAACGCCGCGACGACGGGCTCGTCGGGGTTAATTCGCCGAAATCGGGGGTTTACCGGCAAGGCTATCGAGTACGGCACTTAGGGTACGGGGTTGACCCGCGCACACAGACGAGCAGCATACTCGCAGAAGAAGGGATTCACGTCACCCTAATCGGAAAAATGCAGGACGTCATTACGTGTGACGGCGCTGAGAAAATTCCGGCAGTTGATACAAACGTGGTGATGCAATCTATCGTTGAATCGATGGTGTCGGTGGATCGCGGCCTCATTGCTGCGACGGTGCAGGAAACAGACCTGGCCGGGCATGCACAAGATGTCGATCGCTATGCTCAGAAAATTATGGAAGTTGACCGTGCGCTGTCCACTGTGCTTGAGCGGTTGTCGGACGAGGATTTGCTTATACTGAGTGCCGATCACGGCAACGATCCCACCATCGGACACAGCCAGCACACGAGGGAGAAGACTTTCCTGCTGGCGTACGGAAAATCGTTCACAAGTACAGATGTCGGGGAGCGGGACAGTTTGTCCGATATTGGCGCAACAGTTGCCGAATTTTTCTCTGTGCGCCAACCGGAAAACGGTAAAAGTTTTTATCCGCTGTTAACCGGGTGATCTCCTCATAAAGTGAGCCTGTGTCTAGTCGTCGAAGGGCGTTCCTTCGTATATTATAAGAATGAGAATGTGCAGAAAAAGGAGGTCGCAGTAGTGCGCAGGCGAGACACGGGCACGCTCTACTTTGCGTACGGTTCGTGTATGGACGATGTGCGGCTGCGGGAGCACGGGGTGAACCATTTGTTTCAAGATGTCGTCGGCCGAGGCGTGTTGCGCGGATACCGACTGGCATTCACGCGCCAAACAGGAGATTGCGCGTACGCCGACATCGTCCCCGACCCGAGAAGCATCGTGGAGGGAAAAGTGTACCGGCTGACGTCAGAAGCGGTTGATTACTTGGACGAGCGGGAAGGACGGGGGAAAGCGTACGACCGCGTCTGGTTGGAGGTAGACGTGAACGGAACACAGATGCCATCTGTACTGTCGTACACTGTGGTACAGAAAAGCGAGGCAGAGCTGCCTCCTCCGAAATGGTACGCTTTAGAAATTTTGCGCGGTGCCGAAGGCACAGTCAGTGCCCGCTACCTAGAGGCTTTACAGAAGAAGTTCCGGCAGGAGTTTAAGTTGGATGTCTAATCTGGCCCTTGAACCCTCTCGATGGTCGAAGTGATTCGCTAAGCTGCGATGAACGATCGCGGCTTTTTTATTTGCCTTTTGCCCGAGAAATTTGGTACAGTCGTGAGTACGAAGGAGGTTACGTATGGACGTACGCGATACGATTGAACAGCGGCGGGCTGTGAAGCGCTATGACCCGACGCGTGAAATCAGTGAAGACCGTATCCGGGAGTTGTTCCGCCTCGCTTCCTTGGCGCCGTCCGCCTGGAATTTACAGCACTGGCACTTCATCGTCGTCAGGAGCGCCGAACAGAAGGAACGGTTGCGCAAGGCAGCCAACAACCAGCCGAAAGTGACAGAAGCATCTTTGACCGTCGTCGTCTGCGGCAATTTAGACGCTTATCGAGACGCAGACCGCATCTACGACTCGTTCGTGAGAAACGGGTATTTGTCAGAGGAACAAAAGCGACGAAAAATTATCGGCATCGAACAGTTTTACGCTGATCCGCAAAACCGGCGCGACGAAGCGATCCGCAACGCTTCCCTGGCGGCCCAGACATTGATCCTGGCCGCCACAGAGATGGGCTACGCCACGTGCCCGATGATCGGATTCGACCCAGACGCGGTTCGCGAGGTGGTCGAGCTCCCCGACCACCTCCTTCCAGTCATGCTGATCACAGTCGGATTCGGTGAGGAAACGCGCCCTCGCAACGACCGCAAACCGTTTGAAGAAATTGTCGACTTTGATGTATTCGGGCGTTCGTGACACGCCAAACCACCTCCCTCTTGAAATAAATAATTTTCTTTAACATGCTCGTTCATTCTCAAATTTTCATAGGAACTTATTTCGAAGCTTTTTCATGGCTTTTACCAGAAAGTCCTCTTTTCGGAATATTCCGATAGAGTGAAGAGTAATGCCCTAAAACTCCTGTAATGGAATTTTCAAAATTATTTATGATCGCGCATCTCTTCTCCACTCAGCTCATGGTCGCTTACCCTCCCATGGCTCACGGGATTTTCTCCTCACATTCCTTCGTCCGGCATATCCATGAGGTGGAGGCCGACTTTGCTCCTTTACGGGGTCTGGGCCCTGATGGTGAAAATATGGTTCGGCTCTGCGCTTCGATTGTGTTCCCACCGTCCTTGAGTGTCAAACGAAAGGTTGCCTACTCCCTAACTTTTTCTTTTAAGCTGCTTCCTGTATGGAAAACTGAGGCATGTCTCGCAGCATTTTCTCGCCGTCAAACCGGTATCGTTTCTTGGCCATTGCAAAAAACACGCGGATGAGTTTACAACTCAGGGCAATGAGCGATTCTTGTTTCTTAAGCGGGTGTTCTTGCCGCGTTGTATAGTATTCGTGCAAGGCTTTAAAGGCCGCATTATGCACAACGAGCGGACGAACCACGAGATATAAGGCTTTGCGCAGTCGCCTGCGTCCACGCTTGGTGATGTGGGTCTGACCTTTGCATTTCCCCGATTGGTGTACGGTTAAGCTCAGCCCGGCAAGGCGTTGAATCTGGCGTGGATGTTCATAGTGGGCGATGTCTCCAACCTCGCCGAAAAAGGTGGCCACGGTCAAAACGTTAACGCCCTTCATGGCGATCATCTCTTCAGTTCCTGGAATCACTTTGACCAGCTGCTCCATCTCTTCATCGATGCTTGCGATGCTTTCTTGAAGATGCTCGTATTGTTTGAGCAAACTTTGCAGGGCACGTTTGGCCATCCGCGTTCCGACGGTTAATCCGATGGAACGCTCAGCTGCTTGCCGCAGTGTATGGGCCCGTTTGATTCCGATGCCTCGCTGGGCGACCTGTTTCCACTCCCTCACCAGGTCTTCTGCCGATATGGCAGTGACCTCTGCCGGCAATGGGAAATGGCTCAGGGTGTACCAAGCGGCTTTGCCATCCCAATCTTTAAACACTCTCCGGAATTCCGGAAAATAACGATCGAGCCAGTTGTCAATCCGACCGGTGATGATCTGCAAATCTTTCGACAGCTGATCGCGAATTTTAAGGCCTTCCCGCAGTTCGGCATATACACCCTCTTGCAGGTTCGGTACGGCGTATCGGCCGTCTGTGATCAATTGGGCGATGACGTGGGCGTCTTTTGTATCTGTTTTAGATGGCGAATTGTCATCGAGCTCCTTCGCTTTTTTCACATGCATCGGATTGACGACGACAAACGGGATTTCTTTCGCCTTGGCGAAATAGGCGAGATTGAACCAATAGTGTCCGGTCGGTTCACAACCGAGGATCACATGTGTTTTTTCATATGCCTGTTGCTTCTCGGACACCCAAGCTAATAATCGCTCAAAGCCCGTTATGTTGTTTTCAAAAACCAATCGCTTACCAAACTCATACCCTCGGTCATCGACTGCTCGGGCGACGTGCTTTTCTTTCGCAATGTCAATCCCTACAACTAATGTCTCCGGTGTGATTTGCTTCAATTTCTTATTCCGGTTATAATTCACTTCGAATCCTCCTTGGGTTTTGAATTTAGGAGTCGATGTCATCGACATCCCGTACTATACCAAGGAGGCTCTTTTTTGTTAAACCTCAATTTTCTTCATTACAGGAATGCTCCTTTAGGTTCTTGCCTAAGGAGGTAATTGTATTTAATGGACAAGTGTTGTGTCGGTGTACGTACTGTTGAATATCTTAAACAACTTCTATATAATAAGCCTAACTATCATTAGTTAGGTGATCGCGGTGACCCGGCAGAACATCAAACAAGCCGCTCTGAACCTGTTAGCCGCACACGGGTATGAGAAGACAACTCTCTCAGCTATCGCCAAAGAGGTCGGCATCAAAGCGCCGTCCATTTATTCATTCTTTGAGAGTAAAGAAGCGTTGTTCGTGGAAATTTACCGCGACTTGCTGGACGAGCACTTCATGCAGCTCAAGCAGCTCATAACCAGTAATGAAGGAAAGGCTCCGGAGAAACGTTTGAAACACCTTTTAAAAGGCATTTTGTCATACCATGTGCACCATCCGAAAGAATCTCGTGTCCTGTTGCAGTTGTTGTTGTTCCCGCCAGAGTTTATGCAGGACGAAATCGAGCGCCTCTTTATAGAAAAAGAAGAGATGCAGCGCAAACTGTTGATGGAGATTTTTACGGATGCCATGAATGAAAACGTCGTCCGAAAACAGGCGATGGACGATTTAATCGCTTCTTTCTTTTGCTTGATGGATGGTCTGTTTTTGGAGTTGTTTTACTACGGAGAAGATGTGCTCATGGGGAAATTGGAACAAATATGGCAGGTCTACTGGACAGGCTTAACCACGTCTTAACATACAACACGAAAAGGCAGGGATACACGTATGCAAGATCTGAAGATAGAAGATTTCGAACGGCGTCCTGTTCCGCCGTCCGTTCGAAAGAGTTGGTGGTCTATCAGTTTGGTTTGGATTGCGATCGGGATTGATTTGTCAGCGATGCTGCTCGGTGCAGAGTTAGGTGGAGGAATGGACTTTCAATCCGCTTTGTTAGCGGTTTTTGTCGGCTCTCTCTTTTTGGGTGTACTGGCTTCTTTTTGTGCTTACATCGGTGCAGCGACGGGGCTGTCGACTTCCATGATTTCCCGCTTTGCTTTCGGGGAATACGGAGCGCGAATCGTCTCCGTCATCATAGGGGTTTCTCTACTTGGTTGGTTTGGGGTTCAAGCAGGCTTTTTTGCTGAAAATGCCTATGCGGCTGTTGAGCATTTATTTGGCGTGTCGGTTTCCACAAAATGGCTCGCCTTGTTTGGTGGATTACTGATGATGACCACTGCCATATACGGGTACCGTGCCATTGAGCGGCTGAGTGTCTACTCGGTTCCATTCCTTGTCGCCTTGATTTTGCTTGCGATGAGCCTGGCGTTTTATCAACAAGGGTCAGGGGCATTGTTTGAAGCTACCGACAACACCTTTAGTTTTGGAGCGGCCACATCATTAGTCATCGGGATCTTTGTATTGGGTGCCATGATCTCACCGGACGTATCTCGATGGGCGAAAAGTCGAAAAGACGCCGTCTTGGCGGCATTTTTCGGATTTTTTGTCGGGAATAGCTTCATGCTGATCATGGCGATCATCTTGTCGAAAGTGCTTCACACAGATGATTTAACCTACGTCTTTTTCGCAGTAGGTTTGGTATTCCCGCACTTTTGGTTCTCACCTTGGCTCAATGGACGACCAATACGAACAACTTGTACTCGTCGTCCCTCGGTTTTTCCGTTGTCTTTCGGCGCACATCGAAAGTTGTCATCACAATCGTAGCGGGTTTGGTCGCAACCATGCTTGCAGTTTTCGGCATTTACGATCGGTTTATTACTTTTTTGTCGATCATGACGATGTTTATCGCCCCGGTTGGTGGGATTTACACCGCTGAATATTACCTCATCAACAAAAAGCGCTTCTCCTTTGAAAATGAACACATTGTCAAACTGAATGTCTGTGCGGTGATCGCGTGGGTGGTCAGCACCTTTATCAGTTATATGACGACGGATGCGCCAGATGGTTTGGCCTTGTTTACGCTCACGAGCGTGCCTGCACTCGACGGCTTTCTTTCGGCATTTGCAATCCAAACGCTTTTAAGCCTTTTGATTCGGAACGAAAAGTGGAAGGTGGTTAAATGAAGCAGCTAAACGAACAGGCTATCGAAGATATTGCCATGGGTGCGGCAGTGCTCGGCACCGGTGGAGGAGGAGACCCTTTCATCGGTAAAATGATGGCCCTGGAGGCGGTGAAAAAGTACGGGCCCGTTTCGGTCGTCACGGTGGACGAATTGGAGGATCAGGCCCAGGTAGTGCCCGTGTGCATGATCGGGGCGCCGACCGTCATGGCTGAAAAAATCCCGTCTATGGAACAAGTAACCGCGGCAATCGAATGTTTAGAACAGGAAAAAGGGCAAGCGGTCGATGCGGTCATGCCGATTGAGATCGGCGGAGTCAATTCGCTCATCCCCATCGTTGCGGCTGCCAAAAAAGGCATCCCGGTTCTCGATGCCGACGCCATGGGACGCGCTTTCCCAGAGTCCCAGATGGTGACGTTTCATTTAGAAGGGTATTTGCCTGGTTCGGTGACTCTAGCGGATGAGAAAGGAAATGTGACCTTGCTTCGACCGATTGACGGTGCCTGGTCGGAGCGGTTGGCACGGGCGATCACCGTGGAAATGGGAGGGTCGGCTTCGATGTGCGATTACTGGCTTTCCGGCGCAGACGTGAAGCGGGCCGTCATCCCTGGCACTTTACACACTGTCGAAAAGATCGGGCGAATCATACGGGAAGCGCACGGGAAAATGGAGAATCCGGTACGGAACATATTGAGAGAACTGCAAGGTTATGAATTGTTTACAGGAAAGGTGGTCCACATTGAGCGGAGCATTGACGGCGGATTTACCCGCGGGAAAGCCGCCATCGAAGGAACAGATCGCGATCGGTCCAAAGTGATGAACCTCTACTTTCAAAACGAACACTTGCTGGCCGAGGAAGACGGGAAATTGCGCGCGGTGCCCCCTGATTTGATCGCCGTGTTGGATGAAGAGACAGGTTATCCGGTGACGACGGAAAACATCCGATATGGAGCCCGTGTAACGGTCGTCGCCTTTCCTGCCCATCTGAAATGGCGCACTGAAGTCGGGTTAGAAACGGCCGGCCCCCGGTATTTCGGTTACGATTGCGACTACATTCCGGTAGAAAAACTGTGTAAAGGAGGGAAAGCCGAGTGACGTATCGACTGGGGATAGATGTCGGTGGCACGAATACAGATGCGGTGATTTTGGATGAATCACGACAGGTCGTGGCCAAAGTAAAACAACCCACGACAAGCGATGTGATGACGGGAATTTATCGAGCCATCGAGAAGTTGTTAGCACAAGCGCCCGTCGATCGCGGATCGATTCGCTATGCGATGCTCGGGACCACTCAGTGTACGAATGCGATCGTGGAAAGAAAGCAGCTCAATCGAGTGGGAATCATTCGCATCGGTGCCCAGGCGACGACGGCTGTTCCTCCGCTGGCCGGTTGGGATGATACGTTGCGGCAAGTGATTGGTGAGCACATTCATGTTCTCTCAGGCGGCTACGAATACAGTGGAAAGACGATCGCTCCCTTTGATGAAGAAGGTTTAAAACAAGCAGTTCGCGAGATGAGAGGAAAAGTCCAATCGATCGCGGTGATTGGCGTTTTTTCTCCTGTCCGCGTGGAACAAGAGCGTCAAGCCGCACAAATCATTCGGGAGATAGCACCAGAGATGCACGTCTCCCTCTCTCATGAAATTGGATCAATCGGCCTCGTCGAAAGGGAAAATGCAACGATCCTAAATGCAGCCTTAATGAATGTGATTCAAGGGGTTGTGGACGGTTTTAACGGAGCGTTGCAAAAACATCGCATTGGGGCTGAACTGTATTTAGGACAAAATGACGGAACGTTGATGTCCAGTCAATATGCGCTTCAGTACCCGATCTTTACCATTGCGTGCGGTCCAACGAATTCCATCCGAGGCGCCATGCATCTGTCGGGTTTGAAGGATGCGATCATCGTGGACATCGGAGGGACGACGACAGATGTCGGTGTGGTACAAAAAGGATTTCCGCGCCAATCGGCGCTAGCAGTAGACGTCGGAGGGGTGAGGACGAACTTCAGAATGCCGGACATACTGTCCATCGGTTTGGGGGGAGGGACCGTGATCCATGAAAAAGGGAGTGAGTTGACGATCGGTCCAGAGAGTGTCGGCTATTTGCTGCCGGAAAGAGGGCAAGCCTTTGGCGGTCCCGTCTTAACGGCCACGGACGTGGCGATCTGCCTCGGCCTCGCCGATATACCTGGAACAGATCCAACACGTGTACGCCTATCACCTGCCTATGCTCAGCGCGCCCATCGACGCATGGTCGAAAAAGTGGCCGACGCCATTGACCGGATGAAGACGAGTCCCGATGCAGTCCCCGTTGTGTTGGTCGGTGGGGGAGCGTCCTGATGCCGGAGCAGCTGCCTGGGGCATCAGAAGTCATTCGCCCCCGCATTCCGATTCGGCCAATGCCATCGGTGCCGCCTTAGGGGATATTAGCGGCGATGTGGAAAAAGTGTACTCCCTCTCTGAGATGTCTTATGACGAAGCCCTCGCCGACGCCAAGCAGACAGCAATCCGAGAAGCGGTTCACGCTGGGGCCGATCCCGATACGGTTCAGATCATGACTATCGAAGACGTGCCGCTCGCGTACATGCCGGGGAATGCGACGCTGATCAAAGTCAAAGCGGCTGGCGAGATTAAAAAGTAAACAACGTCACACCATTCAGGAATTGAATCCACAAGTGCACCCGCCCTTGCATAAGACGTAAAGCAAGGGGGTGCACTTTTTCATGTCGGCCGTTTGGGTGGAACGCAAACAGACGTTTCATGACCATACGGCGTCAAAAGGTTTGCTATAATAAGTGTAAGCTCATGATCGGCGAACAGTAGTGGGTAATGAACCACCATATTGAATAGATTGACGGGAGAGACAGGGGAGGTACTTGTAGTGAAGCGGTTGTATACGGGGCCGTTCTCTGCCCGGCTGCGGCACGTATGGGTGGAGCGGGCGCGTAAGATGCCGACGGAGCAGTGGCTGTGGATACTGCCGACGCGGCATTTGCTCCAGACGGTGCGCGAGATGCTGTTGGAAGGCCGCGGCGGGCTGGTGGACGTGCCGCTCTTGACGTTTGACGACATCGCCGCGCGCCTGGTGAAACACGTCCACAGGCGGACGCTGTTTCTCAATCCGTACGCGCGGGAAAAACTGGTGGAGAAGCTGCTGGAACGTCACGCCGATGATCCCCGCCTGTACGTGTTCCAGCCGATTCTCGATCAACCGGGCCTGGCCCGATCCCTTGCCCACGCCATCGGGGAGATGAAGCGGTCAGGGTTGACGGAACAAGCCGTGGCCTCGTACTTACAGCGGGATCGGTCGGATCAACCGTCCGCCAGGCGGCAGCAAGCCCTCGCTTTTTTGTTTTTGCGTTACCAAGAGGCATTACACTTAGGAGACGGAAACCGTACTGGTGTCGATCCAGAGGAATTGCTGCTCAAGGCGTGCCACATTCTCGAAGGACGTCACACCCTCGATCACTCACTGGTTGACCGGTTGTCGTTTACCGATATACATACGTTGTGGGTGGACCATTTTACCGATTTTACGCCGCTACAAATGCGGCTGTTGCGCTCCCTCGTCAAAGCGTCTGCCGAAGTCGGCATTTACATCCCGTTTCCCTGGGAGAAAGGGGGGCAACTGCCACAACTGACGGCACAGTTGCACGAGACGGTGCGCGCTCTGGAACAGTGGGGGCTGGAGCGTGTAGAGCTCTCCGGGCGTTCGCAGACGGCAGCGCGGGAACAGTTGGAGAGGGACTGGCTCTCTGGCGCATCGACTGCACCGCTCGCTCCTCCCCACCTGTTGGAACGAAGCGGGGTGACAGACGGAAACGAGGAAGGGACTGCCTGTGCGCCGGAGGGGTTGGAATGTTTGCCCGCCTGCACACGGAAGCGGGAAATCGAGACGGTTGCCAAAGAGATCAAACGCATCGTTCGCGCAGAAGGCATCGCCCCAAGCGATATTGTCATCGTCGTCAAAGACGAAAGCTATAAACCGCTCATCCACGATGTCATGCAGCGAGACGGGGTGCCCCTGTACGACCATGAACAGGTCGGTTTGCACGAAACGGCCATGGCGCGGCAGCTCGTGTCGCTGCTGCGCCTTGCCGTATCCGATTGGGAACGGCGCGATCTGATCTGCCTGGCTGAGGGAGGGTACTTACGCTGGCAACACCGTCCGCCCTACGGGTTGGAGACGTGGGTGAAAAAAGTCGGCATCGACAAAGGCCGGACGAACTGGCAAAACGCCTGCAAGCGGGAGTTGGGCCGCCTGGAATGGCTAGAACAGGAAGCGCAAGGTGCCGATTGGGAGCCGGCGGAGCGGGAGAGGCGGCTAAAGCAACTGGCACGACAGAGACAGAACGTACAGCGCATCCTCGCCTGGTTCGACGAATTACAGCAGATTGAGGAGGCGTGGGCATCGGCCGCATCGTGGTCCGCATTTGTCAAAGCTGTTGAACGGATGTGGGACGAGCTGGATGTGGAAGGGTGCGTCAAGCGCGTGTGGAGTCGTCATTTAAAACGGGGAGAGGTAAACGGGTATCGCCGCGATTGGGACGCGTATCGCACCCTTTGTGATACGTTGCAAGAAATGAAAGAGATGGAAGGGCTCATCCCGGAGAGCAGCCGCACGTCCCGCGACGCGTTCGTGCGGGAATTGAGCGCTCTCCTGTCCCGAAAACGGGTCACTGTCACCTTCGGTCACACCGGGGGCGTACGCCTCATGGACCCGTCAGGCGTAAGAGGGGCCAGTTTCGACACGGTGTTCATCATCGGACTGAATGAAGGCAGTTTTCCGGTCCACCATGCTGAAGACTGGCTCATCCGCGATGCAGAACGGGTGGCGTTTCACGGAGGACAAGCCCGTTTGCCGGCCAGTTACGCCCACAACGAGATGGAACAGCTGTTTTTTGAGATGGCGGTCTGCACGGCGCGGCGACGCTTAATTCTCTCCTACGTTTCACCTGAAGGGAATGAGGAAATGTTGCGTTCGCGTTTTTTGGATCAGTTGGAACGCCAGTACGCCACAGGCCCCTGGCTGTCCCCACCCCGGTTCAAAGAAGCGATGGAGAGCCGTTTGTACGCCGAAGAGGCGAGGGATGTGACTTCTCCCCAAGAGTACCGGCACTGGTTTATGGCCAAATGGGCGGAAGGGGGAGAGGCGTTTCAGCAATCGCTCGTCCAAACGGACGATCCCGTCTACAGGGAAGAGCGGCCAGCTCTCTGTCAGCTGGTGGAGCGCGCGGAGATTGAGCAGGAACGTTACCGGCCGACTTACGGGCGATGGGATGGCCATTTGCTCGACCCCCGCATTCACGCCCGGCTCCGTCAGGAGTTTTCTCCGGACCGCACCTACAGCGTGTCGCAGCTCAACGATTACGCCGCGTGTCCGCTGCACTTTTTCTTCTCCCGCGTTCTCGGCGTCGAACCACTGGAAGAGACGGAACAGACGTTGTCTCCCCTCGATGCCGGAAACGTGCTGCACGAAGTATTGCGTCGTCTGTTGGCTTCCCGCTTGGATCGGCACATGTGTGATGTCCCCTTAGAAGAGTGGCAGGCGACCCTTCGTTCCGTGTTCCAGGAGGTGACAGCAACGTGGGAGCACGAACAGGCCCACGCGTTGCCGCCCCTGTGGCCGTTGGAAAAGAAGCGGTTGTCCCGGATGCTGGAGCAGTGGTTGCAACACGAATACAAAAGACAGGGACGACGGCGCTTTAAGCCGCGTCACGTAGAGTTTTCGTTCGGACTTCCCCGCGGCAGGGAGGGCGTCGACAGGCATTCGAGCGAACACCCGATTTCCCTGTCCTTAAGGGGCGAGACGCTCCGGTTGGTGGGGCGGATTGATCGCATCGATCACGACGAAGACGGGCACTTCGTGCTGTACGACTACAAACTGTCGACGATGCGTTACGAAGGGTGCCAGAACGTGGAGGAGACGACGAACTTCCAACTGCCGTTGTACGTGCTCGCCTACCGTCGCTGGCTGGAAGAACAAGGGCGTCCGGGAAAGCCCGTTGGCGCCGGTTTTTACGGACTGCGCGCCCAAGACAAGTACAAAAAAATCGGCATCTGGGAGGAGGCGTCGCTCACCGACCTCGGGTTAGGCAAGTTGCGGTCGGGGGTAGCTGACGACGTCGTGCAAGTGGCAGAGACAGCCTTGGAACGGGTGGCCGACTTGTTGGACGGCATCCGCCACGGCCGGTTTTACATGCTGCCGGAACACGAACCGAACCCGTATTACGGCGATGAGGCCCTGTACCGCCATCAAGGGATAAAGCGTTAACCGGCTGGTTACCTGACTGGCAATTGTGTGAGCAAGCGATGGTGCACGGGTCCACCGTGGATAAGAAAAACGTGTAGGCGTCATTCGCAGCGGGAGAGAGATGTCTTAAGGCCATGGAAGACTGCATCCTTGAATGGACGAGATCCTTATCGAAACGGCAGCGTGGAGATCCGCTTCAAAGGCCGTGCCCTCGAACGGCCACCTTTTTTTGGAATGGCCTCAAGACACCTCCTCTCCGCGCCCGGTCACACCATGTTCATACGATTGCCAGTGCCGTCACAACATTAACGTCTGTCTTTCTGAAAGGGGTGGAACGAAGTGAATGGGAGTGTCCCCATACGTCACATCACACGCGATCCCGCTCCACAGCCGGGACAACAGCGGGCGATTGAACTGATCGACCGCGATGTCATCGTCTCGGCCGGTGCCGGGTCGGGCAAGACGTGGGTGTTGACCGAACGGTATATCGAAATGCTCAACTACGGAACCCGGCCGGAGCAAATCGCCGCCATCACCTTCACGAAAAAAGCGGCGGCAGAAATGAAAGGGCGCATTCGCCAGGCGATTGCCAAGATGGAGGAAACGTCGGCAAGTTCAGAGGAGGCGGCTTATTGGAACCGGTGCAAACAAGAGTTGGAGCGGGCGGTCATTACGACGATTCACGGCTTTTGCACCCGACTGCTGAAGGACGCCCCGCTGGAAGCGGGCGTAGACCCCGCGTTTCACGTCTTAGACGAGAAAGAGGCCGTCCTGTTGGAACGGGAGGTGTTCACAGAAGCCGTCGACACGTGGCTCCAGGAGTCAGGGGCTCGCGCCGAACGCGTGTACCGGGAACTGGGTGACCGCCGCACCGTCATTCGGAACATTTTGGCCTTGCACCACCACATGCGCACTTATCACGTGCGGGAAGAGGACATTTTAAGCGAAACGTTTGCCACGCTGGACGAGCGGAAGGAACGGTTTCACGCCATAAGGGAAGAACTGCTGCAACTGGCGGATGACGCTCTGGCATGTGTGGAGGAACTTCTCGACGAGCGCGAGCATCCGCCCAACTATCTAACCGATGCCCATGCCTGGCTGACCAATCTCGTCTCCGCCATCAACCGGACGGCCGGCTGGGACGGAACGTATGAGCGGGAGACGGCCGACGTCTTCGTTTCACTGAAAGGGAACATGTGGCGGAACACGGGGCCGGACCACCTGAAGGCGCTGCACGGACAGTTAAAGGAAAAGGTGGCGGAGTGGCTGCTCTACACTGAAGCGCCTGCATACCGGGAACTGTTGCGCGACATCGTCAGCTTGACCACCAGCGCGGCAGAAAAGTACCGGGAAGCGAAGCGCCGCAAACAAGGGCTGGACTTCCACGATCTGGAGCAGGTGACGACGGACATGCTCTCCCGCCATCCGGAAGTGGCGGAGCGGTGGCGGCAGACGCTGCATTACGTCATGGTGGACGAGTTCCAAGATACGAACAGTCTGCAAAAGGACATCCTCGACAGGCTCATCGGCAGTGACGGGCGAGTGAAGCAGTTCGTCGTCGGTGACGGGAAACAGTCCATCTACCAATTCCGCGGCGCCGACGTGGCCGTCTTCAACCGGACCGATGCCGACATACGGCAGAGCGGGGGAGCCGCCGTTTCCCTCGACGTCAACTTTCGCACCCAGCACCGGCTCATCCACTACATCAATTCCCTGTTCGCCTTCCTCATGCAAAAAGAAGAAGGGGACCCTGACTACGCTGTTGCTTACGAACCGCTCGTCGCCCACCGCAAGCCTCCACACGACCGTCCGGCAGTAGAATTGCTGGCGACGGCGATTCCGAAGGACAGTGACGACGATGCGCGGCAGATGGAGGCTGAGCGGGTGGCACGGCGCATCCGACTGATGGTTGAGGGAAAAGAGCCCCTCGTGTGGGAGGCACGAGGCGGGGAAGAGAAGCCGCGGCCAGTGGAATACCGGGATATCGCCCTCCTTTTGGCGACGCGGACGCACTTGGACGTGTACGAGCAAGCGCTCCTGAACGAAGGGATTCCGTACACTGTCGTCGGCGGACGCGGCTTTTACCGTAAACAAGAAGTGCTCGATGTGCTGAACGTGTTGAAGTTCGTGCAAAACCGGGACGATGAACTGGCCCTGTTGGGGTTTTTGCGTTCGCCGTTCGTGCACTTAAGCGATGAGACGCTGTACTGGCTGACCCGGGAACAGCGGCTGTCCCGAGCCTTTTTTTACCTCGAGACCCCGCCGAGAGAAGTGGAGCCAGTCGAGTGGGAACGGCTGCTCCAGGCGCGGGAACGCTACTTGCGTTGGGAACAGCTGAAGCAGACCGATAACGTCTACCGCCTGATGCGCTCGATACTGGACGACAGCGGGTACATATCGGTGCTGCTGGCGCTGCCGAACGGGGAGCAGGCGGCACTCAATGTGGAGAAACTGCTGGACATCGCCCGGGAATCTGACGGACAAGGTTTGACCTTGTTCGACTTTTTGGCCCGGATGGAGACGCTGCGCGAGGAAGGGATGGAAGAGACGGAAGCCGAGTGGATTCGCGACCGGGGCAATGCGATGGTGATCATGACGGTCCACGCTTCTAAGGGTCTCGAATTTCCAGTTGTCGTGCTTCCCGACTTGTCCCGCAACGTCTTGCAAAAGGGAGCGCTGAGCCCGCGGGTGTTGTACGCCCCGGGTCACGGGCTCGCTGTGAAAACGTTCCGGGAGAGCGGGGAAGCGGAAGGGGACGGGCTGTTCGACAGCTTGAGCGAAATGGCGCGAGATCGGGAGCTGAAGGAGGCGTACCGCCTGTTTTACGTCGCCGTCACCCGGGCACGCGACTACTTGCTCCTTGCCGGTTCGCAGAAAGAGCAGAAGCGCCCGAGTGAATCGTTGAAGCACCAATGGCTGGACTGGGTCGTCAAGCATTTGGGAGCCAAACAACTGAGCGACCTTCCCCCCGGGGTTCTGTCCCTTGACACGGACTGGTCGTTAAAGGTAACGTGGGAGTTGGATGAGGCAGAAGACGAACGACGTGAAGACACCGCTGCTGATACTGTGTCCGTGAAAAAAGAGAAGGACCTTCCATGGCTTCAACGTGAGGGAGCGACCGCTTTTTACCCGTTGTACGCACCGTTAGATCTTGCACGTGATGCTAAGGGCGGTGACGTTCACTCCGTGTCGGCCTTGATGGACTACACCGAATGTCCCCGCTTATACGTTCTGAAACACTGCCTGAAAATGCCACAGCAGTCTTCTTCAGAACGCAACGGAGTAGAAGCGGAACAACCGGTGAGACGTTTGACGGGGATCGAAGTCGGGAATGTCCTGCACCGCGTCATGGAGCGGGTGGAACAGGAGGTGCCCGTTGACGAGCTTATCGCCGATGCCTGCCAGAGCGAAGGGTTGGACTTCCATACAGACGACGTCGTCCAGACGATTCATGCCATGGTGGACCACTACCGCCACAGTGAGTGGTTTGCGAAAAGCAGACAAGCAAAGCGCGTGTGGAATGAATTGCCTTTCCATTACCGGATCGGCCCCCACACGGTGACGGGCGTCATTGACAAACTGTTTGTCGATGTAAAAGGGGAGGCCACGCTTTTAGATTTTAAGACCAACTGGATTGAGGACGAAAACCATTTAGACCGTTTAGCGGCAGCGTACACAGTCCAAGTGCAAATGTATGCCGCCGTCGTGCAAGAATTGCTCCAACTTCCGGTGAAACAAGCCATCCTCTACTTTTTACAAGGGAATCGCCCGGTGGAAGTAGAGGTCAATGCTCTGCAGTTAGAACAGAAAAAGCGGGAGTGGGAACAGGCGTTAGCTGCGATGCACCGCTTGTCTCTCGAGGGCGCATTGCCGCCTTGTACGGATGAAAGCTGCCACTGCCGCCAATACTTAAATGTTGAATAAAATGGTGAGGTGTTTCTAGATGACACAAGACGGTAATGAAAAGCAAGACAATCCCAACGTCCCCGTCGTTGTATCGATGAATCGCAAGGAACAGCGCTTTTACGACAAGTTGCGCCGCCAGTTGCGGGACAAGTTGAACGAATACCGGGACAAGTTGGGAGAGCGGACAGCGGACTACTTGCTTTTGCTCCCGGATTTGTTCGTCCTGTTCGTTCGCCTGGCGCGGGATAGCCGCGTTCCAAAGGAAACAAAAATCGTGGCCGGGATTACGATCGCGTACTTCATTTCGCCCATCGACCTCATTCCCGACATGATGTTCGGCCTGGGATGGCTGGATGACCTCGTGTTGGCCGTCTACGCGCTGAAGCGGGTGTTATTGGACGTGGAGCAGGAGATCGTGCTGGAGCACTGGACAGGGGATGCCGACTTGCTCGAAAAAGTGCAGGAGATCGTAGAAAAGGCGGACAGTCTCGTCGGAAGCCGCGTCGTGAACGCCATTAAACGGACGCTGTCCAAGGAGAAGTAAACAGGTTGACGGGAGGCGAGGAACGTACACGTCACACACGTGTGCGTTCCTTTCATTTTGTTAGGATTTTGTAAGGAGCAGGAAATATCGAACGTGGTTAAAACGGGCTTAAAGGAGGAGCGGATGAGGCCCCAAAAAGGTGAATGGCAGAATCCGATGAATGGGAAGACCTTTTTGTCGTTCGTGATGGCGGAAAACTTTAAGGTTCACCATCATTGCGATGCGAAGATCATTTCAGCAATTCTCTTGCAAAACAGTGGGCAATAGTGGAATAGCCGTCCACATTGGGGTGGACGGGAGAGCGGCGGCTCAAGGGACGGTACTCTTCCAACCGCCCTGTACGGTAATTTTCCAGGAGGATCGACTCTCTTCCCCGGAAAGCCGCGTACAGATCGGCGACAGGGAACCCGTACCGTTCGGCTGTCGGGCGTATGACACCGTAATTGCAAAATTCCACCGTCTCGACAGCTAATGGCGTCAGCGGAAACGGATTGTAAAACGTCCCGAAGACGACGTTTCCCCTGGCGAGCCAGTGGAGCTGTTCGCAAATGCGGTGAAAGTTGCGGGCTAACGTGTGAACAGCCTCGTCCAAGTACGTGTCGTTTCGCCATAAACGCCATTTGAAGTAGGCGTAAATGAGATCGTTCCCGCCGATGCAGACCGTGACAAACTGGGCGTGACGGACGGTTTCAAATACGCGCGGTGATTGCAACTGATTCAAAAAGCCAGAACTGGACATCCCGTTTTTTCCCCAGTTTCGTCCATACACTGGATGGTGGAAGGACTGTGCCAACCACCTGGTCAAAATAGAAGGGTATCTCTGTTTCTTGCGAACGTTGCGGCCGTTGGTGATAGAATCACCCAGTGCGACGTACATCAACGGATCGTCCATCACCCGTACTCCCTGCACATGAGATACTGTTTATCTTATGTCGTGTGTTAAGACGTGTGACAAACATCAATACGTATCCCGTCAAGTTCGCCGAAGGGAAGAGAACGGGACGTGCTCCCTTAAAACCCCGGCTGAATAGTCTAATACGAACCCGGTATTGACACTGGGTTAGGAGTCTCACTATGGAGGGAGAGGGCGTATGGCGTGGACGATCAGTCATTGGGTTTACTTACTCGGAGCCATTGTCGTTCTGTTCACAATGCTACGGCGAAAAGGAGTGGTCGTCCCATCAATTTTGGCTACATTTTGCCTCGGATTGACTTACCATCACAGTATTGTGGCTGGCATCGGCACCATCTTTCAGGCCAGTCTTTTTTCGGCACAAAAGTTGTTCAACATTTACTTAATCATTGCCGTAATGGTCGGTTTGCTGAAAACGCTGGAAGCGAGTCAAGCGGACCGGTTGATGTTGCGGCCAATCGAGAGATGGATCGTCGGTCCCAATGTGGCGTTCTGCATCCTCGCTATCGTGACGTTCGCCTTGTCCGTTTTTTTCTGGCCGGCTCCAGTTGTTCCCCTCATCGGGGGATTGCTCATTCCGGCAGCGATTCGCGTCGGCCTTCATCCGATGGCAACAGCAATGGTGGTGTCCCTTGCCGGACACGGCATGGCACTCGGCGGTGACGTGGTCATACAAGGTGCACCGAAATTGACAGCTGCATCCTCAGGTTTGCCCGTCGAAACGATCATTTTGCGTGCCGGCGTCCTGTCCTGTGTCGCAGGGATTGTGGCCCTTTCCATTACGTTTTTCATGATGCGTCGTATGAAAACAAATGGCGCTTTTCGTGCGGAAAGACAAGGGAAACCTGTCATCGCGCAAGACATGTTAAACGGAAACCGCTTGTCTGTCAACGATTCAAGCCGTCCGACGGGAAAATCAGCACTCGGCATGGCGATTTTAGTTCCGATTGTGTTGGTCGCCGTCGTAGTTGTCATGGTTTGGCAACATATAACGGGAGACGCGGCGACGGCCCTTTTGGGAGGGACGGCGGCTTTGCTCATCATCCTCGGTTCCTTTTGGAGCGAAGGGTGGAAGGCACTCGATACCGTGGTGCAGCATTTTATTGACGGATTTGTATTTGCCTTTAAGGCGATGGGACCGGTTATTCCAATTGCCGGATTTTTTTTGCTCGGAAGTCCCGATGCATCCCAGGCGGTCCTCGGAGAGCAGGCGAGGGGGTATTTGTTTGACATTTCGATGGGACTGCAAAACGTTGTGGCGGATTTCCCGTTCGTGACCAGTTTGGGCATCCTTACCATCGGTATGTTGACCGGCTTGGACGGTTCCGGATTTTCTGGCTTGCCCCTTGTGGGCACACTGGCGATAGCTATGGGAGGCGGAGAAGTCGATCCTGCTACACTTGCCTCAATCGGTCAAATTGGAGCCGTCTGGACCGGCGGCGGCACACTGGTGGCATGGTCTCCAATTGTCGCCATTGCCGCGTTTGCCAATGTGTCGATCACTGAATTGGTGCGCAAAAGTTTCTTACCCGTGATAACGGGCCTTCTGGTGGCGACCGTTGTCGGGCTCATCGTTTGGTAACAGAAGTCCAAGCAAGCCGCCTCTTTTGAGCATACGGTGTTCATATGCCAACAGAAAAGAGGCGGTTTCCATGCAATGTTCCAACCGCAACCTGCTGCAGAACGGCAATTTTCGGCTAGGCTCCCATCCGTGGAAAGGGCGTAACATTCACTTGACAGCCAATCCACTGGTGGAACACGACTATTCCATGGCAATGGGGAACCTGAACAGTGAAACGCCCAGCCTGCTGTTCCAAACGGTAAGCGGTCCGTTTGAGAGCCAGTGTGCCTACTATCTGTATTTTCGTGTGCTCAATCGCAGTCCCGAGCACATACAACCGCGGTTGTTTGCCGTCGTGTCCTATTTAAGTCGTGACGGGCGCATACAGAGGACGACTCCGCTTCGGGTCCTTCCACCGCATGTGAAACCGCAGCGGTTTAGTTCGTACTTCACAATTGTACCGCCTCCGTCGACGACGACGCGTTCCCTTGTTGTCGTGTTTTACGTCGATCGCGGCACTGTGTTCGTCGACTACATTCGAGTCGCTTCTCACCGTGTGTAAGCCGGGATGAGACATTGTCGATGGATGTCATTTCAACGTGTTCAAAAAATTTTTTGAATCCTGTTATTACAGGGAACGAAAGACGTCGCGGCAATTCGACACAAATTTTGGCAGTGACTCAGTCGGTGAAGTTTGTTATAATGCCTCAAGATTGGCGTTTTCCTCCCGAAACTCCAAAGGAGGCGTTGCATGAAGCGAAAGGTCGTTATAAGTATAGGCATCCTCACTGTCCTCGCTTTGGCCGGAGTGTTCACAAGTTTCGCGATGCAGAAAGAAGTGACCGTCACCTTTAACGACGGGCAAAAGAATATTCTGGCCAAAACGTGGAAGGGAACGCTGGAGGAAGTGTTGGCTGACGCCGGAGTCGATGTCGACGCATTAAAAGCCAAGTACGAGCCAAGTGTTCCTTGGGATCAAGCCATTACCGATGACGTCCACGTTCGGATGACACGTGTATTTAGTGTCACACTCGTCGATGGCGGCGAATCTGCTTCCGTCAAAACGAAACAATTTACGGTTGAAGACTTTTTAGATGAAATGAATGTGACCCTGGGTGAGCTAGACGAAATCAACGTGTCTCTGGACAGTCGAGTTCAGGACGGCATGCACATCGTCGTCGACCGCATTGATAAGAAGGTCAAAACAGAGAAAGACGAGATCCCTTTCGATACGGTTAAGCAAAAAGACGCCAATCTGGTAAAAGGAAAAGAAATCCTCGCCCGCGAAGGAAAAGCCGGAGAAAAAATCACAGAAATTACATACGTCTACAAAAACGGAGAACTCATCGATAAAGATGAAGAAGTCGTCAAAGTAATAGATCCAGTAGACAAAGTCGTCAAAATTGGCACAAAAGAACAACAGACAGAACAAAAAGCGAAGAAAAAAGAGTCTGGAGTAAAACTCGCATCAAGGAAGTCGTCAAACCAATCGTCGTCGTCTGCTAAAAGCACGCCTAAAAGCACGCCATCAGGCAGTGTGTGGGATAAGTTAGCCGCCTGCGAATCTGGAGGCAATTGGTCGGCCAATACCGGTAACGGTTATTACGGCGGCTTGCAGTTCAGTCTAGATTCGTGGCGAGCCGTAGGAGGAAGCGGATACCCCCACGAACACAGCCGGGAAACACAAATTGCGATGGGCAAAAAATTGCAAGCGCGCCAAGGTTGGGATGCCTGGGGGGCGTGCGCGGAGAAACTCGGTTTAAATTAAGCGGGATGAATAAATTATGGGAGGACATTCGCCCGGATGCCACAATGGTATCCGGGCGAATTTTGTTTCATGAAAAGGAAACTTTTTTGAAAACACAACGAAAGTCCGACATTGTAAGCGTTATATTTATATCAAAATAGGTAAAATTACACTAACGGAATCGAGAAGAAGTGTGTATAATAATAATCGAATGACCCCTTTCTAATAGATTCCTCCCTTTGAGCGCTGTCACTTGTGATGGCGCTTCTTTTTTTGTGCGCCCGCTATTTTGTCCACTCGCTCCAATTGGATTCGGTCACGAAGGACGGAATCGCTTTGCCGCTACTGCTCATTCTTTCATACGCTTCATTTAACAGCTTGCGCTCACGCGACTGCTCTTCCGTCAGTTTTCCCTGTCTATCCAGCTGGTTTAATTCCAGGATGCGGTTCTGAATCGCTTTCACCACCGCGGAGGCCTGGGCGTGGGAATCCATCAGCAATATGCGTTTAATCACGACATTACCCTCCATATCGTAAGATCGTGAATGCTATCACAATATCCTGTATTGTTATCATAACGCAAAACATTTACAATATGGTTTAGAAACCGTTAACAATTTGTGAACAATACGATTGGCACATTACAGCCGCACAATCGCCTTGCGCCGTTACAGGAGGCCTAAATATGAAGATGGGTGAACATGATATGTATAGTATTCCACCGTGGTCGGTATTGTATTCGGAACGTCTCCCTGCTAAAGTTGCGATGCGAAATGAAAAGCGTGTGACACCTGTTCAACACATCCCGCCTACAGCGTTGGCTTTAAAACAGTATCAGGGAGATTCAAACGCCGCACGCCTGAAAGATGGAAGGTACACTCTCCAGCAGGGACAGAAAATTGATCGTTACGCGTAAAACAGCATCCGGGATTTTCCCCGGATGCTGTTTTAAGATGGTTTTTCGGACATCGTCTGAAGGTAGGAGGCAATTTCCGCTAGTTTGTGCTGAGCTGCTTCGATGACGGCCTTCGGAATGTGTTGTGTCGATTGAAAGCGACTGGGACCCCGCATTTTGCCAACGTAAGGTCGATCCAGTTGTAACAGTGCACCATCTGTTCCTTTTCCTCCTTTGTGGCGAGCGGGGATGCGCAAAAAATAGACAGTGTGGGACGCCGTGTCTTCAATGTGAATGTGGTAGGTGACGGTTTGGTCTCCGCGACGGGAAAACCCTTGAGACTGGAGGATGTGGTCAATGACGGCAAACGGTTTCACCATTCCGTTGAGCAGCGACTTCTCTAACTCCAAAGGGCAACCTCCTCAACCGGTTCATTTTATAATATACAGTTTTGCCTATAATAACGTATGCACCGACAGCGTGTTTCAATAAAAGGTTTTTTTCATTGCGATGTGCTCAATGTCGGCATCGAAGAAGAGGTCGCCGTAAGCTTTATATCCTAGTCGTTCGTAAAACTGCTGGGCCTGAATTTGCGCGTGCAATTGGATAGAAGTGGCGTTTTTTCGCCGAGCCTCCTCCTCAAGAGCCTGCATCAACAATTTGCCGACCCCGTTCCCGCGGTACGGCTTTAATACGGCAACGCGTTCCGCTTTCACCGTCAGGTGGTCTTTCCAGCGGAGGCGGGCCGTTCCCACCGGCTCTCCATCGATGTAAGCGACAAAGTGCGTCGCTTCGTCCTCGTACTCATCAATCTCGAGTTCCATCGGCACGCGTTGCTCCTCCACAAACACTCGTCGCCGAACACAGAATGCGTCTGATTTGTCCTCAGAGGTGATCTTTTTAACCGATACGTTCACGGGAACTCCTCTTTCATTTACTTCTTTTTATTAAACAGAAACGTTTGGTATACGGTCCACATCTCGTTTTCCATCTGGTACAGAAGGTGGAATCGGTCGATTTCTGCCGTGATGTTTATATCTTTCATGCGCAGTGTTCCGTATATGTCATTTAATTCGGCGTTTGTCATCTCCTGCGCAATGGTCAGATGCGGAACGTAACTGTACGTTTCTTCATCGTATAAAATCCCCTCATTACACTGTTCGTGCAAACGAATGACGGGTTCTTCATTCCGAATGGCCAAGTACACGACATTTGTCGTCGGATGGAAAGTACTCACTTTGTGAAATTCAATTTGAAAAGGTTCTGTACGTTCTGCCACTTTCTCGAGGTGGCTGACGACGTCTTCAAGTTTACGTTCTTTTAACTGAAATGGGTATTTCAACGTAATATGTGGAGGTATCAGTGAATAGCGAGGATCATAGCGTTTCCTGAAAGAATTCGCCAGGTCTTGAACATCCCGTGGCGGGAAAATCACAATACCGTAGTTCATGTAATACAATTCCCTCCTCAAAGATCGTTTATTAAATTATTCGCGTTGGGCAACGGTTTTCCTGCTGGGTTGTCGAAATTATCTGGACCAGAAATAGGCCAGGGCGTCGGGCAGGTTCTTTTGCCACAGTCCCCATGTGTGCCCGCCTTCCTGTTCCTCATAGTGGAACGGAGTGCCTTTTTCTTCTAACAAATTCCGCAGTTTTCGGTTAGCCTGCAGGAAGTCCATCGTTCCCATTGATGTGGAAACGTGACGTTCGTTAGTTCCGACCATGAAGTAGTAGCGAGTTTTATCCAGGTGTCGCGCGTTGTGAAGGGCTGCCGTTGTCGACGGACTGTAGAAAGCACCTGACTGACTGATGACGATTTGAAATTTTTCTGGGTAGTTCCAGGCCAGCTGACAACCGACGACCCCTCCCAGGGAGGAACCGATCGTCGCCCGCTCTTTCGTTCGAAGCTGTAATACACTATTCTCCACGTACGGGATTAATTCTTCGACGACGAACGACAGATACGCTCGATGTCGGTGTCCTTCCGGGTGGTACTCCGCGTTGCGCAATTTTTTGTCCACTGGAATGCCTACTATGACGATGGGTTTTAGTGTCCCATCTCTGTAGCGTTCGTTCGCAATCGTGCGAATCCGGCCCATCGTCAAATAATCTTCGCCGTCGTGTGCATACAGAACAGGATAAGGTTGATCAAGGTCGAAGTCTTCCGGAATGTACAACCAGAACTTCCGCGTTTCCCTTAAAAAACGACTGTCGATCGCATGCCGGGATATTTGGCTGCGCGGTGAAGACATTTAATGACACACTCTCCTTCGGAACACATACCCCTCTCATATGATATTATAAATTTATCCCCCGATAAATACAAAAGAGGGAAGACGAAAGGAGAGGTTTGATGGCAAACATTCAGCGCATTCACAGTAAAGACGTTAAAGAGGCTGCCCTTAAGCGCTTGCGTGATCGAGGGGTTCAGTTAGAAGACATTGCCGATATCGTTTATGAGATGCAGTCTCCGTACAATCGAGACTTGAGTCGTGAACTGTGTCTGGACAGCGTCATTGCCGTGTTAGAAAAAAGGGAGATTCAGCATGCGATTTTGGTCGGAGTCGAACTGGACCAGTTAGCGGAGAAAGGCCTTCTCTCGGAACCGTTACAATCGATTGTCGAAGCGGATGAAGGGTTGTTTGGGTGTGACGAGACGTTAGCTCTGGGCTCCGTGTTCGGCTACGGCAGCATCGCTGTGACGACGTTCGGATATTTGGACAAACAGAAAGTCGGCATCATACGAAACTTGGACAATAAAAAAGGAAAAAAGATTCACACGTTTTTAGACGATCTTGTGGCCAGTATCGCTTCTTCAGCTTCAAGCCGTCTGGCTCACCAAATGCGGGACAGAGAGGAGGCGGAAGGCAGTATTTCGGGGGAGAAAAGTGCCGGTTAACGAAAACAGTGCATAAAAACAGCCGAGACAGGAGGCTCGGCATGACACGAATGAGGAGGAAACATGATAGGCGACTGTTGGCCAAAAATTTGCGGCCAACCCCTTCATTGTGTTTTATGATATCGTATGTTCCCTGAAAGCGATTAGCTTGGGCATCAAGTCGATTTGTGCGTTTGCCAGGAGACATGATTAAAAAAAGGATGAACCGCGAACGATAAACATACAGGCAGTGATGAAGGGGGATTGCGCCATGATGGCTTGGATATACTGGGCAAAATTGTACGAATCGAAGTTTCAGGCTCGCTGCTTGGCTGCCCGCCTGCGAGAAGATTGGTGGATCAACGGTTACGACGGCCCAGCTGAAGTCGAAGTGTTCCGCTCGCGAAAAGGACGTTACGGCGTCAAATATATGTGGTAACAGAAGGATGGGGCTGGCAGACGCTCTTTACATGAAGTGTGTCACCCAAACAAAAATGTTGAGGCGATCTCTTGCAAAGCAGGCCTTAATGGTGTATATTAATGTTTGTCATTGTCATAAACGTCACGGTTAAGCGTAGGCCGAAATTTCTAAATTGGTGCTCACGTTAGGTGTGGAGCTGTGGTGTAGAGGCCTAACATGCCTGCCTGTCACGCAGGAGATCGCGGGTTCGAATCCCGTCAGCTCCGCCACGACATTCTTGGGCCTATAGCTCAGCTGGTTAGAGCGGTCGGCTCATAACCGATTGGTCACAGGTTCGAATCCTGTTAGGCCCACCACTCCGATACTTACGGGCGGTTAGCTCAGTGGGAGAGCGCCACCTTGACACGGTGGAGGTCGGAAGTTCGATCCTTCTACCGCCCACCACTTTAAACCCTTGGGTATCAAGGGTTTTCTTATTTTGGCAGGTGTTATCTTGGTAAGGGAAACGAGATTTGAGGACAAATGGGGGACATCATAGGTATCCATCGTGATACGAATCTCGGTATGTCCACGTCGCTCTGAAATGATTTTGGCATGGACACCTTGGTGAACACCCGCTTCACGACCAATGCCGACCTGCCAGGCGAATCGCCATGAAGGGCGATTAATTGGCGTTGATGCGCGATAGTTCAAAATCTAAAAATGAGGAAAGACTTCAGGAAGTAACAGTAGGAGAACTAAAACCTCATAACGCCCCCATTACACTCGTTGACTATGATCCGAAATGGCCGAAGTTATTTGACCGGGAGGCTAAAAGAATTTACTCCATACTCGGTAAAAAGGTACTTCAGTTGGAGCATGTTGGATCAACTTCAGTGCCAGGTTTATGTGCTCTAAGCCAATTATTGATATTCTATTGGTTGTCAAGGATTCTGCTGACGAAAGGGCTTACGTTCCTGACCTGGAGGAGGCAGGCTACACTTTACGCATTCGAGAACCTGGTTGGTTTCAACACCGACTTTTTAAAGGCCCTGACGCAGATATTCACTTACACGTGTTTAGTAAAGGATCTTCTGAGAATGACCGAATGCTGCGATTTCGCAATTGGCTGAGAATTAATCGCTCCGACCGAGAGAAGTATGCAAGGGTAAAGCGTAAATTAGCTGACCGTAAATGGAAACACGTCCAAGACTATGCGGATGCCAAAAGTTCAATCGTACAGGAAATTATGGAGAGAGCAAACGCAGTCGATGACGCTTGAAAATTTCCAAGCGTTCACAGTCATGTTTGTTTTTCCGTTACATTTTCTCCTAATTGTGCAAAAAAGTCGATTAAGAAATGGAAAACAATCAGTGGTAAAATTGACCCTAAACCAATATAGAGGATAGAAAAAACCATTCCCATCACTGTCGTCCTTAAAACCCCCGTTATCAAGCCCTGGTAAGTGTGGGCGAGACCAAACAGGAATGAGGCTAAAAGCGTAATTAGCCAAATTGAAAAATGAGGAAATAAGAATGCTAAAGCAGAGATTAAAAATCCTCTATATATAATTTCTTCGGTTACGGCTGCGGTGATTGAAACGTAATTCCACAACTTCCTCTCTTTCTTAGTTGTCGGAAGTATTTCTGAGAAAGCTGCTTTTTCCCATTCTTTTTCTTTTACTTGCAATAATTGATTTTTAATCTTCGCACTATAACGGTAGCCAATTAAGTAGTACAAGATAACAAATAAATAAAATAACGCAATACCGAATGCGGAATAGGTAATAACTGGGCCAAAAATCTCGGTGTTAATCGCTGGCCATGTTAATCCAATATCCTTATAAGTCAGGTCGGTAAATGCAGCTAAAAGTAATATAAATATGGCGGGAACCCAAAGACCTATAATTGAATGGATATAGTAATGGATTCTTGCTTTTTCGTTCGTTTTGACATCTAATTTGAATTTTCGAAAATCAACATAACCAACAATCGGTTCATACAATAAAGTAAAAATGATGACTAACCAAAAAGCAAATTCCACATCTCTACCCCATTTCCTAATTTTATTCCACGCCAGCTTTTATTCTTGTTCATAAGGGAGCTTTGCGACATCTGTTTTAATCTGACCAGTCGGTTTAATAGCTGGCAAAAAAAATTGAGAGCACCCCTCTGAGGAAGTACGTAACCGATGGGGATACTGGCCATTCCATTGTATCTTCGTCGATTAACTAAAGAAACAACTCATCCTGACTTTTAAAGCGATAAAAAATACCCCCTTTGCTTACACTGCCGTATCGTACTAAATTCCGTGGAAGTGCCTGAATACGACTTCTGATATAAAACGGTTCTTTTGCTCTCTCCAAAAATATCGTGCTTTTTTATCCTTCCGCAGTTGTCATGGTGCCAGATTCTAAACCGACTGTTTGGTTTAATTTTATATTATTCGATACTTTTTTGCAACCGACATTTTTTCGCGTTCTCCAAAGTGCCACCACAACATCCGAGTACCCTTTTTGAAAAAAAGGGCATCCAGTTTGTTGGCAGCCTCACGGCCTGACGACCTTAACACATGGCCCACAAGTATCCGTGATGTCAAATTTGCGGGAGTGGTCATCGAGCGATACAATGTACTTATCCGCGCGTGTCATCAGGAGGTGGATGTGCGAATACCGTTGCACGGTCAAATTTGAACATCCGTAACTCTAAATGAAAGGGATGGTTATGTGACAAAAATAGGTGTATTAGTCGGCAGTTTGCGAAAGGAATCTTTCTCTAAAAAAATTGCGTCCAATGTCGTATCCCTCTTTCCTGAAGGATACGAGACAGAGTTTATTGAGATTGGCAATCTGCCTTTATATAATCAGGATTATGATGATGAAAACAGGGTTCCGAAAGAATATACGGCATTTCGCAACAAAGTAAAGGAGCTTGATGCGGTTATATTTGTAACGCCTGAATATAACCGGTCTGTGCCTGCTGTATTAAGTAATGCTCTGGATGTCGGTTCCCGTCCCAAGACGGATAATGTATGGAACGGGAAGCCAGCCGCCATTATCAGTCAGTCTCCAGGAAATTTGGGAGGATTCGGCGCCAATCATCATTTACGTCAAATCTTGACGGCTGTCAATATGCCGGTAGTCCAACATCCTGAAGTCTACATTTTCAATACACCGAAGCTATTAGATGAAGAGGGAAAGATAAACAACGAGGGAACCATTCAATTTTTACAGACTTTTGTAGATGCCTTTGTCGGATTGATTAAGAGAAATCTTGAATATGCATAGTAAACGCGGGGGTTCGGCGACAAATTGGCGACAAATTAAGGTCTTCTCTTCCTTGATCCTAAATGCCGCCGAGTAAACCGTGACACGCACCCGTGTACATAGTCGCCATTTGTGGTATGATAAGAGTGGGAAGTGAATACCATAATCAAGACCGCAGGTGCTGTCACACCTACGGTCATCGCACAATAGACCGTGCCCCGCCAAAGGGGCGGCTCAGTTAGTCAGACAATGACCTCCTAAGCCCGCTAAAGCTCAAGGGAGGTCATTAGTCCTTTTTGGACATCATGAACGCGACCAACATCCCAAATGCGATCAGAAGAGACAGCACCTGAAAAGTGGTCATACGCCTCACCCCCTCTCTATCTACAGGGGATGAGCCGCCTCCCTTGAGAAGCCGACCTATTGCATTTTAAGTCTACCATATTGTTCACCTGAATGAATCGCAATTGCATAAAAAATCCCACAATCGCCTTGCTGCTAAGAGCGCATGTTTTTAGGTATTAATGCGTGTGAGCGTTGGCTGTCACACCTTTAATTTTTGTCATCACAAACGCAGATGAGCAGGAAGATAACATTTATTTTATAAACGCTGAAATTTATAAATCAATGCGTTACTCATTTTGAAAGAAAGTGTATTTAAATCAAAAAAATATAGAATTATTTAAATTAACTGTTGCGTTCGCGAGCAAAATGCGGTATGATTGAAATCGATTTCAGAAATCGATTTCAGATTGAGGCGATCAAGAGGTGTATACTCGTTGGCGACAATCGAAGACGTCGCAAAAATGACCGGTTTGTCACCGGCTACGGTATCGCGAGCGCTGAACAATCATCCGTACGTCTCAGAAGAGAAGAAGCGAATCGTACTGGAGGCCGCAGCGAAGTTAAACTATCACCCGAACGCTTCGGCGAAAAAGTTGAGAGAACAAAAAGCTGATACGATCGCCGTCATGATTCCGTGGTTGACAAACCCGTTTTTTGCTTACTTGCTGGAAGGGATCGACACGGTGGCGACAGAAAACGATCTACAGTTGTTAGTGTGTCAGACAAGAAACGATCCTCAAAAAGAACTCGGTTTTTTTACGTTGCTGCAAACAAAACAAGTGGACGGCATGATCCTGACTTCCGTCGAGAACAGTTGGGACACATTGTGTAATTACGTTGAATACGGTCCCATCGTCATGTGTAATGAGTACGACAAAAGGGCGGAGTTACCAGCTGTGTTCACGGATCAAACGTATGGTGGCTACGTTGGCACCCGGCATCTCATCGAGAGAGGACACACTAACATTGCATTTTGTCGGGGGAGAGCTGACAGCAATTTGGTCAGCGAAAGAGAACAGGGATTTAGAAAAGCGATGGAAGAGGAAAACATCCCGATTCGTGAAGCGTGGATGCTCAACGATGTGATGGACCTTGAAGACGGCAAGCGAGCAGTCAGAAAATTGCTGAACATGCGACACATGCCAACAGCTGTATTTACGGGCAGTGACCAAGTAGCTGCCGGTATGATTTTGGAAGCTCGCGCCCATGGATTACGCGTGCCAGAAGATATCGCTGTCATCGGGTTCGACGATCAACCGATTGCTGAAGTGACAGAGCCAGCACTGACGACGATTAAGCAACCGATTAAAGAGATGGGAAAAAAAGCGATGGAATTAATGCTTGACGCTGTCCTTCACAAGAAAAAGTGGGGGAAAGTCGGTATTGAACTGCCGTTAGACCTTATCGTCAGACGATCCACTTAAACGAAGCAATCTGAAATCGATTTCACAAATATTAAACGGAGGTGTTAGAAGTGAAAGTGATGCAAAGTGTTGCACTGTTGTTGCTCGTGATGACGTTGACAGCTTGCAGTACCGCGCAACAGACGCAAGGTGACGCAACGTCTGAGCAAGGAGAACAAGCGGAACAGGGAAGCGAAGATGAACAAGTGACGATCGTTTATTCACGCGGCAAAGATGACACGAAAGGCACTGAGAAGCTTGTCGAAGCATTTGAAGAGAAATATCCCAATATAAAAGTTGATGTCCGCGAGATGCCAACGGATACAGGGAAGCAGCATGACGCCTATGTAACCGCATTCAATGCCAGATCGAGTGAAATTGACGTGCTCGATATCGACGTCATCTGGCCGGCCGAGTTCGCACAAGCGGGCTATACGATGGAACTCGACCGCTTCATCGAACAAGATGGATTTGATTTAGCCCAATACAACGAGGGCGCCCTTGCCGCCGCCCAGTTTAACGGGAAGCAGTGGGCACTGCCGAAATTTATCGACGCCGGTCTGTTGTTCTACCGTAAAGATGTGGTTTCAGACGATGAAGTGCCGACTACTTGGGACGAGTTACAACAGTTAGCGAAGGAAAAGCAAGGAGAGAACGGAACGAAATTCGGGTACGCTTTTCAAGGAATGCAATACGAGGGGCTCGTTTGTAATGCGATCGAGTTTGTCGCTTCATACGGGGGAGCGATTATCGACGAAAATGGCGACGTCGTTGTGAACAGTCCGGAAACGATCAAAGGTCTAGAAAAGATGGTAGAGATCGCCAGATCTGATATAGTCCCCGACAACGTCACGACTTTCACTGAACCGGAAACGTATACGGCGTTTATCGAAGGTCAATCTGTCATTATACGCAACTGGCCGTACGTCTACGCCCTTGCCAACGATGAAGATCAATCGAAGATCGTCGGCAATGTCGGGGTGGCCCCACTTCCAGCCGGTGACAAAGGTTCGGCTGCCGCCCTTGGTGGGTGGATGACGGCCATAAACAAAAACTCTGAACATCCGAAAGAAGCTTGGGAGTTTCTAAAATTCGCGGCTGGGCCAGAGGGGCAAAAGATTAACGCGATTTACGGGGGACGCGCACCGGCTATCCCGGCGCTTTACGAAGATGAGGAAGTGCTTGAAGCGAATCCATTTTATGCGGAGGAAGGGTTTGTGAAAGCTTTGGAAAATGCTGTTCCGCGTCCCGTAGCGGCCAACTATCAAGAAATATCGGAAGTGATGCAAATTCATATTTCACAAGCGATGACTGGGCAAATCACGGTTGAGGAAGCCGTACAACGAATGGAAGCCGATATTGACGAAAAGCTCGTACAGTGACACTGGACGGACTGCATCTGGTAAATGGAGCGGTTGGCCTTCGTGTGGAGAACGTTAACCGCTCTTCAGAAAACGTCTTTGTTCCCCTATCGCCTCAGAAGGGAGTTGACGATGTGAACAACGGAGCGCCTGGCGTCAGCCACCGGTTGGCAACCGAAAAAAGGCTCTTTCCATTTGCAAGCCGTAAACGCAAAAAGGAAAAAAGTGATCAGAAGGCTGCTTTTTTTCTCATCGCACCGTCGATGACTCTCATATTTCTCGTCGCGGTTTGGCCTGTCATGCAATCGTTTTATTTCAGTTTGTTTGATTTACGCCTCAACGACCCGTCAAAGTCCTCAGTCAATTCGAGCTACAGTATCGATTTGGAACGGTACCTGAACAACGCGCCGTTTTTGCTTGGGGCACTCGGTCAAGCAGTGTCTGAAGATGAAACAGTGGCTGAGGAACTGACGGCGATTAAACAACAACTGCAGTCACTCGATGAAACGTTGCAATCTGACGCAAACGTAAAGGAAAAGTACGATGCGGTCAATGAAAAGCTGATCAATTTTGAAAATGTCAGTTCTGACCTTCAATTTGTCAAAGTGGACAAAGAGACGTCGGCGCAATACCTCGAAACGGTAGAGGTGATACAAAACCGTTTAGATGAACTACCGGAAGCACAATTACCGCAAAAAACGAAACTCGTTGGACTGGCATCTGGCATGAACGACGCGATCGTTCAGCCCAATTTCATCGGCCTCAGACATTATGAAAACAATTTTTCTGATCCACGTATGTGGAAAGCCCTTTGGAACACGACATTTTTCACAGTCGTTTCCGTCTTTTGCGAATTGCTGTTCGGACTTGGGATCGCCCTGCTTCTTCATAAAACGTTTTTCGGCCGTGGTCTCGTGCGGGCTACGATATTAATACCTTGGGCTGTTCCGACGGCTGTTTCTGCCTTAATGTGGAAATTTCTGTACGACGGTCAAAACGGTGTCGTGGCCCGCATTTTCGAACAAGTGGGGTTGATCAGTCGCATGTCCGACTTATTGACGACAGAGGCGGGGGCGATGTTTGCCGTCATTTTCTCCGACGTGTGGAAAACAACTCCTTACATGGCGCTGTTAATTTTAGCAGGTTTACAGACGATTCCACATACGTTGTATGAGGCAGCTGGGATCGACGGTGCAGGCAGATGGAAGCAATTTTTGATGATTACGCTACCGATGTTAAAGTCTAGCATCCTGGTTGCCCTGTTATTTCGCACATTGGATGCCTTTCGCGTGTTTGACCTCATCTTTGTGTTGACAGGTGGTGGACCGGGTAATGCCACAGAGACGATTTCCATCCTCGCTTACAAGGTCATGTTTTCACAGACGAATTTCGGGGAGGGATCGGCTTTGTCCGTCATCGTGTTTGTGTGCGTGGCGATAATTTCTGCGATTTATATCAAAATTCTCGGCAAAGATTTGTTAAGCGACGGAACGGCTAAGTCGTGACTGAATGGATTGGAGGGGAGCGGCATGAGAAAAAATGCGGGACCGTTCTTTTACATTTTCTTGACCGTGTTTGTGTTCGCGGTGATGTTTCCGTTTTTGTGGATGTTGGCCAGTTCCATTAAGCCGGCTACCGAATTGTTTGGTGAGACAGCGTTTAACCCGATAGCGAAAAACCCGACGCTCGCAAACTACGTGTCAGTTTTTTTGACTACCCGTTTCTACGCTACTTGTGGAACAGCACAGTCGTATCCTCAGTGACGACGATCTACACTGTCGTCGTCGCTGCTTTTGCCGCATATGCCGTCGCCCGGCTGCACTTTAGAGGAAAGAGTGTTATTTTAGGGATCGTGCTGTCGGTTTCGATGTTTCCACAAATCGCTGTCATTTCACCGATTTACATGTTTTTGAAAAATTTGGGTTTAACGAACTCGTATCTCGGGTTAATCATTCCGTATACGACGATTACGTTGCCGTTGTCGATTTGGATATTAGTGACCTTTTTTCGCAAAATCCCATTTGAACTGGAAGAGGCCGCTAAAATCGACGGGGCCAATTTAATGCAAACGCTGTGGAAAGTTATTTTTCCACTGGCGGTGCCGGGCGTCTTTACAACGGCGATCCTCGTTTTTATCGCCGCTTGGAACGAATTTTTGTTCTCCCTCACAATCAATACAGAAGAACATTACAAAACGGTTCCGGTTGGAATCGCCATGTTTCAAGGACAGTACACCATTCCGTGGGGAGAGATCACGGCTGCAACCGTCGTCGTGACCATTCCCCTTGTGTTGCTCGTCCTCGCTTTTCAACGGCGGATTGTTGCCGGATTGACCATGGGTTCCGTGAAGGAGTAAAGCTAACAAAGGGGTAGGAGGGTTTACGCATGAAAAAGTTGAAAATTGGCGTCATTGGATGCGGCAGTATCGCGCGCCAGCGTCATTTGCCTGAATATGCAGCTCATTCGCAAGCAGAAATCACGTCCGTTTGCGATATCGTCCTGGAGCGCAGCAGAGAGGTGGCTGAGCAGTACGGGGCTGTCCCCTTCACCCGTTACGAAGATCTGTTAGCCAGTGACGTCGATGCCGTCAGTGTGTGTACACCGAATTATTTACATGCTCCAGTGACGCTTGCGGCGTTGAACGCCGGCAAACACGTCTTGTGTGAGAAACCGATGGCGACGACAAAAGACGATGCCTTGAGCATGATGGAAGCGGCCGAAAAAAACGGAAAAAAACTGATGATCGCCCATAACCAGCGCTTCGTTCGTTCCCATGTAAAAGCTAAACAGTTACTCGAAAAAGGTGAAATAGGGAGAATTTACAGTTTTCGGACTACTTTTGGCCACGCTGGTCCGGAAAACTGGAGTATTGATGGTGGCGACAGTTGGTTCTTCCATAAACATGAGGCGTCCTTCGGGGCGTTGGGCGACCTCGGTGTGCACAAAGCGGATCTGATACGGTTTTTGCTAGGCGAAGAAGTGGTAGAAGTGGCTGCGTTTGTCGAAACGCTAGCGAAATCGCACGCGACAGTCGATGACAATGCGGTCTGTATATTAAAGACAGAAAGTGGGATTGTCGGTAGTCTGGCAGCGAGTTGGTCGTATGTGTCGGAAGAAGACAACACTACGATGATTTACGGGGAAAAGGCGATCCTGCGTCTAGAGGACGATCCCAATCACGCCCTCGTTGTACAGTACCACAACGGAGAAGTGGTCAAATACGCGCTAGGGAACATTCAGTCTAATGCTGCAGACGGACAGACCCAATCTCATGTCGTCGATGCATTCGTTCGGTGCATCGTCAACGACACCCCTCCTCCCGTCAGCGGACGAGAGGGACTGCGCGCATTGCACATTATTTTAGCCGCACTTGAATCAAACGAAAAAAAGCGAGTGATCCGACTAGACTATAGTTCGTAAACGGTGGTGCGCGAAAATGGTCGATCCGTTAAATGACCGATAACGGATACTTAAGGCAGATCGGAGTGTTCTAGATGAAAAAACTGCGGATGGGGTTGGTCGGCGCAGGACGTATCGCTACGGCTCGACACATCCCCGCTTATATGACGTTACCTCAGAAAGTAGATGTGACGGCGATTTGCGACATTCACGTCCAACGGGCAGAAGAAGTTGCGCGGGCTTACTCGATTCCACGCGTCTTTGAAGATTACCGCGACATGCTGAACGAGGTCGACGCTGTCACAATATGTACTCCGAACACCTTTCACGCTGACATCGCGATTGCCGCTTTGAAAGCGAATGTGCACGTGTTGAGTGAGAAGCCCATGGCTTTGACGACGAAAGAGTGCGCTTCCATGATCGCAGCGGCAAAACAAACCAAAAAAATATTGTCAATCGGTTACCACTACCGATTTATGAAACAATCGCAAGCTGCCAAAAAGCTGATGATGCACGGCGAAATCGGCCACCCCCTTGTCGTGAGGGTGCAGGCGCTGCGCCGCCGAAAAGTGCCGGGATGGGGGGTATTTACGCAAAAAGAGCTACAAGGTGGTGGTAGCTTGATCGACTACGGATGTCATCTTCTAGATTTGGCATTATGGCTGATCGGTCATCCGCAACCGCTAGAAATTATGGGAAGCACATACAACGCCTTGAGTAAAACGCCCGGACAAGTGAACGAGTGGGGGAAGATCGATTCCGAATCGTTTGACGTTGACGACCACGCGGTAGGATTTGTGAAGTTTGCCAACGACGTCACCTTGTTCATTGAATCGTCGTGGGCCGCGAACATTCGAGAAGATGTGGAAAGTTTGAGCATATCAGGTGACCGAGGTGGACTTGACGTATTTCCGCTTCAATTGAACTATACCAAGCATGGAATGTTGTTTAACACCGAATCCCCGTGGTTACCGGGTTGTGACGATCCAGGCCTGGCACAAGCGGAAAACTTCGTTTCTGCCTGTTTGGGGGAGGCGGACGTCATCGTCAAGCCAGAAGAAGCGATGGCTGTGTCACAGATTATTGAAGCGATTTATGAAAGTAGCGAATCAAGAAAAAGTGTCCAGTTCGAAAAAGGAAAGGAGATCTCACGGTGAAACTCGGTGTGTTCTCGGTGTTGTTGTCAGATCTATCATTTGAAGAAATGTTGGATTATGTGAAAGGAGCCGGCATATCTGCGGTAGAAATCGGTACAGGGAACAATCCTGGAGATGCGCATTGCCCGCTCGACACGTTGTTGGAGAACAAAGGTGAGCGGGAACGGTATTTGCGAGCCATTCAAACACGCGGGTTAACAATCAGCGCCTTCAGTTGTCATGGCAATCCGCTCTCGCCGAATAAGGACGTGGCGCAATCGTCTCACGACACGTTTGTGAAGACGGTCCGATTGGCTGAAATGATGGATGTTCCCGTCGTCAACTGTTTTTCGGGTACGGCAGGTGATCACGATGGAGCGAAATACGCGAATTGGCCGGTAGTCCCGTGGCCGACCGAGTACAGCGACGTACTGAAGTGGCAATGGGAAAAAAAGCTTATTCCGTACTGGAAACAGTGGGGACAGTTCGCACAGAACCACAATGTCAAAATCGGGTTGGAATTGCATGGCGGCTTTCTCGTCCACACACCTTATACACTGTTGAAACTGCGCGAGGCTACGTGCGAAGCTGTCGGGGCCAATTTAGATCCGAGTCACCTGTGGTGGCAAGGCATCGAACCGGTGGCAGCGATTAGGATATTGGGAGAAGCGAACGCGATCCATCATTTCCACGCCAAAGACACGTACATTGATCAAGATAACGTCAACATGCACGGTCTCACTGACATGCAACCGTACAGTCACGTAAAAACGAGGGCTTGGACGTTCCGCACCGTCGGCTACGGTCATGACTTGAAAGAATGGTCAGACATGATGAGTGCCTTACGCACGTACGGCTATGACTATGTCGTCAGTATTGAACACGAGGACCCGCTCATGTCCATCGAGGAAGGACTTACCCGTGCAGTCCGTAATTTGCAATCGATTCTCATGAAAGAGGAACCGACAGACATGTGGTGGGGGTGACACAGGTCGGGCCTTAGGCTCGACCTGTTGTACGCCCGCACCCCTTGAAGCAGAATGTTCCCGTTGAGACCAGAAGAAAAACAGTCGTTGACCAAGAATCTTATTTTCCCAACACCGACCAACTCGTTGTACGTCATGGTTCAATCCAGTGATGCTTCAGCGCATAAATCGCTGCTTGTGTGCGATCCTGTACCTTCATTTTACCGAGAATGTTTGTGATATACGTTTTAACGGTTTTTTCAGTGATGTGATTCAAGCTATATACGGATTAGCTGCCATCGGTTTGTTTGTTCTAATGACGATCATCATTTGGAAACTCAGACATGTCAGGCCAGCAGATACAACGCCTTATGAAGAAGTAACATCGTTTTAAAAAGGAATTCAACGTCTCAATGCAGAAATGGTCTGCTTGTGACCAGATCCGTTTCAAGCACTAGAGGTGACTTGCTGATGTTCAGGGAAAGGTATTTAGCTACCTTCATGAAAATTAAAAGTTGACAAAAAATGCTTGACAGACGATAAACCTTAAGCTACCATAAAAAGACCTAAAATTACATAACAAACATTCCTTATCAAGAGTCGGGGGAGGAACCTGGTCCGATGAACCCGCGGCAACCATTACTTGCCCAAAGTAAACGGTGCCAATTCCAGCAGACTGTGAAGGTCTGAAAGATGAGGAAGAGTTGATCGTTTGTTTATACAAAAACCTCTTCCGAATCGGAAGAGGTTTTAACTTTTCCGGGGTAAAGGGTGTTCGTGGGATGGAAACAGTTCGTTATTACGTTGTTTCCGTAAATCCTAGTATCAAAATTGGATAAGTTCATTTTAAGGGGGTGATCGATCGTCTTCTGTACTTACCATTCGAGCTAGGTAAATTAGTCACTGATTCGTTTAAGGCATTGAATGCGGTACAGAGCTTGAGCCAGTGCACTGTGAGTACAAATGGCATGCCACGTGTCGGATGCCCTAAGAACCCGTCTGTCTCTTGACGTCACGCGATTAGGAGCAGTCTATCACCAAAAAAATTTTAGGAGTGCAAGTTAATGAGCGACGTTATCACGATATCGGGAAGCCCATCTGAACATTCGAGATCAGAGTGTGTCCTGAAATTTCTCTGTTCTTTGATAGAACAGGAAGGACTGTCGACAATCCAAATTTCAGTTCGAAACTTAAAACCAGAAGATCTCGTCTACGCGCGGTATGACAGTCCGTCGATTGAGGACATAGCACTATCAATTAAAAACGCCAAGGGACTCATTGTCGGCTCCCCTGTCTACAAAGCGTCTTACTCGGGTGTGCTTAAAGCGTTATTTGATTTGCTTCCGCAGGATATTTTGAAACATAAGCCAACCCTTCCGATCATGGTTGGGGGGAGTTTGGCTCACTTGTTAGCCGTTGATTTTGCTTTAAAGCCGCTGCTAACTGCGTTAAAAGCGCAAAACTTACAAGGTGTTTACTTGCTCGACCAACAGATTGATCGTGAGAACGAAACAAACCCCATTGTCAATCAAGAGGTTTTGCAACGAGTAAAAAAAGAATTGTATTCGTTCATTCGGACCGTGAAAGAGCAAAAAGCTTTGGTCGTTTAGACGATGTTGTACCTGGAGGTCTGCTCAAATGAAAAAGCAGATTCATTTGAATGGTTTTACCCAAAATTCGGTTGCTCCTCATTCACCAGGATTGTGGAGACATCCGGCAGATCAAGGTTATCGACATGGGGATCTCTCCTACTGGATTGAGATGGCTCATCTTCTAGAACGCGGAAAGTTCGATGCTATCTTTCTGGCAGATGTAAGTGGTGTTTACGATGTATATCAAAACAGTTACAAACCGGCAATCCGTAACGCTGTCCAAGTTCCGCTTCACAATACCTTGCTTCAGATTTCTGCGATGGCTGCGAACACGCAATATTTGGGGTTTGCAGCGACTTATTCGGCTACTTATACACAACCGTACAAATTGGCGCGAGAGTTTTCCACGTTGGACCATTTGACGAAAGGACGTGTAGCCTGGAATATTGTGACCTCCTACTTGGAGAGCGAGGCGGTCAATCAGGGATTAAAGACCAGAATTGAACATGACAAACGTTATGAACGAGCAGAAGAGTATATGGATGTGGTCTATAAATTGTGGGAATACAGTTGGGAAGAAGATGCGGTCATGGCAGACGAGGAAATCGGCGTATATGCTGATCCTGAAAAAGTTCATCCCATTCAACATAAAGGGGAATACTTTAGCGTGCCCGGTATTCACCTAGTCGAACCTTCTCCACAAAGGACCCCCGTGTTGTTCCAAGCAGGCTCTTCTTCTAGGGGGCGCGACTTTGCGGCAAAACATGCAGAAGCTGTTTTTACGACGACCCAGAATACCATAGCGGAATTAAAAGCTTTTTCAACGGATATACGCAGCAGGGCTAAGAAGTTTGGTCGTCGTCCGGAAGATATCCTCATTTTTCCCGGGGTCGTCCCTATCGTGGGCGCTACCGAAGCAGAAGCAAAGGCCAAGTACGAGGAATTGAAACAGTATGTCAGTTATGAAGGAACACTCGCGCTTTTGTCGGGACATACGGGAGTTGATTTCTCCCATTATAATCCTGATGAATACGTTGAAAACTTGGAAACGAATGCATCTCGGGGTTTTCTCCATCAATATACTACTGTCAACCCAGAGAAGAAATGGACGGTGCGGGAAGCCGTTACACATCACGGTCTCGGTATCGGAGCCTGGAAAGTCGTTGGGACACCGGAACAAATAGCGGATCAGTTTGAGTCTATGGCGGTAGAAGGTGACGTTGACGGATTTAATATCATTCAAGCCATTTCCCCCGGAACATTCCGCGATTTTGTGGACTATGTCGTTCCGGAGCTGCAAAGCCGCGGGATTCATAGGACGGAGTATGAGGCAACAACTTTACGTGAAAACATGTTTGGAAAGGGCAGGGTTCGTTTACCTAGTAATCATCCAGCAAAAAGACTCGGTTCACATTTGTCCCGTGAGGCGGCGAAGTCAGTACGTTGAAGAGGATCACCCACCGACTGCGGTAAGCATCGGTGGGTGATTTATGCGACTTAACTTGTACCATTGTCCCACCGCACTTGATGATGGGGCACTTGTATTTTCCGACAACTCCATTCTAACCGAGGATTTTGAAATGGCTCGCTTTATGTTAATAGCGAAAATCTCTCATCCGTCATATCAGCATTTACAGCTACTCCCGCCTTATGACCTTCTGCAGCAGAAATTATTAACGAAGAAGGAGCGAATTGTGCGAACTCACCAGCGGCATAAATATTTTTTTGTGAGGTGCGCCCAAAATCATCTGTTACAATCTGTCCGTTCTCCTGTATTTCAATACCGAGGTGTTCAGCAAATTGATTAGGGCGATAAAATGATAGTTCAATAAACCCACCACTCCTTTTGATTTCCAAGCCTGAAGCAAACGCAACTTTTTCCAGGTATCCATTTTCTCCGTACAATTTTTGTATCGGTTCCGTGTTGACTACTATTCCTTTCCGCTCTAAATCGTCCTTTATAGGTTGAGATATTTCGTGACCGTTGGTTGCCACCAATAAATCCTCAGACCAATTGTGAATCAGCTTTCCCAAATGAAACGCCGCACCTTCGTGTTCTGCAATTAAAATGAGTGGTTGGTCTCTTAACTCCCATCCATCACAATACGGACAGCTAAATAAACTTTTTCCGTAATATTGACTTATTTCTGGAACTTGCGGGAATATTTCTCGTATCCCCGTGGCTAAAATTATTTTTTCCGCAAGGGACTGTCTGCCCTCAGACGTTGTAATCTTAAACAGTGCATCACTCGCTTGTTTTGTGACCTGTGTCACCGTTTCTCTAAAAAAATGAACGGACGGATACTTACTCAGCTCTTCGATTGCAATATTTTTGAACTCCGCTGGCTTAATGCCGTCTCGTGTCAAAAATCCATGGGATTCTTGCGTGACCCGGTTTCTGTTCGTCCCGTCATCAAATAGCGCGACATTTCTTCGCGATCTTCCAAGTATTAAACCTGCACTCAAACCGGCAGGTCCGGCACCTAAAATTGTACAATCAAAGACTTCCACTGTTGTCATCCTCCTCATTCAATGTTCAAGATAGTTTAATTGCAGACATTAAAACTCTATAAAGGCAACAAAGGTGCAAAAAATAAAGAACATCGATAAAAAAGAATTCATATCCACCACAATATACTTGAAAATAACCCAGATTAGAGGGTAGACGTTGCTTTCTTCGCAAGATCAGAAATTTTTTGCTTCTTCAATTGCTCCTCCATTTTTTCTTCTGCCGAAACCATGACCTTTTGAATCAAGCAATCCGGATTGTGGTTTAGGCAGCCTTCAAACAGGGACGCAGATCCTTCAATCGCGTGAATGATGTCTAGAAACGAAATGTCTTCCCAATTCGACTTTAGCTTGTATCCTCCATTGACACCGGAAGAGGACTCAATCATTCCTGCTTTGACGAGTTTCGTCAGGATTTTGGATAAATACGTAGGTGATACCTGAAGCCGTTCTGCCAACTGCAGCACATCCACACGTTGAGTGGGAGTGGTAGCGGCAAGATGGAGCATGGCGTGAAGGGCGTAGTTCGTCGCTTTAGAATACTTCACGTGATGTTCACCCCTTTCAAAGACTTTGTCTATCCATAATATCTTTTATGGAGGTATATGTCAAATATTTATGCTCCGTTAAAATGGCTTTCCAATAATGACCGATTGTGAAAGTTCAAACGTATTTAGAAACGTTCCCAATTAGGTGGAAGCCTTATTTTTGTATTGTTGTAAAGGGTTTCAAATATATTGGATGATTTTATAGTTTTATAGGATACAAATAAAGAAAATTAAACTGTTACACTATATGTGAGCGCTAACATTAAAGGGGGAAACCGTCATGAAGAGGTTAGGATTGATAATGTTAGGACTTTGGAGCATCGTCATTTTAGCTGCTTGCGGTAACGACAGCGAGGAGGCGTCTGCGGACGGTAACATTGAACTGACACTTTGGAACGACTGGACCGAAGACCGTCCTGAAAACACTGTTTATAAAGATATTATCGCCAAGTTCAATGAAGAGCATGAACGTATTGAGATCGTACTGGAAAGTATTCCCCACGACCAGTATGAAACAAAACTCAGAACGCAAGCGGCCGGAAATCAACTTCCGGATATGATGCGTGTGTGGCCGGGAGCTAGAACGGCTCCTCTTGCAGAAGGCGGCGCATTGCTTCCGCTTAATCCAATTATTGAACACTGGGATGGGGTGATCCCAGACGACATTTTACAAGATTATGCGGTGGATGGAAATTATTATGCGATACCGTCCAACATCAGTTTGACCAGTTTAATTTTTTACCACAAAGATATGTTAGAAGACGTTGGTTACGTGGAATTCCCCACGACCTACGAAGAGTTAAAGAAGTTAATACAAGATTTAAATGATCAAGGTATAACTCCCATAGCGCTTGGCAACAAGGCTGCCTGGCCATTGCAGTCTGTTTATATCTCCACTATCGCAGACCGATATACCGGCTCCGATTTTCTGGAAAACGCGTTAAACGACAATGGATCATTTGTTGATGATCAATTTATACAGGCTTTATCCGTCATTGATGAGTTAACGCGGTTAGGTGCATTTAATGAAGACATGAATACAATCGATGAAGCGCAGTCTAGAAACGAATTCATCAAAGGCTCCACAGCGATGCACTTTGCGGGGTCCTGGGCCATAGGTCCGATTTTAGACAGTGTTGAGAACACAGATAACATAGGTGTGGCACCGTTTCCAACATTTGAAGGTGGCGAAGGAGATGCGAGCAAAATTTCAGGTGTCGCGGGTGGCGGCATTGCGGTGAGCAGCAATCTAAGTGAAGAGGAGCAAGAAGCCGTCTTTGAATTTCTCAAGTATTACTATAGCGACGATCTGTTTCAACAACTTATACGAGCTAACATTGTGGTCCCGGCAGATGTAGAAATGGATGACAGCATCCCTCAAGTGTTCCAGGAGGCCAATAGTTTGGCTCAAGGGGGGCTGGCACCAGTGTATGATGCGACTTTGACACCGGAGTTAACCGACGTGATCAACAATGGTCTTCAATCGATAACGCTGGGCGAAAAAACAGCTGAAGCGTTAGCTGAAGACATGCAGAAGCAGTTGGAAGAAAGCAGATGAGTACGGGTTGCCTTTTTAGGCAACCTGTACACACTCTTCGGAGGAGAGGGGAACATGCATCTCGTCAACAGAAAAAGAGTAGCCATTGTTGTTGGCATACTGCCGGCTTTCACAATGTATGCTGTGTTTGCGATCTTTCCGATTATGCATTCCTTTTATTACGCCTTAATGAATTGGGACGGCTTTTCAAATATGACGTTTGTCGGACTCGACAACTTTAAGAAGTTATTTCAAGAACCGTTATTCTGGAATTCGGTTAAAAATAATATTTATGTCGTGTTAGCTTCTGTGTTAGGGCAAGTTCCAATTGCGTTATTTATTGCACTTTTACTCAACAGAAAATTAAAAGGCGCCAGGATATTCAGGACGGTTGGTTTCCTGCCCGTTGTTTTGTCTACAGTGATTATCTCTTTAACGTGGAGTCTTATTTATAACTCTCAAAACGGTATGCTGAATGGCCTGTTGAGGACTATCGGGTTAGAAGGATTGGCCCAAAATTGGTTAGGGGATACGCGGTGGGCATTGATGGCTGTTTTAGTTACGATTATTTGGCAATTTGTTGGCCTCTACCTCATTATTTTTTTGGCGGCGTTACAAAATATACCGGAAGAAATATTGGAAGTTGCTAAAATTGACGGCGCTTCCGAATGGGTCACGACTTGGAAAATCACAGTGCCAATGATTTGGGACACGATTATCGTCGCCGTCATGCTATGTATATCAGGCAGCTTGAAAACATTCGATTTAATTTATGTCATGACGAAAGGCGGGCCTGCCCACTCCACGGAAGTGATGGCGTTATATATGTTTAATGAGACATTCAACAAATTGAACTACGGTTACGGCAGTGCCGTGTCTGTATGTATTTTCATCTTTAGTCTGATTTTAATTCTGATGGTGACGAAACTGTTTGGCAGAAAAATGATGTAGGGGGGATTCGAAATGGCGAGATATCTTGTTTTGATTGTTTTTGCTTTAGTCAACGCTTATCCGATCGTTTGGATGATCATGAATTCCTTCAAGTCAGAAAGGGAGTTTGCTGTCAATCCGTTCGGTTTCCCAAAGGAGATGGTTTTGGAAAATTACGTTGATGCTTGGGAAATCGCTAATTTTGGGGTCTTGTTTAGAAACAGCGCATTTGTCGTTATGACGGCAACCGTTATAACCGTGCTCATTGGGGCGCTCGCGTCGTATTTTCTATCCAGGTTTGAATTTAAAACGAATAAGCTTCTATACACCTTTTTCATTTTTGGAATGTTAATCCCCATTCACGCAACATTAGTCCCCATGTTTATATTAATGCGAAATCTTGGATTATTGGATACGTCTGTAACATTGCTGTTTCCGTACACTGCCTTTCACTTGCCGATCACGATATTTATTTTGACGAGCTTCATGAAGGCTTTTCCGAAGGAGATAGAGGAATCGGCGATTATGGACGGCAGTGGCATCTTTCGCATTTTTTGGTCGATTATTTTGCCCATGTCGCGTCCGGCGTTAGCAACTGTCATTATTCTTAATTTTATATATAATTGGAATGAGTTTTCGTTTGCCTTGGTCCTCATTAACGAACCGTCTCTCCAAACACTTCCGCTGGGCCTTGCAAATTTTGCGGGTCAGTTTACGACGAACTACGGAGCGCAAATGGCTGGGCTGACGATGTCGTTAGTTCCGATCGTCGTGTTCTACTTATTTTTCGAGAAGAACATTGTCAAAGGGATGACAGCCGGTGCTGTAAAGGGGTAAGGGTGCCATGAGGCGGCACTGGGGATTGAGAAGAAAGTTTGTGATTTTGTTCCTCGTCTTCATCACTCTACCGACGGTTCTCTTTGGTTTTCGAGTCTATTATCAATCATCGGTATCGCTAAACAAGCAAGCGGAAAAGGATTTAGTTAGCAAACTGGAAAAGAATGAACAAATTCTTTTATCGATCATCAAGAACGTCGAAAGCATGACATCCTATATGATTTACGATCAGGATTTTCGAACCTTTTTTACAACAGCTGAAGAAGAGATGCACCGGCTAGAATATAAAAACGCAGTGAAAGGCATAAACGGGTACTTTACGTTTCAACTGATGTCCAATGAATACATCTCTTCTGTATATTTAGAGGGGAAAGACGGGCATTCGTTGAGATTCGGGGAACCGATTAAAGGGAATGAAGGGCGATTGGACCGTGTTGCAGAGGAGGGAGAAGGGGCCCCGGTTTGGAGTCATGCTTATCGGGTGACGAGTGACTGGGACGGTGAGAAATATTTAATCAGTGTATCCAGAATCGTCAATGACCTCAATCGAATTAATGATCCCATTGGAAAAGTGAGAATTCGTCTCGATTCGTCAAAACTGTTTAAGCACCTTGAAGCAAATGCGTCAACGCAAACAGGCCATTACTTTGTGGTCACCATGCAAGGAGATGTTGTCATTCACCACAATCCATCGTATGTGGGAAAGCGATATCCCGATCCTAAGCTGACGGACTGGGCAATCAACGGTGAACTGTCATCCTACAACTATGAAACAGATTCCGGTAACTATCTTGTTGTGAAAAAGAGGCTGGAAGGTACAAATTGGATCTCCGTTGCCGTCGTGGATGAAGGAGAATTGGTCAAAGAATTACACAATGTACAAGGTTCTGTAAGAAACATGGTGATCGTTCTCTTTCTATTAGGAATGGCGGGATTTGCATTTTTTTACCAGTCAAATGTAAAGCGCATCATCGCACTGACAACCCAAATCAAGCAAGTGGAAAATGCGAATTTTGCTGCCAGTGTCGATGTGAATTCTTCGGATGAAATCGGAAAACTCGGCATGCAGTTTAATAAAATGGTGCAAAACATCAAAAGATACATTGATTCAGAGTACAAACTTAAAATTAAACAAAAAGAATCTGAATTAAAAGCGCTTCAGAGCCAAATGGATCCACATTTTTTATACAATACACTGGACATGATTCGCTGGACGGCACGGTTGGAAAATGCGATGGAAACCGGACAGTTAATCGAGCAGCTTTCAAAAGTGTTTCGAATGAATGTGAAAAATGACAACATGTGGGTTCTGTTAGAAGACGAGCTGGCTTACATTCAAGCTTATCTCGAACTACAGAAAAGTCGTATGGGTGACCGGTTGGATTTCAGCATTGTGATGGACGATCGAGTGAAAGGACACCTGGTGATGAAGCAAATGCTGCAACCGCTTGTGGAAAACAGTATTCAGCATGGATTTAAACAGTTGCCCAGACAAGGGATGATTTACATACGATGCTATCAAGCTAATGCTCAACTATGGATTGACGTCATAGACAATGGTTGGGGATTTCAAACAGAGGATAAAACGAATGATCGACACACGGGATACGCTTTAAACAACCTAAAAGATCGGTTAAATATTGCTTTCGGAGAAAAATACGGACTCGTTCCGTTGGATACGAATGAAGGGGCGGCATATCGTCTGGTACTTCCTCTTCTGAATGAGGAAAAATTAAAGGAGATCCAAAAGGAAACAGGTGAATAGGCGATGTCTTTCAATATGTTAATCGTGGATGACGAACCTGTTATATGTCGTGGCTTAGAAAATACCATTCAGTGGGAACAGCACAATGTCAAAGTTGTGGATACCGCGCATGACGGTGAAGATGCGATCGAAAAAATACAACGCCACGCTCATGTTGACATTGTGATCACGGATGTAAAGATGCCAAATGTAGACGGTCTGCAATTGGCCTCTTTCCTCCATGAACGCTACCCTCAGATTCGCATGATTGTGATCAGCGGATACGATGAGTTTGCATATGCCCAGAAAGCGATCCAACTCGGTGTGAAAGACTATTTGTTAAAACCCGTCAATGTTGAGGAGCTCGTCCAAAAAGTCCGGGGACTCACGCGTGAAATAGCGGACGAACGGAAATTAAGAGCAGAGTTTCGGGAAACGAGTTTAAAGAACGCGATTTTCCAACAAATAGCTGACGTACCGGTACGATGCCCTCATCCGTTTCGCGCATGTGAAGATGTTAAAATTTATCCGTTTATAAGTGTGTTACAGGAATATATGCAGAAAATGAAGCACTTAAGTGATGACAAGATAAACGTACAAAAGATGCGCTGGAAAAACCTCATCGATACGACCCTGAACCAAAATGGATTTGAATCCGTATCCGTTTTTACAGGGGAAAATGTCTTACTTACATGTGTGAAAGTTGAAAACGAAGACCGTTTCCCAAAGAAAATCGTTTCGCTGTTGAAACAAGACTGGTTGACGTTCATATGGAGTGATGAGGTCATTCACCTCGCCCGCCTTAAGGCAAAAATGACAGAGTTGACAAGGGCGATAAATTATTTGCCTTTAGTAGAGGACGGAGAGATTGTTTTATCTAAATTTGAACGTGAACGACGACGTGTACCGACCTATCCTTACGACCTGGAAAAAAAGTTTGTCGATGAATTCTTGCAATTTGGAAGCGCGGGTTTGCGAGACCTATCGGATGAATTGTTTCGTTACTTCAGGTCACATAAATTTTTTCTGGAAGAGGTTGTTCAAGTATGCAGGGAGATTTTGATCAAGGTCATCAATCAATACGGGCCTCTGCTCGGGACAATGTGTACCCGTTAGATGTCCAGTACAAGCAGTTTGTGGATGTCCAGTTGTATAATTCTTACCGGCTTTTACAAGAATTGTTCGATGACGATGTGATGGCGATTACGAGCAAGCTGGACGAGAAAAAAGAGGATCAAAAGAATTGGATGATTGAAAGGGCTGAAGCGTATATACAGGAATACTATACATCAAACATTAAAGCGTATGAAGTTGCAGATGTGATCAATGTTTCGCCTAATTACTTCAGTTATTTATTTAAACAAAAGACGGGAAAAAAATTTAATGAATATGTCAATCAGCTAAGGGTTGAGGAAGCCAAATCACTCCTCGTCGAAACCCCTTTTAAGGTTAGTGAGATATCCGAGCAAGTCGGATTTCAGGAGTATAAGTACTTTGCAGAAGTATTCAAAAGTTTACTGGTATCACGCCCACGGCTTATCGCCATTTGATGTCAAAAAATGAACGAGTGAAGCAAGGAGGAACATAATATGGGAGAAATCAAGGTCAAAGTGCCGGAAGATTTTATGATGGGGCGGCGGCTTCCGCATGGCAAACAGAGGGATGGTCCGGAAAGAAAGATTTTCAAGATTCCTACTTGGATGTTTGGTACAAACATGACAAAAACGTGTGGCACAACGGATACGGGCCCGCAGTCGCGACAGACTTTTATCATCGTTACAAAGAAGACATACGGCACATGAAGGAGATCGGGCTCACCCATTTTAGAACATCCATCAATTGGTCCCGTTTCTTAGTCGATTATGAACATGCCGTAGTAGACGAAGAGTATGCGCGTTACGTCGACGATGTGATCCATGAACTGATTGAAAATGGTATCGAACCGATGATATGCCTTGAACACTATGAAATTCCGGCCGTTTTATTTGAGAAATACGGCGGTTGGGGCTCCAAACACGTCGTGGACTTATTCGTTCAATACGCGGAAAAAGTGTTTGAACGTTACGGTGACCGTGTGAAACATTGGTTCACCTTTAATGAACCGATTGTTGTTCAAACACGCGTATATTTAGATGCCGTTCGCTGGCCATTTGAGCAAAATACAAAAAAATGGATGCAATGGAACTACAACAAGAGCTTAGCCACTGCCCGGGTCGTGAAGTTGTTTAAAGCATTAGGTTTGCGAGAAAAGACAGGCGCTAAAATCGGTGTGATTTTAAACCCCGAGGTGACCTATGCGCGGTCTGTCGCCGAACATGACCAAGAAGCCGCGAGAATGTACGATTTATTTTTCAACCGCATCTTTTTAGACCCGTCGATCAAAGGAGAATATCCACAAGCGCTATTTGAGTTGATGGAAAAACACAGTATCGCGTTCGAGCATACGCCGGAAGAGTTGGACGTGATCAAAGAAAATACGGTTGATTATGTCGGGCTGAACCTTTACTTTCCACGTCGCGTAAAAGCCCGTTCATCGGCATGGAATGAAAACACCCCTTTTCATCCGGAGTACTATTACGAACAGTTTGATCTTCCCGGCAAAAAAATGAACCCTTATCGCGGTTGGGAAATTTATCCGAAAATCATGTACGATATGGCCATGCGGATGAAAGAAGAGTACGGCAACATCGAGTGGTTTATTGCAGAAAACGGCATGGGGGTAGAGGACGAACAAAGATTCAAAAATGACGATCAGGTGATTCAAGATGATTACCGAATCGAATTTATTCGTGAACATTTAACGTGGCTTTTAAGAGCTGTTGAAGCGGGCGTGAATTGTAAGGGCTATATGCTGTGGGCTTTTACAGACAACGTTTCACCGATGAACGCTTTTAAAAACCGGTACGGTTTAGTGGAGATCGATTTAGAAAATAATCTGAAACGGTCATTCAAGAAATCGGCATACTGGTATAAACAATTAATAGAAACGAGACAGTTTGATGCGACTAACGACGATCAGGTGAAATAAATGAAATCTTACTTGGCTGTTGACATCGGCGGAACGTTTGTAAAGAGTGGCATGGTTCGAGAAAACGGCGAAATAGTTGCAACTCATAAGGTCAAAACGCCTAAAACGCTCGATGACTTATTGCATACCATTCAGGCGTTTTGTCATTCCCGCCCAGGTGTTGCTGGGATTGCGATAAGTTGTCCCGGAGCTGTATCAGACGATGGAGTCGTTTATGGATCTTCTGCGATCCCGTATATACACGGACCAAGTGTGAAGAAATTAGTGGAACGCCGAACAGCACTACCTGTTTTTGTCGAAAACGATGCCAACTGTGCAGGCTATGCGGAAATGTGGAAAGGATCTGCCAGAGGGAAAAAAGACGTTCTTGTGATGGTGATTGGCACTGGGATAGGCGGGTCCGTATTCAAAAATGGGTTACTGCACAAAGGAGCGAATTTACACGGCGGGGAATTTGGCTACATGCTCTTGACCCCCGATGTTCAAGACAGTAACGACGTATGGTCCAGAGTGGCTTCCACTAAAGCACTGGTCAGAAAAGTAGCGAAGATGAAACAGATGAACCCCGATTCCATATTGGGAGAAGACATTTTTAAGATGGCCGAATCAGGTGATCAGGCTTGTATTCAAGCTATAGACGCATTTTATCATCTTTTAGCTGTCGGGATTTACAATTTGCAGTATATTTACGATCCCGAAATCATATTAATCGGCGGGGGAATTAGTGCAAAGGAAGATTTGATAGACGAAATAGATGAAAGACTCGATAGAATTTTAGAGAAGATTGACTTGGCAAAAGTCAAACCTAAAATAGAACCGTGCAAATTTCGGCAAAATGCAAATTTGTTAGGAGCCGTTTACGGATTTATGTTGGAGCATCAGAATAGAGAGCTGTAAGGAGTGGAGTGAAATTGGCGTACGTGATCGGGGTTGATATCGGCACGACAAGTACGAAATCGATCGTGTTTGATCTCGAGGGAAAGATTGTCGGGCGGTATCTGGTTGATTATCCGCTTTACACGCCGGAGCCCGGGGCGGCTGAGCACAATCCAGATGAAGTTTTTGATGCTGTTACGAAGACGATTGCCCAATCCATTCACAAAGCCGGAATCGACCCCCGACACATACGGTGTGTCTCGTTCAGCTCCGCCATGCACACACTGATCGGGGTAGACGACCATGGCCAGCCGCTGACTGGCTGTCTCTCGTTTGCTGACACCCGCAGCTTCGCCCAGACACGACACATCCGCGAGCACCTAAACGGTCACGCCCTTTACCTTCGCACTGGAACACCTTTGCATCCGATGGCGCCACTCTCCAAGTTGCGCTGGTTACGCAACGAACGCGGTGATATTTTTAACCGTGTTTACAAGTTTGTCTCGATCAAGGAATATGTGTTGGCACGGCTGTTTAATCAATACGTCGTCGATTACTCCATTGCGTCTGCCACGGGCCTCTTCAATTGGCAGCAGTTCGCCTGGGATCAGGAAGCGCTACGTGTGGCAGGGGTGAAGGAGGCGCAACTTTCAACCCCACGACCACCTACCCACATGTTGACTGGCTTGGACCGAGCATGGGCTGATACACTGAACTTACCCGTCAATGTTCCGTTTGTCATAGGGTCGAGTGACGGTGTACTGTCCAATATTGGTCTCGGTGCCGTTCGTCCCGGTGTCATGGCGGCCACCATCGGAACCAGTGGCGCGGTCAGAAGGATGGTCCATCACCCTATGATTGACCCGGAGGGGCGCCTTTTCTGTTACGCCTTAACGGAAGATCGCTGGGTGATCGGAGGGCCTGTTAACAACGGGGGACTTGCGTTTCGCTGGGTACGCGATGAACTTGGAGAAGCAGAAGTTGCCACCGCAAAACGATTGGGAAAAGATCTGTATGAAGTGTTGACAGAGGTTGCCGAAAGGGTGCCTCCGGGCTCGGAAGGGTTGATCTTTCTTCCTTTTCTGACAGGTGAACGGGCACCGTACTGGAACGCAAACGCCCGCGGCATGTTTTTCGGATTATCGCTGAATCACCGCAAAGAACACATGATTCGCTCTGTTTTAGAAGGCGTCATCTACAGTATGTACAGTGTCGCACTCGCGTTAGAGAGTCTCGCGGGCGAGGCAAAAGAAATTCGTGCGTCGGGCGGATTTTCCAGATCGCCCCTGTGGCGGCAAATATTAGCTGACGTGTTTGGTAACGAAGTGACGATTCCCGTCCATTACGAAAGCACATGCCTCGGGGCGGCAATACTGGGGATGTGGGCTCTCGGAGAAATTGACTCTTTTGAAGAGGCTCAAGATCTAGCCGGAGCGGTGAACCGTCACAGACCGATTGTGGAAAACGTGAACACTTATCGAAAGTTAATGGCGATCTACCGCCGTGTTTACGATCATTTGTTAGACGAGTTTGAGGCGATCGCAGAGTTTCAAAGAAGCGTTGGTAGACACGGAACCAATTGAACTATAAAGATGTTGAAGGAGAGATCCTGTATGCAGATTGGACTAATCGGTTTAGGGAAAATGGGGTATAATCTTGGGCTCAACTTGTTAGAACATGATTACGAGGTTGTAGCCTACGATGTCAAAGAGGACCGAGTCCATGCTCTTGTTTCCGAGGGCGCCAAAGGGGCTTTTCAGGTGTCAGAGTTGGTGGCTACTCTGAGCAATCCCCGCGTGGTGTGGTTGATGGTGCCTGCGGGAGAGGCTGTTGACCGTATTTTGCACGATATATTGCCTTTAATGGAGAAGGGTGACATCTTGATTGACGGGGGGAATTCCCATTACAAAGACTCCATCGCCCGCTACCATCGAGCACGAGAGAAAGGCGTCCGCTACTTTGATGTGGGAACGAGTGGCGGAGTATCAGGAGCCCGGAACGGTGCCTGTTTGATGATCGGCGGTGACGCTGATGTCTTTCCCACAATTGAACCCATTTTTGCCGACATCAGTGTCCAAAACGGTTACTATTTCGCAGGTGGCATAGGAAGCGGGCATTTCTTGAAAATGATACACAACGGGATTGAATACGGAATGATGCAGGCGATTGCCGAGGGGTTTGAGTTGCTGGAGAGAAGCCCGTTTGACTACGACTACAGAAACGTGGCCAAAGTATGGAGTCACGGATCGGTCATTCGCGGTTGGTTAATGGAACTGACAGAAAAGGCCTTTGCTAAAGAACCGCGCTTGGAAAGTATTAAAGGGGTCATGCATTCGTCCGGTGAAGGAAAGTGGGCGGTGGAAACGGCGCTGGATGTACAAGCATGTGCTCCCGTTATCGCGCTGTCTCTCATGATGCGCTATCGCTCGCTCGAAGACGACACCTTCGCGGGTAAAGTCGTAGCAGCTCTACGAAAGGAATTCGGAGGACATGATGTGGAAAAACACGAGTAAATGAGGAACAAGTCCAAAATTGTGTGTAAATTATCTCCATAAGCCGGCGAGGCGCTTTGTCACCTCTGACGCCAATCGGTAAGTCATCCCCGGAGCGGTCGCTAACTCCGCCCCAGTATCATGACGTCAGGACTGTATCTTTTACGAGGTTTTAATCCTATCGCCTCATCAACCGGATAATGCGCGTTGCCGTTTTTGTCATACATTAAGTGGCGTCGGTAGGTCACTGGCCCAAAGAAACAGGTGAACTGGCGCTGATCACGCCGCTCACTTTTCCAACCGTAATAGGTCTTGTAATACGCCACCAGGGCCTGATCCAGTTGCTCCAAAAACTCCCCCAACTGATCCGCAATGATGCCCATCATTTTCACACGTAGGGTTTCCCAAAAGGACAACATGTCTGAAGACTGTTCTAAAATAGATGCGATTTCTGGTATAATTGGTTTCAAGGAAGACCTCTCCTTTCGTCACGGTTAGGAGTCATGTTTAGGTCTTCCTTTTCTGCATTTTTCCTCAGAAATTCTGCTAAGCCCCTTCGAGTGAAATTTTATACATACTTGTATTCATAACGTGCGTCTGTTTTTATTATTTGAATGTCCCTGCTGGATGGCTGTTAGGGTCACTATGTGCGAGTATTATCTACAATTTATTCGTGAGTCCGAGGAAACCTAATAAGCGATTATTCACTTTTGCGTTATGTTTGATCGGTTTAACACTCGGATCTCTGGCAAGCTGCTCACCGTTTGATTTTTCCTATAATGGTTGGGCTGTTTTTAACTTTAGCAGGAGGGTGGACTCTTGGGCACATTTTATTTCGCTTTTCTAAACTAGATAGAAAAACAGCTTTTTTTTCGTTTATTCCGGGAGGAGCTTCCGAAGTTTTAGGATTGGCAAGTAAACAAGGGGCTAATGTGCCAATAGTAGCTACTTTTCATACAGCCAGAATATTACTTTTTGTAACTATTCTACCTTTTTTAGCAGGTAATGGGGGCGAAAACCCTTTTCCGTCATCTTTAGTAGTGGACGTTATTCTAAAAATAGATGATTTAATTGTGATGTTTTGTTTGGTAACGGTCGCTTTAACATTTAACTATTTGAAATCATTTCCTGCTGGGCCGCTTTTCTATTCGACATTGCTTGCATTGATTTGGAATTTTGGAGGGTCGTTTGAGATGCCTGTATTGGCGACAGGTATTGGTCAAATGTTAATAGGAGTTAACATAGGCCTCAAATTTAATCGAGAAACATTCAAAACATTAAAGTCGATAGGAGTGCTTGGAATTTCGTCTTTGTTATTAATGGTTTCTTTAAGTATTACGGTAGGGTATATTTTTTCCATGTGGACGCAAGTGGATTTTTGGAGTTCTGTTTTAGGATGGGCACCGGCTGGAGTCTGCAGTAATCATGCTTCAGTTTATACGGCTTTATACAGTTTTTTTTAGTTTACCACTAGTGAGTTTGTGGTTAAAAAAATCTTAGATGGATCCTAGCCTATTGACCAAAAAGACCAAAAAGATTCCTATGATTTATATATTGTAAATAAAATTTTATTGTCCTATGATTTGGATATCCAACAAGTCAAAAAATTCTTTTAAATATGTTATGTTTATAGGAATTTTTTAAATGATATACAAGGAGTGAGGTTATTGAAAAGAAAAGCAATATTGTTGATTCTCGTATGTGTGCTTTTGATTACGCCTACTTTTTATTCAGGTAACGCGGCAGAATCGTCGTTGCACTATAAAGTCTCTGGACTTGAAAAACCAGCCGAGATTCTTGTTGACCGGTGGGGAATTCCACATATTTACGCCTCTTCTACAGATGATGTTTATTTTGCACAAGGATTTAATGTCGCCCGTGATCGTTTATGGCAACTTGATCTATGGCGTAGGAATGGATTGGGAAAGCTCTCGGAAGTCCTTGGCCCAGAATACATAGAACAAGACAGAGCGAAACGTTTATTTTTATACCGCGGAGACATGGATAAAGAGTGGGAAGCTTATGGCCCGGATACGGAAAAGATTGTGACATCGTTTGTTAACGGTATCAACGCCTATATTGACCTGACAGAAGAGGATCCCGATCTGATTCCAGAAGAATTCAAGATTCTTGGCTACAAGCCTTCTAAATGGCAGCCTGAGGATGTCGTTCGCATTCGAAGTCATGGTTTGACACGAAATATCACCAATGAAGTAGCTCGAGCTATTACGTTAAGAGAATACGGTAAAGACGTTGAAAACATTCGTAAAGGCTTAGAGCCAGATTGGGAATTTACTATTCCTGAAGGATTGGATCTTGAAGCCATTTCCGAAGATGTTTTGGCAACTTATCGGTTAGCGACAAATGGTGTTTCTTTTGATGGAATTGACAATCAGGTTACAACGGAAAACTTAAATGATCAAATTGAATACGAGTCTAATCTCGGGAGTAACAACTGGGTCATCAGTCCTGAAAAATCAAAAACGGGTCGACCGATCTTAGCTAATGATCCTCACAGAGCACTAGGCGTACCTTCACTTCGTTATATAGCGCACTTGTCAGCACCCGGATTAGACGTTATCGGCGGCGGTGAACCTATCCTGCCAGGCATTTCCATTGGCCACAACGGAACAGTAGCATTCGGGCTCACTATATTTGCGATCGACCAGGAAGATCTGTACGTATATGAAACAAATCCAGACAATCCTTCTGAATATCTTTACCAAGGCAAATGGGAAGAAATGACATCTGTAAAGGAAGAAATCAAGGTTAAAGGTGAGAATCAACAGGAAGCAGAATTAGAATTTACCCGACATGGACCAGTTATATATAAAGATGAAGAAAATAATCGTGCTTTCGCAGTTAGAGCGGCATGGTTAGAACCGGGAATGGCACCGTACTTGGGAAGTTTGGCTTACATGGGAGCTAAAAGCTGGGATGAGTTCTATGAGGCAATGAACAAATGGGGATCGCCATCAGAGAACCAAGTATATGCTGATATAAATGGAAACATTGGGTGGAAACCAGGTGGGTTGACACCCGTGCGAGATAATTGGGATGGGTTATTGCCAGTACCTGGTGATGGAAGATATGAATGGGACGGCTTCCTCAACCAAGAAAATTTACCCTTCGAATATAATCCCGATCGGGGTTGGATTGGTACAGCAAATGAAATGAATTTGCCGGATGATTATGATTATGAAAAATATAAACTCGGATTTGAATGGAGTGCGCCATTCCGTTACCAGCGTATTGCGGAAGTAATGGAAAACTATGAAAAAATAGGATTGGAAGATTCACAGCGCCTTCAAACGGACTACGTATCAATTCCTGGACAGCGCATCACTAGATTACTAGATGGTCTTCAGTCCTCTGAGGAAAAAGTAAACCGTGCTTTGACATTGCTACAAAATTGGGATGGTGACTTATCCATTGATTCATCCGCAGGTGCCTTGTTTGAAGTATGGTATCAACACCATTTACGCAAGGCAGTTGTGGAAGAAATTATGTCAGAAGAAGCAGCTCATCACGTTGGATCTGGTGACCCTGTTGTTATCTTAAATCTGTTAGAAAATCCGGATGAACGTTTCGGAGAGAATCCAGAAGAAGTGCGTGATCAAATTCTGTTGTCTAGTCTAGTAGACGCAATCAGCCATGTAGAAGAGCTTCTCGGATCGCAGATGGATCAATGGCAATGGGGAGATTTGAAGCATGTCTATTTGGAACACCAGTTATCTGATTTAGTTGATGAGGAACAGCGAAAAAAAATGAATATTGGTCCTCTTCCACGTGGTGGAAGTGGAGACACTGTTGGGAATACGAGTTATAATAGAGGAAATTTCCGACAAACCAGCGGCGCAACCTTTAGGATGGTTCTGGATGTTGGAAACTGGGACAATTCAGTTGCGATGAACAGCCCTGGTCAATCAGGAGATCCGAACAGCAAACACTACGATGATCTGTTCCAAAAGTGGGCAAATGATGAGTCAATCCCGTTGTTATATAGCAGAGAAAAGGTTGAGGAAGCAACGGAAAAACGTATTGTTCTATTGCCTAATCTGGAAACAAGTGCCGACAGCATACAAACACTTGTTGAGCATTTCGAAGAAGAGGGTGAATTTGCAAACGATGAAGTTTTTCATTCTTTACTTCTTCATTTGAGGGCAGTGAGTCATTTCGAAAACCTAGGAGCAGCCGAAAAAGTCGTTAAGCATATGGGTGGTTTTAAGGATTTAATCGACTATCAACAAGACAATGGGTTGATTTCCGAATTTGTGTACAGCGTGCTCATAGCTGAAGCTAATAATTTAATTGAGAAGTGGCAATGAACTTTAAAGTGGACAACGTAAACGTCTGACGGAAGGGGGAGCAGAGGATCCTGTTCCTCCTTGTTGTCATTTGTGCGTGATTAAGAATTTTGGGAAATAGGTGTCGAAATGCCGAGAAAAAAAGTTATAAAATCCGAACCACAGTACCGATCCGCTAATCTCGAAGGTCTACACAAAGAAAAGCGTCTGAATAGAAAAACAGCATTCGCTTTCTGTGTGGCCGTCTTATTGTTTGGTATAGCGGTCGAAGGGTTAGGGGCCGAAGTCCCCTGGGAGGCACGCGCAACCATTGGCATTACGCTCGCAGCCATTGTTTTGTGGGCATCAGAGGTCATTCCATTTGGACTGACATCGTTGCTCGTTTTAGTAAGTCTAGTGATGACCGGCGCTTGCACTGTGGAAGTTGCTCTAAGCGGGTTTTCCAAAGGAGCTGTCTACTTGATTGTAGGCGGGATGATGATGGCACAAGCTGTCAACCACACTGCACTGGGAAAGCGATTGACATATGCGCTTATGGCCCGAACAAAAGGTGACATGAAGCGTATTTTATGGGCTGTGATACTCGTTCCGCAAATGCTCGCTTTATTTATCCCTGCGACAAGTGTCAGAACGGCGTTACTGCTTCCGCTCGTCTTGTCTATTGTCAACGTGCTCCACCTGCCCGAACGGTCCGGAGCAAAAAAGCAATTACTCGTCGGTTTGGCTTTCGGGGCGAATGTAAGTGGTACGGCAATACTGCCAGCCGCCATCGGCAATGTGCTCACGGTAGAGATACTCGATATTTATCTAAAACACAGTATTTCATATATTGACTGGTTTTGGTACACATTCCCCGTCTGGTTCGCTATGATTCCAACGACCTGGTGGTGTATTCGCAGAGCGTTTCCGGCAGAACGAGAAACTCATCATGCGTTAACTGCGGTCATGCAGCAGAAGTTGCAGGCATTAGGGCCCCTTACGAGTGAAGAAAAGCGTTGCTTGCTGATCTTGGCTGGAACCGTTTTCTTGTGGATGAGTGCAGAATGGCACGGTTTGGATCCTGCCATTCCAGCACTGCTGGCGGTTGTCGCCATGAGCCTTCCCGGTGTCGGCGTCGCAACGTGGAGGGAAGTCGTTCAAGTCGATTACGGTTTGGTACTGTTGCTCGGATCAACATTATCCCTCGGCATTGTACTAAATAATTCCGGTGCGATTGACGTGGTTACACAATGGTTGAAGGGAGCTTGGTTTGTTCATCTGGCGGAGGCGCCTTTTTTATTAATCGTTGTGATGATTGTGATGGCCCATCTTTATCATCTTGTGGTATCCAATATTTCCACTGCCGTGGTCACGTTCCTCCCCATGGTAATCGGTGTCGCTCTGGAGATGGGGGTTAATCCGGTTGTATTGAGTGTATTGTCGGCGATCACTATTTTGTACGGGTTTCTTCTTGTCGTTGAAACGCTCCCCACGGTTCTTGTGCACGGAACGGGTGAAATCAATCAACGTGATTTTTGGCGTGCCGGAGTCCCCCTCACTGTCGGGTCGATTATGATACTAACATTAGTGGCGGTAACATGGTGGAAATGGATCACTTTTGCATAAGCGATGAGGTGTGAGGTTTTTCAATAATGAAGCGAAGAATGAAATTGCGGACCAAAATGCTGCTCCTCTCTTTTATATTGGTCTCTTCTTCGGTCATCGTCAGTGGTTTGTCAATGCTGTACAGCATTTCCTATTCTTTTGAAAAGGAGATTAGACAGCGTGCGATTGCTATTTCCAGAACGGTTGCCCAGTTAGATGAAATACGGGACTACGTGGGAAAAGAAGGCGGCGCACGGATCATTCAACCGGTGGCCGAACGAATCCGTTTAGCCACGAATGTTGATTACATCGTCATTTTAGACATGAATCGCATAAGGTATTCCCACCCTTCGGAATCGCGGATCGGGGAGAGGTTTGAAGGTGGGGACGAGGGTGCCGCATTTTCTGAATTGGAGTATACCTCGAAGGCGAAAGGGACGTTAGGGTACGCAATTCGCGCTTTTGTCCCTATTATGGATAGAGAAGGCATTCATCAAGTCGGAGTCGCGGTTGTTGGCATTTTAGCCCCAACATTTGAATCTTATTTGGCTGAGTATCAAAGCAATATGTTGCTTTCGTTAGTATGGGGGCTATCGATCGGATTAATAGGCTCTTGGATTATCGCCAACAGTGTAAAAAAGCAAACCCATCAGTTAGAACCCTTTGAGATAGGGCGGTTGTTGGAAGAGCGTTCAGCTGTCATGGAAGCAATGGATATTGGCATCATTTCGATTGATATTAATGGGAAAGTCAACTTCATGAACAGAGTAGCGGAACAGTATACGAAGGTAGCAACTTTATTTGATGACGCTGAGGATCTCACCTTGAGTCAATTGTTTTCAGGGACGTGGCTGATGGATCTGAACTTTGTCAATCAAAAAATTCAAAATAAGCCTATCAGTATCCACGGCACGATGTACTTAATTTCTTCCTATCCTCTTCATGTCCATCAAGATCTCGTCGGATCTGTAGTGACGATAAAAAGTCGGTCAGACGCTCACCAATTGGCCGAGGAGTTAACTGGCATTAAAAATTTGGTCGGCGCTTTAAGAGCTCAGAACCACGAGTACATGAATAAATTGCATAGTATCGCAGGTTTAATTCAGTTGGATCGGACTGAAGAAGCATTGAATCTGATGATTGACGAAACTTCTCAGGAAGAAAACCTTGTTCAGTTTCTGAAAGACAACATTGACGATTACGCTGTTTCCGGGTTACTGCTTGGAAAGCGTTCTCGGGCAAGGGAGCTCGGTGTGACTCTGAGGATAGATAGAAGCTCCTATTTATCCCAAATAGTAGATGGGTTTAGGGCCGGCGATCTTGTCAGTATACTTGGAAATTTAATTGACAATGCCATTGAAGCCTGCCAAGGTCAGGAAAAACACGTTGTCTGTTGTTTGGTGCAAGGTGATGAACATGGGCTGCGTATTGTCGTTTGTGATACGGGGAAAGGGATGTCACACGACGAACAAACAAAGATTTTTGACTATGGCTATAGTTCCAAAGCAGAGGAAGGCCGGGGGATTGGCTTGGCCTTGGTAAAGGAAATTGTAGAGGCTAACCAAGGTTGTATTCATGTTGAAAGTCAAGTTGGAAGCGGGACAAAGGTTGAAATCACAGTCCATCGTTAGAAATGACGACTCGTCCAGGAAACGATTGTTCCCTAAGACCAAAAAGACCAAAAAGATCAGTATTATCGTTATATGGAAAATTATTGTAAGCGCTTTATAATGACAAGAGACATTGTTTCCCGAGGAGGAGCGGCGATGGGTAGAAAAAAGTATTTTTCCGCTTTATTGATGTTGTTACTCTTTGTTTCCACCACCTTAGGGCACAGTATGTTCGACAATACGGCGGAAGCATTTGAGGAGGTTCAAGTTGACGGTCCAAAGGGAGTGGGAACCGAAAACAGAAATTGGGTTACAGAGCCCGAGACACCGCCGACGTCAAGTGAACGCTATCCAGTTACAGTATACGAGGACGTAACCATTCCGATGCGTGACGGTGTCAAATTGAAAGGCCGTTTATTCGTTCCAGACCTTCCGGATGGACCGGGGCCTTGCGTCCTTTATCCGAACGGTTATGGGCACGGAAGCCCGGATTCAGGAGAAAATAGAATTCCCCGTGATTTGGCAGAACGCGGTTATGCGTCTCTACACGTCAGTATGCGCGGTTCAGGAACTTCGGAAGGGGAAGGGAACCTTTACAACAAATACGGAGAAGACGGTTACGACCTTGTGGAGTGGATGGCAGACCAACCGTGGTGTAACGGCAAAGTTGGAACGATCGGATCATCGTTGAGAGGAATTAATCAGTGGTTGATTGCTAAAGAACTTCCGCCAAGTCTAAAGGCGATAAGTCCGATCATAGCCTGTGGTGATTGCTACCATTACTTATGGTATCCAGGAGGCATGCTACCAGGTCCTGGACGGGTTGCCCGTGGCGAGCCTGAATACCCATCTGCCATACAGCATCGCAATTTTGATGACTGGTGGCGTGAACGCTCCACATTGACTGAGGACCTTGAAGCAATAGCTAGCCACGACATTGCCGCCCTGATTTCTGGCGGATGGAATGACTACATTTCCCCGGGTAATGTGCATGCGTTCAAGGAATACAGCGCGGCAGGTGGTATAAGTAAGATGATTATGGGTCCGGGGGCCCATGGTTCGGTGACAGGTTTACTGCCTTATGATTTTGAAACCTACCAGGTACTCTGGTTCGATCGTTATCTAAAAGGGATAGACAACGGGATCGATGAGGAAGATAACGTCTTAATTTATGTACAGGGTCCGAACCAGTGGAGATTTGAGAAGGCGTGGCCAATTCCCGATACGCGAACAGTCAAAATGTATCTGAGTGAGCAAAAAAGCGGCTCTATTGAAAGCAAAAACGATGGCTCCTTTAGGTCAATTCCTTCGTGGGAGCGAAGCGAAAGCGCTAACTACGAGTACTCACCTGAATCGGGCCCGTTTTTACACACGATGCTGGATTCATCCAGCGGCCGGTTAAAGATTGACCAGACGCCCTATGAAGAGCAAACGGTCACATGGACTACATCTCCCCTGCTCGACGCTACAGAAGTAACAGGAACGATGACACTAGACATATGGGCTGAGACAAATGCAGAGGACATTGACTTCGTCGTTCAAATTTCTGACGTAGCCCCAGACGGAACATCCACGGCAGTGACTGCGGGCTACTTGAATGCGCCGCGATCCAAATCGCGTTCTCATCCTCTACCCCTTGTTCCAGGAAAAATTGAGCACTATCAAATCGAAATCCTGCCAACCTCTTATGTTTTTAAAGAGGGACATCGCATCCGTTTAAGTATTGCAGGTGGAACGAAGGAGCATCCGGAACAAAGGGCACCCCAAGGCCCCGGTCTGAATCCGAATGAGGCTTCTGTCAAGATTTATCAGGATGAGAATCATCCGTCGAGTTTAGAGATTCCCGTGATTGGCACTGCGGTGCCACCGTTGGATCCGGGCAGTGCGACGGACATGATTACCGTTGTTGAGCACTTTAAAGAAGAGGGAGAGATCGCAAACGATGCAGCATTTCGGTCATTACAGACTCATTTGACTGCCGTCGGGCATTATGAAAACAGGGGATTAACGGAAAAAGCTGTCCACCACATGAAAAGCTTTAAGCTGTTGTTGGAGCATCAGAACAAAAATGGATGGATTTCCGAAAAGGCTTACAACATACTCAAAAGAGACGCTGATTATTTGATTAAGAAGTGGCAGTAGGTTTTAAGACCGTGTACGTGAATGTCTTGTATCAAGGAAAAGAAGTCCTTCGGGGGCTTCTTTTTTTGGCCGCCGTTCCAGCAAAAGGATGCCCCAGGAACTTTGACATCATGCAGTAGCCATTTTGGCAATAAGTTGACTGTTAATTTTAAGATTTTTAAGTTAGAATTATAAAAATAATCATCGTTAGTTTTATTAAAAATTTATATTTTTAAACGCCAAGTTAATTGAAAGGGGTGTTGATATGATTAAAGTCGTGATGGTTGAGGATGATCCAATGGTATTGGAAGTAAACAAAGGGTTCTTAAAAAAAATCCCTTCTTTTCATCTCATCGATAGTGTAATGGACGGTCGTAACGCCTTGCAGTCCATAAAGACACACAAGCCAGATCTCGTGTTGCTTGATATGTATTTGCCGGAGATATCTGGGTTGGATGTGCTAACGGAAATCAGAACGCACGACATTCCGACAGATGTACTGATGATTACAGCTGCACGGGACGCTAAAACAGTCCACAAAGTTTTTCGATTAGGGGCTGTGGACTACATCGTTAAGCCTTTTCGATTCGACCGATTTCGGCTCGCTTTGGAAAAATACCAGAAGATGTGGAAGAAATTGATGGAAGTGAAGACGATCAGTCAGGAAGATATCGACCATTGGATAGAGAGGGATTACGACGGTAGATCCGAATCACTCCCCAAAGGAATTAGCGACATTACGTTAAAGCAAATCATGATGGCCCTCTTTGAGCAAGATCAACCAGTCACTGCAGAACAACTAGCCAATGACTTGGGAATGGCTAGGGTTACAGTGCGTCGATACCTGGAATACTTGGTACAACAGAATAAGATACGCGTTGAAATTGAATACGGGAGTGTCGGGCGGCCCAGACACTATTATTCGATCTGAGACCAAAAAGACCAAAAAGATCAGTATCCTCGTTTTATTGGCTAAAAAGTGTAAGCGGTTTACAATTTCATTGTCGTTAAAGGGGTGGTGATCATACTCCGGAAAGTTATACTCACGACCTGTCCTATAATCATTCTTTTTGTTTCTGTTTCTTGTCAATACGGGACTTATCCTCAAGATCATGAGCAACTGAGTGCAGATGAACGCATCGTGATTCGTTTTTCTCATGTTGTGGGCGAAGATACTCCGAAGGGTCAGGCCAGTCGTAAGTTTGCCGAATTGGTTGAAAGTCGAACCGACGGTTACGTGGAAGTTCAAGTCTTCCCCAATAGTTTCCTGTACCGGGACGGCGAAGAATTCGATGCTCTTTTGAAAGGAGATGTTCAAATGATCGCTCCTTCGACATCGAAAGTAACAAAACTTGTTCCTGAATGGCAAGTCATTGATTTACCTTTTGCTTTTAACAGTGACCAAGAAGTGAATGAATATTTAGAAAGTCCGGCGGGACAAGTACTGTGGGATAAATTGAAACGCGAAGGCCTGTACCCACTGGCGTTTTGGAATAATGGCTTTAAGCAGATGACGAACAACCGGAACCCTTTAATCGACCTTGCCGATTTTAAGAATCTCCGCTTCCGTGTCATGTCGAGTGAAGTGTTAGAAGAACAATTTTCCCTTTTAGGTGCGCAGGCACACGTTGACGCCTTTGATCAAGTTTACCCGCTCTTGGAAAAAGGAGAAATTGATGCCCAGGAAAATACTTTTTCAAACATTGTCAACAAAAACATTCACACTCAACAAGAGTACATGACGATTAGTAATCATGGGTATTTAGGTTACCTCGTCCTTATGAATGAAAAATTTTGGCAAAACCTGTCAGACGAGATTCAGATCGTGTTGTTGGAAAGTATGCAGGAAGTGACGGAATGGGAAAGAGGGATTGCTGAGGAAATCAACCGCGAAAACAGACAGACGCTTGAACAGTGTGACTGCGTAAACCTTCATGAATTAACCCACGAGGAGCGGGTTGTGTGGGAAAGAGCCCTTGAACCGCTGTACGATTCATTTACAGAGCAGTTTGGAGACAAATACATACATTATATTCCAAAATTTAAGAAAGAAAGGAGTTACAACTGAAAGTGCAAAAAGTAACGTTGAACATGTACAGACAATGGGACAAGATCTTTTTCGTCGTGTTGTTTGGACTGGCGCTAGTAGCCCTCGCTGCGTGTGGGAATCAGGCCGGAGATGCATCTAATGAGACTGGGGGTGAGGAAGCTCCTGAAGAAGCTAATGCAGAAGAACGGGATTACCCCACCACAGTTACCATAGGCACTGCTTCACAAGGTGGAACTTACTACATTTTCGGTGGTGGGCTGGCTAATTTACTGGAAGAACATCTCGGTGTAACGTCAAACGTCGAAGTCACTGGAGGTCCGGTGCACAATATGCAATTAATCCAATCTGGTGATCAAGAACTAGGTATGGTGACAACGGGACCGGCATACGAAGGGGTCACCGGTACCGGGGAATGGACCGGAGGGGAAAAGCTGGATGACGTAAGAATTACGTTTCCGATGTATTCGACCCCCTTCCACTGGTGGGCACTGGCCGATAGTGGTGTGACAGATCTCTCCGGGATTGAGGGACAACGTGTCGGTGTCGGTCCTGCCGGGGGGACGTCAGGGACCTATTTGCCCATGATCCATGAACTTTTAGAATTGAATACAGAAGATGTACAGGCGGGTGCCAGTGATATGGCTTCCCAAATGTTAGATGGTCAGCTTGATTATATCGGGTTCGCTGCCGGGATTCCTATCGCAGCAGTGACGGAAGTGGAGGCGCAGCGGGAAATCAATTTATTTGGAGTTGAGGGGGAGCAACGCGACCTTATTTTGGAAGAGTTTCCCTTCTTCTATGAGTATACGATTCCGGCAGGTACGTACGATTCTTTGGATGATGATTTAGAGACGATCGCGATGTACAACTTTGGTATCGTCCACAAAGATGTGAATGCCGATTTCGTCTATGATTTGGTCAAAGCTTACCACGAAAACATTGAGCAAATGATCGACACCCATGCGTCTGCTAAAGAAGCTGAAGATCCCGAAGCGATTTTAAATAACAAAAACCTTCCCATGCACCCAGGAGCAATTCGCTATTACGAGGAAATTGGAATCAAACTACCGGATGAAGTTTATCCACCGGAGTGGGACGGGAATTAGGCCTGTTTTATGGAGAGAGAATCATTCCCTACCTTTTTATAAAAAGGTAGGGAATCCTTTTCACCTTACAGGTTGAGGCAGTATTTACACAGGAGGTGACCGAATGTGACGGATAAAGGGAAATCGCCAAAAATCGATACATCCGTAGACATTAAATCCTTTTCCAAAACCCGCGATTTAACGGGATGGGTTCGACACTTGTTTATGACGGTCGCTGTCGTCGGCGCTCTTTTTCACCTGTACATTTTAAATATTAATCCTATCGACCCGTGGGTATTCAGAAGTACACACCTTGTATTCGGTGCTGTGTTAGGATTTTTAATTTATCCTGGGTGGAGAACAAGATCCTCCAAAATCCATGTTGTGGACTGGATCTTGGTCGTCGTCACGATTTATGTTGGTTTCTACATTTTTGTCAACCTCGATCAGCTTTTGTTTCGCTTTGGAGTATCGCCTACTCGTATGGATTTCTACGTCGCGTTGGCCGGTTTGTTGATCGTCCTTGAACTTACGCGGCGCACGAGTGGTTGGATGCTTCCTCTTTTAGCTTTACTGTTTGTTTTATACGTATTTGTAGGGCCGTATCTACCTGGCATTCTCCATCATTCCGGATATTCGGTTGAGCGGTTTGTCACGTACATCTACGGACTGGATGGCGTGTTCGGCGTGACTTTAGATGTATCGTCCAAGTACATTATTCTCTTCATTATTTTCGGAGCTTTTCTGCAAATGTCAAGGGTGGGGCAATACTTTATTGATGTCGCCTTTGCTGTAGCCGGGGGATTGCGGGGAGGTCCTGCCAAAGTCGCCGTCGTTTCCTCCGGACTCATGGGAATGATGAACGGAACATCCGCCGGTAATGTAGTGGCGACTGGGTCTCTCACCATTCCGTTGATGAAAAAAGTCGGATATCCACCGCGATTCGCAGGGGCGACCGAAGCCACCGCCTCGGCCGGAGGGCAGTTGTTGCCCCCGATCATGGGGGCTGGCGCCTTCTTAATGGCTGAGATTATTGGCATTCAATACACGGAGGTCATCATAGCGGCAATCATTCCTGCCATTTTATACTTTATTTCCGTTTACTTCATGGTCGATCTTGAGGCGATTAAACAGGGAATGAAAGGATTATCCCGTCAAGAGTTGCCACAGCTCAAAGACATGCTGAAAAGCGCCTACCTTTTTCTGCCGGTCGTTTTACTCATTTACTTGCTGGCGAACGGTTTCTCTGTCATCTTAGCCGGTAGCTTAGGGATTGTGGCGTGTCTTGTCGTCAGCCTGTTTCACCCAAAAACACGTATGGGTCTGAAACGGATTTTACATGCGTTTGAATTAGGAATGAAGGATTCTGTCCAACTGATTGCGGTTTGTGCATGTGCGGGCATCATTGTGGGCGTAATTGCGTTGACCGGTGTGGGACTGCGTTTCAGTTCCATGCTGTTGTCCATCGCTGACCACAATTTGCTGATCGCCTTATTGTTCGCAATGGTGATCTCTATTTTACTCGGGATGGGGATGCCTACAACAGCCGCTTATGCCGTAGCGGCATCAGTCGTGGCGCCGGGGTTAATTCGCATGGGCGTCGAGCCGTTGTTTGCCCATATGTTTGTCTTTTACTATGCCGTCATCTCGGCCATTACGCCTCCCGTTGCTTTAGCTGCTTATGCAGCAAGCGGTATCGCGGGGACGGACCCCATGAAGACTTCCATCCAAGCTTTTAAGCTGGGATTAGCTGCGTTCATTATACCCTTCATGTTCTTCTACAGCCCTCAACTGCTGTTAGAAGGAGGAGAGTCGGTCGGAGGTATCCTATTTGCTGCCATTACGGCAACCATTGGCGTCTATCTGTTGGCTTGTGCAGTCCAGGCATGGTTCTTCGGCAAGAAAGCCAGTTGGTATAGTAGACTCTTGTTATTGGCAGCATCGATTATGTTAATGATGGCCGATGTTACTTCTGATTTCATCGCCCTCGGCTTCGTCCTGATCGTCATTTTGATTCAAACTGTGACAGCCCGAACGGAGGCGGTCAGTCGAGTGACGGGACAGGAGAAAAAGGTCAAGATGTGACTTTTCGGCCTGTACAGCCGGACCGTTCTGATTATAAGATAAGACCGCTATTTCAGTAAGTCACACAAACCATTTTCCACAAATTTAAAAGAAAGTGTGCCCAAAACCTCAGCGGTTTCGGGCAGTAAAAGGGAGGTTCTGCGCGCATTTTCGAGCATACCTTGCGCCTCTTCTTGTGATTTATTAAAAATCATGCATCGTTACACAAAGCTGTATAACGATTCCAAACGGATCTCGAATAATCGCATACCCGGGACTAAACGAATTTTCTTTAAGAGGTACTAACACGGTTACCTTTCCATGTTGAACCAGCGAATGGTATAGGTTCGTAATGACAAGTTTATCTTTTGACTGAATACACAGTGACGAGCTGTTGCCCAATTGCCACGGGTGTGAAGGATCCATCGTCTCGTCTGCTACCATAAGTTTGTTAGCGCCAATTTCCAAGACAGAGTGTGTAATATAATGATCCTGACCTTCTTCATAGGTGAAATGAGGGTCCATTTCCTTCATCTCTTTATAATTTTTCTTAAGGAGAATATTTGCTCCTAAATACTTTTCATAAAACGCAATGGCCGCTGCAGCTTTTCCATTTAAAGATAAAAATGGAATCACTTCAACATTCATTTTGTTGCCTCCTTTATCATCATTCATTACACTATCAAGTATAGTCATCAAAGGTGACAATCTGTGGCACCATTAGGAGGCGTTTTTCGTGAAAAAAACAGAACGTATAAATCAAATGCTCCGCTTCATCAATCAGAAGCAGCGTTTTACTCTTCAAGATTTAGTACAAGAATTTCAAATATCAAAAAGAACAGCATTAAGAGACATAGCAACGTTGGAGGAGATTGGTGTACCTTTATATGCCGAACATGGCCGTTATGGAGGGTACCGATTGCTTAATTTGATGCAGCTCCCACCAATATCTTTTAACAATCAAGAAGTTTATGCCCTTTATTTTGCCATGAAAGCACTACGTAGCTTTGCTAATTTACCTTTTCAAGTATCTTTTCTTTCCATTCACAAAAAATTTCTCAATGCATTAACGGAAAGCCAAAGACAAGCTATCGAGAGAATGCAAAATCGAATTTCTTTTCGGCATACGGAACAAATCAAAGATAGTGAACATTTGGAGATTTTGTTAATGGCAGCTGTAAATAATAAAGTGATCAAGATATCTTATCAAAAACTGTCCAAAACAGATGCTCGTTTGATTCAGCCCATTGCCATTTACTTCATGAAAGGCTATTGGTATTGTCGAGCTTATGATGTGGATAAAAGAGTTTACCGTGTTTTCCGTTGTGATCGGATCACATCTGCTGAAGCAAAAGATATCCAACCCTTAGCGGAGTTAACCGAAATAACGATGCAAAATGCTCATTCACTCTGGCGTCCTTCTGAAAATGCGGTTCAATTCAAATGTTTAATTGACCAAAGGGGAGTAGAGTATTTTCAGCAAGAACATTACCCCTCGATGAGATTAATCAATGAGATGGGAAATACGTACCTTGTCGGTTCATATGAGCCAAACGAACTTGATTTTATCATTAAGTTCCTTTCTGGGTTTGGTAAATCCATAAAAATAATGGAACCTGTTATTTTAAAAGAAAATTAAGACAGTACTATACGGATTTACTGGATAGCATTTAGACCTTAAATGTCTCGACTAAGTTTTGCCGACGGACTTGGTATAAAATTCGAACTGGGGAGGTCACCGAATGACTTCTATTCTCACATAGGTTGACTTGCATCGTGCCTATTTGAAGGTTTGGATTTATATGGTTAACCTCTGGCAATTTTTGTCGGCACTCGATGTGAACATCGATGGTATAAACTGTCTCAGTTAACGATTGATCATTTTGCTTAATCGTGTTCATAAAGGCTGATTTTTGAGGAGAGCTCAAATGAAGCGTGTATTAGTGGCTGGTGCAACGGGTTATTTGGGAAGATACGTTGTTAAGGAACTAAAAAGGCAAGGGTATTATGTCAGGGTACTCGTAAGACACCCAGACAAGTTAAACCAAACGGGGGATTTTCTAGCGCCTTCTATCGGTGACGATGTTGATGAAATCGCCGTAGGTGACATTACAAAACCGAATACGTTAAAACACATTTGTGACGACATGGATTACGTTTTCTCATCTGTTGGAATCACGAGGAAAAGTCATGGTTTGACCTTTAAAGATGTTGACTATCAAGGGAATGTCAACTTATTAAAGGAAGCAGAGCACAGTCATGTTGCGACGACGTTTGGGAGGATCCCGGTCCTTTAATTGAAGCTAAAGCGCGTTTTGTTAAGGTTTTAAAAGCATCGCATATCAGCCATATTGTAATCAGACCGACCGGCTATTTTTCTGACTTAACCCAGTTGTTGACAATGGCCAAAAAAGGTAGAGTTTACCTGATTGGAGACGGTCAATCTAGAATGAATCCGATTCACGGCGAAGATTTAGCGCATTTTTGTGTACAGTCCCTCTCGGAAGTAAATCAATCACTTGATGTCGGCGGTCCCGAAACATTGACATATGAACAATAAAATGGCCTTTGATGTGTTGGATCAGAGAGAACAGATCACACACCTTCCATTCAGTCTATTAAACACCATTTCTTTAGGTCTGAAATTGTTCAGTAAACATCATTATGGGGTTTTACGTTTTTTTATGAACGTCATGCCTCACAATGTGATTGCACCAATGTATGGAAAACATAAGTTTAAAGATTTTTTCAGGAGAGAGTGTAACGAGAAGCGGAGCGGAAAGCGAACTGATGATCCTCGAACTAATCCACTAGACCTGGAATCTGGTGGCTTTTAGTTATGTTAAATTGCATGTTTCGACACATGCCTCAACTAAATGTAAAAAATTTGCGTTTTTCCTTATTCCACGGGAAATAAGCAGAGGTGGTTTCGTTTTAAGCATATTTTAAGGAGGGATTTTATTTGGCTCCTGTTTATCCTGATTTCTACTTGCCTGCATTTTGTTTTTAGTTCTATTCAGGGCATTGACGTTTTTTAGATCGTCGTTTATTCTAATAATTGTAAAAAAATTATTACATAAAATCATGTTTAAAACGAAATGGCAGTCACATCAATGGGATAAGTTTTGGACGCATAGAGAAGAGCAGGAAGTCGAGCGAGGAATTAATTTTTCCATTGGCTTAGGTACTACGCCGCTAAATGACAGAATAATGAAACAATTAGGGGGCTGAAAAATGTCAGATTCGATTATACAGCCTGATGATACATGGATGTTATGGGCATTTTTGGCAGGTTGGGCCGCGGTAAGCATTTATTTAGAGCAAACATATAAGTGGGCATCCAAAATGTCAGGGGCAATCATAGCGCTTGTCGGTGCCATGCTTCTAGCAAACTTCAATATAATACCGACTGAATCTCCCGTTTACGATACGGTTTGGTCTTATGTCGTTCCGTTATCCATTCCGTTACTTTTATTCCGTTCCAACATTTTAAAAATATGGAACGAAAGTGGAAGATTGCTGGTCATCTTTCTGCTAAGCTCAACTGGTACAGTTACGGGCGCAATTGTTGGTTTTTTTTTGTTACGGGATCACCTTCCGGTTCTAGATAAAATTGCTGCGATGATGACAGGTTCATATATTGGTGGGGGAGTCAACTTTGCAGCCATGTCAGCAAAATTTGAAACACCGGGAGAAATTGTGTCTGCGACGGTAGTGGCAGATAATATGTTAATGGCACTCTATTTCCTTGTATTGATCCTCATTCCAACTGTTTCCTTCTTTAGAACACATTATAAAACTCCTTATATAGATGAACTTGAAAAAAATACAGATAACAATGACAATCTAGCTTCTTCCTATTGGAAGAAAAAAGAAGTCGCTTTAAAAGATATTGCCCTTGCCGTAGGGACTGCCTTTGTCATTGTGGGAGTTTCCTTTAAAATTGCCGAATTTTTCGATGGAATCATTCCTTCCGGGGAACACGTCCACTTCTTCCTGAATGTATTGAATGGCATTTTAGGGGACAATTATTTAATGTTGACTACCTTAACGATGACAGCAGTAACCGTGTTTCCACGTTATTTTGAAAGCATTCATGGTGCGCAGGAAATCGGGACGTATTTAATTTACGTTTTCTTCGTCGTCATCGGGGTACCCGCATCCTTACCGTTAATTTTACAAAACGCCCCTCTGATTTTTGTTTTCGTTTTGATCATGGTTTGTATTAACATGTTTGCATCCTTCTTGTTGGGTAAACTGTTCAAATTCTCACTGGAAGAAATTATCCTTTCCAGTAATGCCAATATTGGCGGGCCGACTACCGCTGCAGCGATGGCTATTTCTAAAGGGTGGACCCAATTAGTCGGTCCAATCTTATTAGTTGGGACATTAGGTTATGTTATTGGAAACTACGCCGGAACGGCAATAGGAGTTTGGCTAAGTCATTTCTAAGTTCTTTGGTTAACCTGATGAAGATCTGGCTGACGAAACGAATGCAAGGGCGATTGTCAGCGCCGATAAGTTTTTATAGCCGGTGGTTCATAAGAGTCAAATTGATCAAGTAACCGGTTTGGTTCAACGTCTACAAGGGCCATAGAACGGTACGTTTCATGCATGAATTGTTCCTTCGTCATATGCTGAAACAATTCCAGCAAAGGATCAAAGTAATGATTGATATTAAGAAGACCACAAGGTTTTTGATGGAGTCCTAATTGGGCCCAGGTAAAAATTTCAAAGAACTCTTCCAATGTTCCTGGCCCACCTGGCAAAACGACAAAACCGTCTGCAAGCTCTGCCATTCGAGCCTTCCTCTCGTGCATCGAATCCACAATAATCAGTTCTGACAATCGTGTATGGGATATTTCTCTCTGTTCCAAAAATCTCGGCATAATCCCGATGACGTGTCCGCCTTCCTCTAAAACAGCGTCCGCAACGGCTCCCATCAGGCCGACACTCGCTCCGCCATAAACAAGTGTAAGATTACGCTTGGCTAGCTCTTCACCCAAATTCTTGGCGTTCTCTATATACACATTAGATGCTCCCTCACTGGAACCACAAAATACAGCTACGTTTTTCAATGTGGCGTCTCCTCTCTATCTGAATTCTGTGCACAGCGATCATATTATACAAAAGTCTTGATGAATTGTTAAACTTTACGATAATGGAATGAGGGGTGAGAAAAAATGGATGTCACTGAATTTCAACAATGGGTTAAGGAGTATTATGAAAATAGGGGCTGGTCTGAACTAGACATTTTTATTCGCATTGGTTTTCTAGCAGAGGAAACTGGAGAAGTCGCACGGGCCATTCGAGCCCTTGAGATCGGTAGGGATAGACCGGATGAGGTCACTGACTCGTTTTTAGACAATAGAAAGGCTTTAGTAGAAGAATTAGGAGACGTATTGGGGAACGTCATTGTAATAGCCAATAAATATAACATCTCTTTAGAGGAAGTGTTTCATTCTCACAAGGAGAAACTTTCAAAGCGTTACTCTAGTTAAGTCCGTAAAGTGATCCCATTTCAACATCCTCGGTTTCTGAAACCGTTCAGGTAAGGAGGATGTTGAAATGGCTCCATGAGTTCGCCTCAATCTTGCTCCCATCAAGAAAGTCGTCTTTTCATTGAGCTGTTCCTCCTGTACAAGCCGTCTATGCGAAAAACGTTCCAAAAATCGAGCTGCTTGTGGCTTGCCACATGTGCACAGAGATCGAATGAATACATTCGTCAATCTATTCTTACTATTATAAATAATTTCGAAGCGATTGACGTAATGAAAAGTTGCTGATAAGATGCTGTATGTAAATCGTAATCATTACGATTAAGATGCCGTCATTTTCATGAGATCTGTCGGTTTGAAGTGTATTTTTTGACGAAAGGAGGGCACGGGTTCCATAAGGTAGTCGAAGCCAGAGTTATCTAATTGAACGGGGACATGTCCGTTCTGTTTGATAGTCCACAGCCTGGAGGTAATATGTCATGAGCTCCTCAAAACTTACAAAAATTTGTGCGTACTCGCTCATCATCTGTCATTTTGTGCTGTTGGCGACAAGCTGTTCGCCATCCACTGTAACTCCCACAACACCCGAATCTGTACCGCTCGATCAGCCGGAGCCATTGTCTTTTGAAGATGATGCCGGCCGGGAGATAACGTTGCCCCAAAAACCGCAGCGGATCGTCGTGCTGTCACCTCAACTGTTGAATTTACTATATGCCGTCGGGGGACGCGCAGTTGCCCGCGCCACATCGACAGGCGAAACGGTCCCGGAAACAGCGGAAAATCTGGAAGATGTCGGAGGGATGACGACAGTCCACACGGAAAAGCTGCTGGCGTTAAAGCCTGATCTCGTAATTGGGTCCACCGTTTTTCATCGCGACTTGGCCGGAGTGTTGGACGAAAGCCGTGTGCCGTTTGCCCTGTTTAAACTCGGTACATACTCGGACTTGAAAGAAAAAGCGGTATTGTTCGGCAAAATCGCCGGAACGGAAGGCAAGGCGAAAGAGGAGCTCGTAAAGCTGGATCGGCAGATGAACCAATTAACTGCCAAGGTTCCGGCTAATCAAGCGCCTACGTTTATCATGCTGAACGTGACTCCGAGCAGCATTTCCGTCCAGCGGCAGAACATGATCGGGCTCGAGGTAGCGGCGATGTTGAAAATGAAAAATGTGGCGGAAACGTTGCCCGCTTCGGATACGAGCCCGTCCACTGCCCCATTCAGTTTGGAAAAAATCGTCGAACTCAATCCGGATTTCATTTTTATTCTCATTCACGGCGCCAGAACAGAGGGTGAGCATAAAATCCGGTCCGATCTCGCTGGACAGCCTGCTTGGGCATCGCTCCGAGCCGTCAAAGAAAACCGATTGGCCATTTTGCCGTCAGATTTGTTCCTGTCCAATCCGGGCTTTCGGCTGAATGAATCGGTTGAGTATTTGGCAAAGCTCGTTTATCCGGACGTTTACGGTCATGGCAAGTAATCCGTTTCGCGTTTCAGTCTCCAGGAACGTTCTGGTGTTTATCGCTCTGACGGCGGCGGCTTTTCTTGGGATTGCGTTTGGCATCGGTACTGGAGCGGTATCGATTTCACTGGTGGACATCTGGCAGTACTTGTTTCACGGCTACGACGGTCCGATGAAGGAGATTGTGTGGAATATCCGCTTGCCCCGCACATTGGTTGGAGCGTTTGTGGGAGCCAATCTGGCTTTGTCTGGTGCGATCTTGCAAGCGGTCATGCGCAATCCGCTGGCTGACCCGCACATTATCGGCGTTTCGTCGGGAGCAGGACTGTTTGGTGTCATCGTGTTGATTTTATTTCCCCACATGTGGTCGATACTGACCCCGGTTGCTTTTCTCGGGGCCTCCGGAGCCGCGATCCTGATTTATTTGCTGGCCTGGAGAGATGGCGTCCAACCGGTTCGCCTCATTCTGGCTGGCGTTGCAGTATCGTCTTTTCTTGGCTCGGGTATTTCCGCCTTGCTGATTTTTTTTAGCGACCGAGTCGACGGAGCGCTCGTGTTTATGGTCGGCGGATTGTCTGCCAAAAGCTGGCCTGAGCTGGAAACGATCCTTCCTTATTCGGTTCTGGGTCTATGCGTGGCCCTTTCCGGCAGCTCGCATCTGAATGTGCTGGCACTGGGAGATTCGAACGCCCGGGGGCTCGGACTGCCCGTCGAGGCGGTTCGTCTCATCATGGTAGCGACAGCCGCTTTGCTCGCTGCGAGTGCGGTGAGCGTTGCCGGGCTGCTCGGTTTTGTGGGGCTGATCGTACCGCACTCGGTCCGTTTGCTCGTCGGCAGTGACTATCGGATCCTTCAGCCTGCTACTGCCTTGATGGGCGCTGCCGTCGTGACTTTTTGCGATACGTTCGCCCGCATGATGTTTGCGCCCGTGGAGCTTCCGGTCGGCATTATAATGGGCGTGCTTGGCGCACCGTTCTTTTTGTACTTGTTGAGGAGGGAAGCGGGATGACGGCGTTGGTGCTGGAAGAAGTTACGGTCAAGTATCAGCATCGCACTGTGATCGACAAACTGAACTGGCAGGTGGAAACCGGTAAAATCTACAGTGTTATCGGCCCGAACGGATGCGGCAAGAGTACGCTGCTCAAAACGATCGCCGGCCACTTAAAACCAGACCGGGGAGAGGTTTTGCTGGATGGCAAATCGATCGGCAGCTATTCACGGCGGCACTTGGCGAAGTGTGTCGCCATGCTTCAGCAGAGTCAGGATAAGCTGCCGGAAATGACTGTGCGCGCGCTCGTCGGTTACGGGCGCTTTCCACATAAACCGATGTGGGGAGCCAACCGAAAGGAAGATGAGGAGATCGTAGAGTGGGCAATGGCACAGACCGGAACCCTCCCTTTTGCGGAGCGAAAGTTGTCCGCATTGTCCGGAGGCGAACGCCAGCGGGTTTGGATTGCGATGACGCTGGCGCAAAAGACGAATCTGTTGTTATTGGATGAACCGACGACTTATCTCGATGTGAGCCACCAATGGGAAATTATGGAGCTTATCGCTGACATTAACCGGAAGTACGGCATAACCATTGTCATGGTTTTGCATGACATTAACCATGCTGCCGCTTGCTCCGATGAAATTATGGTGATGAGCGCCGGTCGTATGTATGCGAGCGGCACTCCCGAGCAAGTCATCACCGAAGAAATGCTCGGCGACGTCTTTGGCGTGAAGGGTCTCGTGGAGCGGGATACTGACAGCGGCCGCTTGAACTGCCTCATCAGGGGACTGCTGGGAACGGCGAATCTTCCAGCGGGGAAAACGGTTAAGGCAACGTAAAGTATAACTCGGAAATCTGCTGACGAAAAAGGCATAAAAGCCAGGGAGAGGATGGGAAATAAACGTGAACTCGGAAGTGTTTCCGTTTGCGGCGATTGTCGGGCAGGAAATGATGAAAAAGGGACTGCTGCTCAATCTTGTCAATATGAGTCTCGGCGGCGTATTAATCCTCGGCGAGAAAGGCACGGCCAAATCGACGGCGGTACGGGCGCTCGCCGATTTGATGCCTGGACTGCGCGTCGTCAATTTACCTGTCAGTGCTACGGAAGATCGCGTCGTCGGCACTTTGGATATTGAGCATGCGGTCCGGGAGGGGGAAAAACGGTTTGAGCCGGGGCTGTTGGCGGCGGCACACGGACATATTTTGTATGTGGATGAGATCAATTTGCTGGATGACGCGATTGTCGATGCGCTGCTCGATGCCGCTGCCATGGGGGTGAACACGGTGGAGAGAGAAGGGATATCGCATTCGCATCCGAGCCGGTTTGTGCTCATCGGCACCATGAATCCGGAAGAAGGCGAACTGCGTCCCCAGCTGCTGGACCGGTTCGCACTTTCAGTGGAAGTGAACGGAGAGCGCGAGGTGACGAACCGGATGGAGGTCATTCGCCGCCGATTGGCGTTCGAATCAGATCCCGTCCAATTCCGGCGAACGTACGAGAAGGAACAGGCGGAACTTCGCAGGCGGGTTGAACGCGCCCGAGAATTGCTCCAACGCATCGAACCGTCTGAGGATTTACTGGTATGGACCGCGACGGTCGGGATTCGACTGGGGGTGGACGGCCACCGCGCGGACATCATGTTAATGAAAACGGCCATGGCGCTCGCCGCGTTCCAGGGAAGGACTCGTATTGTGCCAGAGGATATGGTTGAAGCGGCGATGATGGTGATGCCACATCGCATGCGCAAGCGGCCGTTCGAAGAGGAGGCTTTCGACGCCGAAGCGATACGGACGCTTCTCGGGGATTTACAGGAGGTCACTCATGCGCCTTAACGCTGCCGTGTATCCGTTTTGTGCCGTCGTCGGCCAAGACCGTGCAAAAAAAGCGCTCTTGCTTCATGCGGTCAACCCCTTGCTGAAAGGCGTGCTGTTGGCCGGCGCACCGGGCACAGGGAAGACGACCCTTGTGCAAGGCGTTGCCGAACTCTTGCCGGAGCGTAAGAGAATTGACATCCCCCTCACTGTCGACGAAGACCGGCTTTTAGGAGAATTGGATATCGCGGCTGCCGTTCGGAGCGGTGAGCCTGTGTTTGCCCCAGGTTTGCTCGCCGAGGCGGACGGGCACATGGTGACAGTCGACAACGCAGACCTAATGCCGGAGAGACATCTGAAAACAATTTTAACCGCCGCGGATTGTGGGAATTGCGAGTCGAAGAGCCGGGAACGGTCTGATTGGAAGCCATCACGGTTCCTGTTGGTCGGCACGTTGGTTCCGGAGGAGGGGAAGCCGATGCCCGCCATGTTGGATCGGTGGGGCTTGTACGTCCGTCTCGAAACGCCGGCGGATCCTTCAGAACGGGCGGCAGTCGTAAGCCGCTTATTGGCCTTCGATCGGAACCCTGATGCGTTCAGACACAAGTTTGAACGGGAGACAGAAGCTTTAAGAAAAAGAGTTGCCGCTGCAAGAGGGCGACTTTCGACCGTCCATGTCAGTGAGAACGTGCTGCGACTCGCAGCAGAAATTGCGGGGGAAGCCAGATGTCCGGGACACCGAGCAGATATCCTGCTGCTTGAAACGGCTAGGGCCCTTGCAGCGTGGGAGGGTCTCTCCGAAACGACGTCTCATCATCTGCGTGAAGCAGCCGGATTCGTGTTGCCGCATCGCATGATGGGAGCGTTGGAAAATCCGGAAGTTTCAACCGGGGAACCGTCCGAGGGGGATCAAGCGCGGGAGCAGATGGAGAACAGTGCACCCCCCCATCGTTCGAGTGAACCAAGCAGTCCCGAACCCAACGACGCTAGGCAAGAAGATTCGGATAGCCGGAAGCAAGGCGGCCAAGTTGGCCAACTTGAACACACACCCCCGTCCGTACATCCAGGCGACAACGTCGCCGAATCCGATTACGGCCACGCTTCTAACTCCGAAGCACACGCTATCGTTGAAACAGTTGGTCAAGAAATCGACATCCGTCAGTTCATGTTCACGCCGCCCTGCGCCTTGCAGAAGGCGAATGCGGGAAAACGGAATCGAGGGGGAACGGGCTCATCTGCTGGCCGGTACGTTCGGGCTGAGAAACCGCGGGGACCGCTAAAGGACCTCGCCTTCGATGCCACGTTTCGAACGGCGGCGCCTTATCAGCGTTTGCGCCGGGAGCGTTACGGTCCGAACGACAGACAGCTCACATTGTTGATAGAGCCGAGGGACTTGCGTGTGAAGGTCCGGGAAAGCAGAACTGGAACCGCGTTGTTGTTCGTTGTTGACGCAAGCGGCTCAATGAACGCGGGCAAAAGAATGAAGGCCGTCAAGGGCGCCGTGTTATCCTTGCTCCGCGATGCGTATCGGCAGCGGGACAGCGTCGGTTTGATCGCTTTTCGGGGCAGGGGGGCGGAACTTTTGCTGGGCATGACGCGCAGCGTGGAACTTGCCGAGCAAAAGCTTAAAATGATGCCGGTTGGAGGGAAAACGCCCTTATCAGCAGGGCTAATCAAAGGGTTGGAGACGATCCGGTCCGTGTCGAACAAAGGGAGCGGGCTCGTTCCGGCGATGGTTGTCATCACCGACGGGAAGGCGAACGTCAGCTTCGGATCGGGGCTTGATCCATGGCGGGAAAGCCGGATCGCCGCCCAACGCGTTGCCGCGGCAGGCGTGCGAACGCTGGTGATCGATACAGAGGAAGGATTCGTCCAGCTCGGTTACGCCCGCAAGCTGGCGGACGATTTGCAAGGCTCGTATTACCGACTGGCAGAGTTGGAAGCTGACCACATCGAACGTGCCGTACGAACTCTGGTTTAGGTGACGCACTCATGAATTTATGAAATGGGAGGATGACAGGTTGAAGCTGTTCATTTTAACGAGTGGGGACACGACTCTGGCCCTTTTGTCGAGAGCGTATCGGACGCTGGATCAGAAGCAGCGGAGTCAATTGCAGCTGGCCATCGCCGACTTGGGGAACCGAAATCTTGACGAACTGCGGCTGGACATCGAAAAAAAGCTCCCCGGAAGCGACTTGGTGATGATCGATGTGCATGGAGTCCGCCGGGAGGTGGTTGAACAACTCACCTTCATGCTGGGCAAAGGGACGGTTCCAATCGTCCCGCTGGGCGGCAATTCCGCCGAGATCCTACCTCTGCTTCGCCTCGGCAAGCTGACCTCCGAACATTTGCCGGACCCCTCGGACCAAGGTGCAGGAACTTCGCTGCCACAAGATCTCAAAGCAGATTACGATTGCTATTTGCGGTTTGCCGAATATTGGCGGGGCGGCGGTACGTCCAATATGCTCGGGCTGCTATGTCTGGCAGGCCGGGCGTACGGGGGCTGTGACCGGTTGCCGGAGCCAGACGATCCTGTTTGCGTTCGTGAATTGTGCATCTTTGAACCGAGAGAGCAGAAGGTGTATTTATCCGTGTCTGCCTACCGTTTCAGCCGCGGATACACTGACGATCGGCCGAACGTGGCCCTCCTGTTTCTCGGCAACGGAAATCCGCTGGACACTGCCGATTGTATCGGACAACTCATGAGCAAATTGGAAGCCTTCGCCAACGTCATGCCGATCGCCTTTCCTTCCGTGATGAACATCCCCATCGATCGGTTGCGCGATCTTTTGCTTGGAGACGGACGACGTGCGGATCTCATCGTCAATCTGCTGCCTTTCCGGCTTGGAGTGGGCCCTGGCGGGACTAGTGCAGGCGAGGCGGAAGACATGCTCAAAGTGTTGGAAGCCCCCGTGCTCCATCCGGTTTTCCTGTCTAGTACGACGGAAAGGGAATGGAGACAGTCCGTTAGCGGGCTGGAGCCGCCACTGCTGCTTGTCCAAGTCGTGCTTCCGGAGCTTGACGGCAGCATTGAGACGTATCCGATCGCCGCACTGCAGGATGAAGGGGAAGATGCGGAATTGGAAGTGCCCTTGAAGCGGCTGCAGCTCATTCCGGAGCGGACGAATCGGTTGATCGGACGCATTCGCCGCTGGCTGGCGTTGCGAAGCAAACCGAACCATGACAAGAGACTGGCCATTGTGTGTTATCACTATCCGCCAGGCGAAGGAAATGTCTTCGGCGCTTCCTTCCTGGACACGTTCGAATCGGTGGCCCGTTTATTGACCTGGCTCAAGCAGCGGGGATACAACGTGGAAGAGATGTCCGCAGCAAAGCTTCGCGCCCGCTTCACGGAAGAGGGTCTAGTCAATTCCGGAACGTGGACGGGCGATCGTGCGTCCAGGGAAATGATCCGTTACGGCGATCCTGATTTTGAGACCAAGTTATCCGGTCGTTCATGGGGAAAAGAGGCGATGGTCCGTTGGGGCCGACCGCCCGGTGATGTGATGACCGAGAACGGTTCGTTCCTGATTCCCGGAATTGTAAACGGCGATGTGTTTGTCGGTGTGCAGCCGACTCGGGGCATTCACGAGGAACCGGAGAAGTCGGTTCACGATCGGTCGCTGCTGCCGACGCATCAATATACGGCGTTTTATCAATGGATCCGCGAGGAGTTCAAAGCAGATGCCGTCGTGCATGTCGGCACGCACGGCACGCTGGAATTTCAGCGCGGCAAAGAATCCGCCCTGTCAGGAGACTGCATACCAGACGATTTCATCGGGGATTTGCCCAATTTGTATTACTATTACGTCGGAAATCCGTCCGAAGCGATGATCGCCAAGCGCCGCAGCCATGCGGTGTTGATCGGCTACCAGGCGCCTCCCTTTACAGAAGCTGAACTTTACGGCGAGTGGCGCCGTCTCGAAGCGCTGCTTCATGAATACCGTGAAGCCGAGCTGCAAGATCCTGACCGGTGCGATGAGATTCTCGCAAAGCTAAAGACCGAAGCGAAGTCGCTCCACTTGTCCGTCGAGACGCCGGAGCAAATGGAGGAAGAGCTGTACCGGATGCAGCGTTCCCTTATCCCGAGCGGGCTGCATGTGCTGGGAGACGGCTATTCGCCTGAAGCGGCAGCTGCTCACATGCGGTTTGTGCTGCGCCACGATCGGGGAAACATCCGCTCCTTGCGCAGCTTGCTCGCGGAAGGCAGGGGCTTGAAGGCGGAAGAACTGCTTTCCGGCGGGCATGCAGAACGGCTTCGAGAAATAGATGTCGAGGCTGACTCGCTGGTTGAAACGTATGTGGCGACGAAGTCGCTTCCGCCGGCTTACGCGGGGAGGAACCCGGAGTGGGTCAAATCGTTGATTCGTTCATTGGAGTACGGATACAGGGCTTACGAAAGCGCGACGGTCAACGAGGAGGCGGAAAGTTTGCTGCGGGCGTTGGAAGGGCGGTATATACCGGCCAAACTCGCCGGTGACGTGCTGCGCACCCCTGAGGTGCTGCCGTCCGGACGCAATCTGTTTCAATTTGACCCGAGCCTGGTTCCGAGTCGAACAGCAGCTGAAAGAGGGGCGGCGGTGGCGGAAAGTTCGATACGGCAATACCGCCGACAACACGGCGAATATCCGAACACGACGGCGGTCGTACTCTGGGGTCTGGAAACATCGCGGACGCAAGGGGAAACGATCGGTCAAATTCTTCATTACATGGGGGTTCGGATCGGCGGAATCGGTACTTTTCGCACGGAATACGAGGTGATCCCGCTCTCTGAATTAGGCAGACCGCGTCTGAACGTCGTGGTGCATATGACCGGTTTGTTCCGCGATATGTTCCCGAATGTACTGGAAGATTTAAACCGGGTCTATCGGCAGGTGTCCGAACTCGATGAACCCGACGAGTGGAATTGGTTCAAGGCGCATACGCGAAAAGTGGAGGCTGAGCTGCTCGCCGCCGGATATGGGGCAAAACAGGCCCACGACTTGGCGTGCGGCCGGATGTTCGGCCCGGCGCAAGGGGAATACGGTACAACCGTAACCCGAATGATCGAGACGAAACAGTGGCGCGATGAATCCGAGCTTGGACGGGCATACGCGGACAGCCAGCAGTATATTTACAGCTTGGAAGAGCGTGGACGGGCGGAACCGGCGCTGTTCCGTTCCCACTTGCTGGCGGTCGACATCGTATCGCAAATTCGCAGCAGTCACGAGCGGGAGGTAACGGATTCCGACCATTACTATGAATATTTCGGCGGCTTGTCCAAGTCAGTGGAGTTGTTGAAAGGCCGCAAGGCGGAAATTCACATTACGGACACGACGGGGGAGCAGGTGAAGACCGAACCGGCGGATCTTGCGATTGCGCGCGGGGTCCGCACCCGGCTGACCAACCCCAAATGGATCGACGCGTTGATGCGACATCCTTATCACGGCACGATGGAAATTGCCCGCCGGTTCGAATATGTGCTGGGCCTTGCGGCAACGACCGGAAAAGTGGAGACGTGGGTCTTTGACCAGCTGTACGACGTCTACATTGCGGATGAGGAAATGAGTCGCGAGATGCGGGACAACAACCGGTGGGCTTATCATGCGATGATGGAAACACTTCTTGAAAGTCACCAGCGGGGGTACTGGCAGCCGGAGGAAACGGTCATTGATCGCCTTCGGCAAAAATATATGGAACTCGAAGGGGATTTGGAGGACGTCCGGTAAGCCAGAATCCGCCATGCCCGGTTTTTGCAAAACGGATTTTGCTGTATCGGCTTTGCTCAAACCGGGCCTGCCTATATACTCTCCTGTTGCATAAACGTTTTGAGCTGTTCTTGTTTTTTTTCGATAGACGCTTTGGACAAATGGATACTTGCTTCATACAACAAAATGAATGGGACGGATACGAGGAGCGGCAACAAAAAGTCTGGCGGTGTGAGCAGTGTACTTACAACCATTATAGCAAAATAGGCATACTTCCTTATGTTTTTCATGTGATCCGGTGTGAGGACCCCAAGAGTCGTCAAGAACATGGCGCCAACCGGCAGTTCAAACAAAAGGGCAAATGGGACAGTGATTCGGAATAGAAACTTAAAGTACCCTTCTACGGTTATCATCACATTAAACATGCCATCTGATAAAGATAGAATAAACGGGAAAATCAACTGTACAAACACCACGTATCCAAATGCGAGCCCGCCGACAAATAGTAGAAAAACAAAGGGAATGAAGAGACTAAATCCAATTCATTTCTGTTCTGTTTTTTTCTCCACTTGGCAATTAAATTCACGATCAACACCTATTGATCCGACTTTTTCTCATGGTCGATCTCCCTCGCCATGTCTTGAACAGCGTGTTTGAATTCCTTCAACGTCTGCCCTGTAGCCCTCCCGATTTCTGGCAGCTTCTTCGGTCCAAAAATGACGAGCGCAATCGTCAAAATCAAAATTAACCCTGGAATGCCTATTGTTGAGAACATCCTTTCACCTGCTTTCTTCGTCTATTCGTTTTTCTCTATTCTAACAAGAAAATTTCAGAAAACAGAATAATTAACGGAAAATTAACAATAAAACTAAGTGTTTAACTGTTACTTAAACGCTACTTAATGTTTTATTGTTACTTTGGTTCATGAAAATGAAGGAGGGATTGTGATGGGCATGGACAGGCGACAATTTTTAAAGGTTAGTGGACTGACAACAGCGGCTATTGCATTAGGAACGACAGGACTGTTATCACTTGGAGAAAACGGACGTAAGGCATTAGCAGCCCCTAGGCCAACTCGAGGTTCATTTGGGGGTATGGTCCGCTGGTCAAAGATCCAGGAGGGGTTCTGAACCTTCCGAGGGGGTTTCAGTACCGCATTATTTCCGAAGAGGGCGGAAAACTTTCTGATGGTCGCCCTATTCCGGCATTGTTTGACGGCATGGCGGCATTTCAAGGAAAAAACAATGCGACCATCCTTGTCCGCAACCACGAATTGACGAGTCAAACAGATAACCCTGTAATAGGCAAAAATCCGTACGATAAAGACAATACTGGTGGGACCACCGCTCTAGTGGTGGGTCCTGATCGTAAATTGATCAAAGAATATGTGACGTCATCTGGTACCGTTCGAAATTGTGCGGGTGGGGGCACCCCTTGGGGAACGTGGCTGACGTGTGAAGAAACGAGGGAGACAGGACATGGGTATGTATTTGAAGTTGATCCACTAGACCCTGAGAACAATTTATCGAAAACACCGATTCGAGCAATGGGAGCTTTTTCCCATGAGGCCGTAGACGTGGATCCCGCGACGGGGATCGTGTACATGACGGAAGATGATGGCCCAGAGAGTTACTTTTACCGGTACATTCCGAATGATCCTAGCGGAAAAGTCGGTTCTCTGCATAAAGGGGGGAGATTGCAAGCGGCTGCCATTGAGGAAATGAGCTCCAACGAAATAAGTAAGTATTACACTGGCAAGAAATTTGGCATTGTATGGAAAGACCTTGACCCAGAAAAACCGACGTTAGATGCGCGCAATAAGGGATGTATCCAGTTTTCCCGCTTGGAAGGCTGCCATTTCGTGAACGGAGTATTCTGGTTTTCGGACACGGATGCAGGGGATAAGCACTTAGGACGGATTTATCGCTATATCCCAGCTACGAATACGTTAGAACTTTTCTTCGAATCCACAGATGCGAACGATTTGGAATCGCCTGACAATGTCACCATTACGCCGTGGGGTGATTTGTGGATCGTAGAGGATGGAGCGGGATCAGACCGTATCATCGGGTTAACTCCTGAAGGAACGACCTACGTCTTCGCAGAAAATGTACTGAATTATTCAGAATTAGCTGGCCCCACTTTCTCTCCTGATGGACAAACTTTTTTTGTCAATATTCAAACGCCTGGAATTACGTTCGCCATTTGGGGGCCGTTCTCACATAGAAACGCGGCTAGAAGCCGTTTAATGGGGCACGCTGCACCACCGGAGCACTATGCACCTAAAATTTCGGACAACTTAATGGCATTCGCAGAGGTACAAGGCATGTCTACGTTGGAAGCAGCTGCGTTCCATCGCCACGGTGTGCCTATATTATAGAGAGCTAAATTGAATTCAAGAAAAAGAAGTGAAAAGGAGATGGTTTTACCATGAGTGTAAAGAGAAAATTAGGTTATGGATTTGCATTAGTGGTACTTGGATTGTCTTTAGTGGTAGGAGGAACGTTTGCATACTTCAGTGATACAGCGACCGCCAACAACACATTTACCGCTGGTACACTCGATTTGGCATTAGACCCGGAAGTCATCATCGATGTCGAAAATTTGGTGCCTGGCGATTCTGAGTTCCGCACGTTCTACTTGGAAAATAACGGAACGCTCGATATCAAAGAAGTGCTTCTTCGTACCAGCTATACGGTAGAAGATGCTAAGAACGACAATACCGATGACTTTGGAAAACACATCCGTGTCAACTTCCTGGAAAATGCAGATAAGTCTGAGGACTATGGGTACAATGACATTATTTACTCTACCACGCTATACGATCTGCAATATATGGTTCCAGATGCGGTAGAAAAAAACATCATTGGTTTTGAAAATGAGCAAAGCGGATTGCCGGCTGGTACGAATGACACGATGTATGTCGAATTTGAATTTGTGGACAATGGAGAAGATCAAAATCAATTCCAGGGAGATACTCTAAACCTTCAGTGGTCATTTGAAGGCAGATAATAGAATAAAAAAATCATAAATAATCCCCGGTTTGCTCATGTGAGTAAACCGGGGATTACGTATTTATGTAAGATTCCCCAAAAGCGACCTTGATCGGGACGAGGCAGGCCGTAAAACCTGAAAAATTGAGAAACCTCACGGTTCCCGATGAATTTTTTGAAAATAATTATTGACAAACAATTCATGATATACTAATATACAAGTATATTAGAGTTCTAGTATGCCTTTAGGAGTGAGTAGAGCTGCTAAACATTAACGATATGACTGAAACGGCTCACCATTCAGTGAGTGAACGCGCTTACTCTGTATTAAAAAAACTGATTATTAATCTGGACCTGCCTCCAGGGAAAAAAATCACAGAAAACGAAATCGCTGAAGGTTTTAAAGTGAGTCGAACACCTGTGAGAGAAGCTTTTTTGAGATTGTCACAAGAGGGATTAATCGTCGTTTATCCACAAAGGGGTTCGTTTGTGTCCCTCATCGATTTAGATCATGTTGAAGAAGCGAAGTTTATGCGCAAGCATTTAGAACCTGCCGCAGCTAAATATGCTTCAAGTATTGAGTTTCCAAGAAAACAGTTAGAAGAGCTGGAAAAAAACTTAAACGACCAAGAGGCGTGTGTTGAGGAGGAAAATTACAAAAAACTGTTCGATTTAGATGGGGAATTCCATAGAATCATCTTTACCGGATGTCACAAAGAGCGTACGTGGAAGTCACTGCAGCAGATGATGATCAATTTAGACCGGATCCGAATGTTAAGTTTAGCTTCCCACTATAATTGGCAAATTATTTTGGAACAGCATCGAAAAGTGGTTCAAAGTATCCGGTCAAAAAACCCAAACCAGGCGGAACAAGTGATGTTGGAGCACATGAAACTAGTAGACGTGGACATTGGCGACCTTGTACAGCGATACCCCGATTATTTCAAGAGAAGGGCTGGTTAACGTGAGATTAGAAGACAAAGTTGCAGTTGTGACCGGAAGCGGAAGGGGCATCGGGGCTGCTATTGCGCACGGTTATGCTAGTGCCCGGGTCACGAAAATTGTTCAAGGCTTAATCCGTAAAGGGGGGCATCATCCGGAGAAGCTGGAAGCGAGAATCCCTGCCGGAAGGATGGGAGAAGTTGAAGATTTAGTGGGATCAGCCGTATTTTTAGCCTCTAATGAATCGGACTATGTAACCGGAACCACGTTGATTGTAAACGGTGGCTGGCTTGCAAACGGATACACGTAAAAAATCTAGCATGTGAACAACTAAATGTTAAAGGAGAAATGTTCGGATGAAAATTGTTGATGTACGGCCAACCACGGTCACAATACCGTTAGAAGCTCCATTGCGGCATAGCAACGGCGTGCATTGGGGGCGGTTCGTACGGACGATCGTTGAGGTTGAAACAGACGAAGGAATTGTAGGAGTGGGGGAATTAGGCGGAGGGGGAGAAAGTGCTGAACTTGCTTTTCAAGGTCTGAAACAATACTTAATCGGCCACGATCCTTTTCAATTAGAGGCATTACGCTTCAAAATATCAAAACATCTTGAATCCGGCTGTCGACGTCATTTTGCTAGATACGACGTTCTGGGGAGGCATTCGCCCCTGTTTAAAGGCAGCCGCGATTTGCGAAGCGTTTCAATTGGGTGTAGCGGTTCATTCTTCCGGAGAGTTAGGAGTACAATTGGCCACCATGTTACATCTGGGCGCAGTGATCCCAAACATGACGTTTGCGCTCGACGCCCATTACCATCACCTAGTGGATGATGTGATCGAGGGAGGGAAGCTCCAGTATTGTGGATGGAAAGATCCAAGTGCCGGAAAAACCTGGCTTAGGGGTTACAATCGACCGAGATAAACTGGGAAAGTACGCAGATTTATACAAAGAATTAGGGGGATATCCGTATGACCGGGACCCCTACCGCCCTGGTTGGTATCCGTTAATTCCAAATCATGAATGGGCGAATCCAGAAATCTGTTTGGGAGAAGGTGATTCGAAATGGGAAATAACACAGTGAAGAGCCGATCAGAGATTAGAGACGTTGTGGCACAGGGAATTCAAGATACAAAAATAATTGATGTACACACTCACCTGTTTCCGCCCTCTTTTGGGGAACTATGTTTGTACGGCATCGACGAACTTCTGACGTATCATTACCTTATTTCTGAAGCGTTTCTGTGGCTGGATATACCGTACGAATCTTTTTGGAAGATGTCTAAAAGAGAACAGGCCGACCTCATTTGGGAGACGCTGTTTTTACAAAATAGCCCGGTAAGTGAAGCCGCGCAGGGGATACTTACTATTTTAGACGAATTGAATGTACCCGTTTCAAAAAACCTTGACGACGTCCGTCGAGCGTTCGATCAGCGGGACGTAGACGAATACATATCGCGGGTTATGCACGTATCGAATGTCGAAGAAATTGTGATGACAAATGACCCGTTTGATCCTGCGGAAAGGCAATATTGGGAAAAAGGAGAGATGGGAGATGACCGGTTCCGTTCTGCACTCCGATTAGATCCTCTCGTAAACGATTGGGATCACACAGTCGCATTAGTACGGGAAATGGGGTATGAAGTTGATGAAAGGGTGGACCGAAGAACAGTAAAATCGCTACAACAGTTTTTAAAGGATTGGATAGAGAAGATACATCCGTTGTATGTCGCGCTATCTCTACCACATACGTTTACCTTTCCTGAAAGAGGCTCCTCAACCAGGATTCTTGAGGAATGTTTAATACCGATATGCGAACAGTACGAATTACCCATGGCATTAATGGTCGGTACAAAAAGACAGGTAAATCCGGATTTAAAGCTGGCTGGGGATATGGCGGGAAGAGCTGACATGGCAGCATTAGAAAATTTGTGCAGACAATATCCGCATCAAAAATTTTTAGTGACCATGCTCTCCAGAGAAAATCAGTATGAGTTGATTACGCTTTCTCGCAAGTTTAGAAACTTGATGATTTTTGGGTGTTGGTGGTTTTTAAATACACCTTATCTCGTCGAAGAAATAACGCGAATGAGATTTCAACTTCTAGGGAACCGTTTTATACCTCAACATTCAGATTGCCGGGTTTTCGAACAGTTGATTTACAAATGGAAACACACCAAGCATATCTTAGAAAATCTTTTAATGGAGCATTACGAACAGCTATTGAAGAAGGGATGGCCAGTCGAAGTGTCGGACATTCGGAATGACATAGAAAAGCTGCTAAGAGGAAATGTTTTACATTTCATAAACTCATAGCCGAGAAAGGGGAAGAGAAAAATGAAGAGGTTGAGTTAACATAACAGAAAACCCGTACTTGATCACGGTCATGGTGTTAGGGTTTTTAGTGTTCGCCGGGTATGGTTATGGAAAGCACAGTGAATACACTGTTGTTGACGCCTATTTTTCTACCAATTATGCAAAGTATCGGGATGGACCCGGTGCACTTTGGCATTTTAAGGGTGATACCGTGTGAATCATTAATGTGAACTTTGAGAGTGACTGTACTTGGAGGTAGTGCCAAACCATCCTAGCGTCCAGCAGATCCGTTTTCGGCATTAAGTCACTGGTCCAGTCCGACGACATTCTCCGGAAGTACGACGCCAATCGCGTTAAGCAAGAAAGGAAATGCGGTGTCATGAAACCCCTAAAATATGAAAAAAATCATACGCTTTACGCCATTAAAGCCTTGATGACGCGTGACTACGAAAATATTACGATCGGCAAACTGGGGACTTTTTCTTTTCAAAAAGGGTTGTATGTGTATGTCGGCAGTGCCAAAAGGAATTTGCACTCCAGAATTGAAAGGCATATTAAATTGGAGAAAACGAAACACTGGCACTTTGATTACGTACGGCCTTTTCTTCAAATAGTAGAGATAGAGACATATTCAGGAGAAGAAAGAGAATGCCGGCTTTTTCAAAGGCTCATGACAGAAAATGGAGGACATGTACCTATTCGTGGTTTTGGTTCTTCCGATTGCCACTGTAAAGCGCATATGTTCTTTGTTCCTTTGAAACAGCACTTGTGATCGAATAGCTTCTTTTTTTGAAACCGTCAGTCGCCTTTACGATAGAAAAAAGCCCGCTGTTCAGTTTTGGGTATCACAAGCAGAAAACCGCTTGTTGAAAACTTTCTTGCGGGCTATAAAATAGTGGTTATCTCATTTTGATGTCCGCGACGACGGGGAAGTGATCGCTCGGGAACTGACCGTGCTGTTGAAAATTCGAGATTTCGATCGTTTTCGCAGTAACAGATCCGCGCGCCATAATCCAGTCGATGCGCTGCTCAGCTCCTCCGCCGGTTACATCCTCGAAACCGTTAAAAGTGCCAAGCCCTTCGCCGATGCGCTTGTCGGCTGACTCCCAGAGGTCGACAAAGGAACCGTCGTTTACCAGCGTTTCATACGGTGCTGTGCTGGGTCCGGTGTTGAAGTCGCCCGTTAAGACAATCGGGAGTTCGGGATCGAAATCTAGAGCGCGTTCCACGATCAGCCTGGCGCTTTTTTCCCGCGCTTCTTCCGAGACATGGTCGAAGTGCGTATTGACCAAATAAAATTCTTTTTTTGTTTTCACATCAAGAAAGCGAACCCACGTAACCATTCTCGGGATGGTGTTTCCCCATGAAGTTGAACCGATGACCTCGGGAGTATCCGACAACCAGTAATGATCATATTCTTGCGGTTGCAGGCGGTTAGCGTTGTAGAAGACCGCCATGAACTCACCCTTACTGCCGCCTTCCCGGCCCAGTCCGATCCATTCGTATCCAGGCAAGTCTTGGTGGATATGTTTTAGTTGGTGGTAGACGCCTTCTTGTGTGCCGATCACATCAGGTCGTTTGCGCTGGAGCAGCTTTCGCATGACTGGTCGACGCTCTTCCCACGAGTTTGGCGGGACGTCACTGGCGTAGCGCAAATTGTAACTCATCACCCGCAGCTTGCCGGACGAGACAGGTTTCCCTTTGTCTTTGGCGGCGGCGATGCCGTTGTGAAAGACAAGCGGCAGTACCGTAAATCCACTGAGAACAACAGACAAGGCGAGAATACTTACAACGAAGCGCTTCGTCCTTTTCATCTTCTCCTCACGTTCCTTTCTGTTTTGAACTGTACGTAGATAACGATCGTGAGCATTTAATAAGAGTCTATGATCATTTTATTAAGGTTTGATATATTTTATTATTCGCTCCACTTTCATCGGGACAATTGGCATGGATAGCTGAGTCATTGCTTTAGATCCGTTTCAGTAAAAAGGGGAATGGGTGTCGATGTAAAAGACATCGCATCGCCGTTGAGGGGAACCGATGCATGAAGAAGATCAAACGGGCAAGAGATGGTGAGGAGGAAAGGGCCTCCTTTTTTAATTTTGTCAGTATCGCTGATGACGAAATCGTGTTTACATTCCGTTGTCGGCTGGGATGACAGCGTTTTATGATAACGTTAGGGAGGTGGGTTAGAGTGTCCCAACAAGAAGGGGGAACGCTTAGGACGAAGGTTCAGCGGCTTGGAAGTCATTTGAGCGGTATGATTATGCCGAACATCGGTGCGTTTATTGCGTGGGGACTCATTACGATGTTGTTCATTCCGACGGGATGGATCCCGAATGAACAGCTGGCCTCGTTAGTAGATCCGATGATCAAATTCTTGTTGCCGTTGCTCATCGGGTATACTGGAGGAAAGATCGTTCACGACGTCCGCGGAGGGGTTGTTGGAGCGACCGCCACGATGGGGGTCGTCGTCGGTGCGGACATCCCGATGTTTATCGGGGCCATGATCATGGGACCGTTAGGTGGATACGCGATCAAGAAAGTCGACCAACTGTTAGCTGGGAAGATTCGGACAGGATTTGAAATGATCGTGAACAACTTTTCGGCCGGCATTCTTGCCGGATTGTTAACCATCTTCGCTTTTTGGGGAATAGGACCCGTCGTGAGGGGGGTAAGCAGCTTTCTGGCTTCTGGAGTGGATGTGATGATCGGCGTTGGCCTCTTGCCATTGGTGAGTTTACTCATCGAACCGGGGAAAGTGTTGTTTTTAAACAATGCCATTAACCACGGCATCTTAAGCCCGATTGGCGTCGAACAAGCGGCAGAGTTTGGAAAATCCATTCTGTTTTTACTCGAAACGAATCCCGGACCCGGCCTGGGCATCTTGCTCGCGTTTTTGTTCTTCGGCCGGGGAACGGCGAAACAATCTTCATCCGGTGCCGCCGTCATCCACTTCCTCGGGGGAATTCACGAAATTTACTTTCCGTACATTTTAATGAGACCGCTGCTGATTGTAGCGGCGATCGCGGGCGGGATGAGCGGTGTATTCACATTTTCACTCTTCAATGCAGGACTTGCCGCGGTACCGTCACCGGGAAGTATATTTGCATTGCTTGCCATGACTCCCCGGGGAAATTACTTGGGGGTCATCGTAGGGGTTGTCGTGGCAACGGCGATATCGTTTATCATCGCGTCAATCATTCTCAAAACTGCCGAATCCGAGGAGGAAGATTTGAAAAGCGCGAGTGAAAAAATGCAAACGATGAAAGGGAAGAAGAGCCGTGCCGCTGAGGTGTTAGCATCGGTAAAAGGACCGACAAACAAAGTCGTCTTCGCCTGTGATGCAGGGATGGGTTCGAGCGCGATGGCCGCTTCGACGTTCAGGAACAAAGTAAAGGAAGCTGATCTGGACACTGTGGAAGTAGCGAATACGTCGATCAACAACTTGCCGGATGATGCCGATGTGATTATTACCCACCGAGACTTGACTGAGCGGGCGAAGGAGATAAGGCCGGATGCCGAACACATTTCGGTGGAAAATTTTTTAAACAGTCCCGAATATGAGGAGCTCTTGACAAGATTGAAACAACAACAGCGTTGAGGTCAGGAGGTGGATGGTGTGTATGTCACCACCCGGGAGCGCTCAATCTTACAACGGTTACTGGACGGCAGGAACAAAACGACGATTCAGACGTTAGCCGACGAACTCGGTGTGAGTACGCGCACCATCCAGCGCGACCTCAAAGGCGTGGAAGACGTTCTGACGGAGTATCATTTGACGCTTGAAAGAAAGGCCGGCACGGGTTTGGCTGTGCAAGGAGAAGCAGAAGCCCGGGAGCAATTGAGGCGCTTTCTGTCTTCGCTCCGACATGAAGAGTATACACCGGAGGAGCGGCGGTTGTTGCTGCTCACAGTGTTGTTACAACACCGTGAACCGATTAAGCTGTTCGCTTTGGCCAGCCACCTTAATGTAACGGTTGCGACCGTGAGCCACGACTTAACCAAGGTGGGGAAGTGGCTGGAAGACTTCCGTCTCACGCTCGTTCGCAAAAGGGGTTACGGTGTGGAAATAAAGGGAGAGGAACGAGACGTCCGCAGGGCGATCGGTGCGCTGATCAACGAAAATTTAAACGAAGCACACGTTTATCGCGCCATCGTCAGTCGCATATCCGAAAGGGAGGAAGCGACGGACCCGGTCTCGGAGCGCTTGCTTCATTTAATGGATTTAGAGATGCTGCGCGATGTGCAGCGGGCAGTGGAATCGCTGCGGAAGCAGTTCTCCGAACACGTGGCAGACAGTTCTTACTTCGCTTTAATTGTCCATGTCGCACTGGCGATCGACCGCATTCGCCAAGGCAAAAAAGTCGAAATGGCACCGGAGTATTTACAAAAATTGGCGATGCACAAAGAATACCACCTTGCCAGTCAGTTAGCTCACGCGTTAGAAAGGATGTTCGGCATCGACATCCCTGACGAAGAAATCGGGTATATGTCGATGTATTTAAGGGGAGCCAAGTTACGAGAAGAGCGGGATGACGTGCTGGAAGAGTCCAACCTGCAACTGGCTGTCCGAGTGAAACAGTTGATAGACGGTGTGGAAGACGAGCTTCAGACAGCGTTTCACGACGAATCACTGTTTAAAGGGCTGCTCTCCCATTTAAAGCCGGCGCTCTATCGGGTTCGCCAAGGAATGAAGATATACAACCCGCTGCTGGAAAAAATAAAAGCGGACAATCCGGATCTCTTCCACATTGTGAGGAAACAGGCCCAGCGAGCGCTCGATTCCGGGACGATTCCGGACGAGGAAATCGGGTTTCTCGTCATGCATTTCGGTTCGGCGATTGAACGCCGGAAACGGCAGTCTGCCGTTAAAGCGTTGGTCATTTGTTCCAGCGGCATCGGCTCGTCTAAACTGTTAATGAGCCGATTACAAAAGGAATTTCCAGAAATCAGAACAATCGAAAATGCATCCCTGTTCGACGTAGAGAAGAAAAATGTGGATAATTACGACTTGGTCATTTCAACCGTTCCGTTAAAACATGTGGCGGACTACTTTTTAGTCACCCCGTTCCTGTGGAAAAAAGAAGTGAACCAAATCAGAGACTTCCTCGAAAGTTATCAGCCGAAGCAGCCGGTATCCCCACGTGATCCGGATCAACGCCAAACGACTGAACATTTGCTCGAACGGTTCGAGCAAATGGCTTCCGTCAATGAAGACATCGTCTCCATTCTCACTCATTTTCAGGTGAAGGAATTGGAGGAGAACGTGTCGTTAGAAGACGGTCTCAACGACATATGCCGGGATTTCGAACGGAGCGGTTTGCTGTCCGGCGCGAACTCGGTTGTCGAGGGTCTGCTCGCAAGAGAGCAGGCCGGAGGGGTGGCCATTCCGGAGACGTCTCTTGCTCTGTTTCACGTTCGCACAGAGGAGATTGAGAAGCCGTGTGTTTCCATGTGTGAGTTAAAAGTTCCCGCCCTTCGAAAAGGCATGGACGGGATGAGGGTCCCTGTCAAGCGCGCGCTCGTTTTACTCGCCCCTTTAAGTATGAGCGAACAGCGCCTTTCGCTGATGAGTTCCATCAGTGCTCTCCTCATCAAAAGTGAGGCACATACGACGGTGTTTGAAAAAGGATCAGAGACAGAGATTCGTGCATTGCTGGCGGAATCGTGTCAGAACTACGTGCGGAATTTAATCAATCAAGGAGTGGACGATGCATGAGCCTTTCCATTTTGACAGAGAAGAACATTACGATGAGAGCGAAAGCAGCGTCTAGAGAGGAGGCGATTCGCGAAGCCGGTGATGTACTGGTTCAAAACGGGTATGTCGAGCCCGCTTATGTCGAAAAAATGCTGGAACGTGAACGAGTGACCACGACGTATATGGGAAATCTGTTGGCCATTCCCCACGGAACAGAGGACGCAAAAGCAAACATCAAAGCATCAGGAATTTCTGTCCTGTTGTTTGAACAGCCCGTGGACTGGGACGGCCATGACGTACGGCTCGTCATCGGCATTGCAGGGAAGGGGAACGAACATTTGGACGTGCTGTCAAAAATAGCAATTTTATGTTCGAAAGAAGAGAATGTCCGCAAACTGCTGCAAATTCAATCGGCGGATGAAGTGCTTCGCTTTTTCTCAGAAGGGAATGCAACATGAAAGCTGTTCACTTCGGGGCCGGAAACATCGGCAGGGGGTTTATCGGGGCACTGTTGCGCCAATCTGGTTACGATGTCGTTTTTGTCGACGTCGACGCACGGATTATCCATGAACTGAATACCCGCCGAGCGTATGAGGTGAAGGTGGCGGAGCAAACCGTTGAACCTTTCACCGTAGAAGGGATTCGCGGACTGAACAGCCGGACGGACGAACCAGAAGTCATAGAGGAGATCGCTTCCGCTGACCTTATCACGACAGCGGTGGGCGTTGCTGTTCTGAAGTTCGTCGCCGCACCGATCGCCGCGGGACTTGTCGCGCGGAAAGATTCACAGACACCGCTCAACATCATCGCCTGCGAAAACGCCATCGGGGCGAGCACAATGCTCCAGGAATACGTGCGAGCGCTGCTCACGAAAGAAGAGTGGCTACGGCTTAAAGAACGGGTCGGTTTTCCCAACGCTGCTGTCGATCGGATTGTGCCCAACCAAGGCGAAAGGGATCTGCTGTCCGTGACGGTAGAGCCTTATTATGAATGGGTAGTCGATGAAACGGCAATCAACGGACCGGCCCCTTCCATTCACGGCGTGACGTACGTGAAGGACTTGTTGCCTTATATCGAGCGGAAACTGTTTACGGTGAACACGGGACATGCGATGACTGCGTACCTCGGTTTCAAACAGGGCATGAAGACGATTCAGGAAGCGATTCACGACGAGCCGATCGCATCGCGCGTCAGGCAAGCGCTCAGTGAAACGACTGCGCTCCTCGCCGACGTACACGGCTTTTCTGAAGCGGAACTGCGGACGTATGCGGAAAAAATTTGGCTCCGTTTTAGGAACCCGCATTTATCCGACCGGGTGGAACGGGTCGGTCGGAATCCGATTCGCAAGCTCGGCTACAACGATCGGTTGGTCAAACCGGCGAGACTGTTACTCGATCGGGGTTATGAACCGCAGGCGTTGGTTCAAGGAATTGTTGCCGCGCTCGCGTTTGACGTCAGCGAGGATGAAGAGAGTGTACGCCTGCAGAAGATGCTGAGCGAAAACGGTGTGGAGTCGACGATTGTTGAAGTGACAGGGTTAAAACGCGACGATGAGCTCGTGAAACGCATTGTAAAGAGTGAAATGGAAGATTGAATTGACCCGGAGATCCGGGTCTTTTTTTGCCCTTTCCCCATTTCCTTCGCGATTGTTCAGCATGATCACGTTGTGTGCTTCGTCCTTCGGTTTCACGGCAACAACAAGTCCACCAATGAGGTTGTCTCCCCTTGATGGATGTCGTCGTCAACAAGGGACACATTTTGTTCTGCACACGCGTTCACCCTCCTGATTTTTGTTTATAAATGAACATAATTGACGAACCGTTTTTCTCTCCGGCAACGTAACTTATTGTTAACAATGTTTTCGACAATCTTACAGTTGTTCGCATTTTGTTCAATAATTCACAAACAGATTGTCATATCTCGCGCGTTCAGAGAGACAGACTGTATGTGACAATAAAAGTAAAAGCTCTAGCGAGTCGTGCGCGACAATTTTGAACGTTCGACTGTCGCATGACACACAGGAGGAAAGGTGGGGAAACGACGTGGATGTGCTCACCTTATCGAGAATCCAATTTGCAGCTACGACGATATTCCACTACTTATTCGTGCCCTTGTCGATTGGGTTGGTATTGTTAATCGCGATTATGGAGACGATGTATGTCATCAGGGGAAATAAAACGTACAAAACCATGGCCCAATTTTGGGGGAAATTGTTTCTGATCAACTTTGCGGTCGGGGTTGTGACCGGGATTATTCAGGAATTCCAGTTCGGGATGAACTGGTCTGATTACTCCCGCTTTGTGGGAGATGTCTTCGGAGCGCCGCTGGCGATAGAAGCGTTGCTTGCGTTTTTTATGGAATCGACGTTTATCGGGTTGTGGATCTTCGGATGGGACCGTCTGTCGAAAAAAGTACACCTCGCCTGCATTTGGCTCGTATCGGTCGGCACAGTGTTGTCCGCGTTCTGGATCTTGGCAGCCAATTCGTTCATGCAGCGTCCCGTCGGCTTTGAAATCAACAACGGCCGAGCGGAAATGAATGATTTCTTCGCTTTGATCACGAACGGACAGTTGTGGGTAGAATTTCCTCACACCCTCTTTGCTGCTTTTGCCACTGGGGCGTTCTTCGTGACGGGGGTGAGCGCTTGGAAATTACTCAAAAAGCAGGACGTAGCTCTGTTCAAACGATCGTTCCAAATCGGGATCGTCGTCGCCTTGATTTCTTCCTTACTCGTTGCGCTTTTCGGTCATCAACAGGCACAGTATTTAATTCACACACAACCGATGAAGATGGCGGCCAGTGAAGGATTGTGGGAAACGAGCGAAGACCCGGCTCCTTGGACGGTGTTTGCGGCAATCGACCCGGAGAATCAGGAAAATCGAGCTGAAGTCAAAATTCCGTACTTGCTCAGCTATTTGTCCTACAACCAATTCTCTGGGGAAGTAAAGGGAATGAAGGAGCTGCAAGCAGAGTACGAGCAAACGTACGGCCCTGGACACTACATTCCCCCGGTTCGTACGACGTTCTGGAGTTTCCGCATCATGATCGCTGCGGGAATGCTGATGCTTGCCTTCGGATTGTACGGCGTGTACTTGACACTTCGCAAAAGACTGGAGCAAGGCAACACATGGTTCATGCGTCTGATGGTTCCGGCCATCTTTTTGCCGCACATTGCCAATACGTCCGGGTGGATTATGACGGAGATCGGCCGTCAACCGTGGACCGTCTTTGGTTATTTGCGAACAGAGGACAGCATTTCGCCGGGTGTCACCGCTCAAGAAGTGTTGTTTTCGTTGATCTCCTTCTCGACGATTTACACGATACTAGCGGCTGTGATGGTCGTTTTGTTCGTACGTGTCATTAAAAAAGGACCGTATGAAACGGCCAACGTTGATGATGGAACATCCGAAGACCCGTTTGATCGGAGGGAACACCATGCTGTCTCTTAACGAGTTGTGGTTTCTGATTGTCGCGGGGTTGTTTATCGGTTTTTTCTTCTTGGAAGGGTTTGACTTTGGTGTCGGCATGTCGACAAAGTTTCTCGCCAGGACGGAAGGAGAACGCCGTACGCTCATCAACGCCATCGGACCGTTCTGGGACGCCAATGAAGTGTGGTTGATAACGGCGGGTGGGGCCATGTTCGCAGCCTTTCCCCACTGGTATGCCACGTTGTTCAGTGGCTATTACGCACCGTTCGTCGTCGTCTTGCTGGCTTTGATCGGACGCGGAGTCGCTTTCGAATTTCGCGGAAAAGTCGACAACAGGCGGTGGAAGAACGCGTGGGATCACGTCATTTTCCTGGGGAGTTTGCTGCCGCCGTTTTTGTTCGGAGTCGTCTTCGCCGGTCTGCTTTACGGACTGCCGATTGACCGGCAGATGGAGATGCAAGCCGGTCTGTTCGATATCGTCAATGTGTATACAGTAACGGGGGGGATCACCGTCACGTTGCTATGTTTCGTCCACGGATTGCTGTTCACCGCGTTGCGCACGGTAGGGGATTTGCAGGAACGGGCGCGTTTCACGGCACAGCGGCTCCTTTTTCCGCTGGCCTTCCTGCTCTTCGCATTCAGTGCGATGACGGTCTTTATGACTGACGTGTTTCACGTGCGTGGCGAGATACTGTCCGCTACGGCCGCTTGCGGTGTGATCGCGTTTGTGCTTGCAGGGGCGTTCATTTCAAAGCGGAAAGACGGATGGGCCTTCTCCATGTCGGGACTCGTCATCGTTCTTGCCATTGCTTCAGTGTTTATGGGGTTGTTTCCGCGGGTGATGATCAGTGAGATCGACCGTGCGTTCAACTTGACAGTGTATAACGCAGCATCTGGGCCGTATTCGCTCAAAGTGATGACGATTGTGGCTGTGACTCTCATACCGTTTGTACTCGGTTATCAAATGTGGAGCTATTACGTATTTCGCAAACGCGTCAGTGAGAAGGAGCATTTGGAATACTGATGGATCGTACATTGCGGGAGCTTCCGGGAATCAAAGCGGTTCTCGTGCAGCTGTTCATGCTGACACTTGTGCAGAGTGTCGCCATCATCTTGGCGGCAAAATGGTTGGCTGAAGGGGTTTCGTCTCTGTTTGCCGGGGAACCGCTTCCGCAACAGTTCGGGATTATGGGATTGTTTGTGCTCGCTTTTCTCATCCGGCACGGGATGGCTTCCCTCAAGCAAAAGGTCGCATACCGTTTCGCCGAACGAGCGGGGACGGACGTGCGGAAGCGGCTGCTGGAACGGCTGTTTCAACACGGGCCAAAGTTTGCCAAATCAGAGGGGACTGGCCATCTGGTAACCCTTGTGCTCGAAGGCGTGTCCCAGTTTCGCACGTACGTGGAGCTATTTCTGCCCCGCATGATTGGGACTTCCCTCACACCCGCTCTCCTGCTTGCGTTTATTTTTACACAGGATGCCGTTTCAGGCGTGATTCTAGTTGTGACGATGCCGCTTCTTATCGTGTTCCTCATCCTCATCGGATTAGCGGCGCGTAAACAAACAGAGGGGCAGTGGCACACGTACCGGACACTGTCGAACCATTTCGTCGATTCGCTCCGCGGCTTGGAGACGCTAAAGGTTCTCGGTCAGAGCCGTAAACACAGTGACACGATCAGCCAGGTGAGTGACAAGTACCGGCGGGCGACGATGCGTACCCTGCGCGTCGCCTTTCTGTCCTCTTTTGCCCTCGATTTTTTCACGATGCTGTCTGTTGCTTTAGTCGCTGTCAGCTTAGGGCTGCGCCTCATTGACGGACACGCGGTGCTCGGGACAGCGCTCACCGTCCTCATTCTGGCACCGGAGTATTTCCTGCCCGTGCGCATGTTGGGCGCCGATTACCATGCCACTTTAAACGGCAAACAGGCGGGGGAAGCGATTCAGGCGATCATCGAGCGGGAGGAGGAGCTCGACGAAGCCCAACCGATACCTTCCGTTACTTGGACAGACGACAGTGTGCTCACGCTTTCGTCGATTAGTGTCCGTTACCAAGGAGAGGGAGTCTCTTCCTTGAACAACGTATCCGCTGAAATCCAGGGATTCAGCAAAATCGGAATTGTCGGGGAGAGCGGTGCTGGAAAGTCGACACTGATCGATGTGCTGGCCGGCTTTCTGCGTCCGACGTCTGGGACATTCACGTTGGATGGAGCGAAGTTACAGTCGCTCACCTTTGAGGCGTGGCGGAAGCAAACCACCTACATTCCGCAACATCCCTACCTGTTTCATGCGTCACTAGCAGACAACATCCGCTTTTACAATCCTGATGCGTCCAAGGAACAAGTCGAACGTGCGGTGGAATTTGCAGGATTGCGCCACTTGACCGAACGTTTACCACATGGCTTAAACGAACGGATCGGGGATGGTGGACGAAAGCTCAGCGGCGGTCAGGAACAGCGCGTCGCCTTGGCTCGTGCGTTCTTAAGCGAGCGGCCGATCTTGTTGTTCGATGAGCCGACTGCTCACCTGGACATCGAAACTGAGTACGAACTGAAAGAAACGATGCTCCGCTTGTTTCAGCACAAGCTCGTTTTTTTCGCCACCCATCGCCTGCACTGGATGCCGCACATGGATCGCGTGATCGTGCTGGACAATGGCAGGGTGGTCGAGACCGGAACGCATGAGGAACTGCTGGCACGAAATGGCGCGTACGTCAAATTAGTTCGAGCGCTGGGAGGGGCGATTGTATGAAACAGGAGTCTTGGATTCGACTTCATTTTCGAAAGCAACGGTGGCGTTTTATGTGGATCGCAGTTTTAAGCGTGCTGACGCCGTCGTGTGCGGGTGCCCTCATGTTCACGTCCGGCTACCTCATCTCGAAGGCTGCGCTTCGTCCGGAAAACATTTTAATGGTGTACGTGCCTATTGTACTCGTGCGCACATTCGGGATCGGGAGGGCTGTCGTGCACTACGTCGAACGTTTGGCAGGTCACGATGCCGTCCTGCGCATCCTGGCAAACATGCGCGTCCGTCTGTACCGTATTTTGGAACCGCAGGCACTGTTCATCCGCTCTCGCTACCGTACAGGGGATGTGCTTAGTGCGCTCGCTGACGACATCGAGCACTTGCAGGACGTTTATCTCCGCACAGTATTTCCGACAATAGCCGCTGTGGTGATGTATGGACTGTGTATCGCCGCTCTCGGCTGGTTCGATCTGCCGTTTGCGTTGCTCATGGCACTGTACGTGTTCGTCCTCGTCTTTATACTTCCCGCGGTTTCTCTATGGCTGAAGAACGCGAAGCAGCGACATGTGAAACAGAAACGCAATGGGTTGTACCGGATACTCACGGACGCTGTGCTCGGCATGAGTGACTGGGTGATCAGCGGGCGTGCGTCGCAGTTCGTGCAGTCGTATGAATCGGATGAAGCAAAAGTGGCCGAAGTTGAACGTACACTGCACCAGTGGACCACCTGGAGAACGTTCCTCGCCCAGTGTGTCGTCGCTATCGCAGTGATCTCCACCATGTATTGGGCGGGACAGCAATTCGCGGGAGGGGAGCTGGCGGCTACGATGATTGCGGCGTTTACGCTCGTCGTTTTTCCAGTGATGGACGCATTTCTAGCCGTACCGGAAGCGGTCGAGAAAATTCCGGAGTACCGGGAATCTTTGGATCGGATAAACAGAATGAGCGGTACAGAAAAAGCTAGCTCACACACAGAGCGGACACTTCAGGCTGAAGGGGTGCATGCGGCACAGCTGCAGGCTCACATTCGGCTGGAACGCGTCCGTTATCGTTATCCGCAATCAGAAGAGTGGAGTGTCAACGGCATTTCACTCGACATCCCACAGGGGAAAAAGATCGCCGTACTCGGGCGCAGTGGTGCGGGAAAATCGACCTTGATCAAGCTGATACAAGGTGCCGTCGTTCCTCAAGAGGGGCGCGCGACGATCAACGGCAAACATGCGGCCCGTTTCGGGGACGAGATCCCGCGGGTCATCTCTGTACTGAACCAACGTCCGCATTTGTTTGACACGACGGTGGGGAATAACATTCGCCTCGGAAAACCAGATGCCGGAGACGAAGAGGTCCGCCAGGTGGCGCAAAAAGTGAAATTAGACAAGTTGATCGAATCTCTGCCTGCGGGATATGATACGCCAATGTTGGAGACGGGAGAGCGTTTCTCGGGCGGAGAGCGACAACGGATTGCGCTAGCGCGAGTCTTGCTTCAGGACACCCCTGTTGTCATATTGGACGAACCGACCGTAGGACTCGACCCTCACACGGAGCGTGACTTACTTAGGACGATCTTCCGTACGGTTCAAGGGAAAACACTGATCTGGATTACACACCACCTAGTCGGGGTAGAACAGATGGATGAGGTGATCTTTATAGAGGACGGCCGAATAACCATGCACGGCCCGCACGCCGTGTTAATCGAGAAAGTCTCTCGCTATCGTCACCTTTACCATCTCGACCGTCCGGATGACTCTCCGTGATTCATAACGTTTTGATTGACTTAGTCGTTTTTTTATCGCTGGAATATATACGCCAAGTATCGATAAGCAAAGCCAACAAATGGTCGGTGCACATCGGGGTTAGAGTGCGCACAAAATACTGATTTACACTTGACAAATATATTTTTCTTATTCAAAATAAACTAAAAAAATAAAAAACGAACAAAAATAATTATAAAAAACAATTTTACTGCTAGAGTGAAACGATATGAATTATAGTTTTCAAAATCGTGGGCAAAAGAGAAAGTAAGTCTTGTCTCATTAGAATGTGAATGGCAGAATCCGAAATGGTTGCTCGTTCTCGGACATATCGTGTGTTACAGCGAAATGAATGTTGGTAAACGGACCTTGAAAGTGAAGGATTCGATGACACAGCATTGTGAAGTAGATTTTCGCTATACAAAAAGGGGGGAGGCCTCACACCGAAAACCAGTGGTTACAGGTTAACGGGGAAGCGAAGTTCTGCATTGTCAAAACTCTTCTAGGAACAGAGTGGCTATAAGCAGTACTGAACGTAGAGAGGAGAATGCCAAACAATGCCTAAAGCGGTCAAGAGTTTTTTAGTGACGTTAGTTATAATCGTAGTGACAGCAACAGCGATTACTCCCAGCTCGGCTAAGGAAATGGAAGAGGATCCGCAGCCTTATCAGGACGCTTCGGAGGTTACCACAAAAGCTGTCTTCAACAACCCTGCTGGGGGAGACCCTGAAACGATCGTTCGGGAGATCTGCAACCTTATTCGCCAGGCCCCTTCTGGGTCGCGGATACGCATTGCACAGTTCGTAATATCCGGGGCGGCTGGCATGGACTTTGCGAAAGAGGTGATCGCAGCTCATCGGAGGGGGGTTGACGTTCAAATCGTGATCGACGGATGGCAAGTGGACAACCCTGCCATGGCAGCTATTATCGCTGAACTCGGTCGCGACAAATCCGCTCGGTCGTGGGTTCACATCTGTAGTCGACGCTCCCCGGAAGGGAACACGTCAGCCTGCATCGGGGACAAGGGTCAGCATAACAAGTTCTACCTGTTCTCCGAGACCGGTGGAAAGTCCAACGTCGTCGTGCAGTCTTCTGCAAACGTTACCGACCTGAACTCAACGACGTATTGGAATAACGCTCTCATTCTTGTGGGCAACTGGCGTTTGTACCGCGCCTACAATACCTACTTCGAGGATCTTGCCGCTGAAGTCGAAAGTGACGACTACTATTGGACAGTCACGACGGGCATGGCCGGGGGTTCGGTGCGGGCGCACTTTTTTCCTCGCGCAGGTACTGATGCCTCCACCGATCCCATCGTCGAGGCGCTAAAGAAGGTTGACTGTAGGAGCGGAACGTTTATAGGTATCGGCATGTCCGAGTGGGACGCATATCGGATCAAGATCGCCGAAAAGCTTGCAGACTTGGCCAACGACGGCTGCTCGGTCCTCGTCGTTCACGGCCCCATAGACGATGAGGTTCGCGATGTGTTGCAATCGGTACCAAGGATAGAAGTTCGAGAGCTCAATGATGGCAGTCAACTGCCGGGGCGCATCCACTCTAAGTACATGATCATAAACGGTATGTATGACGGCGACACCGACGCGAAGTGGGTGTTCACTGGGAGTCACAACTACAACCTGACCTCGCTTCGTCGCAATGACGAGACGATGCTACAGACTAACATCCGAGGTATCTATGAGTTGTACAAGGCTAACCTTCTCACCATGCGTAAAGCAGCAACGGTTCAATGAGTTTAAAAAACGTAGGGGAGGTACTGCTAAGAGGGCGCAGTGATTAGAGTTAACGTACCGCACAGCTGGGACCAGTTGTCCCAGCTTTTCTGCATTAGTCTTCGTTCGACTACACGGCCACTGTTCCGCGAAGCGTTCCGGCTGATCGGTTATTCACTCGTCCTCCTTCAGATCGAATAATATCGCCCGTGCAAGCGTCACAAAAATTGAGTTTTGTATGTGCACGTTTAGTGTTAGATTTTGTTCATAACGAGTGTTTTCCTTGATTATACCCTGTTCTGTTGACGGTATTTTGACGGACTCACGTTCATATGACGACTGAATACGCGACTTAGGTAGAATCCGTTATCATAACCGCACCGTTTGGCGATTTGATCTAATGTTAGATCAGTGTCCAGAAGCAGCTTTGCTGCTTTACGGATGCGCAGGGTGCGAACTAGTTCTGAAGGTGTGATATGAAATGCCTTTCGAAAACGGCGTGTAAACTGAACTGGGCTTAATTCCAACATCTCGGAAAGTTCGCGCATACTGAATTGCGTATGTGCTTTATTAAATAACCATTCTGCAGCCCGATTCATTAGTTCATCGTCCGAATTTGTCAATTTGGTTAACTCATCTTGGTGAGAGGAGTTGTCCCATTCGTTACAGGCGAGTTGCCATATATCGTTAAGTATCCACTGTTTGAGAAGCATATTCCGCGTGTCAGTCGCGAGATGGAGCTTTCGTAAATAAGCAAAATCTGAAGCGAGACGTTTTTCGTCTGCAGGTTGTGATTTAAACGACGGCATTAGAACTGGAATATCCAATGTGGGTTTCTTGTCAAATTCGAATCCTATAAAATGAAGCGACATCGGCGATAACATTTCTCTTTGGAACGAGTAACCTGGCGGGCAGAATACCAGTTCACTCTTCTCTGCAATCCCTCTTTCAACACCAATTTGATATTGGAAACTACCTGATTCAACGGCGAATACTACCCATACAGGATACGTGTCCGTGCGAAACCTGAACCGATCTTTTCGTTCCCAGTAAACATGAGAAATTAAGTGCAATGAACAGTCGCATAAATATTGTGAAGTCACAAATATCCCACTTTCATTATGAAATAAAGTACATGCTTATTATAATACAGCATTTTTTGTTCAAATACTACTTCTTAACTTAAGGTTTTTGAAATCAAATAAATTTAAAACGGAATTGACAATTTAGGGTGTAACTATATATAATGTTTTATAAACAAGCATATAAAAGCATGTATGATCAAAAAAGAGCATAACCCAGCGGGAAGTCAGTTATAAAAATATATTTAAATGAATTTGTCCATTATGTAATCAGTGTAGTTTGAGTCTTATCACTTCGGTAATGAAAGCACTGAAAACCCTTTCTACTGTCTAAGACGGAGGTGGATCGTTTGGCGGGATATTTAATCCGGCGAATATTGTATTCATTATTTGTTATTTGGGGAGCTGTTACCATTATATTTTTTGTTATTCGTGTTGTTCCCGGTGATCCAGCTACAGTAATGCTGGGAACATCTGCTACTGAAGAGCAAATACTAGAACTGCAGAAAGAACTCGGGCTGAATGATCCTTTATTGGTTCAATACGTGAATTACCTGAAAGATGCGGTAAATCTCGATTTCGGGGAATCGTTTAAATTGGGCGGTTCAGCACTTGATCATGTATTTTATCGGTTTCCATTTACAATCACACTAGCGGTTACAGCAATAATTATTTCGATCACTGTTAGCCTGCCGTTAGGAATTTTAGCGGCAAAAAAATCCAACGGAATCATTGACTGGATGATTTCTACGACGTCCTTGCTTGGACAATCACTACCGACTTTTTGGGTTGGGATAATGTTAATTATTATTTTTGCTCGTTTTTTAGGTTTGTTTCCTAGTGGAGGTTCAGGATCGATTGCTCATTTAATTCTTCCTGCAACTACTTTATGTCTTCCTTTTATTGGTATGATTATCCGTTTGATTAGAAATGGCCTTCTTGATGAACTTAGCCGTGGGTATGTTCAAACGGCAAGATCGAAAGGTCTTAAGGAAAACAGTATTTTGTATATCCATGTGTTACGAAACGTACTTATTCCGGTCATTACCGTTATGGGACTTTTATTAGGAGAATTTATAGGTAGTGCGATCATAATTGAAGTCGTTTTCTCCTGGCCTGGTATAGGCAGATTGTTAGTAGATTCTATTCTCAATCGTGATTATGCGATTGTCCAAGCTTCTGTTGTGTTATTAGCGACCGTGTATGTTTTTCTTAATCTTGTGGTTGATATCTTATACGGTTATATCGATCCGCGTATTCAGGTGGAGGAATCACGATGACACAAGAGAGTACGATGTCTGTCTCTAATGAGATGGTAATGAAAAGGACTACATTAGTTAAATGGGATTGGGGAATCATTATTGCCTGTATACCCGTTACCATGTATGTCCTAATTGGAATTTTCGGTCCGATATTTATCGATTTTGATCCAACCAAAACGTTTACCGGCAGTCGGTTGCTACCACCGGGATCCGTCCTTGAAAATGGAAAAACTGCTTGGCTTGGAACAGATCAAGTAGGAAGGGATATCCTTTCCCAAATTATTTACGGAACACGCATATCACTATTAGTATCCCTTGCCACCGTTTTGATCGGCGGATCTGTCGGTGTCTTGTTAGGGCTGATCTCTGGTTATTTTGGTGGTTTAGTAGATTCCATCATCATGAGAATTGCGGATATTCAACTTGCGTTCCCAGCTATATTACTTGCTATTTTAATTGCTGGTGTCCTCGGGCCCAGTATAACCAATGTTATTATCACGCTATCCATAACCCGATGGGTGACTTTCGCCAGGGTAACGCGAGGGGCGACCATGGCGACAAAAAAACGTGAATTTGTTGATTCCGCAAGAGTATTAGGTGTTTCTAATCTTAAAATATTGTTTAAACATGTTTTTCCGATGTGTGTATCTCCGCTCATGGTTATCATAACGGTACAAATAGGGTTAGTTATCATTTCTGAAGCCTCTCTTAGTTTCCTTGGCTTGGGTGTGCCTCCTTCCCAACCGTCATGGGGATTATTGATTTCGCATGGACGTGATTACATTAATTCTGCATGGTGGATTGCAACGATGCCTGGCATCGCCTTAGCAATCCTAGTTGTGAGTGTAGGTTTTTTAGGAGATAAACTAAGAGATAAATTTGATCCATCTTTAGATTGAGAAATGTACATATAACTGAGCGACAAACATTATCGCAATTTACATTTTGATCAGATACTCGGTGATCATCGTGCTTTTTAGAGTTTTCGATGACACAAAACAACCTAACGGGAGGGTTTACACTATGCAGAAATGGCGTTTTACGGTAAACAAATTCAAATTGATAGTGCTTGGATCCTTTCTGATCTTATTCGCTGGTTGCGCAGGAATCTCGGAAGAATATTCGGGAGGTGTGTCAAGTGAACCAACTGACAAATCGACAGCCGCGAAAAGTGATGACCAAACACTCAAAGTTGCCTTTGATCAAAGTATTAATTCTCTTGATCCGTATGGTGCTCACAACGGTGAGCCGTCCACGGTACTGGCGAGCAGGCAAATTTATGACACATTAGTTATTAAAGATGGTACAGATTACAAGCCTAGGCTTGCCGAAGAGTGGAAAGAAAAAGATGCTAATACGTGGGTCTTTAAAATAAGGAAAGGGGTTACCTTTCACGATGGTTCACCTTTAACGGCAGAAGACGTTAAATACTCCTTGGAGCAACAAGTGAACTCAGAAGATTCTCCTTTAACCGTTTTGTGGAATGATTTTGAGGCTGTTGAAGCTACAAATGATCATACGCTGACCATTAAGACGAAAAAACCAATGGGCACGATGCTATCTAACTTATCTCTCTTATTTATTACACCTGCCGATTCAAAAAATGATGATTTCTATGAAAAACCGGTAGGTAGTGGGCCGTTTAAAGTTGAATCTTTTGTACCAGGGGAAAGCTTGATACTGACAGGTAATGAAGATTTTTGGGATGGGGCACCAGATCTAACGAAGCTTGAATTTGTCAATATACCGGAAACAGCAGCAAGACTCACAGCATTGCAAACTGGAGAAATAGATGTCACGTGGACCATCCCTGCCGATCAAATTGCTGAATTAGAGCAAGCTGAAGACATAGAGATAATAAAAACTCCGAGTTATCTTTATTACTTTAACTGGTTCAACAGTAGTAGAGAGCCTTTTGATGACCCGTTGGTACGTAGAGCAATGTGGCACGCCATTGATACGAAAACGATCGTAAAGGATCTGTTCGGTGAAACAGGAGAAGTCATGAGCTCGCCGATCCCTAAAGAAGTATTCGGGTCTTCAGACATGGAAACTTACGCGTATGATCCAGAGCTGGCGAAAGAACTGTTAGCGGAAGCCGGTTATCCAGACGGTTTTTCAACGAGTATGATGTGGAGTAATGGTGGTGGCCCGCAAATTCTCCAACTTGCGGAAACGATGATGTCCTATTGGTCAGAAATAGGTGTTCAAGTGGAACCGATTCAGATAGAAAGAGCAGAATGGATTGAAAAGCTTGTTGCTCTTGACTGGGATATGGACTTACAGACGAACTCTGTCATCACGGGTGATGGTGACTACACGCTCGGAAGGTTATATATTTCAGATGCGAATCGAAACGGTTATAAAAACGAAGAATTAGATAAACTGTTGATTGCCGCCAAAGAAACGACGGACCAAGCAGAGCGTCAAAAGTTATACAATCAAGTAAATCAAATTATTTGGGATGAAGCTGTCGGTATTTTTCCCCTTGAATTAAAACAAATAGCAGCAATTCGAACTCATGTTGAAGGTTTTAAACCAAGTCCTTCAGATGATCCGGAATTCAGGTATGTTTCTGTAAAGAAATAAGGCTGGAACCTATCTTTTAGTTCAACTTAGATACTTGTAGAGGGGTACTCAAATTCAATTGTACGGATGAAACCAGTTTGCCCGATGGAGGAGGTCAGTCAATGGGTGTAGACCAGGTTTTAGATAGAAGGCAACCTAACACGATAGAACCGTTGCTTGAAGTTCGTGACCTTTCTGTAGCGTTTCGTTCAAAAACTGGCAATGTTACTGTGGTCAAAGATGTCAATTTTTCATTACAACCATCTGAAACATTAGCAATACTCGGGGAGTCGGGAAGCGGTAAGAGCACTGTTGCATTAGCTTTAATGGGTTTACTGCCCAAACCAAATGGACGTATCTCCGGAGGGAGTATTTATTTCCAGGGTAAAGACCTTGTCCGTTTGGGAGAATCAGAAAGAAGGAAGCTCCGTGGTTCACAAATGTCGATGATTTTCCAAGACCCTTTGAGTGCTTTAAATCCAGTATACACGGTAGGCTATCAAATTGGGGAAGTCCTTCGTATTCATAGACGGATGTCCAGAGACAAAATAAAGAATGCAGTTATCGAATTAATGGAGCAAGTTCACATCCCTGATGCTCGTAAACGTTACAACAATTATCCACATCAATTTTCAGGTGGTATGCAACAGCGTATCATGATTGCAATGGCATTGGCTTTGGAGCCGAAGGTCCTTATAGCGGATGAGCCTACAACGGCATTAGATGTAACGGTACAGGCACAGATTATGTATCTGCTAAAAGAACTTCAAAAAACTAAAAAAATGGGATTAATTCTTATTTCCCACGATCTTGGTGTCGTCGCTAACCATGCGGATCGTATAGCGGTTATGTACGCTGGGCATATGGTGGAAACGGGGAAGGTGGAAGACGTATTCCGTAACCCTGCACACCCATATACCGTTGGTCTGATGGAGTCCCTTCCGACGCTTCACAAACATAGTACCCGCCTATCCCCCATAAAAGGTTCTCCGCCCAACATTCTGACACCTCCAAAAGGTTGTGCATTTCATCCTAGATGTCCAATAGCAAAGGACAGATGTAAGGATGATACGCCTTTGTTAAATAAGGTGACTGAAGGTAGAGACAGTGCTTGTCATTTCTATGAGGAGGTTTTAGATAATGACTAGAGCGGAGAAGCCAATCTTAGACGTTGTTAATCTTGTGACATCCTTTCCTATCAAGGGAGGTATTCTTAAGCGAAAAGTCGGAGAAGTTCAAGCGGTTTCAAAAGTTAGTTTTAAGATCTATCAGGGCGAAACCCTAGGATTAGTGGGCGAGTCTGGTTGTGGGAAATCAACTGTTGCTCGAACAATTGTAGGTTTAGAAAAATCTGAAAGTGGCCACATTTATTTTAACGGTCTTGATCTTACAAAGCTTTCAAATCGGAGAATGAGAAAAGTGCGCAAGGATATACAATTCATTTTTCAAGATCCCTTTGCTTCTTTACATCCTAAAATGACGGTTAAAGAACTGATTCAAGAACCTTGGGAAGTACACCCCGAGGTGGTAGACAGGTCTGACTGGGATAAAGAAGTGATGAGACTCATGGAGATGGTAGGATTAAATCCTGCTAGCCGATATAATTATGCCCATCAATTTTCTGGAGGCCAATGTCAGCGTATATGCATTGCACGGGCACTAGCTTTAAGACCTAAGTTAATCATTTGTGACGAAGCCGTTTCAGCACTTGACGTATCTATCCAGGCGCAGATTTTAAATCTACTTCAAGATTTACAAAAAGAGTTAGGCTTAGCGTACTTGTTTATCTCCCATGATCTTTCTGTTGTCCGGCATATATGCGACCGCATTTGTGTCATGTATTTAGGAAAAATTGTTGAATTTGGTGACCGAGACCAAATTTTTCATTCACCTTCCCACCCCTATACCCAAGCATTGCTGTCTGCAGTTCCAGTTCCGGAACCGTGGAATATTGTGGAGCGTAAAGAGTTTATCTTAGAAGGAGATATCCCTTCACCAGCCAATCCACCATCAGGTTGTCGGTTTCGAACTCGCTGTTGGAAAGCTCAAGAAATATGTAAATTAGAAGATCCACCACTCAATGAACAAGAAGAGGGACACGCGAGTGCATGTCACTTTGCGGAAGCTGATAAAGGTGTCATCCCTAAATTTAAAGAGACGGTAAAGTAAAGAACTTGTCCTACATTTATGCATGAGTATGTTTTTGATTTAACTGAAGTGCAGGCAACCCTTTTCACAAGGTGAGTAGATCCGATCCATGACGTTTTTTGACCATTTTTTTGAAATAAAGTATATGGGAAATGACGTAATCGTGTATGTTAAATAGATTATATTGTCTATATAATGAAAAATAATACAAGGAAAGGCGTTTGAAATCTACTGTGACAAGACTTCGTTTCTTGACGGTAACTGAAAATGTACGAAAGGATGAACCGCATTGAGATTAGCGACTTCTACTTGTATATTCGGTCACACGTTAGATGGGCGTTATCTCTCCTACAAAGAATCAATCAGGCGGTGTAAGGCAGCTGGATTTAATGTGATCGACGTCAATTTTTGTCGGGCGCTTTCCGGAAAAACCGACCTTGCGAAGGAAAATTGGCGACAATTAATAGACGACTTGAGAAATGAGGCAGAGAAAATCGGTGTTGAATTTTCACAATCACATCCTGTTTTTTTGCCAGGTCACGTTAAAGATCACCCTATAGAACTACAGGAATTATATGACGAAATGATGAGGCGCTCTATTATCGCGAGCTCGATTCTCGGTGTAAAGTGGGCTGTTATTCATCCTGTCGAAGAAAAAGAAAAGACGGTTTTTGACACTGAAGCGAGTATTAAAGCCAATTTGGAACTTCATGCCCCTATAGTTGAACTTGCCGTTAAACATGACGTTGGAATAGCCTTCGAAAACATGATAGACAAGGCTGATTCCAAAAGGCGCTTTGCCAGTCATGCCGGGGAACTTGCGGCTCTCATAGATGCTTATAACGATCCGGGTGTAGGAGCCTGTTGGGATTTTGGCCATGCTAACTTCCTTTACAAAGATCAGCGCATAGCGCTTCGAACTCTTGGGAAGCGTCTTAAAGCAACGCACGTAGATGATAACTATGGAACTAAAGACGAGCATATGTTTCCGTTTCATGGAAATATAGACTGGCATTCCATCATGCCAGTACTAAGCGAGATTGGATATGAGGGAGATTTTACTTACGAGACACAAAACGAATTTGATAACCTTCCTGATCACGTTAAAGACCATGTTGCAAAAGTGGGTTATGAAATTGGGGTTTACTTACTGTCATTAGCGTAATTATTAAAGGGAGTGATTGTCATGAGATACGAATTTGTTCGATCAGACGTGACAGTGGTTGGCGGAGGTTTGGCAGGGGTTTGTGCAGCTGTATCAGCGGCAAGGATGGGTAAAAAGGTAGCTTTAGTCCAAAATCGTCCAGTTCTCGGGGGAAATTCTAGCAGTGAGATCCGGGTGTGGGTGTTAGGGGCCACTGGCCTCGGTGTTAACCGTTATGCACGGGAAACTGGTATTATCGGTGAAATGTTGGTTGAGAATCAATTTGTGAATCCTGACGGAAACCCATACTATTGGGACTTAGTCGTTTTAGAAACTGTTCGAAAAGAGTCTAATATTCAGCTGTTCCTCAATACAAATGTGTACGAAGTGGAAGCGGACGGTGATGAGTGGAACAGGAAGATTCATTCCGTTACTGGTTTTATGATGGGTTCAGAGAAAAAAATTCGCTTTGAAAGTCCAATATTTTTAGATTGTACAGGTGATGGGACGGTTGCCTTTCTTGCAGGAGCGAAATATAGAATAGGGAGAGAAGCACAACATGAATTTAATGAAAGTTGGGCTCCTGAGAAAGCTGACAATATTACACTAGGGAGCACTATGTTTTTTTACACTAAAGATGCAGGCCATCCTGTGAAATATGTGGCTCCAAGTTTTGCGAAAGATATTACGAAAACTCCTATTCCAATGAAACGTGTATTTAAAGCTGGGGATAACGGTTGTTACTATTGGTGGATTGAATGGGGCGGGGAAGCTCACATTGACACCTTGTATGATAATGAGCGCATCCGTGATGAACTCTGGTCTGTTATTTATGGTATTTGGGACTACATTAAAAACTCCGGGAAATTCGATGCGGACAATATGACATTAGAATGGGTGGGAAGTGTCCCTGGGAAAAGGGAGGTTCGACGTTTTGTAGGTGACTACATATTAACGCAAAACGATTTGGTAAACCAAGTTCAATTTGAAGATAATGTTGCTTTTGGAGGCTGGTCGATGGATCTTCATCCACCAGAAGGAATGTATGCTTCTGATTATGTTTCGAAGCTACTTTGCCCGGACGGCATCTATCAAATTCCATTCCGCAGTCTTTACTCTAAAAATGTTAACAACTTATTATTTGCAGGTCGAAATATTAGTGCAACTCACGTTGCATTTGGTTCAACTCGAGTAATGGCAACATGTTCAGTGATGGGTGAAGCAGCAGGAGCAGGTGCCGCCCTCTGTGTAGATAAAGGAGTAACTCCACGAGAGTTATATCAACATTATATAAAGGAATTACAGCAAACTTTACTTTGGAAGGATGCTGCCATTATCGGGCTGAAGTACGAGGATCCAACAGATGTCGCACTTCAAGCGACAGTTACGGCTTCGAGTCATTTAACGAAGATAGAAGTTGAAAAGGCGAAAAATCCTTTTCATTTAGATACCGATGTCGCATTTTTGATCCCAGTAGATCCCAAAATGATGGATATAGAAATTTTAATGGATGTAAAAAAAGACACTGAGGTAGAGGTTGAAGTGTGGGACACGGGTAAACCGGAAAACTACATTCCACATATTTTGCAGGTGAAAGATACTGTAACAGTAAAAAAAGGAGACCGTCAGTGGGTCAGTTTCCACCTTCCTTGGTCACCCGAAAAAGCACAAAACGCATTCGTCATTGTCAGAGAAAACGAAAATGTATCGCTTTATCAATCGGATGAACCGATGACCGGTACTTTAAGTTTTGTAAGAGAAAAAAAATCAAATATCTCAAGGTTATTGGAAGCGATAAACAACGAACAATTAGTTGTGCAATGGAGTCAAAAACCTGTCATCCGCAAGCCTTTTTGTTTTCGACTGAAGGATGATACGCGTGCGTTCCATCCAAGTAAAGTAACTAATGGTTATCTTCGCCCATACGGAGGACCTAACATGTGGGTTTCGGCCCCCATGGAAGCAGGTCAAGAAGAGTGGGTAAAGTTACAATGGGAAAAACCGATAAGATTTTCACAAATTCATATTATTTTCAATAACGACGTTAATGAAGATTTAAACAACCTTCATTATAAACGTACACCCTTTGAAGTGTTTCCAGAACTTGTTGGGAGTTATCGAATCGAAGCAAAGATAAATGGCGATTGGAAAGTGATAGCTGAAGAAAAAGAAAATCGAGTAAGACGAAAGGTTCACTATCTAAAGCATGCAGAAAAGACGGATCAGTTGAGGGTTGTGGTTGAATCTACAAATGGATCGAGATTTGCAGAAATCGTAGCAATTAGAGTCGTTTAAATACCAGATTTTTAAGACAATGTAAAGGGTGTATTTCCATTTTGAAAATATCTCCAATAGCTTTATTTTTAAAAATATAAACTAAAATAAGCATTAAAAATAACAATATTATATAAATAGTGCTATAAATATGATTAAAACCGTTGACTTTAAGCAATAAAAACATTTATAATGATCAAAAACGAGCAAAAAGAAACAATAATGCTGACGGGAGTTGCATGGTGGAAAAAATACAGAGAGAGACGATAGAAGCAAAAGCGTACCGGTGAGTAGCACCCGGGAAATTGAGGATGATTATTGTGTTTATTAGTAAGGTGGATTGTTAATTAAGTAAGGGTTTACAGGAGGTCAATCAGTAATGAGTCGAGGAACTAGCCGAACATCAGGCCTTAAAAGAATTGGCAGACGTAGTAATAATACATCTATAAAAGACTTTGGCAGTGCAATGTTGTACCTCTTTCCCGCCCTTTTGATTTTTAGCGTTTTTATTTTTTACCCTATAGTGCGTACCGTTTACCTTAGCTTATTTTTAACTGATCGGCAACGAAATCCAGTTGAGTTTATTGGGTTACAAAATTACATAGACATGTTTTTATCAGAAGATTTTCTATCTACTCTAACTGCGACATTTCTATTTGTCCTATACATTGTACCTGCTACTATCTTCATTTCTTTATTCCTAGCGGTGCTAGCGCACGTTAATTTAAAAGGTATAAAGTTTTATAAAGTCATCTATTCTTCCACTCTCGGTGTTTCAGTTGCAGCAAGTGCGATGATATTTCGCTATTTTTACCATCCAGATTTAGGACTATTTAATAAAATCTTAAGTTTTTTTAATATCGGAAAAATAGAGTGGTTGATTGACCCCGATTGGGCTCTATTTGCAATAGCAATCCCAACTGTTTGGATACACATCGGGTTTAATTTCATCGTCTTGACGGGCGGGTTACAAAACATTCCAAAAGAATTATATGAGAGCGCCCAGATTGACGGGGCAGGGTGGTGGCGACAACTGTTGAACATTACCATCCCCCAGTTATCGCCTATCCTATTTTTCGTCACAATCATTTTGGTTATTGGATCGTTTCAATCTTTCGCCCAGATTGATCTCTTGACAGGTGGCGGACCTTCAGGTGCTACGAACCTTATCGTTTACTCAATTTACCAAGATGCGTTTGTTCGGTACAATGTTGGTTCTGCATCTGCACAAGCGATCTTTTTATTTGTACTTATCATTTTGATTACTTTGTTGCAATTTAAATTTGGCGAAAAAAGGGTGCACTATCAATGAAAACAGTTGAAAAGGTTTTTAGATATATATTGCTGTCTATCGCCGCGTTCATTATCTTGTTCCCCTATTATACGCATTTTTCATTAGTTTAATGGAAACTGGACAGTACATTTATCCATCTAATGTTTTGTCATCGTTGACATTTGAAAATTATTATCTTGCTTTACAGACAGCACCTATTTTTAAGTTTTTACTAAACAGTCTTATTTTTGCGGGGCTCATAACAGTTGGACATCTCATTACGAGTAGTTTAGCCGCTTTTGCTTTTGTGTTTATTCCCTTTAGGGGTAAGGGGGTTATGTTTTCAATTGTGTTGTCAACAATGATGATCCCCTGGGAAGCGACAATTATTCCAAATTACGACACGATTATTAAACTCGGGTGGTTGGATGCGTTTCCTGGGTTGATTGTTCCTCATCTTGCTCTAACCTTGGGTATTTTTCTGCTAAGACAACATTTTTTAACGCTACCTAAGGAATTGTATGAAGCAGCTCGAATTGATGGCTGTTCACGTTTCCGTTTTTTCTTACAAATGGTTTTACCGTTATCACGCCCGATTTTAGCTGCTCTAGGAACGTATTCTTTTATCACGAATTGGAATCAATATTTGTGGCCCCTGTTAGTTACCAACAGTAATGAGATTCGTACTGTTCAAATTGGGTTGAAAATGCTTATTTCTCAGGAAGAACAAAATGACTTTCCCATAATCATGGCTGGTATCATCATGATTTTGTTGCCAACATTGCTTATTTTAGTCATTGGTCATAAGTATTTGCAAAAAGGTTTGGCGTCTTATTCACAAAAGTAAACCGAGCGAGAGACAAATCCAAGGTGACGAAAGCTAAGCCCGATATCATGAGGAACAGGAGGGATGTCGAGAAATATGTAGGGATTGCCGTAATGGGCAACGTTCTTTAAAAGTATGTTTAATGAGGTGTTAATATGAGGAGAAAAATTATTGTAAGTTTCTTAATCACTGTATTAATGGTTTTTTCAGTAGCATGTCAAACTTCGCCTGAAGAAGAAGTAAATACTCGGACAGAAGATGGAAAAACCGTCGTAAACTTTTGGCATTCCATGGGGGGCACAATCTTACTATCTTGGAAGAATTAATAGAGCAATATCATAATAGTCAGGACAAAGTCGTAATTAACCCTATCTTTCAAGGAAATTACATTGAAGGGTTTAGTAAAATAAATTCGGTCTTGGGAACAGACGATGTGCCGGACCTCATGCAGTTGAATGAACACTCAAATAAGCCAATGGTTGATGCAGGATACATTACACCGATGCAAGACTTTATTGATCGCGACAACATAGATATACGTTCTTTCGAACCAGCAGTTTTGGGTCGGTACGAAGTTGACGGCAAGCTCTATGCGATGCCCTTTAACCCATCTATTGCTGTCATTTATTACAATAAAGAAGCCTTTAGGGAAGTGGGCCTCGACCCAGAAACCCCACCTCATACCTACAGTGAATATGAAGAAGCCGCGGAAAAATTAACAGTTCGTAACGGGGACAACATTGAACGATACGGTCTTAATATATTTACAACTGCGTGGCGTTTAGAACAACTTGTTGTGAATCAAGGTGGTTATCTCGTTAATAATGAGAACGGACAATCTGGGGAAGCGACAGAAGGAACGATTAACAGTGAAGAGTTTATTCGAGCTTTTACTTGGATAAAAGATATGTATGACAAAGGGATTTATGGGCATTATGGCCGAGATCCTGCGGACGCTCTTGATGCATTTAATGCTGGAAAATTAGCTATGGTGGCTCATACATCTTCGGCCGCAGTGCCCACTATCGACGAAGCCCCTTTTGAAGTAGGAATAGCATTATACCCTGTTCCGGACGGAGTTGAACCACATGGATCGGTTATTGGCGGAGCTTCATTGTGGATTTTTGATGATATCCCTGAAGAGAAACAGGAGGCTGCATGGGATTTTGTTAAGTTTCTCGTGCAACCGGACACTCAAGCATATTGGACAACTAACACAGGATATTTCCCAGTGAACACTGAAGTATATGAAACAGAAGTTTATCAAGAATTCCTGAAAAAATATCCTCAAATTCAAACAACGTTAGACCAACTCCATCTCGGGGAAGTTGGGCCCGCAAACAAGGGCGCTTATATTGGAGTTTACCCAGACATTTACGACATACTCGAAACTCAGTTTGAAAAGGTGATAGACGGTTCTCTTGACATCAAGGATGCACTTTACGAAGGAAACGAATTAGTAACAAAAGAGCTTGAGAGGTATCAAAAGACACAAGGTTCAAATTAATCTTTGTAATTTAATGTCAGGAGAGAGGAAAAGTTCCTCTCTCTGACACCATAGTTGAGCATCGAGTTTCGTTCAATCTGAAATCAAGATCTGTACGCTGTACAGTAACTCGAATCGGAAAAAGGGGTTAAACATGACAACCATTGCTTTTGTAAGACATGGTATCACTGATTGGAACATCAAAAAAAGAGCACAAGGACATTCTAATAATCCTTTAAATGAGATCGGGCGTCGACAAGCTCGGTCTGTTGCTAAACGCTTGTCGGATGAAAAGTGGGATGTGATCGTTTCAAGTGATCTCTTGCGAGCTCGAGAAACAGCTGAAATTATTTCATCTTATATAGGGAAGCCGATCACATTTGATAAAAGGCTGAGAGAGATTGGTCTGGGAGAAATTCAAGGCACTACTGAAGAGGAGCGAATACAAAAGTGGGGAAAGATTTGGCGACAACTTGACCTCGGTGTAGAAACAGATCAATCATTGGGAGAACGAGGGATAGCATTTGTCGAAGCTATGGCTCGAAAATATCCAGGCAAAAGAATTATTGCGGTGAGTCATGGAATAATTATCGGACAAACATTAAAAGAATTATTCCAGAGTGACACTCGGGACAATAATTTAAATAATACTTCTGTAACAATAATAACGAAAAGTAAAGGCGCTTGGAGATATCTTCTTTATAATTGTACGTGTCACTTGAAGACTGAACTAATAAATGAGCAATAACAGACTGGTATCCAGTAAATAACAATTACTCATTTTATCGTAAAAGAACCAGATTCTGTTTTTACGGTTCCGGTTATACTGTACCAATAGTTTAAGGGGAGAATATAGTGGCATTAGAAATAAGTTACACGGTTGTCGCAGAAAGGCTTGTCCTCGCGGCAGTACTCGGCGGAATGATCGGATGGGAGCGGGAACGGCGCAATAAGCAGGCGGGGTTTAAAACCCACTTACTCGTCTCCGTCGGTTCCGCTCTCATTATGTTGACGTCTATTTACGGCTTCGGCGATCTCGTCGACCATCCGAACGCCCGTTTCGACCCGGCCCGGCTCGCCGCGCAGGTGGTGAGCGGCATCGGGTTTCTCGGTGCCGGTGCCATTTTGCGCCATTCTAACATGGTGGTTTCCGGATTGACGACGGCCGCGACACTGTGGGTTGTGGCGGCCATCGGTTTAAGTGTGGGAGCGGGGTTTTACTTCCCCGCCGTCGCGACAACAGGCATCGTGTTAATCAGCGTGGTCGTGCTGAGAGGGGTCGAGGTCCGGTTTGCGAAGAAAAAAGTGAAAGAGCTGAACATCACGGTTGAAGACGTGGAAGGAACGCTCGTGGACATTAGCGACGTCCTGGACAAAGAGAGGGTAGACGTCCGCAAAGTGACCTTTTCAACCAAACAGGGCGGAGAGGAAGCGGCCCTCACTGTCGTCAAGTTCCGCATTCGGATGCCAGCCAAGAAAGATTCCCTCGAACTTGTGAATCGACTGCACAACATTCACGGCGTCAAAGAAGTGCAGTTGAATAAATGAAACTTTTGACAGGGGAGACGGTTACATTTCCCTCTTCTGTCTGGAGATCAACTGATGCGTCGAGCTGTTGCAGTGTTATATTTCCAAACTCAACTGTACCTTTAAGGACCTCTCCCTGACATCCGTTTAGAACAACATCCCCTTCTGCTGCCTTGACATTAATGTTTTTGGCTAATAACGTTTGATCTGACGTGAGATCCCCCAAACTTGTCTTCAGATTCAATGTTTCATGCATTTTGTCAGGGATGTACACGTTGAACTGAGAGGCACAAACAGGGAAAGCAGAAACAAAATCATCCCTCCGCTGTGCCACCAAAGGGGGACGCTTCTGCACATCAGCTTCAGTTCGGAGCGAAAGAGATCATAAAACGAATGTTTTCGCACACTTTCCACTGGTTGTAATGTGATCGTTTCGACTCCTTCAGGCCCATGTTTGAGCCCATCCGTCACAACGTCTGCGTTCGTTTTCCGGATAGATGTTGTGTTTGGTGAGGACAAAAGGGAACTCCTCTGGAACATCGGGACCGAGACCAGAAACAAGAAAGCACCGACCAACAACCAAACTAGACGTCCTGTGACATAGTTTTTGGTTCAAGTGATCCCTGTCCATTCAAATGTTGAAAGAGATTGGGCTGTTTGATATCCAAAATTCATGTGCGTTGCGTTTACCGTCGGAAAGGCTCGTTTGATTCCATTCAAAACTTCAGTGAAGATTAATTGAGAACCAAAGATATCTATCTTCCCAACCCCTGAAAAACTTAAAGCACTGATCGCTGTCCATATACTGAAGAAAACGATATTCCCCTATGACCCAGTGCCTATTTTTTTCCATATTTTTTACTTACTTGGTGAATCTTCAGTTCCATTACAACCCTTCGCTCCTTACCACTCAAATTCACATGTGGGTCTAAGAAGGATTGTAACCAATGAAAGTAAAATTGAGGTAAACGGCAGACAAAATCGAGACTAATTCGAGAGTGGGAACGAAATGTGCAATGCGGTTCCTTCGTTGACGTGGATGTGACCGTTGTGAGCGGAAATCAACTGGTGAGCCACAGCCATTCCCAGGCCGGTTCCTTCCGATATTGTATCTGTTGAGGTTTCCCGATAGTATTAAACCGTACGGCGAACGAGTTCGACGACATCCCTGTTCTCTATTTCCAGAGGAACGTGTGATTCTTCCAGTCGGAATGACAAATTTAAATCTTGCATGAGTTCATTCATGTATTGAGCTTTTCCTTGAATTTCCGATAGGAATTCCCTTTTTTTCTACTCCATTGAAACTGGTTTCGTTATTTATAAGTTAAATTTATAAGCTAAATTGTTCTAAATACGGCGCATAATATATACACTATTTTTAGTATCTTGGGGGAATATTGCAAGGCTTGGAACCAAGCATTGCCTTGAAACTTGGACTAATCCGAGGTGAACGATTGTGAAAATCGGAGTCAGTACGTACAGCTTTTTGGATGCCGTGAAGGCAGGAGAAATGGATGTGCTGGATGTCGTTCAATGGATAGCTGACAATGGCGGAGAACATATGGAAATTGTCCCTTACGGCTTTACGTTGGTAGACAATTTGGAACTAGCCGATGCAGTGCGTGACCAAGCGAAAAAGGCTGGGATTGAGTTATCGAACTACTCCATGCCTGCCAATTTCGTCCGGCGTACGAAAGATGAATTTGAAGCCGAAGTCGCAAGGGTGAAAGAGCATGTCGATCTCCTGGATCGCATGGGAATTCAGCATATGCGCCATGATGTGACAGCTTTTACACTGCCGCCTGAAAACGCGACGATCGAATACTTTGAAAACAGCTTGCCACAAATAGTAGAAGGTTGTCGCCGTATCGCTGATTATGCAGCTCAATTTGGGATTACAACCACCATTGAAAACCACGGCGTTGCCGTCCAACACAGTGATCGCGTTCAACGGGTGCTCCATGCCGTCGATAGACCAAACTTTAAGACGACTCTCGATATAGGAAATTTCATGTGTGTGGATGAAGACCCAATCGTCGGTGTGAGCAAAAATTTGCCGTATGCGTCGCTCGTTCATTTTAAGGACTTTTATGTCCGTCCGTTCTACCACGATCCCGGCGGTGGAAAATGGTTTAAAACGGTTAACGGCAATTTTTTGCGAGGCTCCATCGTTGGACACGGAGACATTGAAGTTCGCGAGATCGTAAAACTGATTAAACGTTCAGGTTACGACGGGTATCTTACTTTGGAGTTTGAAGGCATGGAAGACTGCAGGGAAGCTTGTAAAATCGGTTTGGACAATTTGAGACGTTTTTGGGAGGAGGCATAAGTTTACCATTTGAGGAAGTGCGCTGGAGCGTGTGCGCGAATTCAGAGGGGAGAAGAGAGGGAAACAATGTGGAGCCAATAAAAGTCGGTGTAATTGGTGCAGGTTCTATATCGGAAATGCACTTCGAATCTTATCAACACCATGACGATGTGGAAGTTTATGCCGTGTGTGACTTGAATGGACAAAGGGCCAAGGCGAAAGCGGAAAAGTACGGTGCCGAGAAGTATTTTACAGACTACCGTCAACTTTTGGATCTTCCGGAAATCGATGCCGTTAGCGTGTGCACTTGGAACGACTCCCATGCGGAAATTTCCATAGCCGCCTTAAACTCAGGTAAACACGTGTTGGTCGAAAAGCCGTTGTGTAAAACAGTGGAAGAGGCACTGGCGATCGAAAAAGCCGTTCAAGAAAGTAATGGAAAAGTCCTTCAAGTGGGCTTTGTTCGTCGGTTTGGCACGAACACTCAAGTTTTAAAAAAGTTCATCGATGCCGGAGACCTCGGCGACATCTATTACGCTAAAGCCTCTTGCCTTCGGGTTCTCGGCAATCCGGGAGGTTGGTTTGCCGACAAGGAACGTTCGGGAGGCGGGCCTTTAATTGATCTGGGCGTGCATGTGATTGACCTGTGCTGGTATCTCATGGGCAAACCAAAGGTCCAGTCGGTTAGCGGCAACACGTACAGTCGGCTGGGTAACCGGTCAAATGTCGAAAACAAATCATTTTATAAAGCAGCCGACTACGATCGTCACAAAAATACGGTGGAAGATTTGGCAAATGCCATGATCCGGTTTGAAAACGGCGCTTCGTTAATGGTCGATGTCAGCTTTACTTTACATGCAAAAGGAGAATCTGTTGCAGTCAATGTATACGGAGAAAAGGGAGGGGCGGAAGTCGAACCTGAGCTACAAATTACAACCGAAAAACATAACACTATTTTGAATGCGACGCCACAGATTGACGCCTTATCTTTTGATTTTAAAAAGGGGTTTCAAAACGAAATCGACCACTTCGTATCTTGTTTAAAAGGTGATGTAGAAACCATTTGTCCAGTGCAAGACGGCGTCGAAATCATGAAAATATTAGCTGGCGTATACGAGTCGAGCGAAAAAGGAAAAGAAATCTATTTGAGCTAGCCATTACCTCCTTCGCACCAAAGGGAGGTGGTTCTGTTCTCCGCTGTTGTGTATGCGATTACAATTTGTGCATTAATTTTTCAAGGGGGCTTTAGATTGATGGGAGATGTGTCTCGCAGAAAGAGGTGGTTACAGCCGAAAGATTGGGTCGGATTACTATTTTCCGGCCCGCTAATCATTGGTATGGCGGCCTTCGCCGTCTATCCGATGGTGGCTGCCCTGCTACTGAGTTTTCAGGAATCTAACGGAATCTCGGGCACGTGGGTCGGGTTAGACAATTACAGCCGCATCTTTCGCGATCTCGCTTTTTGGAGAGCCCTTTCCAACACATTTTATATGGCGGCACTGTCTGTGTTGCTCGGGACTTTTTTATCGTTTGTATTGGCGAGCCTGATCAACAGCCTCCCTTGGAGCAGAAGCAAAAATTTTTTCAAAAGCATCTTTTTTTTACCGAACGTTGTCTCTGCCGTCGCGACGAGTATCCTGTTTTCATTTCTTTTATATCCGGAAAACACCGGGTTGTTGAACTACGTGGCCGGTCTCTTTGGCATCGAACCAGTCGGGTGGTTTACCGACCCTGCCCATTCGAGGAACAGCATGGTGTTATTAAGTTTGTGGTCTTCGCTAGGCTATAACACCATTATTTTTTTCGCTGCCCTGCAAAGCGTTCCCAAGCAATTGTATGAAGCGGCGGAAGTCGACGGCGCCGATGGCGTCAAAAGGTGGTGGCATATCACGATACCGTATGTAAGACCGATCTTTTTATTCGTGATCATCATCAGTACGATCAACGGCATGAAGCGTTTTACAGACGTTTGGCTCATTGGCGGAACCGCGGGCAACCCCGATGGAACGTTAATGACCGCGGTTTTGTATATTTACCGCTACGCCTTTGTATCTTCGGAGATGGGGATTGCCTCAGCCGCCTCCTACATCTTGTTTCTTGTGATCCTGGTTCTCACGGGGCTGATGTTAAAAACGAACAAGAAAGCGAGCGTTGATTGAGGGGAGAGAGAGTCCATGGCGCGCAGTAAGGCAGTGACGCATGGGGGCGTTTTGGTGCTCTTGTCCGTCAGTTCGTTGATCATGGTGATTCCGTTTTTGTGGATGCTCATGACGAGTTTTGACTGGGCAGCCAGACTGAATATACCGTTTCCGCCTAAATTTTGGCCACAAGATTTTTCACTGCAGACATACGAAGCGGCGTTTTTGAACATCGACATGCTCCGCTACATTTTTAATTCTCTTCTCGTATCCTTTGGCGTGATTGTCGTCAGTTTGTTCTCTGCGTTATTATCCGGATACGCCATCTCCAAGATACAATTCAAAGGGGCGAACGCCGTTCTCCTTTTAGCGCTCAGTACGATGATGATCCCTTTTGAAATGACGATGATCCCACAGTATTTGCTTTTTGATAAATTACAACTGCTCGACACCTATTGGGCATTTTACTTACCGGCGCTCAACTACGCGTTCGGCACGTTTTTAGCCAAACAGTTTATCGATCAACTTCCTTCCAGTTTAAGAGAAGCGGCGATCATGGATGGGGCGAGGGAATTTACGGTATTTTGGCGTGTTTACTTTCCTATCTGTACGCCGATTGTGGCGACGATGACGATCTTGCAGTTTCTCGCCGTCTGGAACGATTTGTTGTGGCCGCTGCTCGTTCTAAACGATCCTGCGAAGTACACGATTCAACTCGGCTTGGCCATGTTTAGCTACAACCAAGGGATGAATCACTTCCCTTCCATCATCATGGCGGCGACGACGATTAGTTTGATACCGATTCTCGCGGTATACGTCTTTTTGCAGCGGTACATCGTTGAAAGCATCGCTTTAACCGGCTTAAAACAATAGCTCGTAGAGGGGAGAAATGTCAGTGATTAATGGAGGGACGGTCATGAACAAGCGTGTGCTCCTCACATGGACTTCCATATTGGTGATCAGTCTTTCCGGGTGTTCATTGTGGAAGGCGAACAGCGATGAGGCCGATTCGGATATAGCCGTCGTCTCCGAAGTCTCGGGAAAAGTGCGGGTCGCGTTAGCCGGCTGGCAGGTTGCCAATGGGCTCGACCCTGTCACAGTCAAGAAAACGACCGGTTTTAGTGAGTACTCAAAGAAGACATTTAATCACATGTACCCGAATATTGAGTTGGAAGTGATCCAGATCCCGTGGGAAAATGCCCAGGCGAAACAGAAAGCGCTGTTACTGTCGAGGGATGTGGACGTCTTGTACACCGGTGGCGCGTTTGCCTCCCAGTTTTACCAACAGGGTTTGTTGAGAAACATTGACGATCTCATTGAAAACGACAGACGTTTTGACCCTGACCTTTATATCCGGAATGTTTATGAAAATTCGTTTAGCACGAAATCTTTAGACGGTCAGCACCAATTTGGATTGCCATCGGTCCTCGGAAGTTACATGATCGTGTACGATAAAAAGTTATTCGACGATTGGGGCGTCGAGTATTTGTCGGAGACCCCAACACCTGAAGAAGTGCTGCACAAAGCGAAGCGCATGACGGGGAAAAACCCGGTAACGGGCGAAAAAAATTACGGATTGTGGTTCCAAGGGAACAGTTTAAACCAGTACACGTTTGTGACGCTGACGTACGCCTACGGAGCGGAGGGAGCTGTTGGAAGTCTCAATGACTTGAAGCGTGTGCGATGGGAGTTGAACAAGCCTGAAATGAAAAAGGTGTTTGAATGGTTGAAAGAAGCGTCAACGCTTGCGCCTCCCGCCTTTATAAACGGTCAAGGAAAAGAAAACTTCGGTCTCGAAAACAACAACATCGCCATTGGCATTCTCAGTGCCAGCGCCTTTCCGGCGTTTAGCGAATACAAAAGTTCCGGCGACACAAAGCTGATCGAACGATTCGTGCCGGTAAAAAATTTCGGACCGGATGGAAAGGGATGGATCCCGACGGATCCGATTGTCATGGCTAAAAATGCAGACGATGTTCGAGCATCGTGGGAAGTGATGAAGTTTTTGGCCAGTTACGACACGCAAAAACATAACTACGAGAACTTTCAGTACAACCCTTCGATAGCGGACCCCGATTTCGTCGATCCACATGACGTCTACACACAAAAGGCAATCGAAATTGCGAAATTGGCGGAACCTACGTTAATGGATGAAGCGAATCCTTTTTTTGGAACCAAGATGGTGCCTGTCATCAACGGGTTTATCAGTCAAGCGCACAATAACCGTGCACCGGATATTGACGAGCTATTAAAAAATCTGCAACAAGACGCAACGGAGTGGTCAAGACACCAAAAATGACGTTTCTCATTCATACATCCATATAATTCGGAATACAATGAACCTATCATACAGGTGTACCGTCATACTGGGTGGAAGGGTTGGGGAGAAGGGGACGAAGCATGCGAAGAATTAAGAAAGTGTCGTTGAGCAAGATGATTGCAGATGAAATCAAAAATTACATTAAAAGCGAGCACTTACACGAAGGAGATAGACTCCCGTCTATGGATCGCTTGATGAAACAACTCAACGTTGGGCGTTCTTCCCTCCGCGAGGCCTTAAGGTTTTTGGAAGCTATCGAAGTGATTGAAGTGATCAACGGAAAAGGCATTTATGTCAAAGATGCCAACACGTACCGCATTGAGACGAAAATCAACATTCAGAACGAGAAGCAGTTTTTACTGCAAATGAGTGAAGTGCGACGAGCATTGGAAGGAAAAGCAGTAGAATTGGCTGCGAAAAGAGTGACAGAAGCGCAAATAAAAGAGCTCGAAGCTTACTTGACGCAATATAAACACTTTTTGGACAGAGGGGAAAGGGAGGAGGCGTCCGGGGCCGACGCCCGTTTCCACCAAACGCTTTACCGGGCGGCGCAAAACGACATTTTGGAAGGCATTATACATTCGATTCGCGACAATCTTGACGAATTTTGGAAGAGCCCGTTCGGTATTCAGTCAATCTTTGACAATTCATACCCTTTCCACCTCACGTTGTTGGATGCGCTTAAAGCGGGGGACAGCGAGCGTGCGGTACAAGAGTTCGATAAGCTCATGGACGCTGTCGAGCACTCGATACACCAAGTTCACGTTGAGTAATGGGATAACGTCGTCAGCTCTTAACAGGAGGTGAATCGCCAATGGATGACAAAATTCAGTGTCGACGAAGGGGGTGTTGACTGACCTACGACGGGAACTGCTGGGTGCCGGAAGCGGAAGAAGGCCAACCATGTGAACATGAGTTCGGGAGGGAAGGAAATGAAACGCTCGAAACGTATCGATACAATCCTTTTAGCTGTGACCGTTGTGTGGACAACGGTTTTGGCCGGCTGTGCGTCTGGAGAAAGTGAAGTCACATCGGGCGGGAACGGGACAACCGTCACGTTTTGGCACGGGTCGACGGATGTAGAGCAAGAAGCCCTTGAAGAGATCGTAAAAGCGTTTAACGAGCAGCAATCTGACGTGACGGTGGAAGCTGTTTACATCGCGCAACAAGGTGAAGGGCAAAACGAGAAGCTGCTTGCGGCCATTGCCGGTGGCAATCCGCCGGATGTCGCGTATTTTGACCGTTTTGAGGTCGGTTCCTGGGCAGCTCAAGGATCGCTGACCGATCTGACAGAGTACGCCGACCAAGACAACATCGAAGACAACGATTATTACGAATACGCGATAAACGAGGCGAAATACGAAGGAAAACTGTACGGTTTGCCGATGGACACTGACGCCCGTCTATTGTTTTACAATAAAGACCACTTTAAGGAAGCCGGGCTCGATCCCGAAAATCCGCCGAAAAAGATTGCCGAATTGGAAGAAGTCGCGGAGAAGTTGACGATTAAGAAAGGGAACCGCTTTGAGCGGATCGGCTTTATCCCGTGGTATGGCCAGGGATGGATGTACACGTGGGGATGGGTGTTTGGCGGTGAATTTTACGATGAAGATACCGGCCAAGTGACGGCGGACGATCCTAAAATTGTAGAATCCCTGCAGTGGATGACGGACTACGCCCAAGAGTACGGCATCGAAAATTTGACGGCGTTTACGGATTCGGCAGGCTCAGGGGCTGAAAGCCCATTTCTCACCGGTCAAATAAGCATGGTGGTAACGGTGCCGAGCATGGTCGGCAGTATTAAGAAATACAAACCGGATTTGAACTACGGGGTCGCTCCCATTCCTACTCCGACCGGAGATCATTTCACGACTTGGGCGGGAGGATGGAGTTTCGTCATCCCTAAAGGAGCCCAAAACGAGGAAGCCGCCTGGGAGTTTATGAAATTTGCGGCAGGGCCGGCAGGGCAGAAAATTTACAGTGAAAAGACTGGAAATCTGGCTTCAATCAAAGCGATTAACGATGAATTGCATACAGATGACCCGATTATGAAAGCATTTGTTGACATTTTGCCGCAGGCGCGTCACCGTCCCGTCATCTCGGAGGGCTCTCTGTTGTGGAACGAGTTGGTTCAGGCGAGGGACCTCGCGATTCGGGAGAAGGACACCCCGGAAAATTTGTTAAAAGCTGTGTCAGATAAAGTGAATAAGGCTCTGAATCAATGACAAGGGAGGAGGCCGACGGAGGACGGATTTCCGTTACTTCCCAGTAAGGAGGGATGACGGTGGCTAAAACGGAGCAGGTGGTGAGCACCAAAACGGGCAAACCGGTAAAGATGGGGATTTCGTGGCACAAGCGGGAACGGGTTTGGGGATGGCTGTTTGCGTCTCCGTGGATCATCGGGTTTTGCGTCTTCTTCGCTTTTCCGCTCTTTTCTTCCATTTACTACAGTTTTACGAGCTACAGCATTTTGCAACCGGGAGAATTCGTCGGGTTGCAAAACTATCGGACACTCATGCAAGATCCAGTGTTTTGGGACGCGGTTTACAATACGGTGTACTTTACTGTTTTCTTTGTTCCCCTCAGTATCATTTTCGGTGTCAGTCTCGCCCTCTTCCTCAATATGAGAGTGAAAGGGATGGCTGTCTACCGTACGATTTTCTTTCTTCCGACACTAGTGCCGCAAGTAGCTTTGGCCGTTTTGTGGGTCTGGCTGTTGAACCCCCAATTCGGCTTGGTCAACGGCATGCTGGCGTCAGTCGGAATCGATGGGCCGGCATGGCTCGGGGACGAATCGTGGTCAAAGCCGTCGCTCATTTTAATGTCTCTGTGGGCGATCGGGCAGGCAGTAGTCATCTACTTGGCAGGATTGCACGACATTCCACAAGACTACTACGATGCTGCCGATGTTGACGGGGCCAACTGGTTTCAAAAAATTAAAAGCGTGACGTTGCCACTGCTCACGCCTGTCATCTTTTATAACTTGGTTATGGGAGTGATCGGGGCTTTCCAGCAGTTTACCCTTCCGTATACGTTGACAAAAGGACAGGGTACGCCGGCCAACTCGCTCATGTTTTACGTCATGTATTTGTACGACAACGGGTTTAAATATTTCAAGATGGGCTATGCGTCGGCCATGGCGTGGATTCTTTTCCTAATCATCATGCTGTTAACGGGCCTGATTTTCCTGACGTCGAAGCGATGGGTCCATTATCAGGGGAGGTGAGGGAGAATGAAGAACAAGGTGAAAAAAGTGTTGACACACGTTGTCTTGCTGCTCGCTTCTTGTTTTTTTATCATCCCCTTCGTGTGGTTGCTGTCCACGTCACTCAAACCCCCGACGCAAATTTTCACTTGGCCTCCCGAATGGATTCCCAAGCCGTTCACGTGGTCCAATTACATCGACGCTGTGGCGTACATTCCTTTTTTTACGTATTTGAAAAATACAGTCGTCATTACAGTGTTGAGTACCGTCGGCGCGATGCTGTCGTGTCCGTTGGTCGCCTACAGTTTTGCCAAGCTGCGCTGGAAGGGGCGCAATGTGTTGTTTGCCATTACGATCGCGGTGATGATGATTCCCACTCAGGTGACGATGATTCCGCTGTTCATCATGTTTGAAAAGTTCGGCTGGGTTGGGACACCGTTACCTTTGATCGTCCCGGCATTTTTCGGTATCCCGCTGTTTATTTTCTTATTGAGGCAGTTTTTTCTCGGACTTCCTGGCGAACTCCTAGATTCTGCGAGAATTGACGGTGCGGGAGAATTTCGCATTTACTGGCAGATTATGCTCCCGCTGGCGAAACCGGCCGTCCTCGCAGTCGGATTGTTCCAGTTCATGAACAGCTGGACAGACTTTATCGGCCCGCTCCTTTATTTGACAGAGCCGCAATCGTACACGTTATCCCTCGGACTGCAACAGTTCCACAATCTCCGGGGTGCAGAGTGGGGACTGATGATGGCTGTCGCGACGATGATGACGTTACCTGTCGTGGTGTTGTTTTTCCTCTTACAGAAGACGTTTATCCGGGGGATCACGTTTACCGGTATAAAGGGATAGTTAGGAGGCATGGTGCATGTTACTGGCTGAAGCCAAGTTGAAAAAACGTTTGAAGGAGTTGGAACCGTATCGTTACCGGGATGCTGTCCGCGTCTCGCCACTCAAGTTTTGTCTCGACGAAAAACGTGAAGTGGTCAGTTACCCCCCCTCTTCCGCCAAGTGGAAAAGTATCCGTGTGGGTGAGAGGTGGAAAGGACGCGATCTGTACGCCTGGCTCACATCCGACGTTTACGTTCCTGGTGAATGGAACGGGAAGCAAGTGGTCGGTCTTTTCGATTTTGGAAAGACGGGCGGGGGGCACAATTCCGGATTTGAATCCCTGTTGTTTGTGAACGGGAAACCGTATCAGGGGGTGGATTCGAACCATCGAGAAGTGTTTCTTCCGGAGAGTGCCCCCGGCGACACGGTTCAGTTGGCATTCCGGTTGTGGTCCGGTCTCGAAGGGGGCGGGCCCCGGAAAGAGCAGGAACATGAAATCAGGCGTGCGGAGTTGGCGTGGCTGGATGAGGAGACGGATAATTTGTACTATACCGCACGGGCTGTTCTTGAAGCTGTCATGGTGTTGGAGGACAACAGCGCTGAGCGTACGCTGTTGCTTCAAACACTCGACCGTGCCTTTAAACAGATTGACTGGTCTAAGCCGGGTTCCGAAGCGTTTTACCGAAGTGTTCACGGGGCGAGGGAGCGTTTGTCCCGGGAATTGGAGCAGCTTCAAAAACACCATCCGGTGACGGTCCGTTGCATCGGCCATACCCACATCGATGTGGCCTGGTTGTGGCGGCTTAAACACACGCGGGAAAAATGCGCCCGTTCCTTCTCTACTGTATTGCGATTGATGGAACGGTATCCGGAGTACGTCTTTTTGCAGACACAACCGCAACTGTACGACTACGTGAAAGCGGATTACCCCGGCGTCTATGAGCAGATCAAGGAGAGGGTAAAAGAAGGGCGCTGGGAAGCGGGCGGCGGCATGTGGGTTGAAGCGGACTGCAACCTGCCTTCCGGTGAATCGCTCGTGCGGCAACTGTTGTTTGGGACACGATTTTTTCGCGACGAATTCGGAGTGGAATGCCGATACTTGTGGCTCCCCGATGTGTTCGGTTATAGCTGGGCGCTCCCGCAAATTTTAAAGAAATCCGGCATTGACGTCTTCATGACGACGAAAATCAGCTGGAACCAGTATAACCGCATGCCGCACGACACGTTTTTTTGGCGCGGTATTGACGGCAGTGAAGTGTTGACTCACTTTATTACGACACCTGTCCCGGATCCCGAACCTGGCTCCTGGTTTTACACGTACAACGGTACAATTACGCCGGAGACCGTGAAAGGGATTTGGGACGCTTATCGCGATAAGACAGTCAATCGGGAGCTGCTCCTTGCTTACGGATACGGTGACGGTGGCGGTGGCGCGAACCGCGACATGCTCGAAATGCGCCGGCGGGTCGACAGGATTCCGGGCCTGCCGCATGCGGAAACGGGCAGGGCGGATGAATACTTTGCGAGGCTGAAGGAACGGATAACCGGTGCTGAAGATTATGTTCACACGTGGGACGGAGAATTGTATCTCGAATACCACCGCGGCACTTACACGAGCCAAGCGTACAACAAAAAGATGAACCGCAAACTGGAACTCATGTTTCGCGAAACGGAGTGGCTCGGCGCCATGGCGAGCGCGGTTCATGCCGACTGGACTCACTATAAGGACAAGGAGCTGATCGAAGGGTGGAAGATCGTGTTGCGCAATCAGTTCCACGATATTATTCCCGGCTCCTCAATACGCGAAGTGTACGAGGACAGCAGAGAAGAGTACAGGGAAGCGGAAAAGCGCGTCACAGCTGTTTGGCAGAACGCAGTGCGATCTTTCGTGACTCCAAAAGACAATGTTGTGACAGTGTTCAATTCGGCGCCGTGGACGCGTGAGGACCTGGTGAAAATCCCGGTCGGCGATGGTATGCGCACTGGAGAGTGGACCGATGTGAAGGGGCGGAAATTGGAGGCTGAACGTGTCGGCGACCAATGGTTAGTCACTGTGGGCGGATTGCCGCCGATGGGATATTCCACATTGACGTTCCACAGTGAAAAGCAGACGGCAAAAGGAAGTGAAGGGGCGGGTGCAGCTTCAAGTGACTCGTCAGAGGACAGCCAGGCCTTTAAACTATCCGCTTCGGGAATTGTTACTCCATTTTATGAACTGGAATGGAACAGCCAAGGGCAGCTCGTAAAGATATATGACCGCGAAAACCGACGGCATGTGCTAAAGTGCAAAGAGCGGGGGAACGTGTTGCAACTGTTTGAGGATAAGCCATTAGCTTTTGACGCGTGGGACATTGACCTTTTCTATCAGGAGAAGATGGAGGAAGTCGTCGATCTCGTATCGGTAGAGGTATGTGAACACAATGCGTTGCGGGCGGTCGTTCGATTCACGTGGCAGTATCGCGAGACGACAATCAAACAGGACATGATCGTGTACGCGAAAAGCCGCCGCATCGATTTCCGGACAGAAGTAGATTGGCAAGAAACCCAACGTTTGCTAAAAGTCGCTTTCCCTGTAAACATTCGGGCCACGGAAGCGACGTACGACATTCAATTCGGCAATGTGAAGCGGCCTACTCACTGGAATACGAGCTGGGATTACGCCCGGTTTGAGACCGTCGGTCACCAGTGGGCAGACCTTTCTGAGCGAGGGTACGGTGTCAGCTTGTTAAACGACAGCAAATACGGTTACGACATTAAGGACAGTGTCATGCGGCTATCTTTACTGAAATCTGCCGTCTATCCCGATACGGAAGCCGACCGCGGCCGGCATACCTTCACGTACTCACTGTACCCCCATCCAGGCGACTGGTTGGAAGGCGGAACGGTATACGAAGCCTGGGCGTTAAATCAACCCTTAACGTTTGTTCACGGTTCGTCTTCCGTTCCGGAACGGTCTCTTTTCCGCATCTCAAACCCGCATGTAATGATCGATGCCGTCAAAAAAAGTGAAGATCGAGAGCGTCTAATTTTACGCGTTCACGACTTTTCGGGCGGGCGTGAAGACGTTGAAATTTCGAGTGATTTCACGATTCGATCGTGGCAAGAGTGTAATTTGATGGAGCGTCCCATTGGGGAGGAAGTGCGAGAGGATCGAATCCGCTTCCATTTAAATCCGTATGAGATCAAGACGTTTCTAGTCGATATCGTCGATCCCGACTAGCTCAGCGGAGCAAGCGGCATAAGATTGTACACAAATGCGACGTGTTAGCATGCCGGTATTCGGACGGGAGTAATACCGGCTTTTCTCTGTACTTTCATGTTTCGACGAGCCATGCTGTTATAGCACAAAGACTGCCAAAATCGTAGCGAACGGATTGCGATTGTTCGTCTGATTTTTACAACGATGACATCCGTTATCTGCATTTAATACGAAAGCGTTTTCTATTAAACTAGTCGTAAATTATACGAGGGAGTTGAGAAGATGAAGGCAGTATCGAAACTTCGGGTCGTTTACTTACAGCTGGTTCAACGGTGGAAAACGCAGCAGGTTGTACAAAAACTTCGACAGATAAAGGTACTCGGCTACACGTCCAATAGACGGTTCGTTAAGCCGACCGTGTCTGTGATCAAGTCCGAAATTGTGTGTAAAAAGCTCCTCGGTTAGATAAGCTGCCTACATGATGCGTGTCACCTTACTATGTGTTTTTGCTGAATGGCTTTTGCGCCAGGTGAAGTAATCTTCCATATCGAGGTATTTCCGACCACTGGCCCACTTCTCATCCTGTTCCATGAGTAAGGCCCCCAACAGACGAATCACCGATTGGCGGTTGGGAAAAATGCGAATCACACGTTCCCGTCTGCGGATTTCTTCGTTCAACCGCTCGACGCTGTTGGTGGTACGCAGTCGCTTACGGTACTTCTCAGGGAAAGCCAAAACGGCGGTGGCATCATCAAACCCGTTTTCCAAAATACGCATGGCTTTAGGCGCTTTCTCTTCAAAGACTTTCAGCGTTTCGTTCAAAAGCATTCTGGCTGTTTCGATATCCGCTGCATCCAGGATGCCACGGACATGGCGATGAACTTCGTCTCTCAGCGCTTTTGGTGTGGCATCCAGAATATTACGCATCAAATGGGTTTGACAGCGTTGCCAGGTGACCCCTTGGAAATGGTGACGAATGGCACGGACTAAACCGCCATGGTCATCAGAGGTGATCAAATCGACACCACCAAGACCACGTTGTTTTAACCAACTGAAAAATTCGCTCCAGCTGGCTTCCGATTCCGTGTCACCGGTCATGATCCCCAAGACTTCCCGGTAACCGTCTGTGTTGACACCGATTCCTATCATCACTCCTCTGGACCGTACCCGGCCATCCTCACGGACTTTGAGGTACAAGGCATCCACCAGCACAAACGGGAACCGGCGGTCTGAAAGCGGACGATAATTCCAAGCCTCCACAATAGGATCAAGCCTTTTGCACAGGTCTGAAACGGTGGACTTGGAAAAATGAGTGCCGCAAAGCTCTTCGGTAATCTGAGTCACTTTACGTGTGGAAACCCCATTCACGACCATTTCCATCAAAGCCAACACCAAAGCTTGCTCGCTCCGTTGGTAACGGGCAAACAGTTCAGTGGAGAACTGACCGTTTCGAATCCGTGGAACACGTAACGTAATGGTCCCCACCCGAGTGGTTAATTGATGAGGATAGGATCCATTGCGATAGCCTTGACGGGAATCCGTGCGTTCATAGCGTTCAGCTGCCAGCTGTTCGGTCACCTGCGCTTGGAGAATTTGGTTTAATACCGATTCCAGTAATTTCGCTACACCAGCGTCTTTTGAATGTCCTAAAAAAAGTTGCTGCAAAAGTTCTTGATCTACGGTAATCTGGTATTGAGCCATTTCAAAATTCTCCTCTCCAGAATGGTATTTCCGACAACTCCATTCTAACCGAGGATTTTGAAATTGGCTCCTTTATTTTTAAGGAATCCATTTTACACAATTATAAGGACTTAACTGTGTCTGTTCTTCTCACCTTATTAATGGCATGCAGTTTTTTCAGAGGGATATCTGAAGCGGAATCACGAGTTTCGGTACCAGAAGCGCCACGAAATTTACAAATACCGACTCTTGCGTATGACGAAAGCAGCATAACCCTTGTATGGGAAAAGCCTGAAAACTACGACGATATTGTGGATTTTAACGTCTACATGGATGGTAAAAAAATAGGGAGCTCGTCTAAAGATAACAGTGGACCAGCTAAAGCTTACATCGACAATTTTTATGAAAACATCGATAAAGATAATTTCCACACAAACATTCTTATTCACAACTTTAAAGTAGAAAATCTCCAACCGGACACGGCATATGAATTTTATGTCACTTCGGTTAATGCAGACGGTGTCGAATCGATGCCATCTAACAAAATTACAGGGAGAACAACGCCTGTTAAAGACGTTTTTAACGTTGAAGACTTTGGCGCCACCGCAGATGACGATATAAAGGATACAGAAGCAATCCAGGCTACAATTGATGCAGCGACACCAGGTTCCATCGTTTTAATTCCTGAAGGGAAATTCATCTCTGGCGAAATTTGGTTAAAGTCGGATATTACCTTTCAAGTGGACGGTTATTTACTCGGCTCCCCGGATGCGGAAGATTACAGCCGGGGTTTCTGGTTATACGACTATTCTACAGATGAGCGTTCTTTTTCCTTGATCAACGCCCACACGTACGATTACGGCAGCTTGAAAAATATTCGAATAGTCGGTGACGGAGTCATTGACGGCAACGGGTGGAAATACGATGACAGACATCCGACGATAGACGAGCTGGGCAACGAACTGCCACGTCTGGTCGCAGGGGATAACGCTAAAGTGACGGGTGGGGTCAAAGTTGTCGATGGACAAATGTCTCCGTTAGACTTAGACTCCAAGGACACACTTGGCATTTTAGCTGCCAACCAGTCCTATGCGGCTCAACAATCGGGGATGAACGCCAAATCGGCCTACGCGACCCGCTCGAATCTCATTACCGTGCGGGGGGTTGACGGCATGTACTACGAAGGGTTTACTCAACTCAATCCCGCCTTCCACGGTATCGTCAACCTTCACAGTGAAAACATCGTAGTAAATGGAACCGTTTCTAAAACTTATGATGGAAACAATGCTGACGGATTCGAGTTCGGCAACTCTCGAAATATTATGGTGTTCAACAATTTCCTCGACACAGGAGATGACAGCATCAACTTTGCGTCAGGCATGGGTCAAGCTGCAGCAAACGCTGAACCGACAGGCAATGCGTGGATCTTTAACAATTACATTCGGGAAGGGCATGGCGGCGTGGTGACAGGGAGCCATACAGGGGGGTGGATTCAAGAACTTCTAGTCGAAGATAATATCATGTATAAAACGGACGTGGGCCTGCGTTGTAAGACGAATACGCCGATGGGGGGCGGCGCGCGGGATATCCTTTTTAGAGACAATGCACTGGAGAGCATCGATGGAGATGGTCCGTTCGTCTTTACATCTTCGTACACGGACCCGAACGCCGCTATTCTTTATGAGCCTGCAGAAACCATTTCTCAGTTTAAAGATATGGAAATTGTCAATACAACGGTTCGCAACCAGGAAGGTCAGGCGCAATCCATTCTCATCACAGGTCATCGCGATGTGGGTGAAGTCTTTCACGAAAATATCGTCTTTAGAGACGTGAAGTTTGATAACGTCCGATCAACTAACATTCGCTACGGAAAAGACATTCAATTTTACGATGTGGAATTTACGAATGTTCAAGACAATGACGGCGATCCATGGCGAATCGCAAATTCGACTGGACTAGTCTTTGAAAATACAACCATGTCACCCGTCGCCGAAGATGCGGCACAAAAACCGCAATGGGAGAAAGGTTCAACTGTTCGTGCGAAATCTTCATCCGATGGGAGAAGTGTCACGCTCACTTGGAGTGAAGCGACTGACAACGTAGGCGTACAGGGCTATACCGTGTATAAAAATGGTGAAAAAATAGGAATGGACTACACGACCGTTTCCGGAACGAGTTATACGGTTCACGGTTTAGCTCCTGCGACAGAGTATACGTTCAAAATCGAAGCGACAGATGCAACAGGTAACCGCACATCTGATGGACCGGAAGTGAACATAACGACTTTAGGAGCTAAAGATACAACCCCTCCAACACTTCCGGAAAATACAGAAATCAAAGAACTCACCACCCGGATACCAGCGAGCGATACGTTTAGCGGGAAGGAAGAAGAAGTGGTGTATCCTGGATTTACGTGGGCATCTGTCGCTTGGGAAAAGAGTTCTGATGAGAACGGGATTGCCGGTTACTACGTGTACGCCAATGGTGAGCTAAAAGGGTTTACGCCACAAAACCAATACACGTTGACGAAGCTGGAGCCGGGAACAATCTATCGTGTGGAAGTCGAAGCTGTGGATGTTGCAGGTAACAAAGTGGATTACGGCACATCCCTTGAAATTGAAACTGCCCCGCCGTACCCAATTGGCGCCCCCACAATTGAAGGGGATCTAAACGCTACAGTAAAAGGCTCAAGTGTCGAGTTATCTTGGAACGAGGCAACAGCGGTCAACCAAGACATAGTGGGGTACCGGGTGTATGTCAACGGCCAACCCGTTAAGCCCGAAGGTGTAGAATTTACGCCAATTAACCGCGCTGTGACGACGAGGGACACCACCTTTACTGTGGATGGGCTTGATCAAGGAGATTACACGTTTAAAGTGGAAGCCGTTGGTCGCGGAGTCAAACTGTCCAAAAGGGAAAGACTTGCCAGTCAGATTCCGAACGGCCTCGTGGAAGTAGAAGAATTTAGGTGGAGTGGAAGTGGTCCAAGCACTGAAGTTTCATTGACAGCGGATGTAAGTGCAGCCGACATGAAGGCGCTCGTTGAGCGCTTTGAGGAAAAGGGAGAATTTGCGAACCGCGACGCTGCCCGTTCCTTAATCATCCACCTGACGGCAGTCGATCACTTCGAAAGGCGAGAAGCGGCTGAAAAGGTAGTCAAACATATGAAACGCTTTAAAGTGTTACTTGACCATCAGCAAGACGGTGAGTTGATATCTGAAAGGGCGTTTCAAGCGCTTCACTCTCATGCGGATGCATTGATGAAAAAGTGGGAACAGTCCCTTCGGTAACTCTCCCCCGTGACAGGCGATACTGTCACGGGGGGATTAATATTAGGGGCCTTGAAGTAGTCTCTCTGGCTGAAATAAACGTCAGGCTCTCGATTAACGTTTTTTTTGATTGAGGCGTTTTTTTATTGATGCAAAAAGATATAGAGGCGTTACTTTTAAACGACAGATACCGCGATCACGCCAGTGTAATTGACAAATAAAAAATTTAAAAAAAAGTGTTGAAATGGCAAACTGTTCAGTGTATACTAGTAATCGATTACATAAACGTTTACATAAACGATTACATATGAATGGGGGCGTCGAAATGCGATTTTTCGGTTCTTCTCTCAGAGATTTATACCGGGAAAGAAGCGGTAAAAGAAAAAGAGAGTCCAGTTATGACCGTACCGGCGGCAACCGTGACTTTTACAAAATTTATCCCGGAGATCGTTGTGAAATTTTCAATGTGACAGGGTCTGGATGCATCACTCACATTTGGATGACGATGGCTCCTTTAGAAGAAGTAGATGAATCATTTCTCCATCGAAAAATCGTCATAAGGATGTACTGGGACGGAGAGACCATACCGAGCGTTGAGGCGCCCATCGGTGATTTCTTCGGGATGGGACACGGTATCACAAAAAACTATTGGTCTGCTCCGCTCGCCATGAGTCCAGAAGATGGTCGTTCCTTAAATTGTTTTTTTCCGATGCCGTATGCGACAAATGCCAGAATTGAGATCGAAAGTGAAGCTGAACATCCTATTAAATTCTATTTTTACATCGATTACGAAGAGTATGAGGGGGAAGTTGATTCACAGCTGAGGTTTCACGCCCAATGGCGAAGAGAATTGACGAAAGGAATTGACGATAATATTTCGAACGCTTTATACCAGTTCGGCGGTAAAAATACGACAGGCGAAAACAACTACGTCATTTTGGAAGCAGAAGGAAGGGGCCACTATGTTGGTTGTAATTTAAATATTCACAACTTACGCTTTACCCATGAATGGAATTGGTATGGCGAAGGTGACGACATGATTTTCATTGACGGGGAAGCTTGGCCGCCGACACTGCATGGGACAGGGATGGAAGATTACTTTAATACAGCTTGGTGTCCGCAACAAGAGCAGAACACGCCCTATCACGGCATTATTCTCGGCGGAGGACCGAACTGGTCTGGGAAAATAACAGCTTATCGCTATCACATCCAAGATCCGATCATGTTTAATCAGTCCATCAAGGTGACGATTGAACACGGACACAACAATCACAGAAGCGATGATTACTCCAGTACGGCCTATTGGTACCAAACGTTACCGCATAAGACATATCAGCCGATCGCCTCTGTTGAGAAACGGATGCCTCTTCCAGATACGTTGCCGTTTAACAGAGAAGACTTTGAAAAATGCTTCAACTATTGATCTCCTTTTTTAAATGTGTAGTTTACATATCTATTTACAAAGGAGGGCGAAAGAGTGAAAAAATTGATCGGAGTATTCTTGTTTTTCTTGTTTGCTTTGTGTGTAGGGTGTTCTTCAGATGCTGATAATGGAAAAAAAGAAGGGTCTAACTCTAATAGCAGAGAGGATACTGTAGAAGTTACTTTTTGGAGACATGAACATGACCCTGAAGAAAAAGCAATGAAGAGATTAATAGAGTCGTTTGAGGAGGAGCACCCTAATATTAAGGTCAAAATGGAAATAAAAACTGATTATGAAACAGCCCTAAGAACGGCTTTAGCAGGGGGGAATGCTCCAGACATAATGCAAATTGATAGCCCCACATTGGCTTCGTATGCTAATAATGGTGCCCTGTTACCACTTGATGCATTTTATGAGAGAGACGGTGGTAAAGAAGATATTACTGATGCGGTTGTAGAAAGTTTAACCTACAATGGTAAGATGTATGCTGCACCTTTGAACGATGCTAGCCTAGCCATGTTTTACAACAAAAAATTGTTTGAGGAGAAAGGGGTGGAATTGCCTCCAACAGATGTAAATGAAGCATGGACTTGGGAGGAAGTGTTAAATGCCGCTAAAAAGTTGAATGACCCAGATCAAAACGTTTATGGTTGGGTTCCCACTATGGGCATAAGTTCAAACGAAGGGCAGGTATTTTCTGCAATGCCTTGGATATGGCAAGCTGGGGGAGACATTTTAAGCGAAGATAACTCGACCGCCAGTGGTTATTTAGACTCAGATGAATCCAAAAAAGCACTTGATTTTTATAGATCTCTGTTTCATGAAGAGGAGGTTGCGCCACAAGAGATACCTGAAGATGGATTTGCGAATGGAAGACTAGCAATCGATGTTGTAGGACCGTGGCATATCTCTTATTTACAAAGCGAGTATCCTGATTTTGTTTTTGGAGAGGATTGGGATATCGCGCCATTGTGGAGGGGGAAAGAACAGGTGACTCCAATGGGCAGTTGGAATATGGCGATTTCTTCACAATCGGACTACCCGGAGGAAGCATGGTTATTCGTCGATTGGGTGACAGGAGAAGAAGGTTCCAAGATATGGTATGAGCATACAGGTAATTTACCAGCCAGGCATTCTACTTATGAAGCAATCGATTCTCTTAACGAACATCCAATGAACATCTTCGTAGAACAGGCGAAAAATTATGCTAAACCACGCCCTGTTACACCTCATTATCCTGTCGTTAGCAAGGCCGTAGGAGATTTGTTTGAAGATTTAGCAATCAATAACACGGATGTTGATGAGGCGGTAGAAAAGGCGGTACAAGAAATAGATGAATCATTAAAATAATACATTATTAATAAGGAGTGAAAAACTTGAAATTTAAACAGTTTCCACTCCCTTATCGCCACCGAGAGACAATATCCGCATTATTATTCTTATTGCCTGCTACTCTACTACTTTTAACGTTTATCATTTACCCCATGATGCAGGCGTTTCTTACAAGCTTTTACAATTATAACTTGATTAGTACTAGCAAAACGTGGGTCGGAATTAACAATTATTTGAACTTATTTTGTGATCATACGTTTTACTCGAGTTTATGGCATTCATTTTATTTCGCCATAATCGTTATTCCTATACAGACTGCAATTGCGTTAGGACTTGCACTACTAGTAAAAAAGAAATTTGCTGGCGTCGGCATTTTTCGGTCTATTTATTTTCTGCCTGTTATCATTTCAATGGGCGTAGCATCTTCCGTTTTTAAGTTAATTTTCAACAAAGATTATGGACTACTTAACGCTATATTAGAAAGGCTGGGTGTGTCTAGTATTGATTTTCTATCCAACCCAAGAATCGCGATGATTGGAGTAGCTATTATAGGGATTTGGAAAGCCATGGGTTTTTTTATGATCGTGTTTCTGGCTGGCTTAAACAATATTCCAAATGATTTATATGAAGCAGCTGAAGTTGATGGAGCTAGTGTTTTCCAGCGTTTTATTTCTATTACATTACCACTAATTAAGCGGGTAATGGCATTTGTTGTCATTATTACCACAATGGACGCCTTAAAAATATTTATCCCCGTCTACATCACGATGGAAGGAGGAGGGCCCGCTGGATCAACAAGAACGTTTGCTTATTTCATATATCAGACAGCGTTTAATCAAATGGACATGGGATATGCTACAGCGGCAGCCTTCATATTTTTTGTAATTGTACTATTAATATCGATTATTCAATTACGACTATTTCGGTCCGACGTCGAATACTAGGAGGGTTGACATTGAGGGGCTTAAAGGTCATCAAACTCATATTTATGATTTTACTTTCATTTATTGTATTGCTTCCCGTGATTTGGATGGTGACAAGTTCATTTCGGCCGCACTCAGAAATTTTTCGATATACTGAATTTGGTTGGGAATTATTCATCCCAGTAGATTTTACATTTGAAAATTATGTAGACATTTTCTCAAATCAAGATCGTCCATTCGGTGTTTACATATTAAACACACTTTTTGTAGCAGTTGTAGGAACGGTAAGCGGTTTATTTATCAATGCCCTAGCTGCATTTTCCTTTGCTAAATTAAGGTTTCCACTAAAAAAAACCTTAATGGTATTGTTTTTGTCCACCTTGGTCATCCCGTTTGAAGCGATAATGATCCCTCAGTATTTACTTATTAGAGATCTTGGTTGGTTGGACAGTTATAAAGCTTTGATCATACCTCAAATTGTATGGGCATTTGGCATTTTCATGTTAATACAGTTTTTTTCAGATATCCCTAGGGACATGTTAGAAGCTGCACGAATTGATGGTGCCTCTTGGCTTCAAATATTTTTTCGAATTGCTGTTCCGATAAGTACGCCTGCATTAATTACATTGGGAATAATGACTTTTATTAACAGATGGGATGAATTTTTATGGCCACTAATTGTAATAAGTGATGATAGTAGACAATTAATCCAGGTTGCCATTGCTTCATATACAACACAATATTCAACTTCATGGGGATTAATTTTTGCTGCTTCAACAGTAGCCTCTATCCCAACTTTGATTATATTTTTGTTTTTACAACGGTATTATGTGCAAGGAATTACGACTACAGGTTTAAAAGGGTAACTTATTTCATCAAATGGCCTTACTTAAGGAAGGGGATAATAGGGTGCTTTGGTTTAATGAACAGGAACTGGCTATCAAATGGTTTGAAGATGGAGACTGGAAAAAATATTTACTAGCGAGAAAAGATAGAGAACTATTTTGTAGTACTGCAGATCGAACAAGAATTAACGTTGTCATTCAAGAAGAGGAAGTACAGAATGACGATCAACATTTGTTATATCGTATAAAAGTGGAAATAACTCCGAATGCGGAAGGGAGGATAAGTGGAGTACAGCTTTTAATTCCTCTTGTATCGTCGCTAACATGTACATGGAAACCTCACCTTACTCCGAAAGAGGATATGGTGATTGGGGATAAGGTGTTCCGTTCACCGAGTATAATCGTAGAAAATAAGGAAGTGGTTTGTGCACTTATCCCGGACCTAAATGACATCCAAGATAATAGGCCGATGCCTCACGTCATGGACTATGTACGGGATGGACATTATTTACTGTACGGATTGTGTGATTATAAAGCAATAGGTCATGTTTATTATCAAATGAAGCCAATGGAACGTAGTTACAATCAGACTATTAGGTTTCAATTCTATATGGCACAATGGGGAAAAGAAAAACAAGCAAAACGCGATTTCCGTCCAATAGAACGTTTTCTATGGGATCGTTTTGCCAAACCGTATTTGGCTGCTGAGAAAAACCAAACACTTGATTTGAAGCGATTGGAACGCTATGTCAGCTACACTTATGATTGGGCCTTTAAGCGTTGGAAATCTGTCTGTTGGCAGGAATTTGACATTGATGGGCAAAGAGTAGGAGGGCATGTCTTTATAGTAACCGCTAAACAAAAGCCTGGCCAGGGCAAGGAAGAAGAGTGGCGGGAAGCTAAAAGTATTTGGAATCAGGCTTGGTTTTGCAGTTTGCGTAGTTCCTATGGGTATGCCTTATGGGGGAGACACTGGGGAGATCGAAACTTAATAGAGAAAGCAGAGAAGAACTTACAATTTGCACTTAGTGCGCCTCAAATCAATGGCTTGTTTCCCAGTTGTTATGTTGCTGGAAAGAAAAATAGCTGGGAAAAGGGTGGCTGGCAGATGTCTTCTAATCGATGTCCTGATCCTGGACACGTTGAATACGTTCATTTATTAGATGCATCCTGGACGTGTTATTGGCTACTAAAATGGTTTCGAGACATCAAGCGTGATGAGAAAATACTGGCATATGTTCGTCGCTATGTGAACCGTTTGTTGTCTTTACAATTCGAAGGAGGAAATTTCCCATCTTGGGTTCGCCCCCACGACCTAGATTGCTCCCCTTATTTGAAGGAGAGTCCAGAGACATCCATGCATATCATGCTCCTATGTTTATTACATGAAATAGAACCTAATTCAAAGTACATTCAAGCAGCCGAAAGAGCAGCAGCCTTTATTACTGACTATATTATGCCACTAGGGAGATGGGAAGATTTTGAAACGTATTGGTCTTGTTCCAATGAGTGGGAAGGCAAAAAGTACGGAAAGGTTGATCAAAGGAGTGGTTTATATAATCAATGTAACCTTGGTATGTATTGGACAGCAGAGGCGTTAAAAGAATTGTACCGGATAACTAGGAAATCCATATACCTCGAACACGGGGAAAAAGTGTTGGCGGAAATGTCCCTTTACCAACAAATATGGCAGCCTCCCTTCTTCCAAATCCCGACAATGGGCGGGTTTGGTGTGATGACGAGTGACGATGAATGGAATGATGCCAGACAAAGTTTGTTTGCTCTTACTTATCTTGACTATTATAAGTTAACGGGAATTCAAAGATACCGAGATCGGGGAATTTTAGCCATGAAAGCTTCTTTTTACATGATGTATTGTCCCGAAAATGATGAGGTGAAGGAACTGTATGATGCAACTCACCCCAATTTCGATCAATATGATCACGGATTTCACATGGAAAATTTCAATCATGGTGACAGTGCGTTGCAAAATCGTGTAGGTGAATTTACCATTTTTGATTGGGGAAATGGGGCAGCAGCTACATCACTAGCTGAATGTATCCTAGGACACCATAAAAATGCGTTATGAAAATATGTTGAAATAGTTAAAAACTCGTTGTATACTGGAAATCGATTACATAAACGTTTACATATCTTTTTGATGGAGGAAAGGAAATGAATTTTACCTGATATATCCAAGGACGTAAAGCTAAGAGTAACCATATGTTGACATTAAGTAATGATTCAAAGAACTGGAGTAGAGTTACATGGCGAGAGTAACCATTAAAGATGTAGCAAAAAAAGCAAATGTATCGACAGCCACCGTATCAAGAGTTTTGAACAATGTTGGGTTCGTGAGTGAAGAAATCAAAAAACGGGTATTTGATGCTGTCGATCAGTTAAATTATCAGCCTAATGCTGTGGCAAGAAGTTTAAAACAGGACAAGACAAATACGATTGGCGTCGTCATCCCCGATATTTCCAATCCGTACTTCATGACGATTTCTAAAGGGATTGAAGATACCATTCAAGAACTCGGCTATCAATTAATCTTTTGTAGCAGCGACGAAAACCCGGAAAAAGAAAGTGGGTTTTTGCGCCTCTTGTACGGGAATCGGGTCGAGGCTATCGTATTGGCAACGTCTGGAAAAAATGAAGAGTTGATAGACGACATCCACCGCGCTGGTATCCCGATCATTTTAATGGATCGAAGGATCGAGCAGCCTGATTTAAAACTTAACTTAGTAGAAGAAGACAATTTACAAGCTGCTTACGACATTACAAAGTCACTTATAGAACAGGGACATACAAATATCGGTGTAGTAAATGGCCCAGATCACGTAAGTACTGCAAAAGATCGCTATTTGGGCTACAAAAAAGCGATTGATGCGTACGGGATAGCAGAGGATCCCAACCTTACTTTTAATGGTGCCTTCTCTCAAGAAGGCGGTAGGCAAGCTGTTGAACATTTTCTTAATTTAAAGAAAAAGCCGACAGCCATTTTAGCCCTTAACAACGCGATGGCATTCGGTGTCTTGCTAGAACTGTTTAAAAGAGGATACCGGGTTCCTGAAGATATGACGGTGGCTTCTTATGGTGAAATTGAGGCTGCAGAGTTACTACAAAATTTGTGCATCACGTCAATCAAACAATATCCTTACGAGATGGGTAAAAAAATCGGGAACCTCATTCTGAATTGTTTGCTAAAAAAAGATGTGCCTCCGAGTCACGAAGTAATTCAATCTACTTTGGTTTTACCAAACAAAAATCAAAAAAATGAATAGGAAGTTTTTTTACACTCATGTAATCGATTACCTAAGTAAATAGTATGCAATATTCACCGTTTTGCTTAGAAAGAATGAGTGTGTTGAAGAAATCAAGAGGGAGGATAAACCATGAATGTCATCGACAGTTTACGAGATGTCATTAAGGCTGAAAGTGTCGCGATGCAGATGCTTCCTGAACAAATTGAAGAGAGCTTTGAAAAGGCGGTTCAGTTGATTTGGAATTGCAAAGGCAAAGTGATCCTATCAGGTGTCGGCAAATCGGGACACATCGGTAAAAAGATCGCTGCCTCTCTGGCAAGTACAGGGACCCCAGCTTTTTTTGTACACGCTACGGAAGGTCTTCACGGCGATTTGGGCATGATTCAACAGGACGATGTGGTCATCCTTATATCCAACAGCGGTGAGACAGAGGAAGTTCTCAGTCTGCTGCCCTCTCTAAAAAAAATCGGTTCTGTACTTATTGCCATTACATCAAACAAAAATTCAACACTTGCGAAATATTGTGATACAGCCCTCACGTATCAGTATGACAGGGAAGCTGATCACCTCGGTCTTGCACCGACCACGAGTACGACTTTAACGCTCGTGATTGGAGACGCCTTGGCAATCGTTTTGTCAAAGTTGAGGAATTTCAGAAAAGAGGACTTTCACTTATATCACCCCGGCGGCAGTTTGGGTCGACAGCTATCCAACAAATAAAAGATCTTATAAAGGAAGTGGAGAGTAGTTGAAGATACTTGTAGTTGGCAGTTTTATGATGGATATGGTCGTCCGAACGCCGAGGGTACCAGAAATGGGGGAAACAATTATAGGAAACAGCTTTTCACGCGTTCCTGGCGGGAAAGGAGCCAATCAGGCAGTTGCTGCTTCGCGACTTCAAGGTGACGTTGTGATGGCAGGGAAGCTAGGAAATGACATTTTCGCTGATGAGTTTCTAGAGATACTGAGGAATGAAGGGATCGACACACAGTATGTTTTAAGAGATTCAGCACTTCCAACGGGTATCGGGAACGTTACTGTAGACGAAACAGGAAATAATCGCATCATTGTCGTCCCTGGAGCTAATTTGGCTTATCAGCCCACTGATTTAAACGCGATTGAAGATGTCATTCAAAAAGCAAGTGTCGTCATGTTGCAATTAGAAATGCATATGGCGACGGTAGAACACGCTGTTGATCTCGCCTATAAATACGGGGTGCCCGTGATTCTCAATCCGGCACCTGCAAGAGCGTTAAGTGATGAATTACTAAAAAAAGTGACGTATTTAACTCCAAATAAAGCAGAAGCAGAACAGTTAAGCGATATGAAAATCTGTGACAAGAAAGACGTAAAACGGTCTGCAGATGTCCTTCTCCGCAAAGGAGTCAAGAATGTGATCATTACGTTGGAAAAGGACGGTGCTTATTTCGCGAACGCCTCAGAAGAAAGATTTATACCCGGGTTTGAAGTCCAGCCGGTCGATACGGTTGCAGCTGGCGACTCGTTCAACGGGGCCCTAGCAGTCGCGATAGTACAAGGGAAAGACCTGAAACAAGCTGTAGGATTTGCCAACGCTGTAGGGGCTTTAACCGTGACCCATCAAGGTGCCATTCCATCCTTGCCCAATTTGCAGGATGTTGAAAGATTTATTCGCACGCATAAGGCCACGCAACTATTTTAAGGGTTACATATAGCACCGATTCCATATCAAGGTGATGCCGTCTGTATTCTTTTGAAGGGGGGAGATAACGACAGTCAATCCATAGGAAGGGGAAGGTACGTTGGCTCAAAAAACCTAAAATGAAATCGGGAGGAATGTGAAATGCGAAATCGTAAAGCCGCAGTCATTTTGGTCTCTGCGCTGTTAACGGTTGCGTTATTTCTCAGCGCATGTACATCGGATGAAGGATCTGCCACACCGACAGAAGATAGCGAAGGTCCGGCGACATCTGGAGAAAAGGCCTCTCTACAGTTTTGGACCTTCCATACAGAAGCAGAGGAAACATTCTTTAGGGAGTTAGTTGATGAATACAACTCGATACAAGACGACGTTCACATTGAAATCTCATTCTACAACCAAGACGATTATACCACAAAAACGTTACCTGTCGCATTTGCAGGCGAGTCAGGACCAGATATCTTCATGATTAGCCCGGGAGATTTTATGAAATTTGCCAACTCTGGCATTATGGCTGATTTAACGCCTTATTTTCCGGAAGGGTCCTTAAAGGATTTCTTACCGTCTGCGATCGAAGCTGTTACCGTGGACGACAAAATTTTGGCGCTTCCGTTTGAGATGGAGCTGTTAGGCCTCTATTACAACGAAGAGATGTTAGAAGCGGCAAACGTTGAAGTTCCCCAAACGTGGGATGAACTGATTGAAGCTGCTCGAGCTCTGAATACAGATGAAACGGCAGGCATTGTTTTACCGACTGACACGGGACCGTACTTTAACTTCGTTTGGTATCCTTTCCTGTGGCAACAGGGTGGGGATGTCCTGAATGAAGATTACACAAAATCTACATTCGACTCTCCGGAGGTAGTTCAGGCACTGGATTTATGGGGAACGATCTTTCAAGAAGGATTAGCTCCATCAAAGCTGCAATACGGACCGACAGAAATTGACAACTTGGGCACCGGCAAGGCAGCGATGCAAGTTGTCGGTACATGGGCGATTCCGCGAATCGAAAGCGAATTCCCCGACGTACCGATTAACGTAGCGCCAATTCCGATCCCTGAGGGAGGACAACACGCAACGGCTGCGGGTGGTTGGAAAATGGCCGTCAACAGTGCAAGTACACACGTTGAAGAAGCAGCGAAATTTGTGATGTGGGCCTTCGGTGACGACCCGGCTCGTCCGCTGGAATGGTCGACTGAAGTCAAGTTTGCATATCCTGCCAGACAGTCTGTCATTGATGCAGGTGAACACGTGTACACTGATGGATTGCGCAAAGTATTTACAGAAGAAATATATGATTCAGCCATTCCTGAACCTTCATTCCCGCCGGAAGTCGTAGACGCTGTTGGACAAGCGTTACACAGTGTGATGTTCGGTGGCGTTAGTGGTAAAGACGCCGCAAAGGAAGCGCATCAAAAAATTGTAAAGGAACTTGAATAGGAGGATTCAAGTGTGGCTGGAGAAAAACCAGTCACACTTGAACCACGAGGAAGGTGATGAAAGAGATGGATCAGTTTAACGGTTTAAACATGGGCTTAGGAACTCTCGTGAAACTTTCTAACGCGAAGACGAGATCAATCAGTGCCGAAAACTTTACCGGAGAAAAAGGAAAGGGGGGCATGGCGACGAGTGGAACGGGTGAATCTTTTGCACGAGATCTCGGGCAAGGGTGGAAGGTATCGCCTTCTGTCGAAATAGAACCTGGGTCAGTGTTTACAATGGCGGAGATCGATGAACCGGGAGCCATTCAACACATCTGGTTAACGTGTTTTCCAGAAAGTTGGCGGCACATGATTCTTCGAATGTATTGGGATGGTGAAGATGAACCATCAGTGGAAGTGCCACTCGGTGACTTTTTTTGCAACGGTTGGTGTGAGAGAAGTAACGTCAATTCACTTCCTGTCGCTGTCAATCCTGCTGGTGGGATGAATTGCTATTGGCTTATGCCATTTCGTAAAAGTGCGAAAGTCACGGTGGAAAATCGCATGCCGGAAAAAGTCGTCCTTTACTATCAGATCGATTTTACTTTGACTGAAGTGCCTGATGATGTCGCTTATTTCCACGCTCAGTGGCGAAGGAGCCATCCGGTTAAATACAAGGATGTGCATACCATTGTGGACGGAGTGAAAGGGAGAGGCCATTACGTAGGAACTTATCTTGCGTGGCAGACGAACAATAACGGATGGTGGGGTGAGGGAGAAATAAAGTTTTACATGGACGGAGATGACAAATTTCCCACCATATGCGGAACCGGCACTGAAGATTATTTTGGCGGGGCGTGGAATTTCGAACAGCCGAAAGGAGAGTACGGCATTTATTCAACCCCTTTTCTCGGCCTTCATCAGGTCATTAAACCGGACGGACTGTACCGCAGTCAGCAGAGATTCGGGATGTACCGTTGGCATATCATGGATCCGATCCGCTTTCATGAAGATTTACGAGTCACGATACAAGCGCTAGGTTGGCGCTCTGGCCGTCGATACTTACCGCTTCAGGACGATATCGCATCAGTGGCCTACTGGTATCAAGCTGAACCGCACGCTTCGTTTAAACCGTTGCCGGACAACGATGGATTGGAAGTAATTTAACTCGCAAGGAATCAATGGTGGAGGGGCATTCTAATGAAGAGATGGAAAATTGTTACAATTATGGGTATTACTTTAAGTCTCCTGTTTCAAGTCGGCTGCTCTCCACAGGAGTCAGGGAGCAACCGTAAGGCATCAAAAGTGATAGAGCTGACCTTTTGGGATTTTCAGTTCGATATGCATCAAGAACTCTTTCAAGAACTGGTTGATGAATATAACTCGATTCAAGATGAGGTGAAAATTGAGTACTCCAGTCACGGCAATTCAACGGATTATTCTAATCAAAAACTGCCAGTTGCTTTTGCCAATAATGAAGGGCCAGATATTTTTATGACGAGTGCAGGAGATTTTAACAAGTATGCAGATGCAGGTCTGATGGCAGATTTAACTCCTTACTTTAAGGAAGGTGTTCAAGAGGATTTTCTTCCATCGACGATCGATGCCGTGACATACGATGAGAAAATTCTTGCGTTGCCCCTTGAAATGGAATTGTTGGGTCTGTTTTATAACAAGAAGATGTTAGAGGCACATCATATTAAACCCCCGGAAACATGGGAGGAGCTCTTAGATGCTGCTCGTAAGTTGAAAACGGATAAAGTTGCCGGGCTTGTACTTCCGACAGATAAAGGGCCATACTTAAACTTTATTTGGTATCCGTTTTTATGGCAACAAGGCGGAGACGTACTAAACGAAGATGGTACCCAATCCACGTTTAATTCTCCTGAAGTTACCTGAAAAGATAACATAGCTAATCAATTGTCGAATCACCATTAGTTTTGTCGAAATGGGTCAGTCTACAAGGAAAATAGTGGTTCCGGAGCGAATGTCTTCATTCCAGATAAAAATCGGAATGAGGGATGATTGATGAGTAACTTCGCCCACATCTTAAACGACCGTTTTTCCATTGTGGCCGCTACAAGGGATGATGAATACGTCGCCCAGGTGATCAGCACCACGAAAACGATGGACAGCGTACACAACCTGGAAGATGAAGCTATCTTGGATGATTTTATGGGCTACTTGTCAGAAACCGGTGTCCTCCATTCTTTTTCCACCTTTCAAGCTAGCCAGTATCAACGGGTGATGATTCCGTTTTATTACTTCTTGATCACGTATTTGGCCAAAACATTGCTGGGCATTAAGGCGATGAAAAGTTTGCCTGCTCTGTTGTTTAGTGATCAGGGTGTGATGCGAACCTTGGGCTTTTCGGCTATGGTGTTGGAAGAAGGGTACTGTAATCGGGGTGCCGGTAAACGGCATAACGACACCCCACCCGCCAGCCCGTTTACCCCTCAGACACTGGCAGAATTCATGAATAAGGCGACACCACAGGAGATTGAACAACTGTTTAACACCAATATCGCCAACTTAGCGGCATCTGGTGCTTTCTACCAACAAGTGACGGGCATCATCGATGGCACCGATATCGAAACGACGCCGAACTACGAAGGTGCCGGAAAAGTGATGCGCAAAAAGAAAATCCACAACAAAAAGGGCGTCCGGGAGATCGAGTGTGTCGTTTACGGATGGAAAGCGATTGTGTTGTTTGACCAGCACACGGAAATTCCCCTTGCTCTAAAAGTCGTCCCCATTCATGAACACGAGTCCAAATATACGCGTGTGCTCATCGAGCAGGCTCAGCGCAATCTGGGCAAGCACAGCCGGATCACCCAAGTGTTGATGGATCGGGGCTTTCTGGACGGCACCACCTTATATTGGCTCGACCAACAAAAGATCACATTTGTGATTCCCGCACGCTCCAACATGGACGTCGCCCAGGATGCACGGGACTTGGCTCAAGCGTCCATGGGGGTGACGGATACACGCCAAGAAAAACAGACGTCCGGTCGTGGCAAAAGCAAAACCGAGCACATCCTCGAGACCCAAGTTACTGGTGTCAAGGCGTTAACCAGTTATGTCGATTATCGGGACCCGGCAAAGCCCGCAAAGCAATACAGTAAGACGGGCGGCGGCGGTTGCCCAATCAACGCCGTGGTCATTCAACGCTACCGAAACGAGGAGATCCCGGCAGACAAATGCCCTGTTTTTTTGACCAACAGTCCCGTTGACCGCCCTTTTGTTCCGTATGATGCTTATGATGGGCGCAGCCTTATTGAGAATTTACTTTTTCGTGAAGGCAAACAGGGCTGGAATCTGGAACATGCGCCAACCAAAACGGCCAATGGCATGGTATCGCACGTCTATTTCACGTTTTTGACCATTGCCCTGACAACGGCTTATCGAACTTGGTGTGCCGAGCAAACGGAAGAAGGCGAAGAGAGTGAATCCTCTAATCAGCCGTCGAAAGGGATTCGCAATTGGCGTCGTCGCCTTATGCAAGAAAATCAAGATCAGATCATTGTGTTCAGTGGCCCTTATTATGGTATCTTCCATCTCATGACCTTTGTTCAGCTTATGGGAGGTCAAGTTAAAGACCAGTCTCCCCGTGAGACTGCCGTTTTTCGACAAAATCATCATTTTTCGCCTTAAGTTATCTTTTCAGTGAAGTTACGGCAGCACTAGACTTTTGGGGCACATTTTTTAAAGAGGGATTAGCGCCGTCAAAACTGCAAGAAGGTGCAGGAGACATTGACAATTTAACGAACGGTACTGCAGCCATGCAGATAACGGGAACTTGGGCCATTTCTGACTTGGAGAATAAATTTAGTGACTTCGATGCAGGTTTAGTCCCCTTACCAATACCGGAAGGGGGGACTCCTTCAACGGCTGCTGGGGGATGGAAACTTGCTGTCAATGCCAACAGCGAACATGTGGAAGAAGCAGCAGAGTTTATTATGTGGGCCTTTGGAGATGATCCGTCGCGGCCCTTAAAGTGGGCGAAGACGAAATCTGCTTATCCGGCAAGAAAATCGGTCATAGAAGAAGGAGAAGAATTCTACCAAAAAGGTCTGCGCAAAATTTTTACAAATGAAATTTACGAGACAGCAGTTCCTGAGCCTCGTTTTGGAGCAGAAGTGGTAGATGCGGTCGGAGAAGCGTTGCAGATGGTAATGTTTAGTGATGCGACGGGTGAAGAAGCAGCTCAAACCGCACACAAAAAAATCCAAGACGCACTCAAACAATAAATACGTTCACTTCATCCGGTTGGATCTGGCTGGGTGCCAGCCGGATGAAACTTAAGAGGAGAACAAAAGGACCTCGGTGTTTGTGGGGAGGTAAAACTTGAAATGAAAACAAATCGGAAAGAGGCATTTACCGCGTACGGATTTCTGTTGCCTAATCTATTAGGGTTAACCGTCTTTGTGTTTGTGCCGATGGTGTATGCCTTCTACGTTAGCCTGCATGAGTGGAACGCGTTAAGTCCAAAAGTGTTTATCGGTTTTGACAATTATGTCCAATTGACTTCTGATCATGAGTGGTGGAACTCCGTATATAGAACCTTTATATTTACTTTGATTTACGTGCCTGCGCTCTACATACTCGCTTTGTTTTTCGCTGTCATTGTAAACAGTTTGACTCCCAGGGTTCAAAGTTTAACCCGTACAATGTTTCTGCTTCCGTTTGCGATAACGTCTGTCATATCTGCTGTGATCTGGATGTTTTTATACAACCCTCGGGACGGCTTTATAAACCAGTTTTTAAATCTGTTTGGAATTCCAAATCAACAGTTTTTAGGTTCTACCAGTCAAGCGTTAATTTCGATAATCGTCGTCATCATCTGGATTAATCTAGGTTATAATATGGTCATTTTCATGGCCTCACTAAAAGAAATTCCGAAGGACTATTACGAAGCAGCACAAATAGACGGGGCAACGAGCTGGAAGGCCTTCAGGTATATTACATTTCCGTTGCTGAAGGAAACGAGCATTTTTATTTTGGTCGTGACTACCATTGGTTCGTTTACAGTCTTTGACCAAATCATGGTCATGACAAAGGGTGGCCCGGCAAGTTCCACTGAGGTCAGTGTCCTTTATATATACAAACAGGCCTTTGAATTTTTGAATATAGGATACGCTTCCGCACTAGCCGTTGTTTTGTTCTTAATTATTTTTGTGTTGTCTCTTGCACAAATGAGACTGTACTCGAAATGAAGTTAGGGGGCTTAAGGAAGTGACGAAACGTAACATTCCTCTGTCTGTTTTTGCGATTTTAGTCGGAATACTGTTGGTTGCACCCATTTACTTCTTGGTTATCGGCGCATTTAAAATACCAATTGAAGTTTTTAATCTGAACGTCAATTTCACGAATTTAACTTTGGACAATTTTAAAGCCGCCCTGGAAACGAATATTTTAAGGTCGATCTGGAATTCATTCATTGTGTCAACGACTGTCACTGTCGTGGCATTGCTTTTTCACTCCATGTCGGGATATGCGCTCGCCCGCTTAAACTTTCCAGGCAAGCACCTCATCTTTGGGTGGATGATCAGCACCTTGATGGTACCTTTTACTATTATTATGATCCCCCTTTACATGGTGACGAAAAATCTAGGGATGGCAAATTCATACTTCGGGTTGATCGTTCCAATGATTTTCAATGCGTATGGCATATTCCTGTTTCGTCAGTTCTACAAAGACTTCCCAAAAGAATTGGAGGAGGCTGCATACCTGGAAGGCTTGTCCATTGCGGGAACGTTCTTTCGCCTTGTTCTCCCTTTGTCTAAATCGATTATTATTCCGTTGACGATTGGCTTTTTCACGGCCAATTGGAACAATTACTTATGGCCGTTGATTATTAACCAAAAAGAAGAACTGATGGTCGTACAAGTGGCGCTGGCCAATATCGTCGGCGGTGGATATGAAACCGAGTGGAGCATTGTGTTAGCGGCTGCTCTGTTAGGTGCTATTCCTACATTTATGCTGTTTTTCCTCATGCAGCGATATCTTGTCGACGGCATTAAAATGACGGGGATTAAGTAAGAAAAGCCCTTTGGCAGAAAGGAGAGATACAGACGCAACCGTTGATGACGACTGACTTTTGATCTTTCGAAAAAAATCGGGAAGGGTGAACAGTTGTGAAGAAAAGCAGACTGTGTCAAATACTGTATTTCGTTACAGCGACAATCTTGATAGTGCCAATGTCCTTTGGAGGTGATGTCTTGGCAAATACAGCGGATGCCGAAGTCCCCGGAGATAGTACTTTTTTCTCAACCGTTTACGTGGAAGAATCTGACACACTGAACACAGACAGCCAAGGGGATTTATGGGCTTCGTGCTGGTCAGACGACGACTATTTGTATGCAGCAAACGGCGACGGAGACGGGTTTACAATCATTCCACCCAATACCCCCAATGTTCCGCCGGCCCATGAACACCTGACAGATATAGCAGTGAATAGAATCAGCGGTACACCTGGAAACCTTAAAGGTGAGACGATAGCTCGGTCCGATGACATCGGACAAATATGGAACGATCCCGATCACTACAATCGTAAACCTACCGGTATGGCATGTGTCGATGGGGATCTGTATCTTGCTGTTCAAGATTTAAGTAAAGATTTTAATGATGTCCCTTCTGCCACGATTGTAAAGTCTACGGATAAAGGAAAAACATGGACTTGGGATAAGTCTGGTCCCATGTTTGACGACCACACGTTCACGACGATCATGTTTCTTGATTATGGAAAGGACTACGAAAACGCGATAGACGACTACGTATATGCCTATGGATTAGATTACAACTGGAGAGATTCTTTTAACGACCGGGTTGAGGACCCGACCAAACTCTTTTTGGCTAGAGTACCTAAAACGAGCATCATGGACCGATCAGCATGGGAGTTTTACACAGGACTTGATGACGGTCACCCCACCTGGTCAAGCCATATTGATGAGAAAGTACCGGTTTTACAAGACGATCGGTTAGTCTATCAAGACACATACTTTTCTTCCGATCCGAAGAACATGACAGTCATTTCACAAGGAAGTGTTGTTTACAATAAACCACTCGATCGCTATATTTATTCATCGTGGACAGAATATACATTTGAATTTTATGAAGCGCCGACACCTTGGGGGCCGTGGAAACGCTTTTTATCGAAAGATTACGGTGCATACCCATGGACTGAAACAAAAAACGGAGGTTATGCAACCACTATTCCTTCGAAATTTATCAGTCCGGATGGGAAAACGATGTACGTACAGTCCAATACGTTTATGGGCGGCACGAATAATTATAACTTCTCTTTAAGAAAGATGGTGGTTGAACCTTATGTTTCCTCTACCCCTACTAATTCAAAAAACAATGACAATTTGGCGGTAATTGATGAAAGCACGACCCCTATCAATAAAGTGGCACATTTCGGGAACGTAGATTACTTCAACAACGGCATTAAAGAAGAATCAGAAGATAGCTGGAACAACGAGCGGAAAACAGTGGACTGGTGGGGGTATACGTGGAACAAGTCGTACAATATGAACACCGTGAAATATACGACGGGGAACATGTTCAGCGATGGCGGTTGGTTTACAGATGTAAAGGTACAGGTCAGACAAAATTTTGAATGGATCGATGTGAAGAATTTATCGGTGACACCTGATTATCCGAAAGACCAAACAGCGGGCAAACATCAAACGTATACATTTACATTTGACGATACGTGGGGAGACGGTGTCAGAATCATCGGGACACCGGGAGGAAGTAAAACGTTTACTTCCATCGGTGAATTAGAGGTGTACTACGCTAAAGAGACGCCCCAAGGTGTAGGTGCAGCCGACATGAAGGCGCTCGTTGAGCGCTTTGAGGAGAAGGGAGAATTTGCAAACCGCGACGCTGCCCGTTCCTTAATCATCCACCTGACGGCAGTCGATCACTTCGAAAGGCGAGAAGCGGCTGAAAAGGTAGTCAAACATATGAAACGCTTTAAAGTGTTACTTGACCATCAGCAAGACGGTGAGTTGATATCTGAAAGGGCGTTTCAAGCGCTTCACTCTCATGCGGATGCATTGATGAAAAAGTGGGAACAGTCCCTTCGGTAACTCTCCCCCGTGACAGGCGATACTGTCACGGGGGTTATTTTAGTCACCACAAAATAAACTGTTACATTTTCATATTAACAAAAAAACTTTTACTGTTATCTTGCTTTAAAGAAGGTCTTTAATGATAAAATATGTCTCAAAAAAAATAAATAAATGTACATAAGAACTATTGTGAAAATATTTATTAGTCCTTATGTACTCTTTTTAGAAAATTGAGTTACTAGAACATTATCTGTTGCCTGAATTATTCATAACCGCGTCTCAAATGTTTTAAAAACCAGTTTCAAGCCTGATTTTTGTAAGTTTTTGGTTTCCCTAGATGTTTTCTCAAATATATTACCTAATCTACTGGAAAAACAGCAGGAAGTCATACGCTAGCTTTCATAATCGGCTGTAAAAGGGCACACTGATCCTGTGGTCAATGTGAATGCTATGAGATTGACTTTTCTAATATCATCTCATTCAACCAAGCCGTGGGAGGTGATGGATGGTTCGTAAAGTCTGCCAATAAGCCTTTTGATACAGACAACTGCTGCACAGTTTAAATGTCAGATATCTGCCTGAACGAACCAGCTTTCCCGCGATCTTAAGCAACTTCAAACGGATGTTGTCGATACGATTTTTGTTCATCGTTCTAGGTAGACACAGTCGACGAAACCAGTTGTTGAAGTTATAGGCGAGCACCATGAGTTGCAGCTTTGTGGCGTTGCTGTAAAACGATGGACTGCTCATCTGATCGAAAGCAAAGCCGTTCTTGGCTTCTTTGATAAAGTTTTCCATCGTGCCACGGTTTGCATAAAGCTTGACGATGTTTTTGGGTGAGAGCCCCATGTTGGTCACGATGAAGGTGTAGGTGAAGAAAAGCTCACCTTCCGGTTTCTCCATCTTGACCACCACACGACGCGGCTTATCCCAAGCACGTGCCTGGTAGTCAAATGATGTGTAAAACACCTTGGCTTCTGTCGTGTTCAGATCAAACTGTTTCCAGAGTTCATCTTCAAATGGCTGTGCTTTTTGTTTCAACACGTTGTTTGCTTTTAAACGGATCACATAGTGGACATCATGTGTTTCCGCCAATTGATAGAGAGCCGGGATGGCAAAACCGCTGTCCCCGCGTATGCATAGCGTTGCCCATGGACTTTGCTTCCGATATCGCTTGATTTCAGGGCCGATAAAGCGGACGACTTGCCGGGATGTGTACACATGACCAGCGCGCAGTTCTGCTTTGAGACAATCTCCAGTCAGGCCATCAAACATCATCAGGGGATGGTAACCTTGGGCTTGATAATGCGTGTTAAAGGCGGATCCATGCTGTTCACCATAGGTGGCCAAGTGGGTCGAGTCCAAATCCATCATGATATTGTCCTTGGGCTGGATGATGTCGACTCGTTTTTGCATCAGTGAATTGACCGATTGCAACTGCTTCATCGTTTCCTTATCCAATTTCTGATTTAGCCGGGAAATGGTCGGTTGAGAAGCCAGGACTTCTTTACCCAAAATGGTGGTCAACACAGGTTCATGACGTAATTCATCGGCATGATCATCCGCATGATACCCGGCAATGTGCTGATAGATCTTTTGGATGATGACGTCATCGTTAAAATGGATGTGATGACGGTTTGGATCATTCACATTGAGGTGATCCGTGATCGCTTGACTGAGCCCGATTTTTTCATCAAATTCTTTATACAGTAACCAACCGGCATCTGAGGTCAGGTTTCCACCTTCAAAATTGACTTTCACACTTTTGTTGAAATGCATGGTCTGCTCGTTTACACTATGCATAAGGGAGCCTCCTTGGTTTGTATTGGTTTTGGTCACTTTTACAATACCAAAGGTTGGGCTCCATTTCTATTTTTCACCCATTGGGTGAAAAGGTGGAATGCTTTTAATGGCCTGGTATGACGCGCTTTTTGATATTTTAAGTTCAGCTATATGAATAATTCAGGTGTTGTTATAATTGGCTAGGGTAGGGGGGGAAATACTTTTAGAGGAGGCCAAGAACGCATGAGCGATTTAAAGCACAGCCTGAACGAGCTTGAAATCGAAGAGCTTGACGTTTCAGAGATGATGGATTCTGACAGCCTTTCGGAACAGGAAGCGACTCAAGTCATGGGAGCTTCCTGCACCACTTGTGTGTGTACATGCAGCTGCTGTACAACCTGAATACACGCAAGCATCTGTAAGTGAGCATAGAATTGTTGCTGTAAACCTGTCTCGTGTGATCTCCCCCCTACCTTTCAATATATTTTAATCTAGAAGAAAGCTCGACTCAAATGCGGGTGACTTTATCATGGAACGGATTCGCGACGATAAGCGCTTGAAATTAAAACGAGACACTTTTTTTATACCGGATGGAGACAGCGTATACTTTAGGAACAACGCAGGTTCTTTTTCAATTAAGGGCAGGGGTGTGTATACGCTAGTGGAAGCCCTAGTTCCCTATCTGAACGGGCAGTATACACTGAGCGAGATCACGAATGCTTTCCCCTCCAAGCACGTGTCAGCCATTACAAAAGTATGCGTTAGTTTGCATAAAAACGGTTTTTTAAAATATACCAATCAGGAGTTTCATTCCAAGGAAGAAAATATAGAAGAGATCGAGTTTTTGGATTACTTTAGTTCTGACGGCTACAACGCTTTTCTTCGCTTTAAAAATGCGAATTTTGTTCTTACGGGAAAAGGGGAAATTCTCTACAGCGCGTTGCATGCACTGTTAAAACTTGGCGCATGTCACGTACAAGTTCTACAGAGCGAAGAAAGTGAAACCCGCGTCACTGATCTCATTGAGAAGTACAAACAAGAAAGAGAACTGACCTACATCACAGGAAATGTAGATCATATCGGCAGTTTAGTGAAAAAGGCAGATCTTGTGGTCTACGCTTCGAACGATTGTGACCATCCTCTTCTACATAAGCTGACGGAATCCTTAAGCAACGGTCAACGCCTGGTCCCGATAACGTACGTGGAACAAGTCGGACTGGCGGGGCCCTTGTTACATTCATATCTTACTTGGAACAAAGTCAAGGGACGGATTCAATACGAGGAAATAAGGCGAGGCGATCACCATCTTCCGTCTTTTGTCTCGGGATCGACGCTGGCCAGTGTAGCGGCATTCGAAATGTTTAAATACTTCACCCAAGTCCTTCCCTCCAACCTGACCGATCACGTGTACATACTGGATCTGGAGCAGTTACAGGGGGATTTTCATCCCGTTTCATTTCCCTTTTCCGAACAAAACGAAAACCGTGAAAAGGATGGAGCGTCGGACAGACATGCCTTCTATAGCTTTATCGACAAACATACTGACAAGTTTACCGGTCTGTTTACGAATTTGGACAGACGCCACCTTTCCCAAATACCTTTCTCCCAGTGGCGAATAAATGTTGCAGTTCCAGGGCCGGACGGTATGGGTCAAAGTCGGGAGGTCATTGATTTCGGTGATCAACACGACGAGGCTCGCTTTAACACTTGCTTACACGGGATTGAGCAGGCTGCAGCAGTGTGGTTGATGAGTAGCGACGAAGAGAGTGAGTTTTATGAGGGCACCCGTTTTGTGACAAATGAGCGGATTCACGTCTCTCCAAAAGATTTTCACACCATTCGTCTTTCCGCAGGGGTCAACGACGAACACCTTTTGAAATACGGTATACTCAAACAGCTTCTCTCTTATGAGTTGCGAAGCGAAAACGGGGACAGCGGGAAGAGTGTGGCCGCCACGCGTGAACTGTTTATACAAAATCACATCGGCCATTACTACGCTTATTTAAAAACAATGGACGCCATACCCGAATTGACTTATCAGGAGAAAGCGGGTGGATTCGTCGTCGTGAAGGCCGGCAGTCGAGGGGACATGCAAACGGGAATCGGATTTACATTTCGAGATGCTTTAACGAACGCTGTCAGAGCGTATCTCATTCGCGTGCAAAACGGCGGTCGCGACACAGGGATCCGCCGTTCGAACTTTAAGGCCATGACAGGCTGGCATGACAACAAAGTAAAGGCGTATCTGAAAGAACACGATCTCGATATTTGTTTTTTTGAAATAAAGCGATTTGCTCAAAGACCATTGGGGTTAAAAGTTATGGCAACCTTACTTTTAACCGACGGAGCGATCCACAATGGGTAATTTTCGGATATTGATCCTCGGGAACGGCCAACTCATGAGAGAGGTTGGAGAAGTCTGTCATACAAAGGGGTACGTGACGGAGACACTTTCGGATCAAGAGCGCGATTGGCAGGAAAGCCTGTTGCACATTGTCCAGACGAAAGTGTACGACTTCCTGTTGTTAGTGCAGGAGCGTTGGAAACCCGATGTGGCTGTTTGGCTGGAACGGCATCTACACAGTGGCATTCCGTGGGTTCGCGTTTATTCTTTGTTTAACGAAGTGTTGATCGGCCCGATGCGGAGACACGGGCGACGTGGCTGTACCGAATGCGCCGACACGAGAAGGATCATGACGTTGAAGGACCGTACACGCGTTTTTCAGATGAAAAAAAGACTTATGGAGGGACGGGTGACAAGCGGTTGCGAATGGCTGACATCCGCAGCAGTGTATTTAATCGCTGAATGGCTTTGTCACATGATGGAGCAGTCCGACGAAAACGGCTCATCTTACGACAATACTTTAGTGATCATCGATAAAAAGCATTTGAAGCTTTCCACGCACCAATTTTTGCCTGTTCCCACGTGTCCCGTTTGCGGTGAATTGGAAGAGGATCGTCAGGACAAAGTGAAGGACGACTTCGAAACTGAATTCAACAGGAACGATACAAAAGGTTATCGGAAGCACGCCTTTAACGATTTAAGGCAAAAGGTTTTCGAAGACTTCGTAGACCCGAAGACCGGCGTATTCAATGCACTGTTGGATGAATACGAGAGCCCCTTTTCCGTTTCGGTTGCCAATTTGCCGCTGCCGGTAGGTAAAGATGAGGTCGGAGTCGGCAGAACGCTTTCCTATGATCGCAGTCAAGTAGTGGCGATCTTAGAGGGGATTGAAAGGTACGGAGGAATGGAACCGAGGGGAAAAAAAACAACAGTCTTTGACAGTTATAACAACCTGTCGCATGTCGCTCTCGATCCGAGAAAACTGGGATTGCACAGTGAGTCACAATACAACTTGCCGGGATTCCCGTTCAAGCCGTTTGACCCTGCCAAAAAAATGTACTGGGTATGGGGATATTGTCTGACGACTAACGAGCCCATTCTCGTTCCTGAAGTTTGTGCTTACTACGGTTTAAACTACCGTGATGGCATACAAAATTCTTTTGTGTATGAAATTTCTAACGGTTGTTCACTGGGCGGGAATCTTCAAGAGGCGATTTTGCATGGCATTTTTGAAGTCATAGAACGGGATGCCTTTTTAATGGCGTGGTACCGAAAGCTGCGGTTGAAAAAAATCAACACCGAATCCATTGCCGATCGAGAGACCCAATTAATGTTGACGAAGTTTGAACATGTCACCGATTATGACGTGCATCTTTTTGATATGACAATGGAAAACGGAGTTCCGAGCGTATGGGCGTTAGCTAAAAACAGAGGTGACAGCGGAATGAATATTTTGTGTGCCGCTGGTGCCCACTGTGACCCGGTTAAGGCGATACAAAGTTCATTGCATGAGGTAGCTGGAATTTTAATCGCCCTGCAGGACAAATTTGAGAAAAGAAAAACGGCATTGTACGAAATGGTCCACAACAGTCATTTAGTCAAACATATGGAGGATCACTCTCTGCTGTACGGTCTGAAAGAAACCGAAAGTCGCTTTGACTTTCTTTTGGACGCAAATAACAGGGAGTATACGATAGACGAACTGTACAGCGGTAAACTGTATACCGGGTCCCTTGCTTCCGATTTACAGAAGTTGATCCAACGCTTCCGAGATTTGGAGTTGGATGTGATTGTGATCGACCAGACGAGTGAAGAGATGAAAAGGCATGCCCTGTGCTGCGTAAAAGTGCTCATACCTGGAATGTTACCGATGACTTTCGGCCATGACATGCGCCGAGTCGACGGATTTGAAAGACTCACAAAAGTGCCGAAGCAGTTAGGTCTGAAAGAAAACGGCTTGAATCCGTTTCCGCACCCTTTCCCATAAGGAGAGTTACATAAATGTGTGAAACTAAAGTGGCGTATTCCCCTCACTTCCTGGTTCGAGTTGCCGGTCAGCCGGTGGAGCATTTAACGGACTTAACGTTTTCCAACACGCTGCACTGTGTGAACCAAATAAAAGAAGTCGAATCCGAATTAAAGGACGTAACCGAGAGAACGACTGCTTTGTTGTATGATTATATCAGACTGGAAAAAAATCAAGATCGAAAAAAAGCATTGATTAATTTCAAGCGTGACGTATACAATCACCGTCACGTCACCGCGCAAACCTTGAAAAAGATGACACAAAGCATGCCCGCTGAGCTAAAAGAAGCAATAGGGACTTGGCACTCCCTGTTAAACGACTGTGTTCGGTTGAATGAAACAGTGCAAGATGTATTCGAGCGTGAGCTCGTTGAAAAAAGACACCGTTTAAGACAATTATTTTCGGAAGAGAGATTTATCAAAGGGATACAGCTGTCGAACGAAATGCTCTACCGGCAGCTGAATAACTATCTCCGCCATGATTGGTTAGGGGACAAACTCACTAAAAAATTGCGGCATGCAGAGTTATCGTTGTTAAACTACTTTAACCGAATGGTGTTTAAACCTACCCCTTTCAGCACTTTTACCGGACTGTGCCAAGGGGTGTTTACCGATGGTCCCAGCGTGATCCGCATTAGACACTCCCATGAAAAGAGACACGTCAATGTCAATCTCGCTTACATCAAGCGCATTGAAAGAAAGGTGCTGGAGCTGGAAGACGTACGGCCCTCGTTACACGTCAGCTTGAATCCCACGTTTCGCATTGTGAACGACCACATTCTTTTTTTCAGGCGGGGTAAAGACGGGACGGCCCAAGCTTTTAATGATGAAACGTTTGTTAAAATCAAACTGACGTCACCTGTTAAAAAAGTGATCCAGGTCATTCAAGAAAAAAACGGGCCCATAACGGTACATGAATTGGTCCACGCATTGTGGAAAACTTTAAAAAACACGTACTCGCTGGAGGAGTGCCGTGGCTTTGTTGAGAAACTGGAAAGCACTCAGCTGATCACTTTTTCATTTGGGATTGAGGAGCAGGCACGCGATTATTTGCATCAGTTCGTTTGCAAGCTCAAGACCCTCTCATCGCCCAAAATTGAAGACGTCGTGTCTCGGCTAGAAGAGGTTCACGACATTGTCCGCCGTTTTTCGCATGCCGACCATCAAAAAAGAGCGTACCTCTTGGCACAGGCTGAGAGAAATTTAAACCAGCTATATGACACTCTTCACATACCGTTCGATAAGCAACACCACTATGCGAAAGCCAAAGTGTTTGAAGATGTTTCGTATGACGAGTCCCGATTTCAACTTAACCGCGACGAATGGACAGGGTTTCTAGAGGATTTAAGCGTTTTACAGCAATTTATGCCGCTATTTGACGATCACGTTGTGGAAAAGATTGCCGCGAACCAATTTTTCAGACAGCGGTTCGGCGAAAACAAACGAGTCAAACTTTTAGATTTTTACCGGGAATACAGCAGAATGACGCAAAGCGATTGGCAACAAATGTGGCACGAGATACAGCAACACAACGACACCTTCCAAAAGGTGAAGACGCTGAGGAAAGCGTTTTACGATTATGTATCGGATCTTCTAGATAAAACCCCTGCAGGACGTCCCCTTTACCTTGAGAAGAGGTGGATCAAGCAGTTGCTCGAGAAATTTCCCGATATTTTGAGAAATTGGTCCAGTTCCTCGTTTTACTGTCAGCTCGCGCGAAACGGCAATGCGACGCATCTCGTCTTAAATAAAGTCGGACCCGGATACGGAAAACACTATTCACGGTATTGTGATTTGTTTTTCGACGAAGCCGGCAATAATTCGTTTTTGCAGTCCATCCGAGAGAGTTACAAGGTGTTTGGAGCGCAAACAGTTTTTGCCGATTTAAATGCTGTTCTCGGCCTAAACATTAATTTGCACCCTAAAATTTTGGATTACGAGCTCACATATCCGGGCAGCTCCCCCAATCTGGAAACGAATCAAATCAACGTGAGCGATGTCTCTGTTTGCTACGACCGGGCAAAGCAGCGGTTAACACTGTACGCGGATAAACTCGCGAAATCGGTCGAACTCATCCCGATGGGTTTTTTATTTCCGATGTTAGCTCCGCCTTTTTACAAATTTTTGTCTTCGTTATCGTATTCAAACGGCGTCGAGCATTCATTTTGGGAAAAGTTTGACCGGGACCAACGAGGAGGTGCGTTTCGCTACTATCCGAGATTACTGTTCGGAAATGTCGTATTGGATCGAAGAACATGGAAAATACCGGTTGAAGCGATCCGGAGTACGTTTCGTAAAAGCGATTGGGAGTACTTCTGCCAAATTCAGGAACTCGTCGATCAACATCGCCTTCCGTCTCACGTATTTGTCAAAGCACTGTCTTCGTTGGATGTATTTTCCGACGCGGACCGGAAAGCGGATTTAAAATCTTGGATCGAGGATGTGAAAAAAACAAGGCAGCGAAAACCTCAGTACGTCAATTTTCATAACTATTTTGACACAAAAATAATGGAGAAAATTGTTAAAGACGCGAGCGGTGACATCACGTTTCAAGAAGTTTACCCAACCCCGGGCGATGCACTAGCCGGTGAAGACGGTCATTATGTGTCGGAATTTTTATTTGAAGTTCACAACCCGAGGAGTGACGAGACGTGAATGCCCGTGGAAAGTGGTTGAGTTACCTCATTTACTATTACGATGAGCAGGATCGGCTTTTAACGCAATGTATACGTCCGCTCGTTGATACATTAAAGTCCCGTGAATCGTTTGTACAGTATTTCTTCATCCGTTACTGGGAAGGAGGACCGCATATCCGTTTTCGAGTCCTTGCCCAAAACGGTGATGAAGCACTTGAAAACGTGATTGAAACGTGTATCCGAACGTACTTGGAAGTCGAACCGTCCACTTTGGATTTATCGGAACGGGTCATGAGAGAACACTTCCTTAAATTCAGCCGGTTGGAGAATGTAGCCGTATCTTTTACCGTACAACCTAACAACAGTTTAAGGCGAAAGGAATACGAGCCTGAATATGACCGGTACGGTGGAAGAGAGGGCACCATATGTTCCGAAGCACACTTTTTCCATTCAAGTGAACTCTGCCTCGGACTGTTGCGTGATATGAGAGAAAAAGGGCGGCAGAGGTTGACGGTCGCAATGGCGGTGACACTCACGATTCTAGAAGCATTTGGCATGGGCATAGAAGACTCGCTTACTATTCTGTCCAAGTATTCCCGAGTTTGGCAGCGGTACATCCCCCAGGACCCGCGTCAAGTACAGGACTACTTCGGACAAAAATACCGGGCCCAAAAGGACAAAATTGTAAACTACTTGCACCATTACTTCCATGATAAATCGAAGATCATTCCGGAGGAGCTCCTCGCACCATGGATGGCACATCTTGACAACACGAACGAACAAATGACCCAATTGTACCGAAACGGTCAGTTAACCTTTCAAGCCGAAGGGGATCAGTATCTGAAAGGACTGGAACACATCCCGAACTACAAGTTAATTCCCATCGTGATCAGCTACATCCATATGTCGAATAACAGGCTGGGCATACGCCCCGAACAGGAAGCTTACCTCGGTTTCTTGCTGTATAAAGGATTGTTGGAGATTGCAGATAAAATGCGTTTGGAGTAGGTGGCCATATGATTGAAAACGCGTGGTATAAAATAGTGGTGACACTTGAAGACGAGGCGCAGGTAGACGATGTGATCTGTCGCGGTTTAAGACCAGTCGTGGCCGCTCACGGGCGCCAACTGTCGGAACATTTCTTCACCCGATCGTATGATGGCAGCCGGAACACCGTGGAATTTTATATCCATGCAGATGCGGACGAAGCGCATTTTAAACAGATGTATGCCCATTTAGATAGCTGCTCAAAAGGCCAAGTCCGCTATGCCGGTGTCAGTCAATTTAATGAGACCGAACCCTTTTTCGGACGCATGGGCGATCTCTATTTAGCCAGGTACTACTGCCAAACGAACGACTTAGCCTTCCGCGTATTGGAAAAAGCGAACGGGGAATACCCGAAGAAATTGGATGCCGCATTAGACATGATGATCATAAGTGCAGATTGCGCTTACGACACGATTCAAAGGGGGTATCTGTCTTACTGTTCGCACGTGAACGGATTTTTCACCCGGTGGAAAGACCCGCAAAAAATTGAAAAGACGTTTTCTGAAAAATACAAAAAAATAAGCCCTTATTTACACGCGAAGGTCACCCGCCTGTTGAAAAACGACGGGGGAGATGAGGCGTATATACAGTATCGACATGTGTTGTTATCGTTTAAGGAATCGCTCACGGAAGCTTTTCGTCAAGGCCAACTAACGGTCACCAACATAGAGAGCGGCGATGAAACCAGTCAAGGTTACCGGGACTTCCTGAAAAGGAGTCCGTTTCACCGCGAAATCGTGAATAACGACGCCTTTCTCCATTATATGAACCACGATCCCACTTTTTTGAGCGGAAGATTGCTGACGATCTTTACGTACTTGCTGTTGCGCCGCGTCGGGATCAAACATAAAGACAGGTACGCACTTTGCTATTACATCTACCGCACGGTTGAAGAGTTGTTTGATTTAAATTCACTGGATCTGATTAAATCCTTCGCAGAAAAAGGGTGATTCCAATGAAAACGTCTCAAGTGAGCTTTGACGTGAACTTATTCAACCTTCAATATCACCCCGAAAAAGTGACGCCAAAAGATTGGACAGTTAACAGTGAGGAGCAGCCGAGACCGTTTAAAACGTATCGAGGGTTGCCGTCTGTCCGTTTGGATCATCGCGTGCCGGACGCTTTGGGACCATTTGTCCGTTCGGAGCCCGGTTTGTTTGAGCGCCTCAGTGCTTTGTTGTGGCACTCTTACGGATTAACCACGATGAATTGGCTGACGAAAGCCAGCAAACCGGAAGAGGCCGATGCGAAATCACTGACATTTTTCCGGCGCAATGTCGCGTCCGGCGGTGCTCTGTACCCGGCTGAAATCTATCTTTGCTTAAAAGGGTTTCAAGGATTAAGCGCGGGCGTCTATCACTACGATCCGAAAGGGCACCGTTTGGTCCTTTTGCGAGAAGGCGACATGACCCAATATGTCCAAGAGGCGCTCGGGATAGAGTTTGAGGAAGTGGGGAGTTCTGTCTACCTGTTGTTAACCGTTCGGTTTTGCAAAAACTTCTTTAAATACCTCAACTTTTCTTACCGCTTGCACGGTTTGGACACAGGTGTTTTGGCTGGTCAACTGTTAACCCTTTTGAAGGCGTTGGGGATGCAAGCAACGGTGCACTACAACTTTGTCGATCAGGCCCTCCGCCACTTGTTGAATATCGACTCGCATGAAGAAACGGTTTACGCCGTGATCTCGGCAAACGCGGGGCAACGGCTGAAGTCGCGAGAAAACAAAAAAGAAACGGCTGATACTTTAGCGGACCGGTTGCCGCCGGTTGATACGCCGGTTTGCGAGGAAAATAGACGCGGCGACTATTCGATGATCGTGAATCTGAACAACCAAGCGGAATGCGAAACAGTTGAGTCGTTTAAACGATATAAGGACACACAAAACTTGCGAAGTGCCATCGACGGGCAGGCAACTGTCAGGTTAACGGAACGGAAGAAGCCAGTCGATTTGTTGCAGGCGTCTTTGGATCGAATTTCGCCGGGAGAACGTTTTAAGTTGAGTGAATTGCGTTTTGACACGTTGTCAAACATTTTGACCCATCACGGTTTAGATGGCATTAAAAACGATGTGATTGTAAACAGAAATGTCACCGAGACGATACATGTCTTTTTTTACGCGCACCACGTCGAGGGGCTGGCCCAGGGGTATTACTATGTGGATCGTGAGTGTTCATCCGTCCGTTTAATGAAAAAAGGCGATTTATCTCCTTTGTTTCAACAGGGGCTTACGAGAAAAAACTTTAATTTGCACCAGGTTCCGCTCGTCATTCATTTGACATCGGCATTTTGCGAGTTTGTGTCCTCTGTCGGAACGAGAGGTTATCGCATTCTCCAAATGGAGGCGGGAATGCTTACGCAACAGAAGCAATTGTTTGCCGCTGGTTTTCATCTCGGCGCTCACCCCATGCTCAGCTATGATGCCGGATTTCTTGAGCGCGCCTTGGGCCTCGACGACTTGGAGCAAACCATTCTCATGCAAATCGCACTTGGCGAGTACAAGCCTTTACTCAGACTGGCCAATACATTATTTTAGGGGAGATTCAAGTGAGAGTGCCTGATTCGGAAAGGGTCAAAAGTTTTTATGACGGGACAGCGGACAGGGTTTGGAGCTTTAGCCCGTCAAAAGATTACCATGTCGGTCTCTTTCACAGCGAAGACGAACCGCTGGCTGTAGCGCAAACGAGAACGGTTATGTATATGGCGGACCGACTTGAACCGACAGAAGACGACGTACTGTTAGATGTGGGCTGCGGGACCGGGAACGCCGCCCTGCAGATCGCACAGAAGTTTAAATGCAAAATCGTGGGAGTGAACATATCTGAAAAACAGTTAGCCATTGGAGAACAGTTGTTGTCGAACAGTCCAATGAAGACATGCGTTAAGCTGCTTAAAGCCGATGCTCATCACCTCCCTTTTAAACAAGGTGTTTTTACGGCTGGCTATGCTTTGGAAAGCTTGATGCACATGAATCGTAAACGCGTATTCCATCAAGTGTGTCACGTGTTGCGGCCTGGATCTCGATTTGTGCTTTGTGACTGGATTGTAAAAAAGCCACTGACCGCTGCTGAGGAACGAACCGTGAACCGATTGACAATGGGAAGTTACTTGAACATGGACCAGTACACGGCATTGATGGAGGATTGCGGCTTTGTGGATGTAGCCGTGGATGACTGGACAAAGTTGGTGGAACCGACGTATACGCACTGGACAACCGTGACAGAAGAGATGGAACGGGACATCCCGAGGATTGGCTAGATAAAATTAAAGATGCTTGTCAACGCCTTTCCGAGATAGCCGTGGAAAAACTAGGTTATGTTCAAGTGTACGGCAGGAGGGATCGGCTTGCGTGAACATGCAAAGGATGTGTTTCAACATAAAACAGTCTTCATCACTGGGGCAACCAGTGATATCGGTGCGGCCATCGCGGAGAGCTTTGCTGCCTTGGGAGCCGACTTGCTTTTATCCGATCACCCTGATTTGAAAAAACGGTTGAACGAGATGGCCGGGACATTTCAGCATGAATACGCCTCGCATTCAACTGTCCACCCCATCGATTTAAATTCAGTGGACGAGATTCAGGCAAACCTGTCAAGCGTTGAAAAGCCGATTGACATTTTAGTCAACTGTGCAGGGTTGAACACGTTTTTGCCTGCATTAAAGGTTGAAGAGGAAGTGTGGGATCAGATTTTAAACGTTAACTTGAAAAGCCTCTTTTTTGTGAGCAAGTTCGTTGCCGAGACGATGATCAAAAGCCGAACTCCAGGGAAAATAGTGAACTTGGCCTCCCAACACGGGGTTGTCGCCAACGGTCTAAGAGCTCCGTATTGCGCGAGCAAAGCAGGGGTGATTCACCTTACAAAAGTGTTGGCCCTGGAATGGTCCCAATACGATATTCTGGTGAATTGTGTGTCACCGACGTTTACGAAGACGTCGAAAAGCGAAACATTTTTGCAGCATCCAAACGTACAGAAATCGTTTCTGCCCAAAATTCCTCTCAAAAGATTTGCTACGCCGAATGATATAACACGCGCTGTTTTATTTCTGTCGAGCCCGTTTAATACGATGATTACAGGCGAAAATATTCTGGTTGACGGCGGGTACACCATTCATTGAAGGAGAGGAAGTGACGAGGGACAGGAGGTGTTTGCGACGGTGCGAAAGAGAGTAGCGATCGTGACCGGTGCGAGCAGCGGAATCGGTTACGCGATTGCCGCCAAGCTGGCCGAACGGAGTGTAGCAGTTGTCGCGGCGGCAAGAGGGATGGTCGCCTTGGAAAAAGCAGCTTCACATATACAGGCGAAGGGCGGGGACGTTTTGCCCGTTCCGGCAGATGTGTCTCGCTTTCAGGATTTTCAAATACTGTGCGAGAAAGCCGTTCAACATTATGGAACAATTGATATTCTCGTAAACAGTGCCGGAATTATGCCGTTATCGTTTCTGCGTAAAAGAAGAGTGGAAGAATGGCACGCGATGATCGATACGAACATTAAAGGCGTCACGAACGGCATCGCGGCCGTACTACCGCAAATGGAGAAGAAAAACGCCGGTTGCATTATTAACATTTCTTCAACCGCTGCCTATGAGGTAATGCCGGGAGGAGCCGTATACAGCGCGACGAAGTATGCCGTCCGGGCCATAACGGAGGGACTGCGCAAGGAGCTGGAAATGAAGAAATCGAAAATAAAAACCATTCTGGTTTCACCCGGTCCTGTCGATACGAATTTAACTTCCACGATTCAGGATGAGGAAATACTGCAGTTTATGCAATCCTTTCCTGTGTGTAAAATTCATCCAAAACAAATAGCGGATACAGTTCTTTTTCTCCTTGACCAGCCGGAAAATGTGAATATCTCTGAAATTGTGATTCGGCCAATGTGAAAAAACGGAATATTTTGTGCGCGCCTTTTCAACAATAAGATTGGAACCGACCGTCTCAGCTTCCCGCTCCCAGTTATAATAAGCGTTCCGACTGGTCTTCACACAGACAGGTTCGACTAAAAATACTTCTAACAAGCCAAGAGAGCTCACGGATGAACGGCCGGGAGCTCTCTTGAAGCATCTACCGATATTTTACTGTGCCTTCTTTAATGATAACAGCGCCTCGACGCCAGGGATCCGGTCGGGGTTGTTTATCATTTCTTTTAATGTGAGACCGTTAGGCAACGATTTTTGGATGCGTTTAACACCGTTTCTGCCGAGTTTCGCTTCGTTCCATTTTCCGTAGTTGTGAAGTGCAAAGTTGAGGTCGGCATCGTCCACGATACCGTCGCGATTAATGTCGGCATTCTGAGCCAAGTAATCGCCGTAACGCCCGTCTTCAGCTTTCGCGCCGAGGAACTGTAAAATGACTGCCACGTCGTATATGTCAATGACATCGTCCCCGTCAACATCACCTGCAAGCTGAAGCCCGAAGTCGATCGTCACGTTGTGAACGGGGACTGCGTTCCCTGCTTCGTCAGGCGTTGACGTTTCGATCTCTTTTGCCACCCCGGCGAAGTGCCCGGGATAGACAAATTCGACGTCGTATTTTTTGCCTGGTTTTAACCCCTTAATGGAGAAGGTCCCGTCATCATTCAAATTTGTACTCAAATCCGTTCGGTAACCGTCCAACGGGAGCAGCTCTTCTCCTGTCTCTGCATCCCAAACTCTGATATAGCTCCGTGTATCGCGGTAATCGATGTCATTTCTCAAATCTCCGTTTTTGTCCAAATACGCTTCCAGGTTGACTCTGCCGGAGAGCGTTGTCGGTTCCGTATAAACTTCAACTTCTGCGGTACTGCCCCGCAGCGTTTTTTTGGACAGTGATTGGTCGATGTACTGTGACGTCGTGATCGCAAACGGATAACTTCCTAAATTACGCACATCTTTCGATGCGGTAAAGTAAACGTGAACAATGGGGATGTTCCCTGTTGCTCCGCTTACTGGATGCCCGTAGCCAAAATCTTTCGAAAGCGCGCCTCCCACTTGAATCCAATGGTGTTCGCGCCCGTCTTCATCTGTCCACTTTTCCCCGTCAACGAATGAAGTCGTTACGGTATTAGGAGCTAAGGAACGGAATTCTTCCGTAACCTCAACCCGGTCGTACGTGAACACATCGGAAAGGTAGTCAAGCTTAAATTCGCCCGCCACGAGTTTCTCCACCTGGTGCACGGAGAGCGTCAGCTTCAGTTCGTCCCCGACTGCTACGTCATCTCCGCTGATAGACGTGTCGACATCGTAAACGGCGTCGTACTCCACTTCGTTCACGTTGCCTGCCTTGTCCGACACCTTTAAAACGAGTTTGCTCTCGCCCGGGGGAGTTTGTCTTTTAGGTGAAACTTAAGTTTATCGTCCGGGGCTCCGTCTGTCGTCAGTTCGACCCACCCGCTGGACTGTAATTCTCCTCCAGCATAGATCTTGTACTCCATGCTAAGGAACTCCGCCAAATACGGGTCGTTGAAGAACATCCCTCTTATCATCTCAACTAAAGGCGAAGACAGAAAACCAGTAATGGAGTTGTCTTCAGTTGCGATCCGACCGTCTGCCCCTAGCTGATCCACTTCTATCGAGGTGGCTTCGTTGGCGATGAACGTTTGCAAACCCAGTTTGTGTTCATTGTGAAACGCATCATGTGCGACCAGCTCTAACTTGTACCAGCCCGTTGTGACGGTTTTCACTTCTCCTGTTTCACGTTCAACGTAACGGCCGTCCCACGTGAACGTGTGTTTCTTTCCTTTTTGGAGCTCGTCTCCTTCCATTGTTTTGATGACCCCGGCCAACTGACCCTCGCAACGTCTTGCAAGTAGAGGATGGCGTCTGTCATATCTTCGGTTAATTCGTATTGAATGGTTGTCGTTTCGTTGATCCCGTCACCGTTTAACGAGAGGGACCTTGGGTCAGCGGATATTTCGCGAATGCCTTCGACCAACTGTGCATTGTTGTAAGCAATGTAGGGGATGTGTATACCCGGATGGGTTCCGTCGACAGGAGTCAGTCTGACATACCCTTCGTAAAATCCTTCGTCCACCGCTCTGTTAACTCTTAGATGGGCGGTCAATGATTCACTGCCGCCAGCCGGTACGGTCACTTCTTTCTGGTCGAACGTCATGTGAATACTGTTTACGTCGGAGTTGCCTGGGCTGCCTGACCTCGGCAGAAAGTGGTGAATGTCGTAGCTCACTCTGTACGTGACATCTTGGTCAGACACGTTCTTTAGCAAGACCTGTTGTCCTTTTCCGTCCAGTTCGCGGATCTCGCCAAAGTGGATGGCTCCGGTCAAATGTTCAACGGACTGATGTTTGTCGTCGTCGAGTGAGTCCTTTGTGTACTCAGCCGTATGCGGTACTTGTGCCAATGCCGGTGTGCGAAGGATCTCCAACCCTTGAACGCGCCCTGCTCCGATGTCTAACACGCGGTATGCGCCCTGTTCTTTAGGTGCGATTTGCAAGGCAGTATTCATGAGTGCCGTTTTGACGTCAAAAGGATCGAATTCCGGCCTTGCTTGCTTTATTAAGGCCGCCATCCCGGCAATGTGAGGTGCTGCCATACTCGTTCCGTCGTAGTACGCGTAAGCCTTTTTGTCATTTCCGCCAAAGCTTGGCACCGTTGAACGAATGTGAACACCCGGGGCGACGACGTCTGGTTTGATTTCCATGTTGGTGATTACTGGTCCTCTTGAACTGAAATCGGCCAGTTCGTCTCCGGGGTACGTTTCTGTCAATTCATCCGTTAATTTGAACGTTCGGGGTTTCTTATTCGATCGTTCTGCTAAGGCGGCGGCGAGTTCCCGTCCGTCATCCCCGCGCATATCAAAAGTGGGGATACCGTCCGGTAGCGGCGCAGGACGATTGATGTGCTCATTGTAGCCGTCAGAGTTGAAAATAACGACACCTGCTGCCCCCGCCTCTGCTGCCCTCGCGTTTACCTCTTCAAAGTGTGTGACGCCACGCTTTACCAGCACCAACTTGTTCTTAACATTTACACCGTCAAAATCTTCAGGTCGGCCCAACCCCAAGTAAACAATCTCTTTTCCTTTAAACAACGATTTTAGATTTTGTGGTTTTTCCTGCATCATCCACAGCAGTGAATATTCTTTCGTTCCCGTTGCGGACGCCTGTCCGGTGAAACGGTACGAATGGATCGGAGGGGTTGAAGCGCCTACTGAAATCCCCAGTGCAGCCGTCGCCGGGGCACCTACCGACTTTAGACCGGACATTCCCGTATTTCCGTTCGCGACAACGGTTATCACCCCCGCCAGCATCGCGTTGTTAACCGCTCGACTGGTCGGAGCGTCTGCGTCATTTATATGATTGCCCAGCGACAAATTCACCACATCCACGCCGTCTTCGACAGCACGTTCAATGCCGGCTATGACCCACTCGTCCCATCCTCCTTCCGGACCAAGCACACGGTAGACGTACAGGTCGGATTTCGGAGCAACACCGCGAACCCCACCTTTTTCCGGTTTTCCTCGTCCAGCTATAATGCCCGACACGTGCGTGCCGTGCGTCGTGTTGACCGTTTCATTGCCTTCGTAAGGGTCGTCATCGTTATCGACAAAATCGTAACCGCCTTTATACGCTTTCTTCAGGTCAGGATGATGGTAGTCTATCCCTGTGTCGATGACGCCAATTTTGATACCCTTTCCTTCGAACCCGCGCTTCCAATACTCGTCAGCTCCGATGAAGGCGGTGCTTTCCTCGGTGTACGGCGTGATGACTTTCGACTTTGTAACGGGAATGGCTTCGACTCTGTTATTGGCATGAACGGCGCGAACCCCGGCTACTTTTTTTAACTTCGGTACGTCGTTCGCCCTCATTTCAACAGCCGCTCCGCTGAAAACCGTCTTGTACGTTGTCGTGATATTTGCTGAAACATTTATTTCGGTTAAACCTTTGCGAAATTTTTTCAATGCCTGCTGTACAGAATCTTCCGCTTTGTCGAAACGCTTTTGTCTGAAGAGACGCTGCACGACGACCGGGTCTGTTGTAAATTCTACGATCACCTTGATTGTTTTGTCGGATTTCGTATTGATAGACGGGTCGATCTCAGGTTGTGACAACGAACGGAGGTTGACGTTTACCTCGTCGTCTTTAGCCGTTGCAGCGTTGATCGGGATCAAAGGGATCAAAAGGATCAGCGCAAGTGCGGTTGAGATAAGTTTTTTTCTCTGTTTTTTTATGTGCATCGTTTCTCCTCCTCATCTTGACTGGTGTCTCACGAAGTCAAAAACTGTACAGGCTACTCCCTTCATCACTCCTTCTACTTCTTTGCACCTATTTTCATAGATTTAATTAAACATTTACTATAATTACAAATGTTTATTCGACATATAAGAAATTTTTCCTTTATAAATTTAAAAGTATTGTGATAGATTGAAGGGATTTTTGTGTGAGCACAATATGAGACCCCGGGGAGATAACCTCGGGGCATGTACTGTTAAGGAAGCTGTCGCAGAAAATGGCGATGCCGGGCTGTGGCGGCGTGACGTTTCTCACATCCAAGCAACCTGCCTCGCTAAAACCCGTCATCGTCCTTTTGACGGGGTAGGACATCAGTTTTTCATGCTGATCAAAGACTCGATAACCCGCTTGATGGTTTCCTCATCCAGATCGGAGGACCGGTGAACAAGCCACAGATCATTTGTAACCTTTGTTGGAGCACTCCAAAGCTCATGCAAAGCGCCGGAATAGAGGTCGGATGCAACGAGGTAGTCTGGCAACACACTGACGCCGAGACCTGCTTTCACCATTTCTTTAATCGTTCTTAGATCCGGTACGACGTAGTTGGGGCGAATGCCGAGCCGTGTGTGAAACGTTTTAAACCAGAATCTGCGGATAATCGGCAGATCCATGTCGTAACTTAGCCAACGGAAGCTTTCCAGTACGGAAATGGCCGTTTCTTCTTCGACGATGTTTTCCATTCGCTTCTTGTGAGACCAATCTCCGACAAGCACGAACGATTCGGTGACATATTTCGTATACACCAACCCGCTTGCAGCGATCTGCTGCGTCGCAATGACCAGGTCCAGCTCCCCCTTTCTTAAACGATCAAGTAACGGCCTCGTAAGGCCGAGAATCACCTCCAGATCCAAGTCGGTTCGGTTCCATCTGGGAGCGATCCGCTCGTGAAAGTATTCCGGAGGTGCTCCTAGCCGGACAACGGAGGGATGAGGGGAGTGGATGAAGCTGCCCGTCACTTTCTCCAATCGATCGACTGCTTTTACCACCTGATTGTACAAATCCTTCCCTTTCTCCGTCGGAATCATCTGCCTTGGCCCTCTATGAAACAAGCGTTCCCCGATCTCGGCTTCCAAAGAAGCGAGATGCTGACTTAAAGCGGGCTGAGTCATGGATCGATGGCGGGCGGCCGTAGAGACTGATCCTAGTCGGTAAATGGCGACAAACGAGCGAAACCATTCAAAATCTGCCATAAAAATATTTATACCACCTTTATGAAAAAATTATTTGTATTATACCATGAACGTCAATATAATAGGGACGTAACCACTTAAAATTTCCATATTCATCTAATATGGTGGGGGAGGAATGATCGAAATGGCCAAATCCATTCTTGTCGTGTTAACGAGTCATGAGAGGATGAGCGATCATCATAAAACCGGCATCTGGCTGTCCGAATTTGCCGAGCCTTACGAAGTGTTTAAGGAAGCGGGATTTGACATTACGGTAGCCAGCATAAAAGGCGGAAAGGCACCGATCGATCCGCGAAGCATCAGTGACGACGCCAGAGCCAAGTGGGGGGCGATCATCAGGGTTGCGGAACAAACGATTCCGATTGACAGTGTCACATCGGAAGGTTTCGATGCGATTTTTATGCCGGGAGGACATGGAACGATGTTCGACTTGCCGGATGACGCCAAACTGCAGTCTCTGATCGCCGAATTTGCAGAAACGGATCGTATCGTTGGCGCTGTGTGCCATGGTCCTGCCGCACTGGTGAAAGTAAAATTGTCGAACGGGGACTACTTGGTGAAGGGCAAACAAGTGACCGGTTTTACGAATGAGGAGGAAAGGGCCTCTACATTTGACAAATATATGCCGTTCTTGCTGGAAGACGCCCTTCGTCAGGCCGGCGCCCAATTTATCGGGAAACCGAAATGGACCGAGCACGTCGTTGCAGACGGTAAACTGGTAACGGGTCAAAACCCCCAATCCAGCGAAAGCATTGCCCGCACAATTAAAGCAATGCTACAAAACTGAAGTTTGCAAGATCGGAGCCGTTAGCGATAACGGCTTTTTTCTTTGTATGGGCGGTTTCTCCTCTGTCTGCATGCCAAAACCGTCAGAAAACCAGTTCCCTTCTTGCCTCGAAGCACATCAGTAAGTTTTTCAGACGGAAAACGGAGACGTTGTCAAATGTTACGTTCGCCTGATTTTTACCGCAAATGCATCTGATATCTGCATTCACCGCCCAGGCGTTTTTGATTAAAATAGTAATATATGGAAGTTGAGAACATCGCATTTTTGAACAATCCTCTCTGTTTTTTTGTGTTCTGCTCTTAAGGGATCAAGTAAAATTACATTAATGTAAGTACTATGACTGCAAAGGGAGTGGTAACTTTCAGTTGACTGTAGGCTTATGGAAGGGGGAGTGGCAATTGCTCCAAAAAATGAAAGCGCTGTACTGTAATCTGAGAATTAAGCACAAAATGTTTTTATTAATTTCCTTCGTGTTACTCGTATTCAGTACCGGTGCTCTCGCACTTCTCCAATACGCCTTCAACGTTTACAACGCTGAAATTTATCGGCAATCGGCCCAATCGCTCAGTGTGTCCTCCAGCTCCATCGAAAATGAACTGAGGAAAATGGAAAGACTGTCCTATCGCATTGCCACCGACCAGTATGTGCAATCGTACTTGTTGCGTTTAAGGGACAGTGAAACCAAATACGAACGCTACAGTGTCGGGATGGACCTGCGGAGACGGCTGTTAGAGATCGGCGCATTGGATAAATACGTCCGGTCGATCCAAGTGTACGATGTACATGACAAGGAATATGCCACAGGTAATAAAGTGGTCACGCTATCGCGCGACCGCTGGCAGCAGATAAAGGAAGCATCGGCCGCTGAACAGGGAGGTGTAAAGTGGATTTTCCCCGATGAAACAGACAGCGCATTCGTTGCCGCGAGGAGTGTGCGCTCTTATTTAGATGCATCGTTGGACCACATAGGGACGATCGCGGTGCGCATTGACTTCGAAGCGATTGTGGCCAACTTCTCCAGCACTTTCAACGAGGAAGGGGCCCGGCTCGTGATCTTTGATGAAGGTGAGAGACGGGTTTATCCGGTAGACGAATCACTGTCAGCGGGACATATGCCGCGTATGGGCCATAAAGGGTATGCATTGATCAAGGATGAGGGGAAAAGGTACTTTACGACGTATCATCCCGCCGATCACACGAAGTGGACGTATATGGTCGTAACGCCTTACGACAGCCTGTTTACAGCGATCATGTCTGTCAGGAAAGTCGTGTTAGCCACTTTTGCCACATTGTTTTTGTTAGTCATGTTTGTGGGGATGCGTTTTGCCGGTGGGTTGACAGGTCCTATTGAAAGTTTAAACAGGAAGATGAAGCAGGTTGAGACAGGCGACTTCGAATACAGTGACGAGGAAGACGATGTTCCTTTTTCCGGAGATGAAACCGGCCAAATGCATCACAACTTCAATCACATGATGCAGCGAATTAACCGCTTGATAGAAGAAAATTACAAGAAACAGCTCGTCATTAAAGACGCTGAATACAAAACGTTGCAAGCGCAAGTGAATCCGCATTTTTTGTACAATACGTTGGAATCGATCAACTGGGCAGCAAAGGTCGCAGGTCACGAGAAAATTTCCAGCATGGCGGAATCCCTCGGTTACATTCTGCATTCCTCAATGAGTATGAAAGAATTACTGATTCCATTACAGCAAGAGTTAAAGATTGTGGAGAACTATATTACGATTCAAAAGTATCGCTTTGAGGACCGGCTCCTTTTTTACAACCAGGTTCCCGACAGCATGCTTCATTACCAAGTGCCCAAATTCAGCTTACAGCCGTTGGTCGAGAATGCGATCCGCCACGGTTTGGAACGGATGGTCGGCACGTGTACGATCGCCATTTTCGCCAAAATAGAAAATGAACGGCTTGTCATGACGGTGAAGGATAACGGCCCCGGGATAGAGCAACCGCTGTTACGCCAGTTAACAGCGGGACAATACAAGTCAAAAGGGACCGGAATCGGACTGAACAACATTCACGAACGGATTCAAATCGTGTTCGGTGAGCCGTACGGGATCGAAGTTGTGAGTGAGAAATATAAAGGTACGGAAGTACGCGTTGTATTACCTTGTGAGGGGGGAAAGTCGCGCGATGTACAAGGTTTTACTCGTAGACGATGAGAGGACGATCGTCGAGGGAATCTCTCAAATCGTCGACTGGGAGAATCAAGGTGTCACCTTAGCCGGTACGGCAGGAAACGGATTGGAAGCGATGCATTTTATTTCCAAACATCGACCAGATATCGTGATCAGTGACATCCGCATGCCGGGCTTGGACGGAATCGAGCTCATCCGAAAAAGCAGTCGGCTGTTCCCATCGATGAAATGGATTTTTTTATCGGGTTTTAACGAATTCGACTACGCGAGGCAAGTGATGCGCTACGGAGTGAGGCACTACTTGTTAAAACCGTGCAATGAAAAGACGATTACCTCTGCTCTAAGAGAGATTGTACAGGAATTGCGACAACAACAGAGGCAAGGGATGTACGTCAAACGCTTGGAAGCGCAATTAAACAAATTGCAGAGAGACCCTGAAAGAGCGTCTTCCAACAGCCGAGCGTATTCGCCGACTGTCAGGAAGATGATGGTCGCCGTTCAAGAAAATCTGGACAACCCGCACTTATCCTTGCAATGGCTGGCGAGTGAAAAGCTGTACATGAACGCTGACTACCTGGGGAAGCTGTTCAAGAAAGAAGTAGGAGAAAAGTTTTCCACCTATGTTGCAAGGGAAAGAGTAGAAGCAGCCATTAAAATGATGGCACAGGAAGACGACCTTAAAGTGTTCGAACTGGCGGAAAGGGTGGGATACGGGCATAATCCCCAGTACTTCAGCCGAATGTTCAAAAATATCGCCGGGTGCAGTCCTTCAGAGCTGATGAAATCACCTGAATAAAGCCTCTCTTTTTTGAACAATCGCCCCTGTTTTTTCGATTCCGGTATCTCGGCGCAACGATAAAATAAAATTGTAAGCGTTATGAATTAAAAAGGGAGGTAAAGATCATGGTGAAAACGTTGCGGCTACCACTGATGATCGCGCTTTGTATACTCTTGGTTACAGCCTGCAGCAGTAGCTCGGAAGACGCCTCCGGAGACGGGAGAAATGGTGACGGCGGGAGCAGTAAAGGAGAAGATGAACAAATCACGCTCCGAATGACGTGGTGGGGGGACCAGCCAAGACACGATTACACGCTTGAGGTCATTGAGTTGTACCAAGAACAAAATCCGGGGGTGAAAATTGAAGCAGAATACGCCAGTTGGGATGATTACTGGCAAAAGTTGGCTCCACAAGCGGCGGCCAATGAGTTACCGGACATTATTCAAATGGATCTTTCGTACATCTCCCAGTATGCGCAAAACAATCAACTGGCAGATTTGTCACCCTACGTCGGTGAACAGATTGATGTGTCGAACATGGCCGACACGATTGTATCCGCGGGTGAAATAGACGGTGGTTTGTACGGATTTAACACCGGCGTCAATGCAGTAGGTTTCAACTATGATCCGGCGGCACTGGAGAAGATTGGCATAGATTCTCTGCCAGAAGACTGGACTTGGGATGACTACATTGAAATTTCTGACAAGGCAGCAGACGCCGGTATTTACTTTGATTCAGGCATGCAGCCGGACGTGTTTTTTAACTATTACCTCCGCACACACGGTCAAAGGTTGTATGCGGAGGACGGCAGCGGTTTAGGTTACGATGACGATCAGTTGTTTGTCGATTTCTTCTCCATGTTGGTGGATCGAGTAGAAAAAAAGGCCACACCAACACCTGATTTTTTGGCCCAGCTGAGTGGCGTTGAAGACGATCCCGTCGTGAAACAGGAGGGAGTCGGGATCTGGCAATGGTCAAACCAGTTTGTCGGCTTACAACAAGTGGCTGACAGACCGATGGCTATCCATCCGATGCCGGGCCCGAATGTTGCAGAAGGTCTGTTTTTGAAGCCGAGCATGTATTTTTCAGTGTCGGAAAATTCGGAGCATAAAGAGGCTGCGGCTGAGTTTATCAATTTCTTCGTTAACGATGTTGAAGCGAACAAGTTGATCCTCGGCGATCGCGGTGTCCCCGGTTCTTCTGTCGTAAAAGAAGCGCTAAAAGAAGAGTTGTCGGAAGCGCAAGTGGAAGTGTTCGAGTACATCGAGTGGGCGGAACAAAACAGTTCGCCTATGGGCGCGCCAGACCCCGCTCAAGCGGGTGAAATCATTGAGTTGCTCGATAGTTTGTCGGAGCAAATGATGTACGGTGAGATCAGTCCGCAAGATGCGGCTAAAGATTTTCGCAATCAAGCAGAAAGCATACTGTCGCAAAATTAAGTCTTATGACATGTATGCCACTTAGTGGCGTGTACCTTTCGATAGCTGATCAGTTGGATCAGCTATCGGCCTTTAATGGATGAATACGCATGTAGAGTGGCGAGGAGATGAATGGATGAGTACGCGCGTAAGGAATCACCTGTGGGGGTATTTCTTTATTGGGCCATTTATTATCGGTTTTTTGGCGTTCACCATGGTGCCGATCTTGACGTCGTTGTATCTCTCTTTTACAGAATACAATCTATTTTCGGCTCCGCGCTGGATTGGACTGAACAATTACATCAAGATGTTTACGGATGACCCGCGGTATATACAGTCTCTCAAGGTGACCTTCATTTATGTGTTTGGCGGTGTACCTTTACGTCTCGCCTTCGCCTTGTTGGTCGCCATGCTGCTCAATACGTCCTCAAAGGTTGTCGGATTTTACCGAACGGTGTACTACTTACCGTCGCTCATTGGTGGCAGCGTAGCGGTGGCGATTATGTGGCGCAACATTTTCGGGGACGACGGCATCATCAACCTTGCCCTTGAGCTAGTGGGCCTTGATGCCGTCCGCTGGTTTGGCGATCCGACAGCCGCACTTTGGATGCTCATCTCTTTATCGGTTTGGCAGTTTGGGTCCTCAATGTTGATTTTCCTCGCGGGTTTAAAGTCCATTCCGCAAAGTTATTACGAGGCGGCAAGCGTGGACGGAGCGAACTTTGTGCAAAAGTTTGTAAAAATCACCTTGCCAATGTTAAGCCCCGTCATTTTATTTAACCTGATTATGCAAACGATTGCCGCTTTTATGACTTTTGTACCGGCTTACATCATTTCCAAGGGGACAGGTGGGCCATTGGACGGGACGCTCCTCTACTCCCTCTACTTATTCAAACAGGGGATTGAACACTTTAACATGGGCTACGCATCGGCGATGGCGTGGGTGATGTTAATCATCATTGCCATTCTCACCTCTATCATCTTTGCCACATCGCGATTCTGGATTCACTACGAGTCGGAAGGGGGAAGGTGAGTCGTGCGTTCTGTCAAGGTGAAATGGGGGTTATACCACCTTCTCGTCGGCGGATTTGCCATTTTGTTGCTCTATCCGGTCATCTGGCTTTTGATGAGCTCATTTAAAGAGAGTGAAGCGATTTTTGTTACTGCCGATTCGTTACTGCCTGATCCGTTTATCTTCGATAACTACGTGCAAGGCTGGAAAGGTTTCGGCGGTCATTCATTCGGTGTGTTTATCAAAAATACCGTCGTGTTTGTCGGGTTGACGATGGTCGGTCATTTGGTTTCGTCATCGTTCATCGCTTACGGTTTTGCCCGGCTGAAGTTTTTCGGACGAAACTTTTGGTTTGCTGTCATGTTGGTCACGTTAATGCTGCCGTACGAGGTTGTCATGGTGCCGCAGTATATCATTTTTGCCAAACTCGACTGGTTAAACTCATTGAAACCGCTCGTCGTGCCGGCTTACTTCGGCCATCCGTTTTTCATCTTCCTCCTCGTGCAGTTTATTCGCACGATCCCGCGGGAACTCGACGAAGCGGCGACGATTGATGGTTGCGGCACTTTTAAAATATACTACAAAATTATTTTGCCTTTAATCACTCCCGCGCTGGCGACGACGGCTATTTTCTCCTTCTATTGGACGTGGGACAACTTACTCGGTCCGGTACTCTACTTAAACAGTCCGGAAAAGTACACCGTGTCGATGGCCTTGAACATGTTCTTAAGCAATGAAACCGTTTCTAACTGGGGGGCGATGTTCGCGATGTCCATCGTTTCCTTGATCCCGGTGTTCGTCGTCTTCTTTATCTTCCAGCGGTATGTGGTGGAAGGGATCAGCATGACGGGCTTGAAAGGGTAAACTGGATGTGTACCAGAAAAACCCATAAATCAAAGCAACGCCTGGACGATGAATTGGCGAAGAAACTGGCGGAGAGCGGTGTCGACATTCACGTGAATGGATGTTCGTCTCCCTTGACAGGGTGAAGGGAGCCTCCGCTCCCTCCACGTCCTGCGACTTAACCCCTTGCTTACGGCAGGGGGTGGTTTGTAGTTTGCACCCTTAGCCGTTTGTGAAAGTAAAAACGGATGAAATGTGGTATAACAATAACTAACAGATCGCGATCGCCGTATGTAAGGAGCAAATGATACGGCATAAAGAAAGTGAGCTCGGACTCATCGGGTTCAACATGAGCCCCTCGTTCGTGGGAGCCGGTCATTCGGTCAGGGATACTCCGTTTAGTTTACGGGGCCCAACATGCTGACAGGCCTAACGCGTTTTTACCTGCTAATTTCTTCATTAAAAAAGGGTTGATACACTTTGGTCTGGCGTACAATGTATCAACTCTTACTTCTTTTCAGCACTCTGAACTGACTACAAAATGGGGAGAGGTCTGAGACAGATGTCATTTTTTCTGAAGCTCGATCCTGTCTGGCAAGCTTTTTTGGCAACCTTGTTTACTTGGGGCATGACGGCATTGGGAGCCGCCCTTGTATTTCTAACCAAGCGTGCCAATCAAAAGTTTTTAGACAGTATGCTCGGTTTTGCAGGCGGTGTGATGATAGCTGCGAGCTTTTGGTCCCTCATCGCGCCTGCTTTGGAAATGGCTGAGAGCGGAAGCGTCCCGGAATGGGTGCCGGCAGCCGTCGGGTTTTTGCTCGGAGGATTGTTTTTATCGTTGATTAATAAATTGATTCCCCATCTCCATCCCAATTTGCCAATGAGAAAAGCAGAAGGGATGCATTCAGAAAGAAAACGGAGAAGTACGTTGCTCGTCCTTGCCGTGACGCTCCACAATATTCCAGAAGGTTTGGCTGTCGGAGTGTCGTTTGGAGCCGCAGCCACCGAATTGTCTTCAGCAGGGGTTACTGGGGCATTGGCCCTTGCGATCGGAATCGGAATCCAGAATTTTCCGGAAGGTACTGCCGTCTCTATGCCCCTTAGAAGAGATGGCATGTCGAGGCTAAAAAGTTTTGGTTACGGACAATTGTCTGGAATGGTCGAACCGATCGCCGCCGTGATTGGGGCGGCCGCTGTCGTGACCATTGAACCGTTGCTTCCTTACGCTTTAAGTTTTGCTGCAGGTGCGATGATATTCGTCGTGGCAGAGGAGGTCATTCCTGCCTCTCAGGAAGAAGGAAACAAAGACTTGGCATCGATGGCATTAATGGTGGGATTTACCGTGATGATGATTCTCGATGTCGCACTGGGTTAGTTGAAAAATATGAGGAAGAAGTTGGAAAAGTAAAACTGGTTTACTTGAATCGGACGCAGGAAAAAGATGTGCGCGTGTCACGTAAAATTGGGCTCCCGCATAAGGTGTTAAGGAATTGGCAAACAAAAGCGGGAGGATGAGCGGATGCAATATTACTACGGGACTCAGATGCCTTTACGCGTATTGGACGAATGTGAATTTTGGAAACTTCAAGAATCCGAGCACACTGTCGTCATTCGGGAAGCTGTCCAAAATCTGGAGCAGGAGTATGTCGACAAATTAAAAAAGTGGGAAAAGGACTTAACACGCACACATCAGCGGGTGATGAGGTTTATGGAAACTGCCGTCCGCTCCGACGGGACCTTCTTGCATTCGTTATATCGAGACCTCATGCAATTGGTTTCCTACTGTTTAGATGAGAGCCAACAGTTTATTCATTTCCTTCATCAGCTGAAACAAAAGAGTGAACCGATTAACACAAACTTTGTAGCACTTACGATTATGGATCACATCGTTCGAGAATCTGAGTATTTTATTGGCATTGCCCAAACCATTTTGTATCAAAGCAAAGGATAGTTTTTTTTGAGGGCCATCTCCATTTTTGTTGGAAGGTCCCTTTTTTGATTTTTTCTTCTACTTCTGGATGAGAATCAATGTTTTCCCTTAGACTTCGCGGCTTCAACAGTATATGAAGGTGTAAGTGAACACGTCTACAGGCTTTTTGAAATTCAACAACATGGTGTGCGCTTCTGAACAGGATATGGTGAAAGTTGAGAAGTTGCGACTGGAACACGGGCTGTGACAAGAAATTCGGTTACAACATAACGTTCACTTGAAATCAAACTGTGAGCTGAAAAGCCGTGTCCTGTGAAGCGTTCAGCCTTTTTGGCCTCCCGTTTCTTCGGGAGGCCAATTTGGTGACGGCGGATAGTAAATCACACTGTTGTACAAATGATGTCCGGTAAATTGCGCTCAAATCGCATACAGTCGGAGTAGGAGGGATGCTACACTAAAGGCAGAGGATGATGCGTATGCAACTTGACGACCGGAGTAATCTCATACTCGAAGATATATTAAACCAACCGACTCTCAACAGCAGGGACCTCATTCAAAAGTACAACATTACACGCAGACAACTCGGGTACAGCCTCAAAAAAATTAATGACTGGCTCACATACCAAAATCTTCCGCCGATTGAGCGGACCAGGCAGGGGAACTTTCTCATCGACGAGTCCAGTTTCCCCTTACCGGTTAAACCGGAAGGGATGCACATCCTTTCGGAAGACCAAAGAGTGTATTTGATTATCTTGATGTTGTTGAGTCAGGACGACATTTCTCTGTTTCACCTTACGAGTGCACTAGATGTGAGTAAAAATACCGCACTCAAGGATTTGAAGCGTGCGCAGGCATATGTTTCCGATTACGACGTCTCCATTCGGTATTCGAGGCGTCTCGGGTATGTGATGGAGGGGGATGAATTCCGGATACGGAAATTACTGATCCGTATCACGTACAAAGTGCTTAAGATGCACAACGGAGAAAGATGGTTGCGCCAAATGGCATGCATACGAGAAAGCGAATTAGCGGAATTAAAAAAGCGAATCGGCAAAGTAGAAAAGAAGTTAAATTTACAGTTTACAGACGAAAAAATTGAAATGATGCCTTATACGTTGATGTTAGTGTTAAGGCGGGTTAAAAAAAGACATCGAGTCAGGCCTTTTTCCATTCAGTACGAGGAACTGTCTGACACCAAAGAGTACCAGGCGACAGAAGAAATATTGTACGACTTTAGGGACATACCGGTGGAAGAACGGCTGTTTATCACATTGCATCTCCTCACAGCGAGCGTCTACTGGTCAGAGCATTTGACAGAAGAAGAGATTCCGAATTTAAAGCAGGCTCTTGACGAGATGCTGCAATTGTTTGAAAAGAGGGCGTGTGTTGTGTTGCAAGATAAAGAGCAGTTGTTGAATAAACTGCTCCTCCACGTCAAGCCAGCGTATTACCGGATTAAATACCATCTGAGCGAAATGAACGAACATCACGATTCGGTGAGCAAAGAATTCATGGCGTTGCACCACTTGGTGAAACAGTCGATAAACCCTTTGAAAAATTTAATTGGTATGGAAATACCAGAAAGTGAAACGTCCTATTTCACCATGCTGATTGGCGGATGGTTGACGAGACAGGGAGAGAGTCTCCAGGAAAAGGTGAAAGCGATCGTCGTTTGTCCGAGCGGCGTTTCCGTGTCGCGGTTCATGTTCAGTGAGTTGCAGGAGTTGTTTCCAGAGTTTGTGTTTCTAGATTCGTTGTCCGTCAGGGAGTTTGAACATTACACACTCGATTACGACCTCGTATTCTCGCCCATTTATTTAGAGACGGACAAGAAGTTGTTTATCGTCGACACTGTTCTCAAACGTGAAGAAAAAAACCGGCTGCGGCGTCAAGTGATGTTGGAACTGCACGGATACATTCCTCTCGATATTCAAGTGGAAGATTTGATCGGCATTGTCAAGAGGCATGCAAGTATTCAGAATGAACCAGCCCTTTCCAGGGAATTAAATCGTTACATTCATCGCCATTTTTCCCCGAGCGACCACATTCGGCAGGACGACTCGTCCAACGCGAATTTGTCCGATTTTATCACACCGGATAACATCACGTTTAAACATTCAGTGTCGTCGTGGGAAGAAGCGATTCGCCTCGCCGCCGAACCTTTAATTGACAGCGGAAAAATTGAACCAAAGTACGTGGAAGCGATGGTCAAGCATTGCGATCAGGACCCGTATATTGTGATCAACCCGAAAGTTGCCATACCCCATGCATCCCCTGATGAAGGAGTCCATGAAGTGTCCATGAGCCTTTTAAAATTGGACCGAGGTGTTCACTTTGCCGGACAGTACTGTATTCACGTTTTAGTTGTCATTGCGGCTGTCGACAAACACAGACATCTCAAAGCCCTCATGCAGTTGATGAAACTGGCAGGATCTGAAGAAGATGTACGTCACATCTTGCAAGCGGCTTCGGCCGAGGAAATCCGCTCCATATTAAAAAAGTACGCGACAGAATAAGGTGGCAAGAGGTGTACAGCGATGAATATTTTTTTTGACGAATCCGTCATTTTGTTAGATCTAGAAGCAGATACAGCAGAAGAAGTGTTAACCGTCATGGCCAACCATCTGGTAGATAAGGGGCTCGTAAAAGACAGTTTTGTTCACGCCATGATTGAACGTGAAGCACAATTTGCCACTGGTTTACCGACCGAGGGCATCTCTGTTGCGATTCCTCATACAGATATTGAACACGTGAACCAAAAAACGATCAGCGTTGCCGTTTTAAAAGAACCTGTGGATTTTGGAGTGATGGGAGAGGCTGAAGCCAAAACGCCGGTTAAACTCGTCTTCATGCTTGCAATGGACCAGGCTCATTCACAGTTGTCCATACTGCAGCGATTGATGCAAGTTTTTCAAGATAAAGAAACGCTGCACTATCTCACCCACGAGAAAAATAAAACACAAATAAAAAACGTACTAGCTGAAAAGCTGAAAATTGCGTTGAAGGGAGGTGAATGAAATGGGGAAGAAAAAAGTTCTGATCGCATGTGGAGCGGGCATTGCCACATCCACAGTCGTCAGTAACGCAGTTGAAGAAATGATTAAAGAACACAATATAAACGCTGACGTACACCAAATTAAAATTGCTGAAATCGGGGCCCATGTGGATACCGCTGACGTATTAATCACCACGACCATCGTACAGAACGACTATCCTTTTCCCGTTATCAATGCAAGGTCCTTTTTAACGGGAATCGGATTGGAGGAGACGAAACAAGAAATTCTTAAAGCGCTGAAAGACTGATAATGTTCAAGAGACAAGAACGTGATCTCGGTTTTCCGCCGTTGGCTGGAGAATCGAGATTACGATCACAAATGGACGGGGAGGAAAAGAGCGATGCAAAGAGTCGTCGATTTTATGCAATCGTTTTTAGATCTGGGCGCGACGGTCATATTGCCCGTTGTCATCTTTTTACTCGGGGTTCTCTTCGGGCAAAAAATCGGGAAGGCCTTTCGATCAGGCATTATTATCGGCGTTGCGTTTGTCGGGATATTCATGGTCGTCGATTTACTCGTCAATAATTTGGGACCGGCAGCCCAAGGTATGGTCGAACGGTTAGGTGTTGACTTAAATGTGATTGACATCGGATGGCCGGCTGCCTCATCCATTTCGTGGGCTTCTTCCATCGCAGCCTTTATAATTCCCCTCGGGTTAGTGGTCAATGTGATCATGTTGCTGACGAAGACGACGAGAACGATGAATGTGGATATTTGGAACTTTTGGCATTACACGTTTATGGGCGCCATGGTATACGTCATTTCTGGCAGCTTGATACAGGGCTTGATTGCAGCAGTATTGTTCCAGATCGTCTGTCTTAAGGTCGCCGACTGGACGGCGCCGTTGTTGGAGAAGTACTTCGATTTGCCGGGGGTGTCAGTAGCGACTGGCAGTACTATTTCGTACGCCCCGATCGGGATTCCGTTAGTGAAGCTGGTCCAAAAAATTCCAGTCGTCAAAAATTGGAATGCCGATCCTGACACGATTCAGAAAAGGTTTGGCTTTTTCGGGGAATCCATGTTTATCGGCCTCGTACTCGGAGTGGTGATCGGACTTTTAGCGGGATATTCAACCGGTGAGGTCATCGAAATCGGTATGGCGATGGCGGCCGTGATGGTGTTGATGCCGCGCATGGTCAAACTTCTAATGGAAGGTTTAATGCCGATATCAGAATCGGCGCGTGAATTTTTATCCAAGCGGTTTGGCAATAGCAAAATTTATATTGGACTGGATGCGGCGGTTGCCATCGGACATCCAGCCGTGATCTCCACTGCCCTCATACTCGTCCCGATTACCGTTTTGCTGGCCGTCGTGTTACCTGGAAACTCGCTTTTGCCGTTTGGCGACTTAGCGACGATCCCATTTGTTGTCGCGTTCATTGTGGGAGCGGCCAGGGGGAACATCGTTCATTCCGTGATCGTCGGAACCGTTGTCATTGCCATGTCCCTCTACATGGCGACGGACGTTGCGGATGTGCACACCCAGATGGCAGTAGCCGCTGACTTCGATATGCCGGAAGGCGCGGCTAAAATTTCCAGTATCGACCAGGGTGGCAACTTAGTGAACTATGTGATCTACAAAATCTTTGCACTGTTTCACTAACCATTTCCTAGAAGGAAGGGCTTCATGTGAAGGCACTGGTTAAAACGGAACCGGGATTTGGCAATCTCGTCGTACAGGACCGTGAAGAACCGAAAGTCGGCAAAGATCAGGTGAAAATACGGGTCAAGTATGCCGGCATTTGCGGATCGGACATTCACACGTATGAAGGGCATTACAAAGTAAAGGCGCCTGTCACGTTGGGACACGAATTTTCCGGAGAGATTGTAGAGCTGGGAGACCATGTTTCTGAGTTTCAGGAAGGGGATCGTGTCACATCGGAGACAACCTTCTACATTTGTGGCAGATGTAAGTACTGTCAAACGGCAGACTACAATCTTTGTCCGCATCGGGAAGGTCTGGGTACGCAACGGGACGGGGGCTTTGCCAAATATTTGATTGCCCGGAAAGAAAGTGTGCACAAACTGCCGGAGAACGTCGACTTTAAATCAGCAGCGTTGACAGAACCGTTGGCATGTGCCCATCACGCTGTTTCCAAAGCGACGATACGTGAAAAAGATGTGGCCGTTGTTCTCGGTCCGGGACCGATCGGGTTGTTGACTGCGCAGGTGGCTAAAAGCCAGGGGGCTACCGTTGTGATCGCTGGTTTGTCCCACGATAAAATGCGTCTGGAGAAGGCGAAGGCGTTAGGCATTGACTGGGCCGTCAACATCCAGGAAGAGAACGTTGAGAAAGTCGTCGGCCGGTTGACGAACGGCTACGGTGCGGATTTAGTGTTTGAGTGCTCTGGTGCAGTAAAGGCTGTCAAAACGGGGCTAGAACTGTTACGTAAAAAAGGGCAGTACGTGCAAGTGGGGATATTTCCTACAGCGGACATTTCCGTCGATTTTGAAAAGGTGATTCAGAAAGAAATTCGTGTCGTGGGCAGCAGAAGTCAAAATCCCCGCGACTGGGAACCGTCACTCGCTTTAATGAATGACGGCACAGTGAATGCCAAAGCGTTAGTGACCCATGAATTTGAGATTACGCAATGGGAGAAGGCGTACGAAGTGATTAAGAGCGGTGAAGCGATTAAGGTGTTGCTGCGGCCAGTAGAATAGTCCATTGAATTTTGGGCTCCTCACTGCTTTTTTGCGAATCTGTGATTCAAAAGGAGGAGGCTCGATGATCGATTCGGTACTTGATTTTGCGTTAGGTCCTTTCAGATCGATCAGTGGCTTTTACTTTGAAAACCAAACGGTATTTAACGCAGTTGTAATCGGCGCTGTGCTGCTACAAATGGCGAGAAGAAAGAAGCGGGTTAGGTGAGATGATGAGGGCATTGAAGCTTTACGGAAAACAGGATTTACGCTTTGAAGAAGCTCCTGAACCGGTCATTGAGAGGGGCAGTGACGTCATTGTCAAGGTAAAGGCGGTTGGAGTTTGCGGTTCGGACATTTCCCGATACGCAAAGCTGGGACCGTATGTGTCCGGCACGATATTCGGCCATGAATTCTCCGGCGAAGTCGCAGAGGTGGGGGGAGAAGTCAAACATGTGAAGGTCGGTGATCGCGTAGCGGGTTGTCCGGCGATTTGCTGTGGTCAATGTGAAAGTTGCCAGAAGGGCGAGCCGGCCCGATGCGAAAGCCTCCATGTGATCGGTGCTTTTCACCCCGGTGCTTATGCCGAATACGTCAAGTTGCCGGCAGAAAATGTGATTCCCATTCCAGACAGTGTTGATTTTGATACGGCTGCGCTGGTCGAGCCATCGGCCGTTGTCGTACACGGATTTTATAAGACAAACATTCAACCGGGGGCGACCGTTGCGGTAGTCGGAAGTGGAAATATTGGCTTATTGGCTGTACAGTGGGCGAAAATCTTTGGAGCCCGTAAGGTCTTCGCCATTGATGTCGAAGGCGAGAGACTGAAGGTCGCGAGAGACGTCGGAGCCGATGAGTGGATCAACCCTCAAGAGAAAGCGGCCCACGAACAGATAATGGAGTTGACGGACGGTCGGGGCGTTGACCTCGCCGTCGAGTCGGCGGGGTCTCCCCTTACATCGGCCCAAGTGTTTGCACTGCCCCGCAAGGGAGGGGAAGTGCTGTTTTTAGGTATCCCGTACGCCGACGTTTCCATCGAGCGCTTTTATTTTGAGCGAATCGTCCGCAACGAATTGACGGTGTTAGGGTCGTGGAATGCCGTGTCTGCTCCTTTTCCGGGAAGGGAGTGGAGCACATCTATTCACTACATGAGTAGAGGGCACATTCGTGTAAACCCCCTTGTTTCACACCGATTGCCTTTACAGGAAGGGCCACATACGTTTGACGACATAGTCAACGGTAAGGGTTCTTACAGAAAAGTCCTCTTCTACCCCGAAGCAAAATGATCGGCCCGTCTGACTGAGAAAAGAGGGGGCCCCCCTCTTTTCTGTCGCTTATTTAAAGTCGTGATCGACGTAACGTTCTTGGTTGAGTTCGCTGATGATGTTAATGGCCACTTTTGCACCGTCACCCGCTGTGATGATCGTGTGCATACTCACATCTGCAACGGTTCCGGCTCCCCAAATTCCTTTAATGGATGTTTCCCCTTTGTCGTCTAAGTCGAGGACCTTTTTGATCCGCGGCTCTGAACCAGGCTTGGTCGCAACGCCGATTTTTTCAGCTAAATCGACGGTTACCCCGGTAGCTAGGATGACGTACTTTGCTTCGTACGTACCGTTTTCGGTTTCAAGGCTAAATCCGCTGTCCGTTTTGACAATATTCGTCACTTCTTCCTGCTTTAGCTCCGCACCGAACTGTGTCGCTTGTTCTTGTCCGACGCGGATTAAGTCGGGGCCGTCGATATCTTTCACACCGTAGTGGTTTTGGATCCAGGCCCGTTTTGTCACGCTTTTGCCGTGGTCAAACATGATCGTTTTTTTCCCGGCTTTCGCTGCGAAAAGACCGGCGCTCGCTCCGGCTGGTCCAGCTCCAACGATGGCAATATCGTACCTCACTCGCTACACCTCTATTTGTCATTTTGGTCTCTCAAATGTCATTATAGAACGTCAACAAGTAAACTGCAAAACGAAAGTCCAAAAAGAGTATCAACCCATCAACGCTTTTCGTCCAGGTGAAAGGTTTTCAGTTTACGTTCTTGTAGGTGTATAATGGGATGAGAGCAAGCCTCGAACAGGTGTAAAAATGACATGAAGGGGAGGGGATCCGATGGGGACGCATTACGATGTGATCGTAATCGGCGCCGGTTCGATGGGGATGTCTTCCGGTTACTACCTTGCGAAAAAAGGGGTTAAGACGTTACTGGTCGACGCTTTTGACCCTCCGCATACGAATGGGAGTCACCACGGCGATACGCGCATTATTCGGCATGCTTATGGAGAGGGGAGAAAATACGTCCCTCTAGCTCTGAGAGCTCAGGAGCTGTGGGACGAATTGCAGAAAGAAACGAACCTCCCCATTTTCAAACAAACCGGCGTGTTGGGGTTTGGCCCCTCAGATTCAGCGTTTATCAAAGAAGCGATCGCAAGTGGGAGACAGTACGCATTGCCCCTGGAGCTCTTAAAGGCGGAAGAAGTAAGCAAACGCTGGCCCGGGGTCCGACTGCCTGAAGGTTTTCACGCGTGTTTTGAGCCAACTTCCGGGGTTTTGTTTAGTGAAAATTGTGTCAAGGCGTTTCGTCAACTTGCCCAGGAACACGGGGCGGCACTGTCCGTTCACACACTTGTCGAAGACATTGCCGTTAACCGTAATTTCGTTCAGATCGAGACAAGTAAAGGTGCCTATACTGCAGAGAAACTTATTGTCACTGCGGGAGCGTGGAACGGCCAAATCTTGTCCAAACTGAAACTCAATCTCTCTCTCCAACCAAAACGGCAAACGGTTGGATGGTTTGCATGCGACGAATCGCTGTACAATGACAGCGTCTTTCCGGCGTTTTTCGCCGATACCGGAACCGCCCAATATTACGGTTTTCCCAGTTTTAACGGCAGCGGATTGAAACTGGGGCGACACGATTACGGCCAGGTGACAGACCCCGACCAGATCAACCGCCAGTTCGGCATATATCCAGAGGACGAGGGGCATATCCGTCGCTTCTTAGAGGTCTATATGCCGCAAGCGGCAGGGACTTTAAAGCGGGGACGCGTATGCATGTACACCAAGACGCCGGATGACCATTTCATCGTAGACGTGCACCCGGCATACGACCATGTGGTGATGGCGGCCGGATTTTCCGGTCACGGTTTTAAGTTTTCGAGTGTGATCGGAGAAGTCCTCAGCCAGCTGGCTGTGGATGGAAAAACAGAACATGACATCTCAATCTTTTCAGTGACGCGTCCGGCTCTGAAATAGGCCGAATAACCACAAAATTAGGTGGGTTCCATGTCCAATTTGTGTGCGAGAGGGGGAATTTTTCATGGCGAAAGTTGAAGTGGTCAAAGGGGATATAACAAAAATCGAAGTGGATGCGGTCGTCAACGCGGCAAATGAACAGCTTGCCGGGGGTGGCGGTGTAGACGGCGCCATACACCGAGCAGGGGGTCCCGCGATTATGGCTGAATGCCGAAAAATTGGTCGATGTCCTACTGGAGAGTCTGTCATCACGACAGCCGGTCATCTTCCGGCCAAAAACGTGATCCACACGGTCGGCCCTGTATGGAGAGGCGGCAAACAGGGAGAGCGAGAGCTACTCACCAGCTGCTATCACAAATCGTTACAGCTCGCCCTCGAACACGAATTGTACACGATCGCATTTCCGAATATTAGTACTGGCGTGTACGGGTACCCGAAACGAGAAGCAGCTGACGTCGCCATTCAGGCTGTAAACCATTTTGTAGAACGAAATGAACGGATCAAAAAAGTGTTGTTCGTCTGTTTTGACGATGAGAATTATCAGATATACAAAGAAAAACTTGAGAATATGACGAGTGAATAAAGAGAGGACCCTACAACTGAATGAGTGGTCTCTGCAATTCTGCAGAGGGTTTTTGTGTGGGCATGATGAAGTGGAAGTGTAACAAAAGCCGTTCGCTGGATTGAGAAAGTGTGCCATCGCGTATGTTGAACGGCTGGTAAGTTGGTAAGAATGGGTTACATTTACATTGAAATACGGTAAAATTTAAATAGAATAAGAGGGTTGGAGGAGGAGTATGATTGGACGTCACGCCATTTCAAAGCGCACGCGCTGATAGGGTCACTGACGGTTTTTGTCTCAGGTTGAATGAGAAACATGGAGCGTTCCTCGCCCATGGAAGCTTTTTTGGACTGGAAGGACTTGTACGGATCGGTTACGCTTGTGTTACAGAAGTGTTCAGGAATGGGTTGAACGTGTTGTCCGACAATTTGAGAGAACTGGAGGAAAGAAGCAATGCCTGCGCCTACATATCCAATTGAGAAAGTGAGAAATATGTTTCCTGCTTTAAAGCGAACCGTGAACGAACTTCCAGTCGCATACTTTGACGGCCCGGGCGGATCTCAAGTGGCAGGACCCGTGATACGGGCTGTATCTGAATACATGCAAAAAGGTGTCGCTAATCTGGGCGGTACATATGTGACAAGTCGCGAAACGAGGCAAATTGTCGAGAGGGCAAGAGCGTCGTCAGCGGCATTGCTCGGTTCGGATTGTGAAAACATTGCATTTGGGGCCAACATGACCACCTTGGCGTTCCGGATCGCCCGCGCTTTGTCCCGTGAATGGAGAGAAGGAAAAGGGAACATCGTCGTGACCGAACTGGACCATCACGCCAATGTCGATCCCTGGAAGACAGCAGCAGAAGAAAAGGGATTGGACGTCCGGACGATCCAATTGAATCCAGATACGTTGACCCTTGACGACGGCAAGGTAGACGAAGTTATCGATGAACAGACAGAACTCGTCGCCATCGGTCTTGCGTCCAATGTGGTCGGGACGATCAACGACGTCTGCCGAGTGGTTCAAAGAGCGAAGGAAGTCGATGCCCTTGCCGTCATCGACGGCGTTCACGCCGTGCCACACTTTTTGGTAGATTTTAAACAGCTCGAGGCAGATATTTTGTTTTGCTCTGCCTACAAGTTTTTTGGACCGCACGTCGGAATCGTCGCCGTTAAACGCGACTTATTGGAACGCTTAAAAATGTATAAATTGAAACCGCACCCGGGGGGTGTACCGGAAAAGTTGGAAACGGGGACGATTAACTTTGAAGGGCTCGTCGGTGTGACAGAGGCTGTGCACTTCATAGCTGGATTTGGCACGGGACAGTCTTTGAGGGAACGCATCGCAGACGGTTATAAGAACATCGAGACGCATGAAAAGGCGCTTGCCGATAGATTGCGGGCAGGCCTCGCCGACATTGAGGGCGTGACACTGTATCAGGCACCGGACCCGATACCGAAAACACCAACCGTCGCTTTTCGTGTAACGGGCGTTCATCCAGTTGAGGTTTGTCACCGAATGGCAGAGCAGGCGATCCACATCGAAAGCGGAAACTTTTATGCCATGACTCTCATTGACAGGCTCGGCTTTTCTGAAAGTGGTGGATTAATCCGCGCCGGGCTTGCACCATACAACACGGAGGAAGAGATTGACCGGTTGATTGACAGTGTTTGTTCCCTTTCACACAATTCAAGCGTTGAAAAGATAAAGTAAGGGGTGTTCGAAAAGCGAACACCCCTTAAACACGCCTATTACATATTTTTTAACAATTTTTGGGCGATTTCGTACAGGTCTTCCGGATTGACGCCCGGGGCATAAGATTCGGGCTGCTCTTCCATCTCCAAAACCGGGCCGCCTTCGGGGAGAGAATCCGAGACGACTAATTCTTTTCCGTCATCTGGATGTGTTCCGTTCCAGATTGCCTTCACATCTTTGTAGTCATCGAGGCTAAAGCGGTACAACGTGCGGTGCATGCCTTTTTCTTCAAACTTTCTCGCTTCTGGGAACTTGTTGTTGTCGATGTCAGGGATCGGCAACATTTTTTTAATTTCGACGCCTGTCAATGTTTCAAGGGCTTTGGCGTAGGCAAGGGCGTGTGTACCGCCTCGTACCAAAAGATAGCCAACCATTTCCCGGGCAACCGGGTTGTCCGTCATTTGATATACGCGCATTTTCTGAGTGCGGGCACCGACTTCCAAGAAGAAGTTGTGCAACAGGTCCAACACGAGGTTTCCGCTGTTAAACACGTAATCGCCTTGCCACGGTTGCCCCATCGAGTTTCCAACGAGGGTGGCTTGTCCAGTCGCAATAAAGTGATGGGTGTTTCGAGCGTCTTTAGCCGCTTTAAACGGGGTTTCGTGTGGCGGTTTGTTCGGTGCAGCTTTTTCCAACAGAGCGTTGACAGTCGCGGAAACGAGCTCTATATGTCCTAACTCTTCAGCAGAGATATTGGCAATCAGGTCGTAGTAGGGCTTCAGCTTTTTCTTTTCCCTGAAATTAAAGGATTGATACATGTAGTTCATCAGGGTGCTCATTTCACCGAAACGGCCTCCGAGCAACTCTTGAACTGCCGATGCGGCATTAGGATCTCCCTCCTTCGGTTTCGGCAGTTCAATCTGCAGCTTGTCCACGCGCAGGAACATACGATGCATCCCTCCATGAATAATTGTTTGAGACAACCCTATTATGACTGATAATTAGAATCATGTCAACACGATAACCGTTATAAAAAACTAAAAATTACAATAAAACGCTTTTATAAGTTTACAATTACAAAGGCATTGGGAACGACGCGAGTGAAATTTTTGAACCCGTAAAGGCCTATCGTCATAAAATGTCGGGAGACCGGGTTCATGTCGGCGATCGTGCTTCACTATCTCACGACTCGGCAACGAAATTTTCATCTTCAAAGGAGTCCCTACGATGCAAAAACTGTTGATTTTAGCATTGGCCGGTTTTGTGGCGCAATTAGTTGACGGTTCTCTCGGCATGGCTTACGGTGTGACCTCGACATCACTGCTTCTCCTTTTGGGTATTGCTCCAGCCGTCGCTTCGGCTTCTGTTCATATGGCCGAGGTGGTGACAACAGCTGCGTCAGGCATCTCCCACATGCGTTTCGGAAATGTGGATAGGATATTGGTGAGACGATTGATCTTGCCGGGATCGGCAGGTGCTTTTATCGGGGCGTGTTTTCTCAGCAGTTTGCCTGGCGACGTCATTAAACCGTACATCGCAATATTTCTGTTTCTGCTGGGGATTTATGTCATGTGGCGATTTCTTTTTAACAGAAGACATGCTGTCCATCAACCGAACACGTCCCCAAAATTTCTCTTCCCTTTAGGGTTGTCGGCCGGTTTCCTGGACGCAACGGGGGGAGGGGGATGGGGGCCGCTATCCACGCCAATCTTAATGAGCCGCCACGGAATGGAGACGCGGAAAGTGATCGGTTCGGTGGATACAAGTGAGTTTTTTATTGCGGTTTCCGCGACACTGGGGTTCCTCATTTCCCTCGGTTGGTCAAATGTCAGCTGGACGTGGGTCGTCGCCCTGATGATCGGCGGCATTGTTGCCGCTCCGATTGCCGCGTGGCTCGTGAGGGTGATTCCCTCTCATTTGCTCGGGGTGACAGTGGGGGGCATGATCATCTTCACAAACACCCAAACGTTACTGACGGGTTTTTCATTCATTCCGTCAACGTGGCATACTGTTATTTATGTCTTTGTCGTTTTATGTTGGGGCGGCGCCATCGGTTTGGCTGTCTACCGGTACCGTAAAGGCTACTATCAGGAATCGTCATCTCACCGATGAAAGCGACACTTATGTTATCGAGATTTTGGGGTGCCTATCCACTCTTGTCGGAGCATGCTGTACAAATTGTGATCCACGTATCGGTCGTACAACCATTCCGTTTCGCGACAGACCCCTTCCAGGGTAAAGCCGAGGCGTTCTGGGATGGCGCAGCTGGCCCGGTTTTGGACGGCACAGCGAATTTCGATGCGGTGGAGCGTCAATTCGTTAAAAGCATAGTCCGTTAACGCCTTGACGGCTTTCGTCATGAGGCCTTGTCCGCGGTATTTTTCCCCAAGCCAATATCCGAGACTCGTGCGGCGGTTGTACCAGTCGAAAAAGTGGTACCCGATGGACCCGACCAGCTCGCCACAGTGCCAAATGCCGCACTGGAAGCCGTTATTCTCCGCATACTGCTGAAGACCGGAGCGAATAAATTGAAGTGTGTGTTCGACAGTGTGCGTGCGGTCGACCCAAGGGAGCCACTGCCTTAGCGAGGCTCGGTTGGCGTTTGTCAATTCAAACAGCGCGTGAGCATGTTTCTCCTGCAAAAGACGCAATTCCGTTTTTGAATCAATCGGATAATGAAACACGGGCTGTCTCATCCTTTCAACACTGTACAAGGCGCACACAAAAGCTGTTGGCGGTATTATATCCCCTTGAATGAACAAAATCACGTCCTTTAATTTTAAGACTAAATACTTCGTTTTCAAAATGGAAGGGGGGTTGGCGTACAAACCCCTCTGATGAGCTTAAGAAAGACGATTGGCAAGTCGAGGACAGCCAGTCCTCCCACCAAACGCTGTTAAGTTTCGCTTTAGACATCCCCACGCCTTTCCAATCAAAACGCGATCCCCAACCGTTTTCATCTTCGCGAACGCACTTTCCAAACCAATAGAGGAAAGCTCCCTTAGCCTTGCGCGTTCAGGGAACTAGTCAGTTCGTACTCAGGATCAAACGGGTACACGTTTTGTTGTGCATACATTGTCAAAACCATTTGTTGCACAACATGTATATTCAGGTTAAAATAAATTTAAAACCTGTATATACAGGTAGAACGGAGGTAAAGGGATGAACGATGGATCGAGAGTGTCTGATGAAAAAATCGTGTATGCTCCGATGAGCGGGGAGATTCAACCGCTTCATGAGGTTCCGGATCAGACGTTTTCCCAGAAGTTGGTGGGTGACGGTCTTGCGATTGAACCGAGGGAAGGTAAAGTGGTAGCCCCATTTGACGGCAAAGTGCTTTTTGTCCCTGATACGAAACACGCCATCGGACTGCGCAGCGATGCCGGTGTTGAGATTTTAATCCACATCGGTTTGGAAACGGTGTCCTTGGACGGAGAAGGGTTTGAAGTCCATGTCCAGAAGGGGGACCGGGTCAAGACGGGAGATCTTTTGGTATCATTCGATTTGGACTTTATTAAGGAACACGCTGCCAGCGTTGTGACGCCGGTGGTGATTACGAAAGAGAGTGGGCTCGGACATGTGGAATTGACGTCTGATACGAAAGCAGTCGCTGGCGAAACTATTTTGATGGGTGTACGAGATAACAGGCAGAGTGACGGAAACATAAACACCACTTTGAAGTATCGCGACGAAGCCAAACGAATTGTAGAGGCTGTTGGCGGCGCTGAAAATATACAGGCTGCTACGCATTGTGTGACGAGGTTAAGGTTTGCTCTTTTAGATGAAGGAAAAGTGAACCAACAAAAATTAGACGGTGTTGAGATTGTAAAAGGTTCGTTTTCAGCCAACGGTCAGTTTCAAGTGGTGATTGGACAGGGAACCGTTGACAAAGTTTATGCGGCAGTCGTTCGTGAAGCAGGGATCGAAGAGACGACGAAAGAAGAAGTGAAAGCGGCATCCACTTCGAGGCAAAACCCGTTACAGCGGGCGGTGAAGGTTCTGGCCGACATATTTATTCCCATTCTTCCAGCGATCGTGACTGCCGGGTTATTGATGGGAATTAACAACATTCTGACAAATCCGGGTATTTTCTATGAAGGACAATCATTTATTGATGTGCACCAACATTGGGCCGGACTTGCCGATATGATCAACATCATCGCCAACACTGCTTTTACATTTTTGCCCGCCCTGATAGGGTGGTCTGCCGTGAAGCGTTTCGAGGGGAGTCCGCTGTTAGGTGTCGTACTCGGTTTGGTTTTGGTGCATCCTGATCTGTTGAACGCCTGGTCGTACGGTGATGCTTTGAGAGAGGGAACGATCCCCACGTGGGACATATTCGGGTTGGAAATCGAGAAGATCGGCTATCAAGGTCAAGTGCTGCCTGTCCTGTTTGCGTCCTGGGTTTTGGCTAAAATAGAAATTTTTCTTAAACAACGGGTCCTCGACGCGTTGCAATTGTTGGTCGTGGCCCCTGTCGCTTTATTAGTGACCGGGTTCTTAACTTTTATCGTGGTTGGACCTGTCACGTTTGCCGTCGGAAACTGGATTACCGACGGGCTTGTAACGGTGTTTGACAATTTCGCAGTTTTAGGTGGTCTCATCTATGGTGCTATTTATGCGCCGCTTGTCGTTACCGGAATGCACCACACCTTTCTGGCTGTAGATTTACAACTCATCGGCAACACGGGGTCAACATTCCTGTGGCCGATCTTGGCCCTGTCGAATATAGCCCAAGGTTCAGCCGCGCTGGCGATGATGTTTGCCTCTAAGAACGAGAAGTTAAGGGGACTTTCTTTGACATCCTGGGTTTCTGCCTGGCTGGGTATTACGGAACCCGCTATGTTCGGGGTGAACTTGCGTTTTAAATATCCATTCATAGCGGCCATCACCGGCTCGGCTATTGCCGGTGCTCTCATCACAGTGCTGCACGTGAGGGCGGCCTCGATCGGGGTAGGTGGTGTACCGGGCATTCTGTCCATCATACCGGATGGGTGGCTCGCATTTGTCATGGGGATGGCCATCGTGATCGTCATTCCATTCGTCTTGACGTTCGCACTTGGCGTGCGCAATAGAGATCAACTTAAATAAGACAAACGATTGACAGCGGGACAGGCGAGGTGGAAGCAATGAATGAAGCATGGTGGAAAAAAGCCGTCGTTTATCAAATATATCCGAAAAGCTTTAAGGATACGACAGGAAGCGGTACAGGGGATATTCAAGGAATTATTGAAAAGCTGGACTATCTCGCATTGCTCGGGGTAGACGTGATTTGGTTGACTCCGATCTACGAGTCGCCTCAGAAAGACAACGGTTATGATATCAGGAATTATTATGCCATTGATGAAAGATATGGAACGATGGAGGACTTTGAAAAGCTGCTCGAAGAAATACACAGGAGGGGCATGAAGCTGATCGTGGACATCGTCGTCAACCATACATCGACGGAGCACGAATGGTTTAAGCGAGCATCTGCCTCGAAAGACAGTCCGTATCGACATTACTATATTTGGAAAGACGGGAAAGACGGCAAGGAGCCGAACAACTGGAAATCGAAGTTCGGCGGCTCCGCTTGGGAGTATGACGACAAGACGGGACAGTACTATTTGCATTTATTTGATAAGGGACAAGCCGATTTGAACTGGGAAAACGCAAAGCTTCGCAAGGAACTTTACGACATGATGCGATTTTGGGCCAAAAAGGGAATTGACGGGTTTCGCCTCGACGTCATCAATTTGATTTCAAAAGATCAACATTTTCCACATGACCCTGCAGGAGACGGCAAAGTGTTTTATACGGACGGCCCGCGCATCCACGAGTTTTTGCGCGAAATGAACCAGGAGGTTTTTACGCCTTACAACTTGGTGACGGTAGGCGAAATGTCTTCGACAACCTTGAAAAACGGCGCGTTGTACACACGGCCGGACCGGCACGAATTGGACATGATCTTCAACTTTCACCATTTAAAAGTCGACTATCCCAAAGGTGAAAAATGGACGAAAGCTCCTTTTGATTTTCTTGAGTTGAAAAGGACGATGTCTGAATGGCAAACGGGCATGTACAAAGAAAATGGGTGGAGTGCGCTGTTTTGGTGCAACCACGACCAGCCAAGGGCTGTTTCGAGATTTGGCGACGACGGACACTATCGTGAAACATCAGCCAAAATGCTCGCGACGACACTTCATATGATGAGGGGGACCCCGTTCATTTTTCAAGGGGAAGAGATTGGGATGACGAACCCATACTTCAAAAACATTGCGGATTACCGAGATGTCGAGACGTTAAACGCGTATGAGGCGTTAAAGGCCCAGGGAGTGCCGGAACAGGAGATCCTGGACATATTGCAACAAAAGTCACGCGATAACGGCCGAACGCCGATGCAGTGGAATGACAGCCACTGTGCTGGATTTACGACTGGAACGCCGTGGATTCCGGTAAGTGAAAACTACAAAACGGTCAACGTCGAAGAGCAGACAAGCAGAAAAGATTCAGTGTTTTATCATTACAAGCGGTTAATCGAATTACGAAAAAAGTATGATATTATAACGTATGGAGACTACCAATTGCTGCTAGCTGATCATCCACGTGTATTTGTTTATACTCGTAATTGGAAAAACGAGACGCTTCTCGTCGTCAGCAATTTTTATGCAGAAGAGGTAACGGTCGAACTGGATCTGGAAGAAGTAGAGATCCTCATTTCCAATTATCTAGATTCCCAAATATCGCTGAACAAGCTGAAGTTAAGACCTTATGAATCTGTCGTGTACTATAAAAAGTAGCGGGGATCTACAATGCAAAAGAAATATCTGTCCATTTATCGGGATTTAGCCAATAAAATCCAAGATAACCGATGGAAAAAAGGTGACATGCTCCCGTCGGAACATGAATTGGCTGACAAGTACGACACTTCGAGGGAGACGATTCGAAAAGCGCTGAACTTGTTAGTTCAGGATGGGTATATTCAGAAAATACGCGGTAAAGGTTCCGTCATTCTCGACGTTGACAAATGGGATTTGCCGGTATCAGGGATTGTCAGTTTCAAGGAGCTGGCAACTAAATTGAAGTTGGATGCGCACACTGCCGTCCATGAGCTTTCCATTGTAAAAGCAGACGAAACATTGCGGGCAAAATTGAGCACAGATGTTGGAGAACTTGTTTGGAAGGTCATACGAGTCCGTGAGATATCAGGAGAAAAGGTGATTTTGGACAAAGATTTTTTAAAGCAGAAGCATGTCCCAGTTTTGACGAAGGATATATGTGAAAACTCTATTTATGATTACTTGGAAAATGAATTGGGATTGACGATCAGTTTTGCCCGCAAAGAAATTGTGGTTGAAGACCCTACAGAAGAGGACGACACCTTGTTGGACTTAAACGGTTTTTCCAATGTGGTGGTGATTAAGAGCAAGGTCTACCTGAGTGATGCCAGCTTGTTTCAGTATACAGAATCCAGGCACCGCCCGGACAAATTCCGGTTTGTTGAATTTGCCAGAAGAGGACATTAGACACGGCCGAAAGTGACGACAGAGCACTTTTTTTCGCATTTAATGTCGCAATATTCTGTCCATTGTGAGGGGAACATCCCGGACAAATCTGTACAGTTTCACGCACTATTTTGTATAATACAGGTAAACATATGTCCAGTGATAAACGTCCGCGATATGTCATTTCTAGAACAGTATTTGAGGAGTGAGGCTCTGGATTAGCCAGTAAAGCGAATAAACGCGATGAAACGAGACGGCGGGTAAAGTCTGTTGCAAAGCTGTCAATTGATAGTATGCCGCGAAAAATGCGACGTGACATAAGACCTCGCGCTTTTAACAGTTCTAGATGTGTGACGAATCACCTGACCGTCAGGTGAATATTTGGGAGGGGATTTTTCTTTGGAAGACCCGTTACTTATTGGGTTTTACCTTTTGATGGTCGTTTTTCTCGTGCTGTTAAACGGTTTCTTCGTCGCATCCGAATTTGCCATCGTCAAAGTCAGGAGTACACGGATTGCTGAACTCGAGCGACAAGGGAATAAGCGGGCGAAAGTGGCGGGAAAGATTGTCAAGCAGCTAGACGCATATCTCTCAGCCAACCAGCTGGGAATTACACTCGCTTCCCTTGGACTCGGTTGGATCGGAGAACCTGCTGTCGCAAGGCTGATCCAACCGGTGTTAGAACCGTACCTTCCTGCAACAGCCGTTCATTTCATCGCTTTTGTGATCGCGTTCTCGATTATCACCTTTTTGCACATCGTGCTCGGAGAACTGGCCCCAAAATCGTTGGCCATCCGCAAAGCTGAACCGACGACGCTCTGGGTGGCGGCACCGCTGCACTTTTTTTACAAAGTGTTTTACCCGGCGATCTATGTGCTTAACGCGACGGCGAACACTATTTTGAAATGGGTAGGCATTCCGCCCGTAAACGAAGAAGAAGGGTCAGGACACACAGATGAAGAAATCCGCATGATTATGGTCCAGAGTCACCGCAGTGGGATGATTGACCATAAGGAGTTAGAGTTGTTGGACAACGTCTTTGACTTTTCCGAGCGCATGGCGCGGGAAGTCATTGTGCCGCGAATCGACATGGTGTGTCTGTACAGGGACGATTCGTTCGAGGACAGTTACAAGGTCATCAAAGAAAACAAACACACACGCTATCCCTTGTGCGGTGTGGATAAAGATGACATTCTCGGGGTTGTTCACATTCACGACATTTACGAGCAGATGGTGGAAGGGAAGACGCCGGATTTGATGAAATTGGCCAGGCCGATTCTGACGATCCCTGAAACGATGGAGATTAAAGACGTCCTGACGTCAATGCAAAAGAACCGCATGGAGATGGCGATCGTCCTGGACGAATACGGTGGAACGTCGGGTATCATTACGATCGAAGATATTGTCGAGGAGCTGGTGGGCGAAATTCAAGGAGAGTTTGACGACGAGCTCCCCTTGTTTCAAAAGGTAGATGACGGTATTTCCATCGACGCCAGGTTGTTGATAGAAGAGGTAAACGAATACTTCAATATTAACATCGAAGATCGAGACAACGACACGATTGGGGGATGGCTTTTTTCACAATTGCAAGAGTTGCCGCGGGTTGGACAGCAGGCCAGGTGGAATGATTACGTATTTACGGTGTTGGAGACAGACAACAAGAGCATTTCACGCATCATCGTTCGAAAAGAAGAGCTCGAAAGAAATGACGGCGACATGACAAAAGCCATGTAAAACCCGGCTGATTTCAACCGGGTTGAATGTGTTTTGCGGGCACCATGTTTTTACAAGAAATAAGCGCATATGAGACCGGCGGCCATTAACATTCCGAACAACGTGTTCGTTTGGGCTGTCTCCTTCATCGCCGGCATCATTTGCATGGGGGTCGTTTTACCGACAAACAGTTTGGAAGCTTTTACGGCTTTCGGTGCACTTAACAGGACGAGCAACAGCCACGGAGAGACGGTGCCGGTTGCGACCAGACCAACGACCCAAAGGTACGACATGGTAAACATGCCGGCTAAAAGCGTGACAGCCCGATCGTGGCCCAGCAAAATGGCCAGCGTCCGCCGGCCGTGGGCTTGGTCGCCTTCTCTGTCGCGAATGTTGTTGGACAGCATAATACAGCCGATGAGGATGGCGACCGGGACGGAGATGAGGACGCTTGCGGTCGTGACGGTTCCCGTCTGAATGTAAAAGGCGATCAAAATAAGTCCGATTCCCATGAGTGTTCCCGATGTCAACTCTCCGAGGGGGGTGTAAGCGATCGGATACGGCCCGCCGGTGTACAGATAACCGACGGCCATGCAGCACGTGCCGATCACAGCGACCCACCAACTGCTGTTTAAGCAAATGTAGACCCCTAACGGGACGGCTGCCGCAAAAAAGGCAATGGCCAAGGACAGAATGACCTTCGGATGGATGCCGTAGTGAACGGTTGCCCCTCCTATGCCGACCGACTCTTCCGTATCCAGCCCGCGCTTGTAGTCGTAATACTCATTAAACAAGTTCGTCGCAGCTTGAATGATGAGGGCCGCCAGGAGCATTGCCAGAAAGAGCGGGACGTGGATGTCGCCAAAGGGGAGGGCGAGGGCTGTTCCGATGAGGACAGGTGTAAATGAAGCGGTTAACGTGTGCGGCCGCATCTGTTTCCACCACAGTTGCCAGTTCGTCTTAGGATGGGTCATCTTTCCGATTTCTCCGTTGCGTTTAATGCGGTCTTCCATGGGGCTCTCCCTCTGTCTTGTAACGTATTTTGGGAACGAAACGTCAGTTTTCAGTTTATGAGAACCGGTAATACGTGTCAATACGCGGGTTGGAAATGCCGCTCTTGTTGACAGTGAAAGACGGTCAGTTGTATGCTTATCCATGAAACGGTGTGAGATCGATGTCAGACGGGATTACGCGGGAAGGGGATAAAGGGTGGTAATCGCGAAAGAACGAGAAACAGAAGATGTGTTTGAAAAAAAGCATCAAACGCTCGTCAGCACTGTAACACAACTTGCGCCGATCGATCCTTTTTCTTTTTTCGCGGCCGGTGCAAAACATTACAGAGGCAAGCGGTTTTACTGGTCGGATCCAGGGCAGGAGAAAGTGTTTGTCGGTCTCGGAATAGCACACGAGATTGTGGCGCACGGGGACGATCGTTTTGCAAAGGTTGAAGAAGAGCGAAAAAAACTGTTGAACATGATCGAGACGGAGACGGACTTAGCCATTCAAGGAACAGGGCCGCTGTTATTCGGCGGTTTTTCATTTGACTCACAGGCGGCGAAGACAGCGCTTTGGCGTTCGTTTCCGGATGCTTCGTTTGTCGTGCCTGTATTTCTTTTGACTGTGACCAGACAAGGGTGTTGGTTAACCGTGAACCGTCTGGTTCAGGCCGGAGATCATTCGATACAAGAAAAGTGGCTGGAGAAAGAGCGAGAGAGTTTGTTGCGGAATGCCCGTGCCGTTGTGTTGTCGGACGGGAGTGCGCAGAGTGAAAACGTTCGTTACGCGACGACAGATGTGGAACCTGAAGCGTGGAAGCGGGCAGTGGCGGAAGCGGTCGATCAAATTCGGAACGGTGAAGTCGACAAAGTGGCGTTGGCACGGGAAATTCGCGTACACGCCACGGAGCGGATTGACGTCGTCCGCACGCTGAAACGTTTGTGCAAACAGCAAAAGGAAAGTTACGTGTTTGCCATTGAGCGGGGAACGGACTGTTTCTTAGGCGCTTCTCCGGAACAGTTGGTAAAACGAGACGGGAACAAACTGCATGCGACCTGTTTAGCTAGTTCCATCGGCAGAGGAAAAACGGCGGAAGAAGATGAGCGCTTAGGCCAACGGCTGCTCAGCGACGAAAAGTTTATCGTTGAGCATCAGTTTGTGGTGGATATGATAAAATCGGCCATGGAGGCGGAGTGCGAAGATGTGAGCGTCCCAAACGAGCCGTCTCTGTTTAAAACGGCGTACATCCAACACTTGTACACCCCGGTGACGGGTACCGCGCGGCGAGGGACGTCCCTTTTGTCCATGGTGGAAAAGTTACATCCCACCCCTGCCCTCGGCGGCTATCCCCAAGACGTTGCCGTTCGTAAGATCAGAGAGATGGAAAAGCTCGATCGCGGCTGGTACGCCTCTCCGCTAGGGTGGATGGATCGCCATGGAAACGGTGAGTTTATCGGCGCCATTCGCTCCGGCATCGTCCGCGGAAATGAAGTGTCGCTGTTTGTCGGAAACGGCATTGTGGCTGATTCGGACCCGGAGAGCGAGTATGAAGAGACGAAGTTAAAGCCGAAGCCGATGTTGACAGCCCTCGGAGGCAAAAGGTCATGACAGCGCAAGAAGCGATTACCTCGTATGTGGGCGCGTTTGTAGATGAACTGGCCAGGGCGGGTGTGAAGCACGTCGTGATCAGTCCTGGTTCTCGCTCTACACCGATGGCCATGCTGATGGCCTCACATCCCGAATGGCGTGCATGGGTACTTGTCGACGAACGGTCGGCAGCTTTTTTTGCTCTCGGGATGGCGAAAGCCCGCCGCGAACCGGTAGCGCTGTTGTGTACGTCAGGGACGGCGGCCGCCAATTACTTTCCGGCTGTCGTGGAAGCTTGTCACGCGCGGGTGCCGCTCATCGTTTTGACTGCCGATCGCCCCCACGAACTGAGGGATGTGGGAGCTCCCCAAGCGATTGACCAAATCGGGTTGTACGGCTCATACGTGAAGTGGTTCGTCGAGATGGCGCTGCCGGAAAACTCTCCTTCGATGCTACAGTACGTGCGGACGGTGGCGGGGCGTGCGGCGGCAGTAGCCCTTGACTCCCCCAGCGGGCCAGTTCATCTGAACTTCCCTTTTCGCGAGCCGTTCATCCCCTCATTAGACAAGCCAAAAGTGGACGCAGCCGCCCGGGAAGGGGAGCGTCCGTATGTGCAAGTGAAACGGGGAACGCGTCGCCTCGGGCAACCGGAGGTTGCGAGGTTAGCCAGGATTTTACGGCGTGCCGAGCGGGGGCTCATCGTGTGTGGTCCGATGGACGACGACTGTTTCCCGCAGGCTGTTGTCCGTTTGGCCCAACGGATCCAATTCCCCGTCCTCGCCGATCCGCTGTCCCAATTGCGGAGCGGGACACACGACAAAACGTTGGTGATCGATGGATACGACTCTTTTTTACGCCATCCTGGCGTGGCTGCGCGTCTACAACCGGATGTCGTGATTCGTTTTGGCGCAATGCCGGTATCCAAAGCGTTTTTCCTGTATATGCAAGAGCACACCAAATGCCGCTATGTGGTGGTCGACGACAGTGAAGGGTGGCGGGAGCCGACGCTGCTCGCGTCGGATGTCATCTATGCCGACCCTGTTCACTTGTGCGAAGAGCTGGTGAAAAAGTGGAACGAATGCGAGTACGCTTCACGGAATACGTGGACGGACGAGTGGATTGAGCTCAACCGAATCACGCAAGAAGAGATTTTGAGACAAGTTTCTTCCAGCGGGCTGTTTGAAGGGCGTGTGTTTCCGGAGCTTGTGGACTGTCTTCCCGATCAGGCCTTGCTCTTTGCCGGAAATAGTATGCCGGTCCGCGATATGGACACATTTTTCATGAACAACCGTAAAAACGTGCGGACAATGGGAAACCGGGGGGCGAGCGGGATCGACGGTGTCGTCTCCACTGCTCTCGGCGCTGGCGTTGACGGACCTCCCCTCGTGCTCGTCATCGGCGACTTGTCGTTTTACCACGACTTAAACGGTTTGTTGGCGGCAAAGCTTTACCAGTTGAACGCGACTGTTGTTGTTCTCAACAACGATGGAGGCGGCATTTTCTCGTTCTTGCCCCAGGCCGAACACCGAAAACATTTTGAAATGCTGTTCGGAACGCCGGTCGGACTGGATTTTCGCCATGCGGTGGACATGTACGGCGGGACATTCAGGCGCGTGAACGATTGGGAAGCATTTCGCGCAGAAGTGAAAACAAGCCTTTCGAAAAGCGGGCTGACGGTTATCGAGGTGCCGACTGACCGTGAGGAGAATGCAGCCAAGCACCGCGCCATCTGGCAGGCGGTGTCCCACAAGATCAGGGCGTGGCAGGAGGAGGGGGGCTCATGCGCATCCCGGTAAACGGTGTGAAGTGGAATGTGACAGTGACAGGGAGTGGAAGTCCGCTGCTGCTGTTACACGGGTTCACTGGGGCCGGGTCCAACTGGGAACCGTTTGTTCCGTCGTGGCGTGATGCGTTCAGGCTTTTGATAGTCGACATCATTGGCCACGGCTTGTCCGACAGTCCTGAAGACCCTGCCAGATATGCGATGGAGCGGGCAGCGGCTGACCTCGCGGGTATTCTCGATCACGTTGGCATTGCCAAAACGGATGTGCTGGGATATTCCATGGGCGGCCGCTTGGCGCTAATGTTCGCCGTGCGCTATCCAGAGCGAGTCGGCCGTTTGATTTTGGAGAGCAGCTCGCCGGGCCTCGCCGATCCAGGCGACCGGCAGGCGCGTGTTCAACGGGATGAACAGTTAGCGGAGCAGATTGAACGGGAGGGGATTCAAAAGTTTGTTCACTATTGGGAAAACATCCCGCTGTTTGCCTCACAGCGCTCACTCCCTCCTTCCGTTCGGGAACGCATGCGCTTGCAGCGTTTGCGGAACAATGCCGTGGGCCTCGCCAACAGTTTGCGGGGCATGGGAACGGGCGCGCAGCCGCCGCTGTGGCGAGAGCTGGAGGAGCTGTCTGTACCTTCTTTGCTTATTTGCGGGGAAAAAGACCGCAAGTTTTGCCGCATTGGAGAAAAAATGCACGCCCGACTGCCTCGTTCAGAATTCCGGATTGTCGCGGGAGCCGGGCACACTGTCCATGTCGAACAGCCGGCCGTTTTTGGTACAATAGTGAGGGATTACCTTAAAGGTACATAAGGGGGAAAGATTTGATGAAGATTGAGTGGAAAAAGGAGCGGGAATACGACGACATATTGTACGAGACATTTGACGGAATTGCCAAGATTACGATCAATCGCCCCGAAGTGCGCAACGCCTTCAGACCAAAGACAGTCCAGGAAATGATCGACGCTTTCACTGCGGCGCGGGATGATGCCGACATCGGCGTCATTATTTTAGCCGGTGCAGGTGACAAAGCGTTCTGTTCTGGGGGGGACCAAAAAGTGCGCGGTCACGGCGGGTATGTGGGGGAGGACCAGATCCCGCGGCTCAACGTGTTGGATCTGCAACGCCTCATCCGCGTTATCCCCAAGCCGGTGATCGCCATGGTATCCGGTTACGCCATCGGCGGAGGGCACGTGCTGCACGTCGTGTGCGACTTGACGATTGCTGCCGACAACGCCGTATTCGGCCAAACAGGGCCGAAAGTGGGCAGTTTCGACGCCGGATACGGGGCAGGCTATTTGGCGCGCATCGTCGGGCACAAAAAAGCGCGGGAAATTTGGTATCTGTGTCGGCAGTATTCGGCGGAAGAAGCGGAGAAGATGGGACTCGTGAACAAAGTCGTTCCGCTGGACAAGCTGGAAGAAGAGACGGTGCAGTGGGCCCAGGAAATACTGGAAAAATCGTCGACGGCCATTCGCTTCCTGAAGGCGTCGTTCAACGCCGACACCGATGGCCTGGCCGGTTTGCAGCAGTTGGGTGGAGACGCGACGCTGCTGTTCTACACGACGGACGAAGCGAAAGAAGGGCGCGACGCCTTTAAAGAGAAGCGAAAGCCGGACTTCAAAAAATTCCCTCGTTTTCCGTAAGACGCGTCTCCAGGGCTGGTCATGGCAGTTGTCCTCTACGCCCACTGGCGGATCGTAGACAGATGCGTGCAGACAGCGGGTCAAGCCGTTTTCCCGATCTACCTGTCCTTGAGCCGGGGTGATGGCGACAGCCCGTCCAGTGACCCGGCTCGGAGCGGACAGTACTTTAACGGAGGTTTCGATGGCAGAGCAGACGATACCCAACTGGCTGGCGAAAAGAACTTTCCTCACACCGGAGCGCATCGCCGTCGAATCGTCCGGTCACGTGTGGACGTACCGGGAGTTGGACGAGCGGGCGCGGACGACGGCGGCGAAGTTTGCCTGTTTTGGCGTACGAGAAGGCGACCGCGTCGCTCTCCTCGTCAAAAACGGCATGCACACCGTGGAAATCATTCACGCCCTTCACTACATCGGTGCAGTGCTCGTTCCGCTGAATGTACGGTTAAGTGCCGGTGAATTAGCCTGGCAAGTGACGGATGCGGACGCCCGGTTGTTCGTCTACGACAGTTCGCAGGAAGAGAAGGCGAAAGCCGTGGCGGAGAAGGTGCCGGGGTGTGAGGCCGTCAGTTGGGGAACACTTGCCTCCACAGCCCCCGGAAGCGGAGACCCCCCGCTTAAACGGGTCATGGCATTGGACGCACTTCATTCGATTATGTACACATCTGGCACGACGGGACGGCCGAAGGGCGTCATGCTCACGTACGGCAACCATTGGTGGAGCGCGGTCAGTTCGGCCCTCAACCTCGGGTTGCACACCGGTGACCGCTGGTTGGCGTGTGTCCCCATGTTTCACATGAGCGGCCTGTCCATTCTCATTCGCAGCGTCATATACGGCATCACCCTCGTCGTACACGAATCGTTCCAACCGGATGTGGTCAACCGGGCCCTTATGAAAGAGAAAGTGACAATTGTTTCCGTCGTCAGCGCCATGTTGGACCGCATGGTCGAACAATTGGGTTCCTCTGCTTATCCGGAAACGTTTCGTTGCATGTTGCTCGGCGGGGGACCGGTTCCCCTCCCGCTGCTCGACAAATGCCTCCGCAAACGCATTCCGGTGTTTCAAACGTACGGATTGACTGAAACGGCTTCCCAAATTGCCACACTGCCGCCGGAGTACATGGCAGACAAATCCGGCTCTGCCGGAAAGCCGCTGTTTCCGTCCGAGCTCCGCATTGTAGCAGATGGAAAGGAGCAGCTGCCCGGTCAGGAGGGGGAAATCGTCGTCAAAGGGCCGACAGTGACACCGGGCTACTGGAAACGGGAACGGGCGACAGCGAACACACTGCGTGACGGGTGGTTGCACACTGGGGATATCGGGTACGTTGACGAAGACGGATTTCTGTACGTGCTGGACCGCCGCAGTGACTTAATCATTTCCGGTGGGGAAAACGTGTACCCGGCCGAAGTCGAATCGCACCTCACGTCTCACCCGGCCGTGAGAGAAGCGGGGGTCACGGGCGTTCCCCACCCGCGGTGGGGACAAGTCCCTGTCGCATTCGTCTCGCTAAAAGACGATCACGCCGTGAGCGAGGAGGCATTGCGCCAGTACTGTCGAGAAAAATTGGCGAAGTACAAAGTGCCGGTTCGCATACACTTTGTCGATAAACTGCCGCGCAACGCGTCCAACAAGTTGCTGAGGCGGGAACTGTTAAAACTTCTGTGAAGATTCCCCGATGTCCGCCGGCGGCACCGGCAACCTCCATACCACCCGCAGAGAAGCCGAGAAAATGGGTTCGTGTGTGCGGGGAACGGATCAGAATGAATTTTGATGAGTCGGAGGGTCGTCATGGTTCAACTTGAAGATATTCAAAAAGCGAAAAAAGCGCTAAAAGGAGTGGCCCGTTGCACGCCACTGGACTATTCCCAGACGTTCAGCCAACTGGCCGGTAACGCCGTCTACTTGAAGTTGGAGAATTTACAAAAGACGGGATCGTTTAAAGTGCGAGGGGCTTACAACAAGATTATGTCTTTGAACGGACGGGAGCGGGCGAAAGGAGTCGTGGCCGCATCTGCGGGCAACCACGCTCAAGGTGTGGCCTTTGCCAGCCAAATGGCGGAGATCGAGAGCACGATCGTCATGCCGGAGGGAGCGCCGCTGGCAAAAGTGCAGGCGACGAAACATTACGGCGCTCACATCGTGCTGTACGGGGAGACGTTCGATGAAGCGATGGACTATGCACACCGTTTACAGCAAAAAACGGGAGCGGCGTTTGTTCATGCGTTCGACGATGAGCACGTCATAACCGGCCAGGGAACGATCGGTTTGGAAATCGTCGAACAACTTCCGGACGTCGAGGTTATTGTCTGTCCCATCGGCGGTGGAGGACTGATTTCAGGAATTGCGAAGGCGGTGAAAGCGGTGAAGCCGTCCGTCCGCATCTACGGAGTAGAGGCAGCCGCCTGTCCGAGCATGGTCGAATCGATACGACACAAGTTGCCGATTAAAGCCGGGTCTCACAGTACGATTGCCGACGGAATCGCCGTGAAACAGCCGGGAGAGAAGACGTTTCAGATGGTGCAAACGTATGTGGATCACATCGTCACGGTGGACGACCTGGAAATTTCGCGCACGATGTTGTATTTGCTGGAGCGGAGCAAACTGCTCGTCGAAGGGTCGGGAGCCGTTTCCTTGGCTGCCCTCATCTACCGGAAGATACCCGTCGAAAAGAAGAAGACTGTCGCTGTCATCAGCGGGGGCAACGTTGACATTCACTTCGTTTCCCGCATCATTGAACGCGGATTGGTAGAAGCAGGACGCTACGTGAAACTGTCGACGACCGTGCCCGATAAGCCGGGGCACCTTAATCAACTGTTGAGCATCATCGCCGAGCAAAAGGCAAATATCGTCTCTGTAGAGCACTACCGCATTAGCCCCAATGTCATTCCCGGCGAAACAGAAATAGAATTGTCCCTGGAGACGAGAGACCGGCATCATATCGATAAAATTGAACAAGCTCTGAAACAGGCCGGGTACCGATTTACGCGAAAAACGTAGAAGAAGACGCTGGAGGAGTCAAACGCATGGCATTGTTAGGAACACTCGTCAACGCGGGAGCTATCGTCGCCGGGGCACTCATTGGTCTATTTTTGTCCAAAATGCGAGAGCAAATAAGCGATACAATCATGCAGGCAATCGGCATCGTCGTCTTAGTCATCGGGCTTTCGATGGCCTTGGAAACGGACAATTTCGTCGCGTTGCTGCTTTCCGTCGTTTTCGGAGGCATCATCGGCAGTTGGTTGAAATTGGAAGAACGGTTGAACAACTTTGGAAAACGAGTGGAACAAAAATTTGAGGGCAAACGTCCGTTTGCCACGAGTTTCGTCTCGGGAACGCTGTTGTATTGTGCCGGTGCCATGGCTATTGTGGGCGCGATCAACAGCGGGTTGCAAGGCGATCATCAAGTTTTGTACACGAAAGCGCTGTTAGACGGTTTTACTGCCGTTATTTTTTCAGCCACACTGGGTATCGGTGTCATATTCGCAGCTGTACCGGTATTTCTCTATCAGGGAAGCATTGCCCTCGCCGCAGAGTGGATCACGTGGTTTATAGCGGAAGATCTGTTAGATCAAATCATTTTGCACGTTACATCAGTTGGAGGTTTACTCATCGTCGGTCTCGGGATCAACTTGCTTCGCGCAGCGACTATACGGGTGGCGGATTTCCTGCCGGCTTTGCCGTTAGCTGTCGTGAGCGCCTTTTTGATGCACGTTTTGTAAACACATGCCGCTCAACCGGTATGTGTGTTTTTTTTTAAGAAAAAATTAAGTTGGCATTCAAGGTCATTTAAGCGGTCTCCTTTATCTTGATGGGCAGAGGTCCATGAGATGAGGAGGATAAACATGACGGTGTTGCGTGCAAAAGAGATAACGAAAGTGTACGAGATGAAAGGGGGAATCTCCCATAAAGCGTTAGACCGGTTTTCCATCGCGGTCGAAGCGGGAGAATTCGTCGGCGTGATGGGGCCGTCTGGAAGTGGCAAGACCACGTTGTTGAACATTTTGGCTACAATCGACACACCTACTTCCGGTCGCCTGGAGATCAACGGTGTCGACCCGTCCCGCTTGAAAAGCAAAGATCTCGCACTGTTCCGCAGGCGCGAACTCGGGTTTATATTTCAAGACTTCAATTTGTTGGACACCCTGTCGATAAAAGAAAACATGATGTTGCCGTTAGTTCTCGAAAACGTCAAAGTAAACGAAGTGGAACGGCGCGTGCACGAAATGGCCGAGCTGTTGGGCATCGGCGACATTCTCGACAAACGAACGTACGAGGTGTCAGGAGGACAACAGCAACGCGCTGCAGCCGCACGGGCTCTGATACACGAACCGGCCATTGTGTTGGCAGATGAGCCGACGGGCAATCTCGATTCGAAGGCGGCGAACGATTTATTGCGGGCTTTAGCCGCTTTAAACGAACATAAGCGGGCGACGATTGTGATGGTGACCCACGACCCTGATGCCGCAAGTTTTTGTGAACGAGTCGCGTTCATCAGGGACGGCCGGCTATTCAGCGAAATGTGCAAAAAATCAAACCGTCAAGCGTTTTTGTCGGAGATACTGGACGCCTTGCCGCGATTGGGAGGGGACGCCGATGACGTTGCGGCAGTTCGCGTTTAAAAACATCCGCGGCAAATGGCATCAATACACTGCCTATTTTGTCAGCAGCGCGTTCACTGTCATGATTTTCTTTATGTACGCCGCTTTCATTTTTCACCCTTACGTCATAGACGGGGACGTTCACCGCGGCGTCCGTTCGCTCATGATCGCGTGTGAATGGATCATTGTCGTGTTCGCGCTCTTCTTTATCCACTACTCCCATTCGACTTTTTTAAAATCGCGCACCCAGGAGTTCGGCCTCTTCATGTTAATGGGGATGACACGGGCTCAACTGATCCGGACCCTTTTTTTCGAAAATACGATCATTTCAATCCTCTCGATTTTGAGCGGTACGGTGCTCGGAGTGCTGTTTTCCCGACTGTTTTTTGTTTTGATCAGTGCTTTGCTTGATTTAGAGGACCCGATTCCGTTTCACGTAGCCCCGGCGGCTCTCGGGGTGACGTGCCTCAGTTTCTTTCTGATAGGTGTACTGATGAGTGCCCTGTCTTTGTGGCGGGTGGGGCGGAGCCAGATCATTGATCTGATGAAAGAGAAAAGACAGCCGAAATCGTTGCCCGTTTTTTCGAAGTGGCTCGTGGTGGTGTCCGTCTTTTGCCTCGTCAGCGGCTACGCCCTGGCGTGGTTTTCCGGTACGGCTATTCTCATCACCATGTTTCCGATTTTGTTCCTCGTCATCGCTGGCACTTATCTTTTGTTCACCCAGAGCAGCGTCGCTTTTTTGCGGAGTATCAGGCGAAATCGGCGCATTTTGTACAAACACACCCATCTGATCACCGTTTCCCAACTGGTGTACAAACTAAAGGACAACGCCCGGGTCATGTTTGTCGTCGCAGTTTTGTCGGCCGTGGTGTTGACGGCATCTGGGACGCTGTACACTTTTTACGACGGAATGACCAGCCAGATCGTGAAGATGACTCCTCATGCCATCAGCTTGACGGCACAGGGTGGGGAGAGGGACGATGGGGTGCATCCGGACACTGTGGAATCCATCCTCGCGGAACACGGCTTGACAGTGAGCCACCAGTATCGCGTGGTCGGCATTGCAGGGGAAATCGCACAAAAGGGCGACCGCGTTCCGGTCGGAGATGCGCCGCTCATCATATCGAACAAAACGTACAACGATCTGGCGCAGCAGGTGCAAGTGGACAGCCTTAAAGTTGAACGGGAGTCGACAGTCATCGTGAACCCGTTTGCCAGGATGGGCGACGCTACGGTTGATTTGTCGGACATTCGGGTAAAAGCTGGGGACGAGGAAGTAACCCTTTCACCCCAAGCGTTGCGAACAGAGGCTGTCCTCAATCAAGGTGCCCACACGGATGCCATTCTCGTAGTGAATGATGCACTGTTTGAACAGTTAGCGGAGCACACTTCCGCCGAGGACTTGATCGTATCGTACGGATACGAGTTGGAAAATTGGGCGCATTCCCTCAAAGCGGTCGAGGAGGTGGAGGCTCTGTTGCCGGAAGAGCGGCAACAGCATCTTACATCACGGGTTCAGCCTTTTGTCGAGGTGAAACAGATTTTTGGCCTGACCATGTTCATCGGTCTCTTCGTGAGCGTGTTGTTCTTTATTGCAGCGGGCAGCATGCTCTATTTTAAGCTGTTTACAGAGTTTCAGGAAGACCGGCAACAGTTTACCGCATTAAAACGCATCGGGATCACTGACGGTGAAATAAAGAAAATAGTGACGACACAAATTGGAATGATCTTCTTCTTGCCGTTTGGAGTCGGAGTAGTTCACGCTGCCTTCGCTTTAAAAACGTTAGGGGACGTGTTGATGGTTCCGGTGTGGCAGTACGCCGCCATCATCACTGGCATCTACTTCGTTCTGCAACTGGCTTATTTTTTGTTGAGCCGTTACGCGTATGTAAAGCGAATGGCCCATCCGACATCACTGCCGTCGTAAATCGCTTGTCCCGTGATGATGTAGAACCATTCGGGAATACTAAAGACATCCGTCTCAAGTCTTAGGCAGGATCATCCTGCAGCCAGTGTCCCCATCCAGTGCGATACAAGTAAGATAAAAATGCGGACAATAGGGGTATGCGTGTGAGGAGTTGTAGTATGATTCAAAGTTTGCTGAACGCGTTGGAAGGATGGGGGATCCCAGGGCTGCTGATCGTCATGGCGATCGAAGGATCTTCCTTTCCGTTTCCGGGAGTTTTTCTCGTCGTGACTTACGGCTACGTGTTGACCCCAACTTTTCCGAAACTCGTCGGTCTCGCCTTTGGCATGAGTTTCGTCTACAGTGTCGCCAGCTACATCCCGTACGGGATTGGGTATCAACTGGAGTCGATAATACCTCAGCGCTTTAAGCGGAAATTGTACAAGGCCCAAGATGCGTTTCGGAAATACGGGCTGTGGAGTGTCGCTTTGACGCGACCGTTCGGAGTGGGCAACTACATTTCGTATGTGGCTGGAATGTGTAAAGTAAGTGCCTGGCAATACGGGTGCCTGACGCTTGTGGGCGTGTTCCCGTGGGCTTGCGCCATGTTGTGGATGGGGAGTGTCTTTAGAGGCAACGTGTACGCTGTCGGACAAATTTTTTACGACTACCAGTGGTATTTGTACGGACTTGCAGCCATGGCGCTCCTGGTCGTCGTATTCGGGAGATATGTGTGGCAGAACCGCTGGAAATCGACACCGCTGTCGAAAAGGGAGGGAAGTGACAAGTGAAGCGCATTTTGTTTCTGCCGTTACTTCAAATGCCTTCTGGTCATCATCAAGTGGCGAACGCACTGATTCGGTCGCTCCACAGGCGAGCACCTGACATCGACTGCCGGAAGGTCGATTTTCTCAGCTATGCCAACGAATGGCTGGAGAAAGTTGTAACCGGTACGTACTTGAAGTGGATCCACCACTTCCCGGTCACATACGATAAAGCATACCGGACCTTTGCTTCTTCTTCTTCGTCGGATGTCGTCCAGCACTTTCAGTGGTACGAGCGGTTCTTCGTCAAAAAGATGCAGCACTTGTTGGAGAAGGAACAGCCCGATCTCATCGTGTGTACCCACGGATTTCCGTCTTCCCTCATCAACCGGCTCAAAATGCGGAAGGTGTTGAGAACGCCTGTCATCAATGTGTACACAGACTTTTTCATCAATTCCATTTGGGGACGCCACGGCATCGATTACCACTTTGTGGCCGATACGGAATTAAAAATTGAATTGATGCGGAGCGGTGTACCCGAGCACAGAATTTATACGACAGGCATCCCCGTTGACGACTGTTTCAAGCGAACAAGACGTTTTCGCAAGCTTCAACCGCCCTTTCGCGTTCTCGTTTCCGGCGGGAGCAACGGTCTTGGCCACATCAAGGAAATCTTGAAGAAATTAAAGCCATCTCGCGACATTCGCTACGACATCCTTTGCGGCAACAACCGGAATCTGTATAATGAAATTGTTTCAATGCGCTCCGAAAACATTCAGCCGCTGCCCTACATTTCCTCGAGGGATGAGATGAATCAGTTGTACGACTCAGTGGATGCGGTCATGACCAAGGCGGGCGGCGTGACGGTTAGCGAAGCGCTGTTCAAAGGATTGCCCGTATTTGTTCACGCATCCCTCCCCGGGCAGGAAACATTTAACCGGGATTACCTTGAGTCGCGGGGACTGATACGCCATTTAAAATACGACGCACCTTTTGATCAACAATTGCTAGAAGTGCTCACGGACGAGGACGAACTCAACGAGTGGAGAAGCCGTATGGAGGCTTATCGCCTCAGGTTGCGAGAAAAGGCGTCTGACGCAGTATTACAGCTGCTGCAGAACTCGAACCGAATGGAGAAACAGAACGTGTAAGAGGTGAAGGGGATTGGGAGAAATCGGATTGGCCCTGGGGGGCGGTTCACTGAGGGGAGCAGCCCATATCGGGGTGCTGAAGGAGATCACCGCTCGGGGGATCGACGTGTCTCACTTGGCTGGGACAAGTGCCGGGGCCATTGTGGCAGGCCTCTACGCTTGCGGGGTCGCCCCTCAGAAAATGGAGGCGATATTTTGCGACTTGTCTTTAAGCAAAATGTGGGATTGGAAATTCGGAAAACAAGGATTGACCGGCAGGCGCATCTACGAGAAGTTATTGCATCTGACGGACGGGAGGCACTTCTCCGATCTCTCCATCCCATTGGCCGTCGTCTGCGTCGATTTAGTGTCGGGGGAATTGGTCGTCGTCCGTTCGGGAGAAATTGCCGAGGCGTTGCGGGCAAGCATTGCGATTCCAGGTGTCCTTGCGCCGGTTGAACGAGACGATCAGCTGCTCGTGGACGGTTACGTCCTCAATAACAACCCGGCTGATATTGTCAAGAAAATGGGAGCTTCGTACGTCGTCGCCGTAGAGGTGAGTCGCTTGCCGGAACAGCGCTCTCGTCACGTTTTTTCCCATTTGTCCCGCTACATAAGCATTGCCAGTCGACACATGACAGCCCAACAATTGCGGGAAAACGCCGATCTCATCATCGATGTCGATTTAAGACATGTCGGCCGTTTTGATTTCAGTGACCTGGCAGTGACGATTGCACTTGGGGAGAAAGAAGCGCAACGGGCGTTGGCGAAGTACCCGCCTGTTCGAAAAACCGTCGACACGGAAACAGATGAGCCGGACCCGGCTCAACTCACACCCCTCAGGCTCCGTCACGCAGAGTGAAGACTGTCAAAAAGCACCTGTCGCTATCAGGTGCTTTTTCATTGTATAAATTACGAGATTGATGTATATTTAATACATTCGGACAACCTTACTGGAACACTGCATCCTTTAGTCAGTGTTTAAAAACAAAACAATTGCAGAACGGGAGGAGGGGGTTGGGTGTATGGAACAAGTGAAAGTACAAGGGGAGAGATGGTTCCCTTCCGAGACGCGATTTTCCGATGAAGCTAAAGCATTGTGGGGGATTGGTACTGCGATTCTGAAATCGGGCGTCTCCGGGCAGTCTTAATGCGGAGGCCGGGCAGAGAAATTGAAGGAGTCACTGTAAACAACTACGAAACTTTCCGGTGGAAAGCCCCGATGGAAGTGGACCGGGCCCGGAAACAACATGATGCGTTGGCCCAAATTTACCGGGATCACGGCGTCGACGTCCACTATGTGGAGAACCAGCGGGTGGACAGGCCGAACGCCTTGTTTATGCGGGATCAAGTGTTGATGACGCCGGAGGGGGCGATCGTGTGTCGCAACGGCATTTCCGCAAGACGCGGTGAAGAACGGTATGCCGCTGAAACACTGGCTAGTCTCGGTGTGCCCATTGTCAAGACGATAAACGGTGACGGGTATTTTGACGGAGCGTGCGCTATGTGGATCGACCGCGAAACCGTGATCATCGGAACGGGGGCCCGGGCGAACAAAGCGGGGGCACTTCAGGTAGAATCTGAACTGAGAAATATGGGGGTTACGGACATCGTCCATTTTGAAATTCCATACGGGCACGCCCATTTGGACGGTTTGATCAACATTGCCGACAAAAAGGTCGCTGTTTTGTTTCCGTGGCAAGTGCCGTACGATGTAGTTAAATTTTTGCTGGAACGAGATTTCACCATCGTAGAAGCGACAAACTTTGAAGAAATCAAAGTGAAAGCGTGTATCAATTTTGTGGCGATAGAGCCCGGAAAAATTGTCATGCCGGCCGGCTGTCCAGAAACGAAACAAAAAGTAGAAGACGCCGGCGTTGAAGTGATTGAAGCACAAGTGGATGAGATTTTAAAAGGGTGGGGCGCGATTCACTGTATGACCGCCTTTTTGAAAAGAGATCCGGTAACGGACAACTGAGAGTGGGAGGAGAAATGGTGATGAAGAAAACATTTGGACTCATCGTCATGGTATCGTTGTTGGTCATGTCAGCGTGCAGCCAGGCGCAAAGTGACGAACAAGGGGCTGCGTCGACGATTGACCAAGTTTTGGACAAAGGGAAGCTCGTTGTCGGGACGGCTCCCGGGTATTACCCGTTTGAAATGAAAGATATGAACGGAGAATTCGTCGGTTACGATATCGATGTCGCCAAAGCGATTGCGGAAGCGTTGGACGTAGAAGTGGAATTTCAACAATTCGGTTTTGACGGACTGATACCGGCTTTGCAAACAGGGGAAATCGATATGATCCTCGCCGGTATGACCATTAGAGGCGACCGCGCCTTGTCCGTCAGTTTTTCCGATCCATACCATACGACGGGCCAAGTCGTCATGCTACCCAAGGACGATACCGACACAAAATCGTGGGAGGACTTGGATCAACCGAACAAAAAAATTGCCGTTTCTTTAGGGACGACCGGGGCACTGCTTGCCAAACAGATCTTCCAGGAAGCAGAAATACTCGACTTTGAAGATTTTCCTTCAGCCGCAATGGCTTTAATCCAAGGGGAAGCGGACGGTGTCGTGTACGACGAACCGGCCATCAGAGTGTATGAAGCGATGCACAGTGACAGCGTGCGCGGCATTTACGATCTCATTTCGTCGGAAGAGTTGGGAATTGCCGTTCGCCACAACGATTTTGAGACGGTTCAATGGCTGAACTCATTCCTCGCGTCATATTTGAACAGTCCGGAACAAATTGCCACTTATGAAAAATGGTTTGAAAGTTCTGATTGGATGGACGAGGTCGAAATCGAAGACTAAAGGGATGATGAGGAGGAAAATGAATGTCCTACCGACCGGACTGGAGTGTTATTCCTCAAAATCTCGATTTGTTTCTTGAGGGATTGCTTCTCACGATTGAAATATCGGCACTAGCTTTACTGTTTAGCATCCCGATCGGTATTTTAGCCGGATTGTGTAGAATTTCCCGGAACAAAATGGTCTCTTTTATTGCAGTGAGTTACGTTGAATTAATGCGAGGGATACCGCTTTTGGTGCTCCTGTTTTGGATCTTTTTCGTCCTGGGGAAGGTTCTGCAGCTGGGTGCTTACTGGTCGGCTGTGCTGGGGTTGGCAATCTTTTCTGGTGCGTTTATTGCCGAGATTGTAAGAGCGGGTATCCAGGCGGTGCCGAAAGGGCAAATGGAGGCGGCGCGTTCCACCGGCATGACTTACGTGCAGGCGATGCGGTACATTATTTTGCCCCAAGCCCTGCGAAAAGTGCTGCCGCCGATGGCCTCGCAGTTTATCATCTTGATTAAAGACTCTTCTTTAGTGTCCGTCATTTCGGTCGTCGATCTAACGCTTGTTGCCAAAAATTTAGTGGCCACATCGTTTCGATCCCTGGAAGTGTGGACGTTTGTCGCCTTGCTGTATTTTGTTGTTACTTTTACGCTATCTCAAATTATTAGGTTTTTTGAAAACAAGTACAAAGTTTACGAATGAGTGATCTAGCAACGCGATGGGATGTTGATGAATATGATCCAAATGAAAAACGTCGAAAAAAGTTTTGGTAAGACGAAGGTTTTGCACAACATTCAACTATCGGTCCCCCGGTCACACGTCTACTCTTTGATCGGTCCGAGCGGTGCTGGTAAGAGCACGTTGATCCGAACGATCAACGCCTTGGAAACCATTCAAGGCGGAGAAATTTTGGTAGACGGCGTTTCAGTACACGACAAAAAGACAGACATCAACAAAGTGCGGACGGACATCGGGTTCGTATTTCAGTCTTTTAATTTGTACCCGCATTTGACCGCTTTGGAAAATGTGACCATCTCGCCCATGAAAGTGAGGAATGTGAGCAAAAAGGAAGCCGAGGAAAAAGGTAAGGAATTACTCGCTTCACTGGGGCTTGCGGACAAAGCCTCCTTCTACCCGTCTGAACTGTCAGGAGGGCAGCAGCAGCGGGTCGCCATTGCCCGGGCGTTGGCGATGGACCCGAAAGTGATGCTTTTCGACGAACCGACGTCAGCTCTGGACCCGGAAATGATCAAAGAAGTGCTGGACGCCATTCGTCGTCTCGCAAAATCGGGGATGACGATGGTGGTTGTCACCCATGAAATGGGCTTTGCCCGGGAGATGTGCGATCAAATCGTGTTTATGGCAGACGGAAGAATCGTCGAAGTGACACCTCCCGAACAATTTTTTACGAATCCTGAAAGTGATCGCGCCAAAGATTTCTTGTCTAAAGTACTGAATCATTAAATGGGCTGATTGGAGGAATTGGCAAAGTGAAAGTCGTCGTTCAAGGTGAACGGTGGTTTCCGTCAGAGACCGTGTTTGCCGACGAGATGAAAGAGTTGTGGGGAGATTGGTATTGCGACTCGGAAGTGGGCCGTTTACGGGCCGTGTTAATGCACAGGCCCGGACGGGAAATCGAAGGGATTACAGACGAAAACTTCTCACAATACCGCTTTCGGGCACCGATCAATGCTGAAAGGGCGAGAAAACAACAGGACGAATTGGCGGACGTGTACCGCTCCCACGGCGTGGCGGTTCACTATGTCCAAAATCAACGTGAAGACCGTCCTAATGCGATGTTTATGCGGGACCTCGTGCTGATGACACCGGAGGGGGCGATCGTGTGCCGTCCGGCTATACCGGCCAGAAGGGGAGAAGAAAAAGCTGTCGCAGAAACGTTGGCCTCCCTCGGTGTACCGATTATTAAAACAATTAACGGTGACGGTTATTTTGAAGGGGCCTGTGCGATGTGGATCGACCGCGAGACGGTGATCATCGGAACCGGCAGCCGCTCCAACGAGAAAGGTGTGCAGCAAGTCGAAGCGGAACTGCGTAACATCGGCGTCACCAACATCATTCGCACCCAAATACCGTACGGGTCTATCCATCTTGACGGCTACATGAATATGGTAGACAAAAAGAAACTCGTCATATTCCCCTGGCACGTCACGTACGACTGCGCCAAGCAATTGTTGGACTTAGGCATTGAACTCATTGAAATGACGAACATTGAAGAACTCAAAAACGGTATGGCGATGAACTTCGTCGCCCTTGAGCCTGGAAAAGTCGTCATGCCCTCTGGAAATCCCGAAACGAAAGCGTTGCTGGAAAACGAAGGCGTCCACGTGATCGAAGTCGAAATGGACGAAATTGTGAACGGCTGGGGCGCGATACACTGCATGACTGCGTTTCTGAGACGCGACCCTGTCAGTCACGCATGACGGCCGTTATGAATGTTCAATTTTCTCAAACGATACTGTAAACTTTGACGGCTGATGCCGAGGGCATCGGCCGTTTTCGTTACATTGCCGTTGTGTGCTTTAAGTGCCTTTTTGATCACATTTTTTTTCTGCAGCTTCCATCTGTTCCTTCAATGTTTTAATATATCACCGGGGCTGCTTCTTGTCGGTGAATCTCCTGTCCGTCAACCTTCTCACCATTCCTCAATGGATAGCACGAATCTTGTTAGAATAAGATGGGGAAGGAGATAATACGATCAGGAGGTATTGAGAATGGTCACACCTTACCGTCATGAACCGTTTACCGACTTTACAGTGGAAGAGAACCGTGCGGCGTTCCAAGCCGCCCTGAAGCAAGTGGAAGCCGAACTGGGCCAACATCACGATCTCCTCGTCGGCGGGGAACGCATCAAAACCGACGAGACCATCGTCTCCATCAACCCCGCGAACAAAGAACAAGTCGTCGGCACCGTCTCCAAAGCGAACCGGGACATCGCCGAAAAAGCGATCAACGCTGCCGACGAAGCGTTTGAACAGTGGCGCAAGTGGGATCCGGAAGCCCGGGCCGGCCTCTTGTTCCGCGCCGCGGCCATCGTCCGCCGCCGGCGGCACGAATTTGCTGCGTACCTCGTCAAAGAAGCGGGCAAACCGTGGAAAGAAGCCGACGCCGATGTAGCCGAAGGGATCGACTTCATGGAGTACTACGGCCGGCAAATGATCGAACTGAAAGACGGCAAACCCGTGAACAGCCGCCCCATCGAACACAACCGCTACTTTTACCAGCCGATGGGGGTGACGGTTACCATCTCGCCGTGGAACTTTGCCTTCGCCATCATGTGCGGCACGACCGTGGCTCCCCTCGTCACCGGGAACACCGTCCTGCTGAAACCGGCGAGCGCCACCCCTGTTGTCGCCGCCAAATTCGTCGAAGTGCTGCAAGAAGCGGGCGTGCCGGACGGCGTCATCAACTACATCCCGGGAAGCGGATCTGAAGTGGGCGACTTCCTCGTCGACCATCCGAAAACGAAACTGATCACCTTCACCGGGTCGCGGGACGTCGGGATACGCATCTGGGAGCGGGCGGCGAAAGTCCACCCGGGGCAGACCCACCTAAAGCGCGTCATCGCCGAAATGGGGGGCAAAGACACCGTCGTCGTCGACCGTGACGCCGACCTCGACCTGGCGGCGAGAGAAATCATCGTCTCCGCCTTCGGCTTCTCCGGACAGAAGTGTTCCGCCGGTTCCCGGGCCGTCGTGCATCAAGACGTGTACGACGACGTGTTGGAGAAAGTCGTGCACCTGACGAACGACCTCACCGTCGGCGATCCGGCCTCCCCGGACACCTACATGGGACCGGTCATCGACCAGGCCGCCTTTGACAAAATCATGGGCTACATCGAGATCGGCAAAACAGAAGGGAAACTGATGGCCGGCGGGACAGGAGACGACACGAAAGGGTACTTCATCCGGCCGACCGTCATCGCCGATGTGGACCCGGAAGCGCGCATCATGCAGGAAGAAATCTTCGGCCCCGTCGTCGCCTTCGGCAAAGCGCGGGACTTCGACCACGCCCTGGAGATCGCCAACAACACCGAATACGGATTGACGGGAGCCCTCATCACGAACAACCGGGCCCACATGGAGCGGGCAAGACACGACTTCCACGTCGGCAACCTGTACTTCAACCGCAACTGCACCGGCGCCATCGTCGGGTACCAGCCGTTCGGCGGGTTCAAAATGTCGGGGACCGATTCCAAGGCGGGCGGACCGGATTACCTGCTCCTGCACATGCAGGCGAAGACCGTTTCGGAGATGTTTTAAACAATCGATACAGTGGAGATAGGAGGAAACGGAATGACAGCCACCAGTGAGATTATCGAAAAAACGTCACAATACGGCGCCAATAACTATTTGCCGCTTCCCATCGTCATTTCTAAGGCAGAAGGGGTTTGGGTGGAAGACCCGGAAGGGAACACCTATATCGATATGTTAAGCGCCTATTCGGCACTCAATCAAGGACACCGTCACCCGAAAATTATCCAGGCCCTCAAAGAACAGGCCGATCGCGTCACACTGACGTCCCGGGCATTTCACAACGACCAACTCGGCCGATTCTACGAGAAAGTGTGTCAACTGACGGGAAAAAACATGGTGCTCCCGATGAATACCGGAGCGGAAGCGGTGGAGACAGCGGTCAAGGCTGCCCGGCGCTGGGCGTATAGAGTGAAAGGTGTGCCGGACGGAAAGGCCGAGATCATCGCCTGTGACGGAAACTTTCACGGCCGGACGATGACGGCAGTGTCACTTTCGTCGGAAGAAGAGTACAAAGACGGTTTCGGTCCGATGCTTCCCGGTATTAAACGTGTTCCTTACGGAGACATAGACGCGTTGAAAAACGCGATAACCGAGAACACGGCCGCTTTTCTCGTTGAACCGATCCAGGGAGAAGCAGGCATCGTCATTCCCCCGGAAGGTTACCTAAAAGAGGCGCTGGACGTGTGCAAACGACACAATGTGCTGTTGATGGCCGATGAGATTCAATCCGGTTTGGGACGGACCGGAAAGCGGTTTGCGTGTGATTGGGAAGGTGTTGTCCCCGACGTGTACATTTTAGGCAAAGCCCTCGGGGAGGCGTGATGCCGATCTCTGCCGTTGCGGCCAATAAAGACATTCTCGGTGTATTCAATCCCGGATCGCACGGTTCGACATTCGGCGGGAACCCCTTGCCAGCGCGGTTGCCATCGCGGCACTGGACGTGCTCGAAGACGAACGGTTAGCGGAGCGCTCGCTGGAGTTAGGGTCGTACTTCAAAGAGAAACTGCAAGCAATTGACAACCCCACCATTAAGGAAGTGAGGGGAAGGGGACTGTTTATCGGGGTCGAACTTTACGAACCGGCCCGCCCGTACTGCGAGAAACTGAAAGAAGAAGGGCTGTTGTGCAAAGAAACACACGAAAACGTCATTCGCTTTGCCCCTCCCCTCATTATTTCCAGGAACGATCTCGACTGGGCAATTGAGCGCATCTATCGGGTGTTGTTGAAATAAGGTCGTCACGTCGTATTTTGAAACTTAACGGGTATGACCATCGGTCATGCCTGTTTTTTGTGCCGGCAAGTGCTCACTTCGTTTTTGTAGTGTCCTTCATCATGGAACCGCTCGTACGGTTATAATAGACGGGATGATGTTTCATAACGTTTTATGCACATTGAATTGACATAAATTTAGACTAAGTATAATATCAATTAAGGGGAAATCCTCATGCGTTCCAAAGTTCACCTTACAACTCAGAGAAAAGCTGTATACGAAGTGATTCGGGAGTCGAACGATCATCCGACAGCGGCTACCATTATCGAGCGTCTCCGCGATCGGGGACACAACTTCGCCTATGGAACGATCTACAACTCCCTTCGCTATTTGACGGACGTTGGACTGATCCGAGAACTAAGAGTCGGCGATGCCGCCAGCCGCTATGACGCGAATGTGGAAGAACACCATCACATTATGTGTCACGTGTGCGGAAAAATAGACGAAGTGAATGTCACCTTGCCGGAAGAATGGCTCGACGCCGTGGCCAAAGAAACGAACTACGTGGTGGACGCTCCCTTAACTTCGCATCAGGTTGTGTTGAAAGGAGTGTGTTCGAGCTGCCGTAACAGTGCGCGTGCCTGGTTTGTCTAAAAATTAAAAAAATGGGAGAGATTTTATGGCTGACAGGAAAAAGTTGACGACGGCAACGGGAAATCCGGTGTCGGACAATCAAAATTCAATGACGGCGGGATCCCGGGGTCCGACGCTGTTGCAAGACATTCACCTGATCGAGAAACTGGCCCACTTTGATCGCGAACGCATTCCGGAGCGCGTCGTCCATGCCAAAGGAGCCGGTGCTTTCGGTTATTTTGAAGTGACCCATGACGTGACGAAGTGGACAAAAGCGAAATTCCTCTCAGAAGTCGGTAAACGCACGCCAATGCTTGCGCGCTTTTCCACGGTTGCCGGTGAAAAGGGCTCTGCCGACACGGAGCGGGACCCGCGCGGCTTTGCCCTCAAATTTTACACGGAAGATGGCAACTACGATTTAGTTGGCAACAACACACCTGTTTTCTTCATTCGCGATGCGATTAAATTTCCTGACTTTATCCATACGCAGAAACGGAATCCGGCCACTAACTTGAAAGATCCAAACGCGGCGTGGGACTTCTGGTCGCTGTCACCGGAATCACTGCACCAAGTGACGATTTTGTTCTCGGACCGCGGCATCCCGAAGTCGTATCGCCACATGAACGGGTACGGCAGTCACACCTTTAAGTGGACAAATGCCGATGGCGAGTCGGTGTGGATTAAATACCACTTTAAGACTGACCAAGGCATTCAAAACTTGACGCAAGAAGAAGCGACGCGCTTGGCAGGTGAAGACCCGGATTACGCTACGCGGGATCTGTATGAAGCGGTAGCACGAGGCGACTACCCGTCCTGGACGATGTACGTGCAAATCATGCCGCTGGAAGAGGCGAAGACGTACCGCTTTGATCCGTTCGATGTGACGAAAGTGTGGCCACATAAAGACTACCCGTTAATTCCTGTCGGCAAAATGGTCTTGAACCGCAACCCGGAAAACTATTTTGTCGACATTGAGCAAGCGGCGTTCTCTCCGGCCAAAATCGTTCCCGGTATCGGGTTCTCACCGGATAAAATGTTACAGGGGCGACTGTTCTCATACTCGGATACGCATCGATACCGGTTGGGCACCAATTACGAACTGCTCCCGCCCAACAGAGCGCGTAACGAAGTGAACAACTACCAGCGCGACGGCGCGATGCGCTTTGACGAAAACGGCGGCGGCTCAGTCAACTATGAACCGAACAGTTACAACGGGCCGGTTGAATCACCTGAAGACAAGCAAGATCCTTTTGAAGTTTCAGGAATGGCGGACAGTGTCTCGTACGATCGCGACGACCACTACACCCAACCCGGGAACTTGTACCGCCTGATGAGTGAGGAAGAACGGGCCCGTTTGGTGGAAAACATCGTCAATCACATGCGCCCGGTGAAAGAAGACATTAAATTGCGGCAGATTGAACACTTCCGCAAGGCCGATCCCGAATACGGTGCGCGCGTGGCGGAAGGCCTCGGGTTGACGGCCGCTATCGAAAAGTAAGAAAAAATCCGGCAATTGGCGAACCCCTCTTCAGAGGGGTTCGTTTAGATTTTTGCAGTCAAAAGTGGTAAATTGTTGATAAGGGCTCCGTGCCACAAACACTGTTTTCCCGCAGCGTACAAGCTGACATATGGGGATGCCATCTACTGGCGGCATCTGCAGCGGAAATAATGAGTGTGCCACCCATTTTTTGAAAATTTAGTGTCAGGGAAAAGGAGTGAGCATCTTGGCGACAATCGAAGATTGGAACAAGCTCGACATTCGCGTCGGTGAAGTGTTGGACGTGAAAGACTTTCCGGAGGCGCGAAAGCCGGCATACCGCCTTTGGATCGACTTCGGCGAGGCACTAGGGGTCAAACAGTCGAGCGCCCAAATTACGGAACTGTATGACAAAGAAGATTTGCAAGGCCGACAGGTGATTGCGGTCGTGAATTTTCCACCGCTTCGCATCGCGGGATTCAAATCAGAAGTGTTGGTGCTCGGGGTTTACGCCAAAGAGGGAGTCGTCTTGCTCCAACCGGACCGGAACGTGCGCAAAGGGGACAAAATTGGATAAAACGGTGCGGTCAGCTGATTACGATGTCCGTTACAGTTTTCGAAGCTTAACCCCTTGAATGAAATGGTTCGGACCCTTTTCTAAAATGAGGTGAGCGCGCCATTTAGTCGGTAGTATGTTACGCCTCAAATTCCGTCCGTTTATTTCACGCCAAATGCCCATCGCTGTTTCCTCTGCTTCCTCTTCTGACAAATCGGCATAGCGGTGAAAATAGGAAGCAGGGTTGCTGAACGCTGTCCGCTGTAACACTTTGAACCTTTCCACATACCAGCGGGCGATGTCTTCCTCCTTGGCGTCCACATAAATAGAAAAATCGAAAAAGTCCGATACGAAAAGCTGTGGGATGTAGCGGCCGTTTCGTTGTTCGGATTCTCCCGTTTGCAGTACGTTCAGCCCTTCGACGATGACGATGTCCGGCTGGCGGATGACTTGAACTTCATTGGGCAGAATGTCATACGCCAGGTGGGAGTAAACGGGAGCGGTCACTTCTGGCTGGCCCGACTTCACGTCGTACAAAAATTGCAGCAGGCGTCGAATGTCGTAACTTTCTGGAAACCCTTTGCGCTTCATTAAACCGCGTTCTTCCAAAATCCGGTTCGGGTATAAAAACCCGTCTGTCGTGACGAGGTCGACTTTAGGGTGGTTGGGCCAGCGAGACAACAACGTTTGCAGAATGCGGGCGGTCGTGCTTTTGCCGACCGCTACACTTCCGGCAATACCAATGATGTAAGGGACTTTCTCGTTAGGGTGCCCTAAAAAAGTTTTCGTCGCCCTGTACGCATCTTGGCTGCTGGCAACGTATAGATTGAGTAGCCTGGAGAGGGGCAAGTAGATTTCCGATACTTCTTCTAGTGAAATTTTCTCGTTAATTCCTCGCAATTTGACCAGTTCTTCCTCTGTTAGCGGGAGAGGCGTCGAATTGCGCAGTTGGCGCCACTCTTCCCGCGTAAAAGACAAGTATGGGGACAGGTGTTCACTGTGTGCCATCTCCGGGTCTCCTGTGTGTGAAATGGAGTCAATACTTTTCTTATTTTGACAAAAATCTCTTCTCTTTTCAATAAAAAATGACCCTGTACATGAAGGGGGTTGGACGAACAAAGGAGAGTGGATTATCATTATACCTGACGTGTCAGTATAGAGGGAGTGGACCGTGTGGAAGACCTTGAGATAAAAAAGAAAATCACAATCATGGTGGCCGTTATGGCTTCAGTGTTGTTCGTCGCCTTGAATCAGACGATTGTCGGAACGGCGTTGCCGATGATCGTCGCAGACATAGGCGGCATTCACTATTTTAACTGGGTGTTTACGGCGTTTATGCTGGCTTCCAGTGTGACGGCAATACTCGTGGGGAAACTGTCTGACATCTATGGGAGAAAGCCGTTTATACTGGCTGGTCTCGCTATCTTTACCATCGGCTCTCTTTTGAACGGGACGTCGGACACTATCTTCCAGTTAATCGCGTACCGCACCGTTCAAGGGTTTGGGGGTGGCATGATTATGTCCACGGCCTTTACGGCAGTGGGGGATTTGTTTCCGCCCCGGGAGCGCGGACGCTGGCAAGGGCTGATGGGGGCTTCTTTTGGCATTGCCAGCGTGTTCGGCCCGACGATGGGCGGTTACATTGTCGACCATTTCCAATGGCACTGGGTGTTTTGGATTTTTCTCCCTTTCGGAGTCGTCGCCTTTTTCCTCATTTGGCGCTTGTTTCCTCAGACGGCTCAAAGCGGAAAAGAACCGATCGATTTTGCGGGAGCGGTCTTAATCGCCGGCACGATCATTCCACTGCTGTTGGCTTTCTCTTGGGCGGGTACCGACTATGCGTGGACGTCGCCTCAAATTGTCGGTTTGTTTGCCATTTCTGCCATGATGCTCGTGTTCTTTATATGGGTTGAAGGTAGAGCCACTAGCCCGATATTGCCTCTCCACTTGTTTCGAAACAGTGTGTTTACGATTTCCAACGCTGTCGGGTTTATGATGGGATTGGGGATGTTTGGCACGATTATGTACATGCCTTTCTTCATCCAAGGCGTGATGGGTGTTTCCGCCACCCAAACCGGCTTTATCATGATGGCGATGACGCTGAGCAACGTGACGGGAAGTGCCATCAGCGGGCACATCATGACGGCGACGGGAAGATACAAACGTCTGGCGCTGGCCGGCCTACTGGTCATGTTCGGCGGGCTCGGAGCTGCTGCCTGCTTGCACGTCGATGTGGCCACGTGGATGGTCGTCGTGAACATGGTAGTTTTCGGGTTTGGGTTGGGAACGTGCTTCCCGATTTTCACGCTGACGGTACAAAACGCGGTTCAACACCGCTTGCTCGGAGTCGCCACGTCTTCGGCACAGTTGTTTCGTCAGATGGGGGGGACGGTAGGTGTCGCGATTTTAGGGACGATCATGAACGGACTGATGGGGCAAAAATTGCACGAAATAACTCGCTTAACGGAACAACTCCCGGAGAGGGTAGAGGATCAAATCGGTGAATTGACGAACCCTCAAGTGTTGATGGACCACGAGCGACTAGCCCGAATCCAGCAGAGCATACCGGAACAGACTCAAGGTGTTTTTACCCAGTTGATCGGTGAGTTGCGTGATGCCCTCGGTTACGCGTTGAACGGTGCGTTTCTTGCGGCGGCGTGCGTCTTGTTCGTGGCGTTTATCTTGACCTTATTTTTAAAAGAGTTGGAACTGAAAACGACGAATAAGTGAGAGCGCTCGCTATGTCGCGGCAAGCTCTCCATTCACTTCGCCTTCTGATTGATTGGGGAAAATTGTATTTTATTATATGTTGCGAAAAATGTGTTATTATAGAATTGTAACCGGATACAAACTAAAAGAGGGAGGAAATGAACTGTGAGTCCTTGGATGACAGCGTTGGGAGCGCTTATTTTATTTTTCATGGGCTACCGTTTTTATTCGAAGTTTTTGGCAGAGAAGATTTACCAACTGGATCCGAACTTTCGCACGCCAGCCTACGAGTTTCGGGACGGGGTGGACTATTTGCCGACGAACAAATTCGTCTTGTGGGGACACCATTTCAGTTCCGTCGCCGGAGCCGCCCCCATTACCGGACCGGCCATCGCCATGATCTGGGGGTGGGGACCGGCTTTACTGTGGGTGGTCCTCGGCACAATCTTTTTTGCCGGCATGCACGACTTCGGCACACTGTGGGCATCAGTACGCAACAAAGGGCGGTCGATCGGCGTTATTACGAACGCTGTCATCGGTACGCGGGCAAAGGGGCTATTTCTGCTCATCATTTTCTTTTTGCTTCTTCTGGTGAACGCTGTCTTTGCCGTCGTCATTGCCGGCCTGTTTACGTCGTACCCGGAAAGCGTATTGCCGTACTGGCTGCAAATACCGGTTGCCGTGACGATCGGATTTCTGGTGTACAAGAGAGGGATAGGGTTATTCTGGCCTTCTATCATCGGACTGCTCTTGTTATTCACCTTTATTTTTATCGGAACTGGGCTCCCCTTGGCTCTGCCGGAGACGATCGCCGGCTTGCCTTCGTCAGCGTGGTGGGTGATCGTCATGCTCCTGTACGGAGCCATTGCCTCTCGGCTCCCGGTTTGGACCTTGTTGCAACCGCGCGACTACATCAATTCCCACTTGCTGTTTCTAGGGCTGATCGTCATTTACATCGGGTTGTTTGTAGGGCGGCCGGACTTTGTCGCGCCGGTCTTTAACACAAACGTACCCGAAGACACACCGCCTTTATTGCCTCTGTTGTTCGTTACCATTGCCTGTGGCGCCATTTCCGGCTTCCACGGGCTGGTCAGTTCCGGCACATCGTCCAAGCAGCTGGACAGGGAAACGGACGCGAGGTTTGTCGGGTATTTCGGAGCGATCGGTGAAGGGATGCTGGCCGTCGCTTCCGTCATGGCGACAGCTGCCGGCTTTGCCACGTTTGAAGCGTGGAGCGAACATTACGCCACGTGGGCTTCTGCCAGCGGCGGCGGAACGCCGGCGTTCGTATTAGGCGCCGGCAATTTGATTAGCAACCTCGGCATTCCCGCGGTCATCGGAACGACGTTTATTTCCATCATGGTCGTCGCGTTTGCGGCGACGACGCTGGATACGTCAATGCGCTTGCAGCGCTTTATTTTGTCGGAGATCGGGGAGCAGTACAACGTTCCGTTTTTGAAAAACATGAACTTTTCCACCGTTCTCGTGTTTCTCACGTGCGTCGCGTTAGCGTTTCTGGCGGACCCGTCCAATCCAGGGTCAGGCGGGATGGTGCTATGGCCCCTGTTCGGAACGACGAACCAGTTGACGGCAGGATTGTCGTTAATCGTGTTGGCTTTATTGCTGTGGCGCATGGGGCGACCTGTCGTTTACGTCGTCATCCCCCTTGTGTTTGTGGTCACGATGACGACGGCGAGCATGGTCTACAACATTATGAGTTACGTCCAGCAAGGAAACATTTTGTTAGTCGTCGTCGGCACGTTGGTTTTGGCGTTAAACGTCTGGCTCATATTGGAAGGAATGTTAGCGGCAAGGCGTGAAAGCAACCGACCGGACATTCCTTCCGGCCCACCCCACACCAGATAAAGGGTAGGCACTTTACACCTCCATCGTGATGAGAAAAAAGCAGGCATTGGGCTCAAAAGGAGCGTCAATTCGCGGAAAGGAGACGGCTACTTTGGACAGAGGACAGGGACAACGCTTTTGGCAGAAATTCAAACAGTTTTACGAGGAAATGTACTTCGTTCCGTACCGGCAGACGATGAAGCGGGACATTCAACAGGAGGAAGACGTCTTCAAGTTAATGGCACTGTCAGAAATGCTCGGCATCCCCAATCCCGTCTCATTTTACACGCTGGAATTGATGCCGTTTGTGCTCGAAGACTTTCACGAGTGGCACAAGCGGATGGGGATGGAAAAATCGCCATTGGACGGATTTCGATGCTGTTAGCCGGTCTGTTTCGCAAAAAGTTTGCCGCCGACGCGCATTCAACTGCGGACCAAACGAGGAGGGCCGTGCGTCTCGCGTTCTTCGGGGGAAAGGGTGGGGTGGGGAAAACGACGTGTTCGGCCGCCTTTGCGTTGGCATTGGCAGAAAAAGGTTACCGGACTCTTCTCGTCTCTACCGACCCCGCCCATTCCACCGGTGATCTACTGGAGGTGACAGGGGGAGAACAACCGGTGAACGTGAAGGAAAACTTGTGGCTGAAAGAAATCGACGCGGAGGCTGCATCCGATCGGTATATACGGGAGGTGAAGCAACAGTTACAAGGTCTTACCGCACCAGGGTTGTGGAAAGAAGTGGAGCGGCAAATGGATTTTGCCGCTGCTTCCCCCGGCGCAGAGGAAGCGGCCCAGTTCGACGAAATGGTGGGAACTATTTTAGAGGCAGACGGGTCTTACGACCACCTCGTATTCGATACGGCCCCTACGGGGCACACGTTGCGCTTGATGTCGTTGCCGGAACTGATGGGCGTGTGGATCGAGGGCATGATTGCCCGCCGAAAAAAAACGCAAGACCTGAACCGGATGTTGAGCAATATAGCCGGCACAGATGTGGAACCGGAAGATCGAGTGTATGAAATACTGCAGAGGAGAAAAAACCGCTTTGCCGCCGTGCGCGAAGCGCTACACAACCCGGACGTGACGTCCTTTTACTTCGTACTCAATCCGGAGCGTCTGTCCATCGTAGAGACGGAGAAAGCCATGAATCTCCTGCACAAGTACGGAGTACCAGTGAAGGGAATCGTCGTAAACCGGGTGCTGCCGAAGGAGGCGGACGGAGTGTTCATCGCTAAGCGGCGGGAACAGGAGCGAGCGTATGTCAAAAACATCGCGGAGCGTTTTCAAGGTATTTCTAAAATATACATTCCGATGAAACCGACGGACATTCGGGGATTGGACAGTTTAAGGGCGATTTCTGAACTACTCTGGGAAGGCATGTTCAACAAACGTTAAAGCCAATCCAATGACACGGATTGGCTTTAGAAATATTTATTGGTCGATTAAATGGTTAATACCCACAACTTTTTTAGCGTCGATGACAAACCCGACGCCCGTCCCCGGCTTGTTCAATTCCCCGGCTTCAACGATGGCTTCCAGTATGCGATCGGTTTTGTGGTTCGGGACGAGAGTGAACACAATCTCTTTTTCCGGCTCAATGGTGATGCCGAACAGCTTTTTGTGTTCGTGAATCCCTGTTCCGCGTCCGGGGATGATGGTTCCTCCCTCAGCTCCCGCCTTTTTTGACGCGTTCACAATTTTTTCAGACTGTCCTTTCGGAATAATCGTCACGATCAAATCAAAATTCGTCAGTGGTTTCAACTTGGGGCTCTCCTTTCTCGGACGGATCTTCCTGCTTTTTCTCATATACGTTATACAGAATGCCGAACAGTAAAACGGCAATGATGGGAGCCAAAGCGACTAAGGCTACTAAGCCAAACCCTTCAATGAGCGGGTCGCGTCCTTCCAACCCTGTTGCAGTGCCCACGGCGAGGGCGAGGATAAAGGTAACCGTCATCGGACCCGTCGCCACTCCGCCGGAGTCAAACGCGATGGAAATAAACGTTTTCGATGTAAAGCGAGCGAGAATAAACGCGATGACGTACCCCGGCACCAGTATAGCCCATAACGGAATTCCGTACAATACTCTGGCCATGGCCAAAGCGACGAACAAGCCGACACCGAGGGACACGGAATAGATCAACGGTTTGCCCTTGATGGAACCGGATGACGCTTTTTCCACTTCGTAACCTAACACCAGGACCGCCGGTTCCGCCACAATAGAGGCTACTCCCAGGACAAAGCCGATGGGAATCAAAATCCAATTGTAGCTCGCATCGCTCAACGTCAACCCGGTAAATTCGCCGAATGGCAGAAACCCGGCTTTCACGCCTTGGAGAAACAGGGAGAGCCCGACGATCGATAAAACGGTTCCCGCGAGCACATTCGGTAAATTCGGGATAGGCTTGCGAATGACTAATAATTGGAACAAGATAAAGACGAGGAGTAGTGGGGCTAATGCTACGATCACCTCTTCCAATGTATGCCAGTAGCCGTCAAAAATGTTGAGCAGAATCAACTGAACAACACTCCTAAAACCATCACCGCAATGACGGGTCCGACCGAGGCTAAGGCCACCATGCCGAATCCTTGCGACACTTTGTCCCTGCCGCCGAACACCGAGACAACGCCGATGCTTAACGCCATGAGAAAGGGAACGGTAATCGGTCCCGTCGTGACGCCTCCTGCATCTAACGCAATGGAGAAGAAGTCGTCACTGACGAAGTAGCCGAGGACGAATACGAGAATGTAGCTCGGAATGAGTAAGAGCGTTAATGAAATGTTAAAAATACTGCGCAGCATGGCCATCACGACAGAAATGCCCACCCCAAGGGAAATGGCCAGGATGAGGACGTTTTGTGTCGCAATCCTTTCTCCGGCGTCTTCAATTTGCTGGGCAAAAATGCGCACATCCGGTTCTGCCACAGTAATGACAAACCCGAGCAAAAAGCCGAAAAAAATGACCCAAAAAAAACCTTTATGGGGGAGACTGGAGCCGAGGGATTCGCCGATCGGGAGCAGACCGAGTTTAACGCCGAAGAGAAACAGAGAGAGTCCGACGATCGTCAGAAGAGCGGCGAGCAAGAATTGAAGAAAGTCGGAAAACGGCATGTGGATGAGCGTAACTTGTAACAGCACGATGACAAGTGTCACCGGGAGAATGGAAAAAAACACTTCGCGAAATTCTTGTTTGAATTGATCCAATAAAACATCCCCTCACATTAGAATAGGATTTAAGTCTATTTTGTTATATTATAGCAATAAAATAAAAGGTTGTATAACGTCAGGTAGGGATGACAATGAAATTGCACATCATCCTCATCGGATTTATGGGAACAGGGAAAACGACAGTGGGGACCATCATCGCCGAAACCCTATCCCGCCAGATGGTCGATACAGACCAGTACCTTGAAGAAAAAAGGGGGAAGACCATTCCCGACATTTTCAGAGATGAAGGGGAGGCCCGTTTTCGCGATTGCGAACACAACGTTCTCAAAGAACTGATCCAATCCCCAAAGCCGCTGGTGATCACGACTGGAGGAGGCATTGTCCTCCGAAAGGACAATGTAAAGTTAATGCAAAACAGCGGTTTCGTCGTCGCTCTCACCGCATCGCGGAACGCGCTGATCGAACGGTTGCAGCACGATGCGTCCCGACCGCTGCTACAAGGAGACTTGGCACAACGCATCGATCGCCTGTTGACAGAGCGGCGCAACGCCTACGACTTTGCCCATTTTAAAGTTGACACGACGGACAAAACACCGGACGAAGTGGCCCAGATCATCGTCGCCCAGTGCCAACAACACAGCGGCGTGTTTAAAGATATCTTCCGCCGTCAATGATAAGGGTAGACCTCCAGGCCGCACGAGCAATGGTATGATGTGGTAAGGAGAGAGGATGCCTTAAGACCTTTTCTGCAAATGTCTTAAGATCTGCCCTCTTCCGCTACCATTACGCTATATGTGCTGATGTCAGAAGTACAGCCGCACGTTTTGTAAGACTGAGGAAATCCGACTGAGGTGGTTGCGCATGTCTTCAAACGATTATGTACAGTATCTTACGGAACGGTTTGTCCGCTATTTAGAAACACCGCGGGAAGAACGAAAAATGAGGCGCAAGGACAGACAGCGGAACCGATGGAGCCGCGTTTGGTTTGGCGATCTGTTGTTCGGCCTTCACATGTTTTGGCAAAACAGGAAAAACCGCCGTAAGCGCAATGTAATACGATAAAGCCGTCTTCGCGGACGTAGGGTACCGTGAAACATTTTACGTCTACTTTTGCGCGTTTATCCTTTGAACACCCCGATTAAAATGCACACAACACCAGCTGCGATCCACGCTACTTTGTCGTAAGACACCCGTTCGACCAATCCGGCCAGTCCGATCGTCGTCGTCGTAATCAGAACCGCCGGTCCCACTAAAGCGAGCAGTGCGTTGATGGCGATCGACTTTTCTAAGTCGTTGAATTTAAGCATGAGAAACCCTGCCGTCATTTCGATAAACCCGGATATGATGCGCAGGGTTCCCATTGCCAGCACGACTTTTTCAATGATGAACCACATCCCCGGCTTCCTCCTGTAGAACCGTATGATAATGATCTTCCTATATGTGTATGCCGAGGGTTCAAAAGAGTTGTCCTTTTTATGCCAAATAAAACAGGCCGGCATTCACGACACTCACTTGCACACGAGGCTGATACTGCCATTTCGTTTCCCGTACACGCCGTTCGTACTCGGCGAGGAAGGCCTCTTTGTCCATGCGAGCCGGACGCTCCTTGTAGTACTGCTCTAACCGGTTTAGCTCTTCCTGCATCCGGGATTCAGCGGCTCTGGCCCACGCGTCGTCTACGTGGTCCAAATACCCTTCAACGTAGAACTCTAACTCGTTGACTGCTTCTTCCAATGTCAACTTGTGTTTTGTCACGAAGCGGTGGCTCGGAAGACGCGGTGTCCACTCGCGCTCTGATATCGTATGATAAAAGTTGTCGTCAATCGATCCGTCCAACAGCCGAATGCCCAGTGAGTAAATTTCGCTGCGCAGTTGGTCGCAGATCCATTCAATTTTGTAATTAATCCCGAGCCAGGGCTCGTAAGGGCGGGAGCCCCGGGGGCTCCTCAAGTCGAGCGGCGAACGTTCATACAGCCGGACGAAGCGGCCGTGTTTGCGAGCAGACTGAAAAATGTGTTGAAGGCGGGTGGAACCGGGCGTGATCGGTTCTCCCCGTACGCCGGGCGGGATTTGATCGGGGTCGAAAATGAGAGACAGTGTCACCGGTTGCGGATCGAGACCGAGTTTTTCCACGTATGACCAGTAAAAGGGACGGTTGACTAAGTCTTTGTCTGCTTGTTCTGACAACTTTACCTGTACGTGCCCTGGGCTTTTGTCGACGATGTCACAGTGCATGGCATTGAGATAGCGCATCACGTAATTTTTCGTCTCCGCTCTGTTCAAGGGTTCAGCACATCCTTTAGGAGGTCCGCTTTTTGGCTCGTGTGGTGTTTGGCGTCTGACAGCGTGTCCCCGAGATGGGACAGGCGCTGTTTCACTTCTTCGTCATCTCGGGATTCTAACACGATTTTCATAATATTGTTCTCCAACGTTCTCTCTTTGAGGTGAACGTGTGCCAAAATCTTGTCCAACTCTCCGATGACGAGCTGAAACAAGTTAATTTTTTCGTGCAGCAAACGGATGATGTACTCTTCGATCGTATTCCGCGTGCATAAGTTGTAAATGGTTACGTCGTGCTCTTGCCCGAGGCGGTGCACCCGGCCGATGCGCTGTTCGACTCGCATCGGATTCCACGGCATGTCGTAGTTGATAATGTTGTGACAGAACTGTAAATTGATGCCTTCGCCGCCAGCTTCCGTTGCCACCATCACTTGGGCCCGCTGTTGAAAGAGCTGGCGCATCCAGTCTTTCTTGTTGCGGTTGAAGTTCCCCCGATACGGCACGGACGTAATGCCATGCTTTTGCAGAACGCGTCTCAACATGTCTTGAGTGGCCCGGTACCCGGTGAAGACGATCACTTTCTCGTCGCCGATCTTGTCCACTAGCTTCAGCACTTCTCGAGCCTTTGCCTGTTCTTTCACTTGTTTGAGCAGGTGAATGACGTGTGCCACGTCGTCTGGAAGCTGTTGGCGTCCCTGGATTTCTTTTTTAAACATTTTAAACAGGGTGAGAAACGTCGCTTCACGACTACTGCACGCTTCGCGCTGCAAGTTGACGAGGGAGAGGAAACTTCCGGCAAGTCCTCTGTTTTTTTGGTACCTTTCGCGCACGAAGTCGGTGATGCCGTCATATAGCGCCCGCTCTTCCGGCGTCAAGTCCAGTGTCACTGTGTGGACGTGTCGTTGTTTAAAGTCTAGTGGGCTGTCTTTTCGCTCGTTGCGGATCATCACTTTTCGAATTTCCTCTTTCAAAAGCGCCTCGTTTTTCGGCTGGCGTTTGCTGACGACGTACTGGGATTGAAACGATTGCTCTCCGCCGAGCTGTCCCGGCTTGAGCAAGGTCACCAAGTTGTACAGTTCCTGCAAGTCGTTTTGTATGGGAGTGGCTGTCAACAACAGACAAAACTTTTTGCGCAGTTCGTTGGCGAACTGAAAGTTGCGGGTCCGGCGGTTTTTTAACTTGTGCGCCTCGTCGATCACGATGATGTCGTAATCGCGGTTTAAGACGTGGCTGCGGTGTGGTTCGCGTTTTGCCGTGTCGATGGAGGCGACGAGAATGTCGCATTTCTCCCACATCCACTCTTTTTTATGGGCGACGGCGGGAATGCCGAACTTTTCATTTAATTCCCGTGTCCACTGGGAGACGAGGGATGCGGGGACGAGGATGAGGGCGTTCTTCACGAGACCGCGCAACACGTACTCTTTTAGGATCAGGCCCGCTTCAATCGTTTTTCCGAGTCCCACTTCGTCGGCTAAAATGGCACGACCATGCAATTCGTTGAGCACAGTTCGCGCCGTTTCGACCTGGTGGGGCAGCGGTGCAAATGCGTTCAGTTGTTTGAGGCAAAGCAAATCGTCGAAGTTCGGTACACATACGTGCCGCTCTGCCTCCACTGCCAGTTGGAACAACTCCCAGCTGTTCCACGGCCCGTCGGCGTGAACGCGTGCTTTAAATGCCGGCCACCACGAACGGTCAAAACGAATAGGAACGGAGTGCATGCCGATTCTCCTCTCGTCACCAATCTTTCTCTAGTATGGCCGGAAGTGTAAAAGATTATGAAAAAGGTTTAAAAAACGGTCGCCTTTTCCTTGGAAATCAGATACAATACTTGTAAGCTTAAACATTCGTATAGTGTTTGTGGATGAAGGCAAGGGGAGAGACTGTCCTGGCTGACCTGTTTGGTCTAGGAATGAACGTTCGTGACAGTGATGAGTTTCAGGGGCGTTCCGCTTTTCAAACAGGTTGACGGACGGCGCCGAAGGAGCAAGCCACCCAAGTGGCGAATCTCTCAGGCAAAAAGACGCTTGTCTGACACATCTCTGGAGAGTGCCAATAGGGCCACCAAAGGGGTAACCTTCCTGGTTGCAAAGGAGGGGAAACTCTCAGGTAGAAGGACAGAGCATTGTGACAGGTTTGATTCCTGGGCAACGCTCTGTCTTTTTTTAGAAGGGACGGCGAAATGTTGCAGGTGGTCGTAAGTGGGAAGGCTAAAAGTCATCACATGAAAACGATTCGGAGGTGATAGCCTTGAAAAAGTTGAAACGTACGCCGCTCCACCCTGCGTACCAGGACAAGGCTAAACTGACCGCCTTTGGCGGGTGGGAAATGCCAGTGCAGTTTTCAAGCATTAAAGCTGAGCACCACGCCGTGCGGAACGACGCCGGACTGTTTGACGTCTCTCACATGGGGGTAGTGGAGGTGTCGGGTTCTGACGCAAAAAGTTTTTTACAGCATTTGACCACCAACGACATCGACAAACTCAAACGTCATAAGGCCCAGTACACGGTTATGTGTTACCCGGACGGAGGGACGGTGGACGACTTACTCGTGTACAAAAAGGAGGATGACAACTACCGGCTCGTCGTCAATGCGGCCAACGTCGACAAAGACGTGGAGTGGATGAACAAACACGCGACAGGAAACGTCACCATCTGCGATGTGTCCAGTCAAACGGCTCAGTTTGCGTTGCAGGGACCGAAAGCGGAGCGCATTTTACAGAAGTTGACGACGGCTGACTTGGCGGCGATCCCGTTTTTCGGCTTTGTGGACGGTGCAGACGTAGCCGGTGTACAGGCGCTCATCTCCCGCAGCGGGTACACGGGGGAGGACGGATTCGAGCTGTACATGGAAAGTGATGACGCGTTGTTCTTGTGGGAGAAACTGTTACAGACGGGGGAAGGGGACGGCTTGCGGCCGTGCGGCCTCGGCGCCCGGGACACCCTCCGCTTTGAAGCGTGTTTGCCCCTTTACGGACAAGAGCTGTCGGCAAGCATTAGTCCGCTGGAAGCCGGTATCGGCTTTGCCGTCAAACTGGATAAAGGCTCTTTTTTAGGGAGGGAAGCTCTCCTCCGGCAGAAGGAAGAAGGAGTGCCGCGCAAACTGGTCGGCATTGAGATGATCGAGCGGGGCATTCCCCGTTCCCACTATCCGGTGTACGTCGGAGAAAACGAGATCGGGGAAGTCACGAGCGGGACACATGCGCCGACTTTAGGGAAAAACTTAGGATTGGCGCTCGTCCAGAGCGAATACAGCGATCTCGGGCGCGAAGTGACGGTGGACATTCGCGGCAAACGGGTCAAAGCGAAAATTGTGGAAACACCGTTTTACAAGCGTCCGCGCCCATAACGTCGAGAGTAGAGGAGGATGTTTCTCAAATGACATACCGCTATTTACCGATGACTGATCAAGACCGCGAGGCGATGCTCTACACGATCGGCGTCAACCACGTGGATGAGTTGTTTGCTGATATCCCGGAAGCGATCCGCTTTAAAGGAAAACTAGACATCCCAGAGGCGATGTCCGAACCGGAGCTCGTGCGGCACATGCGCCGCCTGGCCGATCAGAACCTCGATTTTGGCCGTGTCGTATCTTTTCTCGGCGCCGGAATGTACGAACACCACATACCGAGCGTCGTCGGACACGTCATTGGACGATCGGAATTTTACACCGCATATACTCCGTACCAACCGGAAATTAGCCAGGGGGAACTGCAGGCGATCTTTGAATTTCAGTCGATGATCTGTGAGTTGACCGGCATGGAGGTGGCCAACTCCTCCATGTACGATGGGCCGACCGCCCTTGCTGAAGCGGCGTCGATGGCATCCGCCGTTTCCCGCAAAGGCAAAGTACTCGTCTCCCGCACCGTTCATCCAGAAGCGCGCAGTGTGCTGCGCACACTGGCGAAAGGGCTCGGCCACGAAATTGTGGAAGTGCCGCATGCCGACGGCGTGACAGACGTCGATCGGCTGGACCAGTTGGCTGACGCCGAGACGGCAGCCATCATCGTGCAGACGCCGAACTTTTTCGGCAACCTGGAAGATTTGTCCGCTATCGAGCCGATCGCCCATCGCCACAAAGGGCTGTTCGTCGTCAGCGTGAATCCGTTATCCCTCGGCATTTTGGAACCGCCGGCCTCTTTCGGAGCCGACGTCGTCGTCGGTGACGCCCAGCCCCTCGGCATTCCGGTACAGTTCGGCGGTCCGTCCTGCGGTTTCTTTGCGACGACAGACAAACTGATGCGGCGCATTCCCGGCCGCATCGTCGGACAGACGACAGACGAAGACGGGGTGAGGGGGTTTGTCCTCACGTTGCAGGCGCGGGAACAACACATCCGACGGGAAAAAGCGACGTCGAACATTTGCTCCAACCAGGCGTTGAACGCGTTGGCGGCGGCGGTGTACATGAGTGCCTTGGGGAAACAGGGGATGCAAGACGTTGCCAACTTGAATCTGCAAAAAGCCCACTACGCCTATCGCCAGCTGCTGAACGTCTCTCGCGTCGAACCGCTGTTTGAACAGCCGTTTTTCAACGAATTTGCCGTCAAACTGCCGCGGTCCGCGAAGGAGCTGCAAAAAGTGCTGTTAGAGAAGGGAATTCTCGGCGGTTACGATCTGTCGAAAGACTATCCGGAACTCGGTGACGCCGTGCTGCTCGCCGTGACGGAAGTGCGGACGAAAGCGGAAATTGATGAACTCGTGTCGACAGTGGAGGGTTGGGTATGAGTAAAGAGAAAGCACTCATCTTTGAATTGAGCCAGCCGGGCCGGGTCGCCTACAGTCTGCCTGAATCTGACGTGGACAAAGTGGAAGGGAGCGACCTGCTGCCAGAGCACTTCAGGCGCAAACAGCCGGCGGAGCTGCCGGAAGTGTCCGAACTAGACCTCGTACGCCACTACACTGAACTGTCACGGCGAAATCACGGGGTCGACACTGGTTTTTATCCCCTCGGTTCGTGTACGATGAAGTACAATCCGAAAGTGAATGAAGATGTGGCGCGTTACGATGGATTTGCCCGCATTCACCCGTATCAGCCGGAAGACACAGTACAAGGGGCGTTACAACTGTTGTACGAGTTGCAACGGGATTTGGCCCACATCACCGGCATGGACGAAGTGACACTGCAATCTGCGGCAGGGGCGCAAGGGGAATGGGCTGGCCTGATGATGATTCGCGCCTACCACGAGGAGCGCGGCGACACGAAGCGGACGAAAGTGATTGTACCGGATTCTGCTCACGGTACGAACCCGGCCAGTGCCACTGTCGCCGGTTTTGATACGGTCACGGTGAAGTCGAACGAACGGGGTCAGGTCGACGTTGACATGTTGCGCCAACTTGTCGGCGAAGACACGGCGGCGTTGATGCTCACCAACCCGAACACTCTCGGGCTCTTTGAAGAAGAAATCGAAGACATCGCCCGCATCGTCCACGAAGCAGGTGGACTGTTGTACTACGACGGGGCCAACGCCAACGCCATTCTCGGCAAAGCCCGCCCCGGGGACATGGGGTTCGACGTCGTTCACCTAAACTTGCACAAAACGTTTACGACGCCGCACGGCGGGGGCGGACCTGGGGCCGGGCCGGTCGGCGTCAAAAAAGCGTTAGCCCGCTTCCTGCCGAAACCGATGGTGAAAAAGGATGGGGAGCGCTACTACCTCGACGGCGACATGCCGGATTCCATCGGGAGGATTAAAGGGTTTTACGGCAACTTCGGCATCCTCGTCCGGGCTTACGCCTACATCCGCACAATGGGACCGGAAGGGCTTAGGCAAGTGTCCGAAGACGCCGTACTGAACGCTAACTACTTGCTTGAGAGACTGTCCGATCATTACGACGTGCCGTTCCCCGGGCTGTGCAAACACGAATTCGTGCTCTCCGGGAACCGACAGAAAAAGCTGGGCGTGCGCACACTGGACATCGCCAAGCGTCTCCTGGACTTCGGCATACATCCGCCGACGATCTACTTTCCGCTCATCGTCGACGAATGCCTCATGATCGAACCGACCGAAACTGAGAGCAAAGAAACGCTCGACGCTTTCGCCGACGTCATGATTCAGATTGCAAAAGAAGCCGAACAAGAGCCGGAAGTTGTGCAGGAGGCGCCGCACCACACAGTTGTGAAGCGGATGGATGAAGTGACGGCCGCGCGAAAACCGGTCCTGCGCTACCAAAAGTGAACGGATCGGTTTCCGCGACGCACGTGTCTCAAACGTTACGATCTTCTGCTCAAAAGGCCACAATGGACGCAGATGATAATATGTCTGATATAGAGGGGGCAGTTGCCCCACCCCAAATCTCTCACACCTCCAACCCGTTTGGCATTTTGAATACCGACCTCCAGTCGACCTTACACAAAACACCAACCTGCCAAAAATTGTTAAATAACAAGGATTCATGTCAAGCGTCAGTGAAAATGTCCTATTAACTCGTCAGTGATTCTGTCCTATTTTAGTTATTCCCCCATCCCGTTCAGGAGCGTAGCTTGTAGTGGGCATTTTATCAAGGGTAAAGGCGTATGCCCGAGTTTCACTCGCCCTTGATAAAATGCCCACTACAAGCTCCCTGGCTAAAAGGGATGAAGGGATCATTGTCCGTATTCTAACGGCACAGTCTAGATTTTTTAAGCCCGTTGTCGTATCCTAGATTTAGATTGGGTGCGCCCATATTGGCGCCAAGGATGATTGAGTGCGGGCTTGTGAGGTTGTTTCTCCGAGCTCGCCTTTTGTTTTTGCAGCGACTGGCGTTTTGGTTTTACTGTTTCCTTTAGGGGGTAATCCACCCCTTTGTGCCGGACAAATAGTCTTCCGTCTAATGTTTCTCGCACTTCGACACGGGTTTTGCGCGGGATGGTTTGTTGGTGATCCGAGCGATCTATTGTGTAGGTTTTTCCTTTGTAAGCAATTGTTTCTCCGGTTCCCAGAGTACGCTTTTCACGGTAGCAAAGAATTAGATCCAACGCTTGTCCTTGTTCCAAAGGGACAAACGCACTTTCTGGGTCACGCGGTTCAACCGCAAACTGTTCGTTATGCGCTTTGATCAACTCCGGCAGCACCGTGTTGGCCTCCTCAATGGTGTCGATGCCCCGGAGGCGCAACTCGACAATCCAACGGTCTTGTAGCGTTTGGAACAGCCGTTCAATCCGTCCCTTGGCTTGTGGTGTTAAGGCTTTGATATGAGTCACACCTAACTCTTCAAGGGCTTGTCCGAATTGCGACAAAGGAACGGGTTCTCCCGCCAATTCCTGCTCGATCGTTTGCTTCTCGTTAGGGGAACGGAAAATCATATGGCGATCCGAATACACACTCATCGGAATGCCAGTTTGCTCAATCATCTGTCGTGTCAGCCTAAAATAGCCCTCGGTGTCCTCCTGTGGCCGGAAAAGAGCAGCCACGACTTTTCCAGTGGCATCATCAATGGCGGCAAGAAGGGACATCGGTTCCGCTCGATCTTCCAACCAAGGGTGAGGGCTCCCGTCCATTTGGACTAACATGCCGGCTTGTGGCTTTCGCTCACGTGGCCGGTGCACGTTAGCCGGACGCCGTTTGCGTTTCGGTTTGATGCCGGCCTCAGAGCGAATGCGACGCACGGTTGACGGACTGACGTGAATTCCTTCGTACTTGGCCAACAATTCGGCAAAATGCACATCATTACACCCTTGATACGCATCGCTTTGGTGGAGCTCCAGAATTCTTTGACGTGTATTGTCAGACAGTGCGTGTGCCGGTTTGCGTCCTTTGTTTTTGTGGATAATCCCCGTTTCCCCCTCCTCAAGCACCCGTTTTTTGAGACGACAAACCTGGCGGTAACTTAACCCAAGGAGTTCAGCGGCTTCACCTCCTGTGATCAAACCTTGAATCCAGCGATCAATGACGGTGTAACGCTTCAGCTCTTGTCTGCTCATGAATATGTTCTCTCCCATATGTGACATTTTCACTGACGCGTTACAATATGACAATATCACTGACGAACAACATAAATAACAAGGATTCATTGACAAGGAAAAACCAATTCTTTATATTATATGTTTGGTTAAAACGATGTCTACCGACAGACTGTCAACCTGATCGAAAAAAGATATTTCTCACTTTTCAAATTACTTGCTTCTTCGAAAATTGACCTCTTCTCATTACACGAATAAACAAGTGTCATGAAATGACGGGAAGGAGTAAGGAGCGCAAAATGTATAAAGGGATCAAGTTCTTCTGCCGAGTCGGTTTTTACGTCATGATCGCTTGGCTGGTGGTAGCTTGTCTCATGGCGCTAGTCTTACCGACTGAAGCGCGGGCAGAGGAGGCAGAAAGGCTTATTTTACCTCCTGCGGTCGGTCTTTTCGTCTTTGGTGGAATCAACGCGTGGATATATTACCGACTTCAACCGCATCAGATGAGGAAATCCCACTCTTCAGAAAAGCACGTCGATCTGCGCCGGTGGGAACAGTTGTTCATCCTCTGTGCAGTTGGACTGTTCGCCATTAGTCTGTCGTTACTGTATTTGATCGGATGGGTGCTTCGCTTTGAAAGCACGGAATCCATGATGCAGGCAGCCGTCATTTTCATCGTGTGGTTGATATGCTTCATCTTACTCGCAAGTCTTCAAGGACATATTGTGAAAAAAATGAGAGGGGTCCATCAGGGCGGGCAGCTACTGATTCTGAAATTGTTAAATTTCCCCAAAAGAGAGTTAGATGAAAGTGAAGTACGTGTGGTGCATCGTGCAGCCTTTCGCACACGTTCACTCATGACGTGGATATTCTTCATCTCAATTCTCATCAGTTTGTACTTTGGACAATTGTTTGCTTTTCTTGTTCTAGCAGCGATCTGGATGGTTCACTTCGGGCACTTTCACTATGTCATTCTTAAGCAGAAAAATTAATCAATAACTGCGGCCATCGGCCTAAATCGTTAGACTACAGAAATTAGAGAGGATCAAAAAAATGTGTAAGCATTCGGTGAATATTAAACCGTTGAGTCAAAGAGAAAAGGAAGTCGCGATATTAATAGCCAAAGGGTATACAAACCAAGAGATTGCAGAGAAGTTGTACGTCAGTAGACGACGAATAGTAGACATTGTGATCTCGATCAAAAAAAAGTGGCAGGTTAAAACAAGAGTAGAAATTGGTATCATTTGCTATCACCTTGGGTACATCGAACTGAAACAAGATGTTAAGGAGACAAATCGTGTTGAGTAGACTTCCCTACATTGAACAAATGGAGCACAGTGAGTGTGGCTTAGCGTGTTTAGCGATGATTTGTGGTTATTACAAAAAACACGTGACACTGACTGAGTTAAGAGAAGAGTTTGGAGTATCCAAAAGTGGAATGTCTTTATTCCACCTCAAAAAAATTAGTGAAAAATTAGATTTTGACGTCAAGGCGTATAGAGGGGATATCACAACTGTCTCGAAAAGCGCCTTGCCGGTAATCGTCTTTTGGGAACAGAGACATTACGTTGTCCTTGAAAAGATGACAAAAAAGTACCTCTACATCGTTGACCCTGCTTCTGGAAGAAGGCGACTCACCATCGATGAGTTTAACACATCGTACTCTGGAATTTTTCTTTCGCTAAAACCGAATGCACATTGGCGAAAGAGAAAGAAACAGTCGAGTTGGGGTTTTTACATTAAACATGCGTTTAAACAACCAAAATGGATCGTGCTCGTGCTCTTGTTTTCCACTTTATTGCAAGGCTTGGGTATTTTGAACCCGATGCTGACTCAATGGATTACGGATGAAGTGTTAGTTCCGAAAAACGTTTCCTTCATTTCTATATTAGGGTATGCCGTGTTCATGCTGTACCTGTTTTACAATCTGAATTTAATGGCTAGGGGATATGTGGTCACCAAGTTGCAAAAGCATATGGATCACGCCCTCATGTCCCATTTTACGCAACACTTGTTTAAACTCCCGTATCAATTTTTTGAGAACCGCTCAAGCGGTGATCTGTTGTTTCGGGCAAATTCAAATACGTTCATTCGCTCTGTTTTTTCGAACCGCTTAATTTCACTCATGATAGATTGCATGCTGCTGTTTTTTTATGCAGCCTTGCTCGTTTGGTATATCCCCTCTATGGGAATATTTGTGATCTTAAGTGGTGTCGTTTGCTTTGTGATTCTTTTGTTAAGCACATCTATCACACAGAGATTGACCTCCAAAGAAGTGGAGGCGCAAGCCAAAGTACAGAGTATTACAGCTGAAAATATTCACAATATTTGCGACATTAAAGTGATGGGGCTAGAACGCGCATCTTACGACACATGGGAAAAAAACTTTATGCAACAGTTGGTTGCAACTGAGAAAAGGAATTTATGGGATACGTTTCTGAATGTTATTTCGTCAGGATATCAGTTTATTTTGCCTGTTTTTTTGCTTTGGATGGGAAGCTCCCGCGTCATTGAAGGGAGCGTAAGCTTAGGCACATTGGTTGCGTTTAGTAATTTGGCGTCTTCGTTCATGGCGCCGATCGTTTCTATCGGAACGGCTTATAACGAAGTGATTTTGGTGAATAACTACATCAAAAGAATTAAAGACGTAGTGGACAGTCGAGCGGAAGGTTCAAAACAAAACGTCTCGCTTCAAAAACTACGTGGCAAAATTGAGATCAAAAATGTAGATTTTCGATACAGTCCGTATGATGAATACGTCCTTAAAAATGTGACACTGACGATTCATCCAGGTGAAAAGGTGGCCATTGTCGGTTCTTCTGGATCGGGAAAGAGCACACTAGCAAAGCTGATTCTCGGGTTGTACCGTGCAACGAACGGTGAAGTGTACATAGACGACTACCCGTTAAGTGATTACGACTTGAAGTCCGTTCGGCGGGAAATCGGAACAGTGTTACAAGAGACTCGGCTATTCAACACAACGATCTATGACAATATTGTGATGAATCAGCCGGGTTTGTCGATTGAACAAGCAGTGAATGCTGCCAAGATGGCGGAAATTCATGACGAGATTATGAAACTCCCTTTAGGATACTATACCGTTGTGTCCGAAAATGGGATTAATTTTTCGGGTGGACAGCGTCAACGTTTATTAATCGCAAGGGCGCTCGTAACGGAACCTTCTATTCTTATTCTCGATGAAGCGACGAGCTCTCTAGATTCCGTAACCGAAAAAAAGATTATGGAGCGATTGCATACCCTTGAATGTACGCGTGTCATGATCGCCCATCGCCTCAGCACAATCAAGAATGCGGATCGAATACTTGTGATGCACAAGGGAACGATTGTGGAGCAAGGAGATCACCTTTCGCTCTATCAAAAGGGAGGTCACTACTATCACTTATACACCCAGCAACTAGAGAGAGCAGACGAGAATTCGCCTTTAATCAGGTAGAGTAACAAATCGTGAACAACATTTCCCTTTAGGGAACTATAAAAAAAATATAATCCTAATATAATAGTTGTTGGTAGAAAAATAAAGAAATTAACGCAAGGAGGGAAAAGGTGTGAATCGTAACGACTTGGTCAAGGCTTGGAAAGATCCGAGTTATCGTGAGCGGGCAGGAGTGTCCATCTCGCACCCCGCTGGAGAGGTATTAACCGAAATAAGCGATGAAGAATTAATGAGAGTTAATGGCGGGGCAGGAGTGGAGCCACAAGCTACCCCTACTACAGTGTCTTCCGCCTGGTGTGTTTCAGCTGGAATAGGCACGGGGCTTCTGCTCACATTCACTGTGTGCAAAAATTAAGGTCAAAGGAGGATGTGTCGAATGAGTGAACAGCTTGTGAGAGCTTGGAAAGATCCTGATTATCGCGAGACAGTTCAACTTAACGTTGCGCACCCGTCTGGAGAAGCGTTAACGGAAATCAGCGACGATGAGCTCATGCGGATCAACGGAGGAGCTGATGACGCCCAAGCTGCTGCTGTCACCCCAACACCTCTCACTAGCTCCATGCCGTGTACAGTCGGAATCGGAATCGGAACTGTCATTTACTCCGTCATGAAATGTTAACAGAACGATCGAGTGAGACGAGCTATATGCGGTACGTATGTAGCTCGTCCATTTTCGGTTGGGGGTTTTTAATTGGAAGGATTGAAAAGTTTAGAAGCAGAAGTCGTCAGAGGCTTGTTTATGGCGGAGAGAAAGCAATCACTCAATTTAAATGATGAATGCCGCCATATGTCAGAAGAAAAGGCCGACTCATCTGCGGAAGCCGTTCGCAAATGGAAAACAAAAGCTCTTTTCAAAGACGAGGCAAGATGGAACAAGAAACTAGCGGTAGAAGGGTTGACAGTCGAAGAGTTTTCAGCTCTTCTCGTGGACAATCACAAAAAGATCAAAGAATTTCCCCGATGGTTCCGAATCTTTAAAGAGTGTATGTCACAAACGGACGATATTGCAGATGATGAGGTTCCGACGTCGATGTCCATCGCTGTGCGACCGTTTTTGCAGTGGGCTCAAAATAAGCTGAACCAAGCGTTGAACGCGTGTAGCGATTCTATGATCAACAAAGAAAAAGTCCTCCATTCAATGATAGAAAGTCTGGGGAAGTACCTCGTTGAGCTTTCCAGTCGCGCACTCGTTCTCGAATTAAACGTCGCCCGCGTTTTAAATGAGTTGGAAGGCGATTCCGAAGAGGATCGCTATGCTTCGTTTATACGTCAATTTTGTAAAAAGCAACACGTGTTACAGTTTTATTTGGAGTACATTGTACTGGCGCGTATCTTGTCTTTACGCACAGACTATTTTGTACACAATATGACTGAACTGATTGAACGGTATAAGGCGGACTGGCCACTGTTAAAGGAAACGTTTCATTTAGATGACTGCACTTTGGTCAAGGTAGAAACGGGTCTAGGAGATTCACACAATAAAGGGAAAAGTGTCGTCAATCTCCAATTTGAATCGGGTCAAACTCTCGTATACAAACCGAAGCGGATGGATATTAATGAGCAGGTGTTTGACCTGTATAAATGGTTTAACGAACGCGGTTTTAGGCCGAAGCTTACAACCTATCCGTTTATTAACAGAGGAGAGTACGGTTGGGAGGCATTTATCAAGCAACAAGCGTGTCAAAGTCAGCGGGAGATTAGAGACTACTACCGGCGTTACGGTGGTTTAATTGCCATCATGTACCTATTTAACGGTACAGATATGCATTATGAGAATATAATTGCGAGCGGTGAAAATCCGTTCATCATTGATTTGGAGACGATTTTCCACAACAGCGACTATCTGTCGCCGCATATCGAAAATGCTGTAGCGAAAGCGAACCGCGAGGTGTTTCAGTCCGTCGTCAGGACAGGATTGTTGCCGACATTAGGCTTTCAAAATGAGGACGGCGTTGGAGTTGAAATCAGCGGTTTAGGCGGTGACAAACAGACGTTGCCCAATCCCGTTCTGCAGTTAGAAAACACGAACAAAGATACGATGCGCTTTGTACTGAAGAGTGCCAAAACGTCTCCTCAGAAAAACAGACCGTCTCTGAACGGCAAACACGTCCATCCCGTGGATTACATAGACGATATCGTCGACGGATTCTCAAGCATCTGCGACATCGTACAACGCCACAAAGAGGAGCTGTTACAGCGCCTCACCTCTTTAAGAGATGTCGAAGTTCGCGCCATTATTCGTCCGACCGAATACTACGCGAGGTTCGTTAAGGAGTCCTGCCATCCTGATTATTTAAGGCACGCGTATGACTTTGAGCGAATGATTGACCGCATATACTTCTCTCCTCTCCCCGTCGAAGTGTGCAAGCTTGAAAAGGACGAACTGGTACAGCACGATATTCCTTATTTTACCACGCGTCCCGGATCGCGAGACTTGATTAATCGAGACGGACGGGTGATCCAAGACTTTTACCTTAAGCCGGCGATTGAGCTCGTGGAAGAAAGGATCAAGAGGCTGTCGAAAGAGGAAATTGATACGCAGTTAAACTACATTAAACTGTCCATTATCGCTACAGACGTGGATCGAATTAAAGTCAGAGATCCCGAGCCCCTTTCACCTCACACGGCGCCTAAAATAAATCGTGAGCAGCTCCTCCATCACGCTGAAAAGATTGGGGAAGAAATTGTGGATGCGGCAGTCTGGGCAGGTTCCGGAAAGGACTTGCAAGCCGCTTGGATTGATCTGAACTTAAACATCAAAGGGCAGTGGCAATTATCGAGTCTCGGTGTGGACTTGTATAACGGAATGGGTGGCATCGCCTTATTTCTCGGTTATCTGGGACACATCACGGGAGAAGACAGATTCGTTACCGCTTCTAAAGCTGCCTTAAAGTCTTGCTTAGAACAGCCTGTATATGGGAATGTCGTGTCTGCATTTTACGGAGGGTATTCTAAACTGTACCCTTTGTGGAAACTGGCTGACATTCATGACGCGCGATCGGCATATCAAGAGATGACTAATCAACTCCTTCTGTCTTTAAAAGACGCTGCGGAGAAGGACCAATTTTACGATTATTTGACGGGGACATCCGGTCTCATCGTACTCCTTCTCAATATGTTTGATGAGCGCAAAGATGAACGCTTGTTGGATGTGGCCAGTCGGTTAGGCGACCATCTCGTTAAACGGGCTCACAAATCTGGACCGTATTGGAAGTGGTCATCTGCCTTAGTGGAGAAGGACACTTTCTTGGTCGGCTTAGGCCACGGCGCGTCTGGCATGACACTGGCTTTGTTTCGCCTCTACCATGCAACGGGAAAAGACGTCTACCGTGAGGCGTTTGAGAAAAGTTTCGCTTATGAACGGTCCATGTACGACGAACAACAACAAAACTGGATAGATCCGAGAAAACGGGATCGTTTAGATTCATGTGCTGACGACACGTGGTGTCAGGGCTCGATTGGGATCGGCATCAGCCGGTTGGCCATGTTGCGTTTGAAGGAGGACGCACGGGTAAGGAAAGATTTGCATCGAGCGATTGACATTAGTTTACAAACCGAAGATCAAGATGATTCCCTGTGTCACGGAACTTCTGGCAGAGTGGACTTCTTGTTACAAGCCGGTGAGTTCATGGACGATCGTCAGCTCGTCGACATGGCCAATAACCTCGTAAAAAACATGGTCGGCCGGAGAAACTGCCGTTACATAAACGGATTGGGTAACCACTTAAAAATACCAGGTATGTGGTTAGGGCTTTCCGGTATCGGCTATCAATTGCTAAGGATGTTGCACCCAAAACACGTTCCATCTGTCTTGCTGTTAAACTGAGGGCGTTTCGCGCGAAGAATCTCCATCCGTCCCACGTCCTTTTCCCATCCGCTTAACCGTTTGAAAACAGGAAGAGCACCTCCGGTTTGGAGGTGCTCTCCTTATGTAAAATAAGAACCCAGTGCTTCTCAGTAGCGACTGAATCCTTATTGATTGCTATTGTAGCAAGCATTAAACGCAACGTATACCTGAAATTGTGTCGATCGTGTGACAAATGCGTCGAAATTGAATCCTTTTGCCAAACCAATTATGATGGATGAAGCGAAACTGTGAGTAGAAAGAAGGACCTGTACATGTCGAAACCTGTATGGAGACTCGTAAACACCGGTTCACTGGACGGGGCGATGAACATGGCTGTGGATGAAGCGATCCTGAACGCCCACACCGAAGGAAACGTCCCGCCGACGATCCGCTTTTACGCCTGGAACATCCCGACTTTATCCATCGGTTACTTCCAGCGCGTCGAACGAGAGGTCGATCTCCACCGAGTGCGGGAAAAAGGCGTCGGGTTCGTGAGGCGCGCTACTGGCGGACGTGCCGTTCTGCACGATAAGGAACTGACATACAGCATCATCGTATCTGAAACATACCCGGGCATTCCGCAAACGGTTACCGAATCGTACCGCCTGTTCAGCCAGGGACTGTTGGAAGGGTTCCGCGCTCTCGGTCTCGAGGCTGACCTCGTCTCACTGGACAAAGAGAGTAGCAAAGAGAAAGCCGAATCGGCTGCCTGTTTTGACTCTCCGTCCTGGTACGAACTCGTCGTCGAAGGCCGCAAAGTCGCCGGCAGCGCCCAAACCCGCCAGCGGGGGACCATCCTACAGCACGGCTCCATCCTGCTGGACATGGACGTAGAATTGCTGTTCAGCTTGCTGAAATTCCGCTCCGAACGGGCGAAGCAACGGCTGAAGCAGGCCTTTAGCGGAAAGGCCGTGGCCATCAATGAACTGACGGCGTCACCCGTGACGTGGGAGAAGGCCGTCGAGGCGTTTACGACAGGGTTTTCAAAGGGAATGGACATTGAACTCCAACCCGAACCTTTGACACCGGAGGAACACGCCATGGCAGCCGAACTGGCAGCGACCAAGTACGGAACAGAAGAGTGGAATATGAAGAGGTAGTCTGAAACGTCAATTTTCGTAAATCGTGTTTACTGAGTTTTGCAAGCAAAGTCGTTCCGCTTCTTCGCCGAATGACCAGATGTCATCGGCTTTTTTTCTGTTCATTAATCCGAGGGGGCGCTGTGCGACAATTTTCACCACTGATGTTTTTGTTCCCCTGCGCCCCGTTTACCCCCGTTTTTTTCATTTCTCCCGAGAGAATGGCGTAATTTTAGCCGTATTACTACAACCGTTCTCCCTTACCAAAATAATAAATTATATTAAAAATATAAAAATATAAAAAATAATATTGACTCTATAATTTATTGCCATTACAATATATACATTAATAATATAAAGATCAAGTCCAAAATTGTGTGTAAAAAGCTCCTCGGTTAGATAAGCTGCCTACATGATGCGTGTCACCTTACTATGTGTTTTTGCTGAATGGCTTTTGCGCCAGGTGAAGTAATCTTCCATATCGAGGTATTTCCGACCACTGGCCCACTTCTCATCCTGTTCCATGAGTAAGGCCCCCAACAGACGAATCACCGATTGGCGGTTGGGAAAAATGCGAATCACACGTTCCCGTCTGCGGATTTCTTCGTTCAACCGCTCGACGCTGTTGGTGGTACGCAGTCGCTTACGGTACTTCTCAGGGAAAGCCAAAACGGCGGTGGCATCATCAAACCCGTTTTCCAAAATACGCATGGCTTTAGGCGCTTTCTCTTCAAAGACTTTCAGCGTTTCGTTCAAAAGCATTCTGGCTGTTTCGATATCCGCTGCATCCAGGATGCCACGGACATGGCGATGAACTTCGTCTCTCAGCGCTTTTGGTGTGGCATCCAGAATATTACGCATCAAATGGGTTTGACAGCGTTGCCAGGTGACCCCTTGGAAATGGTGACGAATGGCACGGACTAAACCGCCATGGTCATCAGAGGTGATCAAATCGACACCACCAAGACCACGTTGTTTTAACCAACTGAAAAATTCGCTCCAGCTGGCTTCCGATTCCGTGTCACCGGTCATGATCCCCAAGACTTCCCGGTAACCGTCTGTGTTGACACCGATTCCTATCATCACTCCTCTGGACCGTACCCGGCCATCCTCACGGACTTTGAGGTACAAGGCATCCACCAGCACAAACGGGAACCGGCGGTCTGAAAGCGGACGATAATTCCAAGCCTCCACAATAGGATCAAGCCTTTTGCACAGGTCTGAAACGGTGGACTTGGAAAAATGAGTGCCGCAAAGCTCTTCGGTAATCTGAGTCACTTTACGTGTGGAAACCCCATTCACGACCATTTCCATCAAAGCCAACACCAAAGCTTGCTCGCTCCGTTGGTAACGGGCAAACAGTTCAGTGGAGAACTGACCGTTTCGAATCCGTGGAACACGTAACGTAATGGTCCCCACCCGAGTGGTTAATTGATGAGGATAGGATCCATTGCGATAGCCTTGACGGGAATCCGTGCGTTCATAGCGTTCAGCTGCCAGCTGTTCGGTCACCTGCGCTTGGAGAATTTGGTTTAATACCGATTCCAGTAATTTCGCTACACCAGCGTCTTTTGAATGTCCTAAAAAAAGTTGCTGCAAAAGTTCTTGATCTACGGTAATCTGGTATTGAGCCATTTCAAAATTCTCCTCTCCAGAATGGTATTTCCGACAACTCCATTCTAACCGAGGATTTTGAAATTGGCTCCTTTATTTTTAAGGAATCCATTTTACACAATTATAAGGACTTAACTTAATATAAATATATTATTAATATTTCAATAAAGAAAGGCTATAATTGGACATTTTTAATAAAATCAAACAGAGTTTATTGTATAAATAGGGGTAACAAAAGGAGTTATGAAGTGTGCTATGTTGCTTTACTTTTCATATTTTTCCTATTGTTTTTAACTTGATTCATTCCGTCTTGCCGCGTAACGCCCTGACGTTGCAGCGCAATATGGAGACGTGGTTTCCGCAAGGGTGGGGATTTTACAGTAAAGAGAAGGATTGGGGAACATCTTGTTTCCTTTGTTAGAAACGCCGTTTGTCGTCGTGCCCACATGGGGGACCATTGTCCTCGAATTCCTCTTATTTGCCGCCTTACTTGCGCCAAAAAAATATTGGAAGTGGTTTTTAATCCCAGGGTTAGCGTTCCACCTTACGATTGCTGTCGTCATCGGGTTGTACAGTTTTGCCACCGTCATGTTCGCAGCCCTCATCCTGTTCTTGCGGCCATTTGAACGAGAGTTTCAAATTCAGCCACTTCTCAAACTGTTTAAAGCGGCACCAAGAATTGCCCATAGATTAAGGAAACCAGCGATGAAAGGTGGTGAGATAAAGGGAGAGTCAGGATGAGAACAGTCATAGTTAGTCACGAACGAAAAAAGGAAAAGGAGCGATTGTGTTGATTCGCTGGATGAAGAAAAGTCTGCCGTTATTGCTTGTGTTCGCGTTGCTCGTGTTTTCGTTTAGCTCTGCTGTCTCCGCAAGCCGGGCCGAAAGTGCACAGCACGAATATTCAGGGAAAGAAATATTTAAAGGGATCGTGTTCGGCGTAGGGGAACTCGGCGGCAAACTGCCGGTGGATTCTAGGATAATGCGTGACACCAACAAGAACCAAGAGACGCTGAAAGTGATTGACAACATCGTGAACGAAATCGAGAGACTGGATTCCGACTATTTCAAAGAATTGAAAGATGCCGCTTACAGCAAGAACCCGACCAAAGTTGATAAAGCCATCGAGCGCGGCGGAGACCTGGTTCAAGAAGCCCTCGACAACTTGGGTTATACCGCCACTTCGAAACAGGATGCTGATTTGGCGGCTTCTGTTGTCGTTGCGAATATCACAGGGGCGATTAATGCACTGGCGTACTTGACTGTCGCAGTTTACGAATACGTATGGTTCTGGGGAAATTCAGCTCCATCCTCGCAGCTGGAAAAGGAAGCGTACGTCATCGAAGTTATGGAAGCGTTGGAGAATTAGAAATTTAAATATTTTAATAAATGTTAAGCTGATTAAGCCGCAGTGTCTGCGGCTTTTGTTTACTTCAGGTGACGCAGGCGTATGCGCTTAAAAGGGGTTAAACAATGGTTTAACTTTATTGTATGAGTTCAACTGGACGGGATCTTCTCTCATTGATCACTTGTACAAACTGTTCGATATTTTCAGGTGCGATAATCGTATAATCGTGTGCATTGTAATGCAAAAAGTAACGTTCTTTCGACAACGCGATGGAGGCGAGTTGCGCGTACGTTTTCTCGATCCTTTTAATAGACGTGAGCTGAATGACGCGTTTAAACGGACCGAAGTGAATGATTAAATCGCGGTCTGTCACGATGTAGAATGTGCGATACCACAGCCAAAAAATAAAAAAACCGCTGATCCCGAATAGAAGGGAGATGAAAAGGCTTGCCCCCAATCCGGCTTCATTGTAAACAGGTACGAAGAGGCCCGCGGAAAGTCCAAAGAAGAGCAATCCTAATGCCCAAACGAGGATTCGGTAAGTCATGTCTTTGTTTGCATGAAACTTCATTAATTACATCCCCCTCATCATTCCGAGTTAAGGACAGATGTCGCCATCGAACGCGGCGTGTGAACTCACTCTCTCTTTCCAGAGAAAAGCGATAAAAGCGTTCTCCAAACGTGGCGTACACCCTGACGAAATGATCAGTCTAAGAATCGTTCGCGAATTTCGGGAGAAGGAATCATACAACTGTCTCTTTTGCCGTAAAACTTGTACCTGTTTTTTGCGATGAGCGAATAAACGGCATTTCGAATGGGTTTAGGGACAATGAGAAAGATAGACATCAGTTTCCATGCCCCTTTTAGATGTTTGCATATGCGGAGGGCAGCGTCAGACTTTAAATACACCTGGTTATTTTCGATCAAAACGAAACTGTCGACATGTGAAGGGACCTGATGTTTTTTTAATAACGATTGCCCCACTTCTCCTTGCAATGAAGCAAAACGGAAGTAACTCTGCGTCTCTCTCTTGATGATAAATTGAACGCTTTTACTACAAAAATTACATACTCCGTCAAAAAGGATAACGGCTTTCATCGTATGCTTCCCACTCCTCAGTCTATATTTTATTATCCAATATCTAAAATATTATAATTTAATCATACCATAGCCGGTTGTTGTTTTGAAGAAACTACACAGTTTTGAGCAGTCAAGTTTTTACGGGAGGTTCCCTCAACCTTTAGCAATAGGCCAGCATGTGTAACGGTTCGTAACCACGTTCAGCCGTGACTTAACATGGAGCTCAGTAAAGTTATGGAACAAAAGCTTGACCGCATTTTTGTCGACGAAGTTTACAGCGATGCATATAAAGTCGCTTGTTCATCGGCGTCTTTTCTTGCTCATTAATCCGAGGGGGAGCTGCGCGACAATCTTCACCACTGAAGTTCTCATTCCCTGCCTTAGAACCGCTCCGTTTACCCCCCCCCCGTATTTTTCAATCCTCTTGAGAAGACGGCGTGATTTTATCGCTGTACGACTGCAATGTAACAGGAAAATTAAATAAGGAATTCTGAAATTAAAATAAAATTAATATTGACTCTATAACTTATTGATATTACAATATGGATGTTATTAATATTAAAAATTTATCTTAAAGGAACAATAATAGGTAATTTTTTATAAAATTTAAACGGAGGTGATTGTATGAATCGGGATGACAAAAAGAGTTATGGAGTGTACTTCGTTGCTTTACTTTTCGTAGTTTTCCTATTATTTTTTAGCTCGATCCATTCTGTTTTGCCACGTAACGCCCTGACGTTGCCACTTATCGACATGCTGAATATGGAGACGTGGTTTCCGCAAGGGTGGGGGTTTTACAGTAAAGATCCTACTGAACCAGCCATTCACATATTCGATTATGAAACGAAAGAACCGTCAACCAGTTGGCCCCACAATTCAAAACAAAACCTTTACGGTTTAAAGAGAGACGGGCGGGCGCAAGGAATCGAAGCAGGGTTAGTGAAGTCCAAAGTGCCAGATGACAAATGGGTGACATGCGAAGAAGCACCGTTTACTTGTGCCGCTGAAAATGGCGGGATTGAGGCTATGGAGGTTCACAATGAATCCCCTTTTCCCACCATTTGCGGCGATCACTTGATCGTGATGCAGGAGCCGGTGCCCTGGGCCTGGAGCAAGTATAAAGATACCGCCGTCATGCCATCTCAAATTGCGAGGGTGAATGTCTCATGTTCAGCAAGTTAGGTGAACAACTGACGCAATATGCGGAAAAACAACTGTTGTGGACGAATGTTTACGGTTTGGCCCGAACACTTTTAGCGGGTTCACTGGCGATGCTCTTGTTGTTTAACCCGACACACATCTTTTTTAGACCGGGGGCCGGACTTCCCGAATATCCGTTGTGTGCCAACAACAGCCTCAGTATCTTCTGTTTTGTACCGAACGATTTCTTCTACTTTGAATTGATACGATGGATATTTATCGTGTTATTGCTCATTATCGCCAGCGGGTGGCGGCCCAGGTATACCGGGATTTTGCATTTTTACATTACGTACAGTTTTTATACCGCAGCGTTGTCCCTCGATGGGGGCGAACAAACCAATGTCGCGTTAACCTTTTTGCTGATCCCGTTGACGTTAACCGACTCGAGAAAATGGCACTGGCAGCGGCAAAGAGCGTCGAACCCTTCATCCAAAGCGTACATGTTCGCGTTTATCACCGGTTTATGTACATACATGGCGCTGCGCATCCAAGTGGCCATCATTTATCTCAACGCGGCTTACGCCAAAGTAATAGGCGAACACTGGATGGATGGAACCGCTGTCTACTATTTTTTGCAAGATACATTACTGGGAACGTCAGAAGGATTGGGGAACATCTTGTTTCCTTTGTTAGAAACGCCGTTTGTCGTCGTGCCCACATGGGGGACCATTGTCCTCGAATTCCTCTTATTTGCCGCCTTACTTGCGCCAAAAAAATATTGGAAGTGGTTTTTAATCCCAGGGTTAGCGTTCCACCTTACGATTGCTGTCGTCATCGGGTTGTACAGTTTTGCCACCGTCATGTTCGCAGCCCTCATCCTGTTCTTGCGGCCATTTGAACGAGAGTTTCAAATTCAGCCACTTCTCAAACTGTTTAAAGCGGCACCAAGAATTGCCCATAGATTAAGGAAACCAGCGATGAAAGGTGGTGAGATAAAGGGAGAGTCAGGATGAGAACAGTCATAGTTAGTCACGAACGAAAAAAGGAAAAGGAGCGATTGTGTTGATTCGCTGGATGAAGAAAAGTCTGCCGTTATTGCTTGTGTTCGCGTTGCTCGTGTTTTCGTTTAGCTCTGCTGTCTCCGCAAGCCGGGCCGAAAGTGCACAGCACGAATATTCAGGGAAAGAAATATTTAAAGGGATCGTGTTCGGCGTAGGGGAACTCGGCGGCAAACTGCCGGTGGATTCTAGGATAATGCGTGACACCAACAAGAACCAAGAGACGCTGAAAGTGATTGACAACATCGTGAACGAAATCGAGAGACTGGATTCCGACTATTTCAAAGAATTGAAAGATGCCGCTTACAGCAAGAACCCGACCAAAGTTGATAAAGCCATCGAGCGCGGCGGAGACCTGGTTCAAGAAGCCCTCGACAACTTGGGTTATACCGCCACTTCGAAACAGGATGCTGATTTGGCGGCTTCTGTTGTCGTTGCGAATATCACAGGGGCGATTAATGCACTGGCGTACTTGACTGTCGCAGTTTACGAATACGTATGGTTCTGGGGAAATTCAGCTCCATCCTCGCAGCTGGAAAAGGAAGCGTACGTCATCGAAGTTATGGAAGCGTTGGAGAATTAGAAATTTAAATATTTTAATAAATGTTAAGCTGATTAAGCCGCAGTGTCTGCGGCTTTTTTATCGTATTTTCTTTCTCGGAATTGTTCATTCTCTGCAGTCGGGTCTCATCCATCTCGTGTCCCAACGTGTTATGATGACTATAAGCACGCAATAAATGATACGGTAAGGATGTGACTGTCGTGTCTAACGGGAACATTCTCATAGTGGAAGATGAAGAAAAGCTGACCAGGGTGATCAGCCTCGAACTAGAATACGAAGGATATTCAGTGAAGGCAGTACATGACGGGACGATAGGCTTGGCAGAAGCGGAGTCTTCCGCTTATGACTTAATTCTCCTGGACATTATGCTCCCCGGCATGAGTGGTTTGGAACTGTTGCGGCGGTTGCGGAGACGCGATCCGTACACACCGGTCATCTTGCTCACGGCACGGGATGAGGTGCCGGACAAGGTGAGCGGGCTGGATTTGGGAGCCAACGATTATGTCACCAAACCGTTTCAGATAGAGGAGCTTTTGGCCCGTATCCGCGCCCATTTACGTCCCGTTCGCGGACTGCCCGGCAAGAGGTGTTAAGCTGCGGCGATTTATCCGTAAACGTGAACACTCGAGAAGTCAAACGCCAGAATCAGACAATTTCCGTGACGCCGCGGGAGTTCGATCTCCTCGTTTACTTGTTGAGAAACAAGAATAACGTCTTAACGCGGGAGCAGTTGCTGAATCACGTATGGGGGTTTGACTTTTACGGCGAGACAAATGTCGTCGACGTGTACATCCGCTATTTGCGCAAAAAAATTGACCGGCCGTTTGACAATCCCCTCATTCACACAGTGCGAGGTGTCGGTTACACGTTGAAGGAGCCTGTAAAGTGAACATTAAAACGAAAATTCAGCTTTACACGGCTATATGGCTGCTCCTCATTTTACTATTGATCAGTTCAGCGATTTATTTTTTGTTTTATAAACTGACAACCGATACGGAAGTGGAACGTGTAGCGGCACAAACCGAAACGATAGTAGAAGTGCTCAGAGCTGACTTGGATCAACCTGTTCAAGCAAGTGATCTGTTCCGGGCGTATATGCCGGCTAACGGGATGATCCGGCTGATCAATGAGGCGGGCGAACCTGTCTCGACAGTTACGAAAGAAGCCCGTCTCACCCGTATCCCCGCCACATTTAGAACGCAACAAGGAAGCACATTTTACACGATGGAGGACGGTGAACGCTACGTCATCGTTTATTTCCCCACGATATGGAAGGATGGATCGATTGTCACGTTAGAAGTGACGGAAAGCCTGGCTCCTGTGCAGGAAAACATGCACACTTTGCGCGTCGTGTTAACGATTAGTTCGCTTATGGTGCTCATTCCTTCCATAATTGGCGGCAGGCTGCTCAGCAATCTGATTCTTCGTCCGCTCAAAGCGATTGTTGGGACGATGAGGGAAATTCAAGAGCGGGGGGTATTCAAACAGATTAAATTAAAGGGGCAGTCAAAAGATGAGCTTTATAACTTGGCCGATACGTTTAACACGATGATCAAAAAACTGAAAACAAATTTCGAGAAACAGGAACAATTTGTATCAGACGCTTCCCATGAACTGAAAACACCGCTGACCGTCATTGACAGCTACGTTACGCTTTTAAAGCGGTGGGGACACCGGAAACCAGAAGTGATGGATGAAGCGATTAAGGCGCTTTCGTCTGAAACAGAGCGCATGAAGTCGTTGATACAGCAATTGCTGACACTGGCCAAAGACGAATCAGAAGGTGAGTTGAAACTGGAAAAGGTCGATTTAATCGCTTTGTGCCGTTCGACAGCTGAAAGGTTCAGGCAGACGTATGAACGGGAAATAGACGTTCAAACGATCCCCCCCACGTTTATGCGATGGCCGATCAAGCAAAAATAAAACAAGTGCTCTATATTCTCCTCGACAATGCTTTGAAGTACAGTGCGGACAAGGTTACCGTTAAAGTTGGATCTCAGGAGGATACGGTATATGTTACCGTAGAAGATCGCGGCCAAGGAATTCCCGCAAAAGACATTCCCCATATATTTGACCGGTTTTACCGCGTGGACAAAACGCGCAGCCGGGAGACAGGAGGGACGGGACTGGGTCTTTCCATTGCCAAGAGCCTCGTACGAGCCCATCATGGAGAGATTAGCGTTCAAAGCGAAGAACATCGAGGGACCGTGTTTACTGTGACATTTCCGGCAGCTGAATGACATTCTCATCATTTTCTCATCTTGTTGTCATAGCATATTAATCTTTCGCTTGTATGATGAGACTATCATCATCAAGCCCAGCGGTAATATGTCAAGGGGGTGATTCAGGAAAATTGGAAAATAGTTTTTAAAAAAGCCCATATTTGCTTAAAAAAGCATAAACGAACTAAACCCGCCTTTAATCACAATTTTCAGACATACTGTTTACGACTGGCGGATACCATATTTGGAACAAATTGGAGGATCGGTCGCTATGATCTCCTTTCGGATGGTGTGTACAATTGGTTGGTACTGAGTAGCGCATATACCAACCGTACCAATTTACGTGCGGTTAAGACGAGAGCGCGTTTATGTTGGTGTTTCGGGACTTCAGCGTACTTTTTCTGGTAGAACGCTTTGTACTCCGGGTCGCTCTTACGTAAAGAATCAGCCGCTTGAATCAGGTAATACCGTAAATACTTATTACCTGTGAGCATCCGCTTGGTATCATCGGCTTCAAACTCGCCTGACTGGTACTGATTCCATACCAGGCCAGCGTATTTCGCTAAGGCATGGTGATTCCGGAAGCGGTCAATACCGGCAATCTCGGCAATCATCCCGGCGGCAAACACCGGCCCGATCCCTTTAACGGACGTTAACGTTTGCGGAATGCCTTTCATCAGCTTGGCGATTTCCTTGTCCAACTTTTTAGCCTCAGCCTCCATATGCTTGATGACACTCAGCATCGTGGCTAAGGACAGGTTCACGGGATCGGCCATCGCTTTATGCAAGCGGTAAGAAGCACGTGCCACCTTTTGCAAGTACTGGGCAACCTCTTCCGGGTCTTTAAAGCGGTTTTTCCCTTTTTCCTTTAGAAAATCAATGAGTGCATCAAGGGACATCGCGACAATTTGCTCAGGTTCAAGCTCTTGAATGACCGCTAAACTCGTGCTGCCAAACGTATTGGAAAAGGGATTATCTTGTCTGAGCCCACTAAACTTTAAAAACACCTGGTTCAAGAAATACGTCTTATCCCGGGCAATGGATTTCATCAAGTGAAAACGTGTGCGGGTGAGCCGCTGCAAGGCTTCGTATTGGATCACATCTTTCATAGCATGAGGCAGTCGGCCAAAACGCAGATGGTCTGCAATCACCCAGGCATCAATGACATCGTTTTTCGGTAAGGTATCATCCTGAATTTCGAAAGTAAAGTTGCTTGATCCAGTAATAAAGGTGCTCCAATCCTTGGTATAATGGTGTTTGAACGAACAACAAAACCCAAAGAGAGGGGCACCCGTTAGGTGAAGTCTACCACAAACATCGCCAAAATGAAAACAGAATTCACGCTAAAGAATGCAACCTCACACGCAGGGAGTAAACCCTTGCTTGCGTACCTTGAAAAAATCAAACTGGAAGACGCTTTTCGTCAGATAGGTTGCGGGAAAGGCCGGAATACGCTTTTTCCGTTCTTCAAGATCTTGATGTACCTTTTAGTCGGATGGCTACTGGGTTGCGAACGTATATTCCATTTCCGCTCATTGCGAGACGATTCGCTGGTACGTCGATTTTTAGGTGGACGTTGTCCCCATCACACTCTTTTGTATAAAGAACTGTGCCGCGCTGCTGTCTCCATGCCCACGATCCGTCGGGACTTGAAGGCATTAAACCTTGATCTCATCACTCCCTGCCTATCCGACGAATGCATTCTCGACCTCGATTCCACCGTTGAGACGGTGTACGGGAATCAGGAAGGGGCCGAAGTTGGGACAAACGCTCAAAAGCCCGGACGTAAAAGCTTCCAACCACTCATCGCCTTTGAAGGAAAGTCCCGTCTTTACCTTAATGCCGAACTGCGTTCAGGCAATACGCATTGTTCCCGCAATGCCCATACTTTCGCGAAGGAAACCCTTCAACGTCTTCCTAAATCGTGTAAAGTCAAGTATGCCCGATTCGACAAAGGATTCGGCGGCGAAACCTTCTATAGTTTTTGGGAAGGCAAACAGATCGGCTACGTTGGCAAACTCAAATGGACGCATCGGTTAGCCAAAGAAGTCGCCAAATGTCCTCATTGGAAACGCTATGTGGACGGAGACGTCATCATCGAAGGCCTTTGTTTAGTGTACAAAGCCACTTCTTGGAAAAAGGCTCGAATGGTGGTCGTCATCAGGAAAGCCGAACGCTACGATGGTGATCAACTCCAATTCGACTTTCTTTGGGATTACGAAGCAATCGTGACCAATTTGGATTGGGAGCCCATCGACATTTGGCGTTTTTGGGTGGAATTAAATTTGCTAGAGTCGAAAAGGAAAGCAATCATTTTTCTAGTTATTGCATTTATTCTAGCAGCAAAATTTCAGAGCTGATTTCACAGATCGGCGGTGGCAGTTAATCAAATCTAACCTTTCAACAGAAGGAGTTATCCTATGGCAAAAAAACTTACCATCGCAGTACTATTTTTCCTAGTAGCACTTTTACTAATTGGTTGTAATGATGATGAGAAGGATAAAGAAAGTCAAAAAGAATTGGATTCGGCCAGCGAGGCAATCGAAACGGAAGATGTCAAGGAGGAAGAGACTGAGAAGGTGGAGGAAGAAGTTGCCGCCTCTTCCCTTCTCCTTCACGCACCAGCAATTCCAACAACGATTGATGAAATGGCCAACCAATTGCCAGGACTATTCGCAGGAGCAGACAATATTTATGATTATGCCGATGAGATTAAGCAGGAATTTGATAAAGTTGGCCCCTTACCGGAAAATCCAACAGATGAAGAGTACGATCAATATTTACGTTATATATATTCTCTTGTAGCTGAAGACTATCCTAATCCAGAGGATGTAATAAAACAGTGGCAGTTTGCTTCCTTTGGAAATCCTGATTTGCCGGACAGCCGCTATCATTTTAAGCCAAACTATAATATTGAAATTCTCTTAGATGCAAGCGGCAGCATGGCCAATTATGCCGGCAGCAGAACGAGGATGGAGATTGCAAAGGAAGCAATTTTACAGTTTGTCCAAAAAGTGCCGAAGGAAGCAAATGTCTCTCTAAGAGTGTATGGCCATGAAGGAACAGGTGCGGATCGTGATAAGGAGCTATCTTGTTCGACGATTGAACAGGTATACGGATTTGCTCCTTATGACGAAGAGAAATTTAAAAATGCATTAAGCGAGTTCGAACCTGCCGGCTGGACCCCGTTAGCAGGTGCATTATCAGCGGCAAAAGAGTCGATGGCATCCTTCCATACGGATGACTATACGAATTTGATTTATGTTGTCAGCGATGGCATCGAAACATGTGACGGAGATCCGGTTGCCGTTGCGGAAGAACTGTCCCAATCGGATATCCAGCCAATTATAAACATTATTGGTTTCCAAACGGATCAGGAAGCGCAAAAACAACTGCAGGAGATAGCTAGAGTTGCAGACGGAATCTATGCCACGGCAAACAATCAGGAGGAATTGCAAGCAGAATTTAAGCGGGCTGAGGAAGTGCTGGAGGCATGGGAAAAATGGAAAAGAGATGCATTGAAAGACGTAAAAGCGGGACAAGTCGATGCTTCCTTTGATATTATAGCCATTCATAATAAATGGAGCTCGATTACGAGAAGAACAATGAACAATATGTGGCGATTGATAACTCAATTAGACGAACTAGAGTTTATTACTTTTGAGCAGAGGATGGAATTGGATGCTCGCAGGAAAGAAATCAAGGATGATATTGAAGAGTTAGTACGTGAATTAAGGAAAAATCTTGAACAAATGAAAGCAGAAAACTTTGAAGAAGCACAGCAGCAGATTGAGAAGATTTTTCAAGAGCAAAACAGCTAGAAAACAGGGGGATTTTTCCCCTTTTCTTTCATAATAATTCGTCATTTGTAGGAGATGAAAATGAGAAAACCGTTGCAATTTGCATGGGAAGTCTATACAAAAAAATTGAAAAAGTATTGCTACTAATGCTTTTCACTACGTTACCCCTTTTAATTTTGCACAACTTTATAACAAACTACATATATGTTGTTACTCCAGTTACCTTTGGGGCATCCGTTGGCGATATTTATTACGGTTTAATAACCATTCTGCTATTTATTTATGGCCAGGTCCCTTATATCCGGTTTTTATATGCGGAATATAAAGGAGGGGAAGCCTCCTTCCGAGATGCTATCTATCATTTTCTTGTCAATGGTTTCACCGTATTTGTGTTTGCATGCATCGTTTCCATCTTAACGTCAATCGGGTTCATTCTGCTAATACTTCCGGGAATACTCTTCCTTTCTATCCTTTTTCCTATCCCGTATGTTGCCATTTTTGAAGAAAAATCTGTCTGGAAATCTTGGAAGGATGGCTGGAATATCGGGAAAAGACATTTTTGGAAAATAGCAATTTTATTAACGTTGACAGGATTGCTAGAATTCCTGCTCTGTATATATGTCACCGTTCAATTATTTAATATTACACCTTCCTATGCTGCCCAAATTATTACCCAAATTGTGATTAACATAATTATTTATCCATTTATCGTCTTTTTGATGACGGCGTTTACGATTAAATGGAGAGAAGCACTAACAATTCTGTCTGTAGAAGAAGAAAGAGGCAAAAATGCAGAACCATTATCGTCTTAGAATAATGAAATAAATTTTGATTATAGAGTGGTTTAAAAATGTTTAAATGGTTGAGAAGATTATTCATCGTTCTTGCAATTGTGTATTTAACCTTCCAGCCTTTTTTGCCAGTTGCTTTAGCCGTAAGCCCATGGCAAGGCAATCCTTGAACAGGTAACCCTTGGGACGGATCTGACTTAACTTGGCAGGGACAGCCATGGCAAGGGAACCCTTGGAATGGAAATCCGTGGAATGGACAAAATTGGAGCGGGGAAGGTACGAGTGAGAGTCCTTGGGATGGAGATAGCTGGGACGGCAGCAGCTGGTATGGGAATTATTGGTCGATGCCAGGCTTTTATGGAAACTATTGGAATTTGCCAGGGTTTTCTGGGAATCAGTTTGCAGGCACTCCGTGGGGAATGCCAGGTTTTTCTTATCATCCCGAATTTCGAATGTGGATAACATCAGCTATTTCTAGCATTACCCACATGGAAACAAACAGTAAAAGTGGAAACTAAACTTGTCCTTTCGATGGGGTTTCTTGTTCTTGGGATACACTTTCCCCCTCCCCACACAAGCGGGCTCGGTTATTTCCATGTAAAAGTTTGGATAGGCATTATTGTAGGAGAACCACCCGTTCTTCCATGCGCCGCCAACTGTACTCATTTTGGAAGGCTGCCGCGATTTTTAGAATGACTTGGCGACTGCGATAGATGATCGTACCAGGGACATGGAAAAACTCCTTACGAAATCGTGCAATGGTATAGCGGCGATGAACCGGTTCACAGCAGTCCATCTTAAAACGCTCGAATACATTGTAGGCCAACAGCTTCAGCAACAGATCGATTTCATTGGCTTTAAACGAATCTGTCGGAATACGGTGAATCGAAAAGCCGTGCTTCACTTCTTTGATGTAGTTCTCCATGCACGCGCGCTGATTGTAAAAACGCCAAATGTCGATGGGCTCCCAATCCAAATTGGTCACGATTGCTTCGTAATCCCAAAGAAAGTCGAATTGGAGTTGATCACCATCGTAGCGTTCGGCTTTCCTGATGACGACCACCATTCGAGCCTTTTTCCAAGAAGTGGCTTTGTACACTAAACAAAGGCCTTCGATGATGACGTCTCCGTCCACATAGCGTTTCCAATGAGGACATTTGGCGACTTCTTTGGCTAACCGATGCGTCCATTTGAGTTTGCCAACGTAGCCGATCTGTTTGCCTTCCCAAAAACTATAGAAGGTTTCGCCGCCGAATCCTTTGTCGAATCGGGCATACTTGACTTTACACGATTTAGGAAGACGTTGAAGGGTTTCCTTCGCGAAAGTATGGGCATTGCGGGAACAATGCGTATTGCCTGAACGCAGTTCGGCATTAAGGTAAAGACGGGACTTTCCTTCAAAGGCGATGAGTGGTTGGAAGCTTTTACGTCCGGGCTTTTGAGCGTTTGTCCCAACTTCGGCCCCTTCCTGATTCCCGTACACCGTCTCAACGGTGGAATCGAGGTCGAGAATGCATTCGTCGGATAGGCAGGGAGTGATGAGATCAAGGTTTAATGCCTTCAAGTCCCGACGGATCGTGGGCATGGAGACAGCAGCGCGGCACAGTTCTTTATACAAAAGAGTGTGATGGGGACAACGTCCACCTAAAAATCGACGTACCAGCGAATCGTCTCGCAATGAGCGGAAATGGAATATACGTTCGCAACCCAGTAGCCATCCGACTAAAAGGTACATCAAGATCTTGAAGAACGGAAAAAGCGTATTCCGGCCTTTCCCGCAACCTATCTGACGAAAAGCGTCTTCCAGTTTGATTTTTTCAAGGTACGCAAGCAAGGGTTTACTCCCTGCGTGTGAGGTTGCATTCTTTAGCGTGAATTCTGTTTTCATTTTGGCGATGTTTGTGGTAGACTTCACCTAACGGGTGCCCCTCTCTTTGGGTTTTGTTGTTCGTTCAAACACCATTATACCAAGGATTGGAGCACCTTTATTACTGGATCAAGCAACTTTACTTTCGAAATTCAGGATCATAACTTTTCCGGCAACCCTTGGCTAGCCCCTGGATTTTTAGGAAATCAATTTGCTGGTGCACCTTGGCTAGCTCCTGGTTTTCAAGGTAATCAATTTGCTGGTGCTCCCTGGATGCATCCAGGATTTAATGGCAATGCATTTCCAGGAATGCCGTGGATGTATTATGCAGGACTGTATGGACCATTTGGCTATGGCCCATTCGCATACGGGAATTTTTCCGGAAATGGAACGAATGCGGATGTAACGATTCCGGATTTGCCGCTAGGTTATGATGTCGGAAAATATATATTTGAAGATGTCATTATGGGGCAAGTTGATTATATTGGAAGTGTCCTTGCCTATGAACAGGGAGTAACCTCGAAAATGGATTATGGCGGCAGTTTTTACCGTAATCTGCTGCTGAATGGAATTCGGCTAGGAGTTAAAGACCAGACCCTCTTTGAACTTGTCGACACCTATGATACTGTAAAATCAGGCTATGATAATTTCAAAACATGGAGAAATTTAAGAAGTTTAAGTGATACGGTTAGTACCGGAGCCGGATATGCACAAGCTGCTTCTAATACAGCTACCATCGCTTCTGGAGGAGTTATAGGGGCGGTTTCCAAATTTAATCTTGCTGGAGCAGCCATAGGTACTGGGTTATCTGCTTTTGAAATGGGATGGAATGCGGCAAAAGCATATCAAGTATTTAACAGTGACGCGACTGGAGCAGAGAAAACCTCTGCAGTGGCAGATGTAACTGCAAGCTTGGGCAGCACACTGATGAATGGTGGTGCAGTGGCTGCGGCAATTCCTGGAGGCCAAGTAATTGGTGCAGGCATGGCTGCTGTTGGTGCAGGAATTTGGGTTGTATCGAAAGGCGTCAAGCTGTTCGCAGATAATTGGCAAGGCGGACTCTGGTCGACAACGAAACATATCGCGAAAAAAGCAGGAGAGAAAATTAAGAAAGGCTGGAATAAAGTTAAGAGCTTCTTTGGATTTTAACGACTAACAACAGAAAGGATGTTCATACTTGTCAGTACATGATGCAACTCTATTGCGGAAAATAAAAGAGCATAAACGGTGGATGGAAAAGTATACCATTCAAAGAGAAAGCTTGCGTTTGAACAGCTGGGATTTTTATCTCGTGTTTTATTCAAAATTTAATAGGCATGCGGGATTTGCAGTTTTTTCGCCACAAGAAGATGCACCGCAGGAATTTTATGAAAAGGCTTTTGACTTATTCCCGTTAATTGTAAATACCCGTTCAAAGATTAATACGTACGTTGCGGAGCGAACACGAATATCGATGGATATGTTTACGGGAATTGCTCACGTAGTAAATAAATTAAAGGCCAGCCTTCCATTAACAGCAGAAGAGCAGCAAATTTACGAAAAAATAGAAATGAACATTGAAAAGATTCTTCAATTCCAGAATGAACTAAAACAACTAATGGCGGAATATAAGAAGAACTATATGCCGGTCCGCCAATATACGGAAGAAGATGTGATGAACCTGGTAGAAGTTTTAGCAGCATTTGACTATTACATTTATAATCAAGCCATCTTAGATTACGAGAATACAGAACATTTAATGCTGGTAAAGGATCACTTGCATAATAATTCCCAGCTTCGGTCATTGATAACAAGAAAGGAAAACAACTATTTAAACTGGTTTACAAGCAAGGAACAAAAAGAGAAACTGGCAAAGGATATTGAATCAATCCGCCTCGTTGAAAAAGATAAACAATATGACAGGGAGGAACATATTAAAACTGCAAAGCAAGTAATTATCGAGGAGCAGCTGAAGGCAAATGAAGCGTTAAAGAAGGAATCCCGCTTTCCAGTATTTGTTTAAGGCAGGGGAATCTGCTTTTTCAGGCAGATTCCTCAGCAAATTTTTTTAAGATAATCGATTCCTTTAATTAGGTTTGTAAGAGGTGCGTCGAATGGAATTTATAAAATAGTGCCTGAAAAAAGAGGAAGGGTCGGCAACGATTGAATTTTTGGGAATTATTCCGTTAGCAATTTTATTTTTAGTAATTTTAATCGAATTTGTCGCAGCGATTCATGCGGTTGCTGTTGTGGAGTCAGCAGCCAACGAATATGCCAACGTATATGCAATGACAAAGGATGCTTATGAAGCGAACGAAGCAGCAAATCATATTTTAAACAGCTCCGGGGATCACATTCAGCCGGGAGCTATATCTGTTACGTCAGGAAAGGAATTTACTGCTACCGTTAATGCAACGATAGATTTGATGTTTTTGTCCAATTATTTTCCAAATTTGAAAGTACCATATTCTGCCACAGCTTATGGACGGGTGATTGAATGAACAAATGGTTTGCAAAAATACGGAAACAAGAGAACGGGAGCATTGCCATATTTGTTGCCGGCTTAATCAGCATAATGATGATATTATTTATACTTGTCCTAAATTTAGGCTCGGTTTACGCTGTCAAAGAAAAGTCTGCCACTACTGCACAGCAAGCAAGCCTTGCCGCTACCAGCGCTTTTTATGAACGGGTTCAGGAAATCGTATTCAGTTTTGACCCGTTTTCTTATTTGCCGGAGGAAGTAGAAGATACAACAATATTAGAACCATTTTTCAGTTTGAACTTCAAAATTCAAGAGAGGGCCAAGTTTGAGTCAAGTATTTATAGGCAGTTTTTTTAACACCTTAAATTTGAAAGCGGATTCAAACCCTTAGGATACTCTCTTGGTAAGAATTTTGCCTTTTTTAAAAGCCAGACAACTCTTTTAATGCTTTGTAAACTGGTATGTTAGCTTTTCTTTTTAGATATAGAACATTGTCTCTAGTGGCTTCACCAATTGTGCTCGTAACTTTTTCTTTATAGTATCTTGGTGGGTTCTTTTCCACCTTTGTTTCAGTCCATTTTTCAATCCTGCCAAATAGTGTTTTTAAGGTCAATTTATCCAAGTAAGCTACCAAACCAGTGAACATGGCACTTACACCTTTATCCACCCAACTACGGCCATTTTTAAGTCTTTTGGCAAATACACTCATGGTTCCTTCTGCACTACCCATCGGACGCATTCCTGTTGTATCTATACCCTGTTCTTTAAGCCAGTTACGATAATCTCCCAAGGCTTCTGGATATTTCTCTAATTGGCGAATAAATGCTTCTAGACGTTCCTCTTGCTCATCATCCTCTAGCGTTCCGACTGCACTGTTAAGCTCTGTAAGCAATTTCTCATAATCATATGATGCAAGCGCCTTACGAATTGGACGATAACGTGGGTGATGACGGAACAAACTTCGAATCTCCCGTGCCACATGGAAACGATCAAGCGAAAAGAATGCACGATCTTTGAAATAGTCACGACAAGTTGTAATCCAATTTGCACCATCTCCATTTATTACCAACTTATGAAAGGTTGGATCATACTCAAAGTTTTCGATGAGAAAGTCCTCAAACGCCTCCCAAAATGGCTGGTTCCCTTCATGTACGAAATGGCGTTTATTCTTCAGTCTTACTCGTTTCCCATTGACTTCCCAGCCTTGATGAACTGCGGCTATTTTCTCTTCTTTTCCCTTTTTTCGTTTACCTTGACGTTTTACAAACAAACCATCGACCTCTACAAATAATACAGGTTGATGTACATGCTCACGCTTTTTTGGAATACTCGAAACTTGTAATAAGTGTTGACGGATTGCCTCATGACTAATAACCCGATAGCCTAAAAGGGTTTCTAACGTACTGGCTGCTTTTCGATAGGAAGGTCCCTGAACAGCTAATTCAATAGCTACCTCCTCAATCAATGGGCTAAAAGAACCTGCATCCTCAAACTCTAAATAACGATCAAGGAGAAAAACATATTCCCCTGTCTCCCGGTCACGGTAATAATTACGATTTAATTCAATCTCTCCGAAGAGACTAGTTATATGATATTTTCTTTTATCAATGAGTCGATAGCGTTTTTTATCTCGTTCTTCTGCAATCTGCTTGTCCATGTCCTCTAATAGTGTTTTCATGACCTTTGAGAAGGTTTCCTGTAATTGCCTCCAAACTAATTGCTCAATCTGTTTTAAATTTGGATATACTGTGTTATTCTTTTGCATGAGGGGTTACTCCTTTGTTTGTGATTTAGTTTTGGTTGACTAAGATTCTACCAAGGAGTAACCCTCTTTTTCATGTTATTTGCTTATTAACTACCGCGCTTTCGCTTGGTGGCCCCCTCATTTGTTGAGCGTTCTAACGTTCCCTCAACAAATGAGGGGGTTAAATTTTGCCCACAATAATTTTACTCATACCATGGAAATAACCGAGCCCGCTTGTGTGGGGAGGGGGAAAGTGTATCCCAAGAACAAGAAACCCCATCGAAAGGACAAGTTTAGTTTCCACTTTTACTGTTTGTTTCCATGTGGGTAATGCTAGAAATAGCTGATGTTATCCACATTCGAAATTCGGGATAACCTGTATCTTATCTGGAAATTCTCATCACCCATTTCCGGCTGTCCGGATCAACTGGAAAAACGGGTGAATCGAAGTTCAAATACTATTATACGAGGAGGTAAAAAATGAACAATAAAACGTGGATCGCGGTGATTGTGGGGGCTGTTCTTATCAGTGTGGCGGGATTGGGCATTCAGCACATAACGGCTTCATCTGACAACAGCCAGCTGACGACTAAAGAGATTAGGGAAATTGTGCAAGACAAATATCCGGGCGAGGTAGAGAAAATAGAACTGGAGCGGGAAAATGGTAAGCTCGTTTATGAAGCGGAACTCAAAGGACCGAAAGGTGAATATGAAGTGACATTAGATGCATTCACGGGTGATGTGGTCAACCTGAAGGAGAAATCGCCTCAAGCGTCACAAAATGACGATGTCAGTAAAAGGACAACTGACGGAACGAAAGAACAAGAAAACCACAATAAGACATCTGGCTCTGATGGAAAGACGTCAGAAAACAGTGAGGAGAGCCCCTCACCCATACGGATCAGTATTGATCAAGCAGCAGAAATTGCTTTGCGAGAAGTGCCCGGAACAATTAAAGAAATGGAATCCGACGTGATTACTTATGAGTTTGAGATCGAGACGGATTCGGGAGAGGCAGGAATTGAGATTGACGCTCTTACCGGTGAAATTATCACGATTTCGTGGGATGACTGATAGAAAACGGTTATGTTTGTACATCTTCTGCCTGTCACAGCCCCGTTCCGAAAAACGGAACGGGGTGTTTCACGTTTTCTTTTTGCTGTTTTCATATTCTAAAACGTCTTGGTACTCGTATTCGAATAGAGAAATGATCAGGTGGTTGAGCGTGTCGGCAAAGCGTTTAAACAGGGTGCGGATCATCCTACTTCGCTTCCTTTTTTAAATTCTGTTCACCTGTTAGCATAGCCAGGGAGAAGGACGATTATCCCGTCAATCGCAAAGGCAGCACGCGTCCTCACTGTCGCAGATCGGTGTCGATGCTGCTCTTACAGGCGTTTGACATTGGCTTATCGACCCTATCACCTTTTTTGGATGATGAACAGGCGCAACAAAAAGCCGAGGGCTGCACACGTCAATCCAGCGGTAATCCCGATCCAAAAGCCGAACGGCCCCCAGTCGGTGAAAGAAGCCAGCCCGTATCCGACTGGAATGCCGATCCCCCAATACGAGGCGAGGGCGGTCACAAACGGAATGGTGACGTCCTTGTAGCCGCGCAACACCCCTTGGAGCGATGCTTGTGCTGCGTCGGACATCTGGTAAAAGATAGCAAAAATAAGGAATTGTTTCACTAAATCCACCACTTCGCCATTGTCAGAGTACAAGTGTGCGATCTGTTCCCGGAAGAAGTACAGGAAAAGAGAAAAAATTGCCATCATGCCGATTGCCGACGTGACACCTAAGCGGGCGTACTGTTTAGCGTCGGCAAAACGTCTCCCTCCCGCTTCAAAACCGACGACAATTGTGAGCGCCATGGAGATACTCAGAGGGACCATGAACAACAGGGACGTGAAATTTATCGACGCTTGATGGGCGGCGATCGTCACCGTGCTGAACATTGTGCTGACCAACAGGGTGACGACGGCAAAAATACTCGATTCAAAAAAGACGGAAAGCCCCATTGGAACACCGATCCGGAGCTGCTCTCTCCACGTCTTGAGCGAGGGGGAAAACCACTTGACGAATAGGTGATACGTGCGCATGTTTTTCACTTTAAAGGTGATGATGACACAAATGATAAAGATAAACCAATAAGTGGCAGCCGTCGCATACCCGACACCGATCCCGCCGAGAGCTGGAAAACCGAATTTGCCAAAAATGAAAAAATAGTTGAGCACGACGTTGACTGGAACAACTAAGAGCATGATCGCCATCATAATGTGTGTATAACCTTGTGCGTCAAAAAAATAACGGAGGACATTGGCCGCGAACAGCGGGACAATGCCGAAGGACAGCCCGATTAAGAAGTGCTTAGTGATGTGGTGAACATTTGGTTCAAGCACCATGAGCGACAAGAGCGGTTCGAGAAATACAGCTCCCACTACCAAGACGATGACCGAGAGCAGGACGGACAAATAAAGCGACTGGGTCACCGACTCGCCGATTTTGTGGCGCTGTCCACTGCCTAGCAACTGGGAAACAATGGGGGTAACCGCCATTAAAATCCCGTTCATTCCAGTAAAAACGGGCATCCAAATGCTCGACCCTATGGCTACGCCGGCTAGATCGTCTGTACCCGAACGGCCGGCCATCATCGTGCCCACTAAGTTCATCGCATACAAGCCAACTTGGGTCACCATGATCGGCCAAAATATCTTGAAGAGTAGAGCGACTTTTTCCTTTGGTGTTTGGGCGTGATGCATGGCGGCATCCCTCGCAATATATAAACGTTCATCCATACGAAAAACCCGGCATATTCTGAACGAATACCTCCCGGGCTTGGTTCCACTCTGTCGGAGAGAAAGCGACTTTTGTGTTGATTGTGATCTAATCTATCACGTCATTAGCATTTTTTCAACTGACAACGGAGTGAAACACCTGGGCTTCCCGCTCGTCTAACGTAAGGAGACAAGAGGATCAGGAAGGACGGTGTATGTGCGATGATACGTCGTCACGTGGGATACGTGTTGACGACCGTTGTCGGAGTGGCTTTGTTGTTTGCTTCTGGCTGCGGTACGGAGAATGGCAATCCGAACGTTCCACCTAATGAAAAGGATGAAACGGCTTACGGAGCTGAAGACGCAGCAGAACGCGTGCTCGCGGCAAACAACCGGTTTGCGTTTGAACTGTTTGCGAACGTGAGGCTTGAAGATGCCGGGCCCAATACGTTTATTTCTCCATTCAGTGTCGCCACCGCTCTGTCCATGACGTATAACGGGGCGGCAGAAGAGACGAAGGATGCCATGGCAGAAGTCTTACACGTGCGAGATCTCAGTATGGAAGACGTGAACCGCTCCCAGGCTGCGTTACACAGCGTAGTCGAACGAACGGATTCCGATGTGGAGCTCAATGTCGCCAACGCTCTTTGGGGCCGAGAAGGGACGCCGTTTCGACCGGATTTTATACGGCAAGTGGGAAAATTTTACAATGCGCAGGTGACAGAACTCGATTTTGACCATCCTCAAGCGCCTCACGTCATCAACGAGTGGGTGCGAGAGGAAACGAACGGCAAAATTGAAGATATAGTAGACAGCATCGATCCGGAAACGTTCCTCTTCCTAATGAATGCCCTTTATTTTAAAGGGAAGTGGACAAATCCTTTTGATCCGGCGGGCACAGTAGACGCCGATTTTTACTTGCGAGACGGGGAAACAAAGCGAGTCCCGATGATGTCCCAGTCGGGAGAGTACGCATATTACGCAGGCAACGGATTTCAAGCTGTAGAGCTGCCTTACGGCAGTGGGCTATTCAGCATGACGATCTACCTTCCTGAAGATCGATCGAGCTCGGAAGCGTTTTACGCACAACTCAACGTTGAGAACTGGGCGAAATGGTCGACTGAGTTTGAAAAGATGTCTGGCACAATTCAACTTCCGCGCTTTCAGTTAACGTACGAAACAACATTAAACGAGGCGTTAAAAGCCATGGGCATGGAAATAGCGTTCGACGAACAGCGAGCCAATTTTCACCGGATGGTTGACTTGTCAGCTGCCCCAGACGAGAATGCCTTTATTAAACAGGTGAAACACAAAACGTTTATCGAAGTGAACGAAGAAGGAGCAGAAGCATCCGGTGCGACTTCGGTTGAAGTGGGGATTGTGTCCGCTCCTGTCGACTCCTTTACTATGAGGGTGGACCGTCCGTTTTTCTTCACCATTCAAGACCGTGAAACGGGAACGCTGTTGTTCATGGGAGCAGTCGAGGAGCCTGAATGAAGCAGTCCGCGCCATGGGTCGGGCATACACCTGGAATAACCTGTTCGGCTCAAGTCGTCCCGCAACAAAAAGCGCTTGTCTCCCACAAGGGGGACAGGCGCTTTGCGGTGGCTCATTCAGCTTTCATCGCTGTCTCTTCCACTATGAGATCATAAAAAGCTCGTTGCAACTGCTTCGTCACGTCGCCGGGTTGGCCGTTCCCGATGGCGCGGTTGTCCACGTGGGTGACGGGACAGATTTCGATGGACGTGCCGGTGACAAACACTTCGTCCGCTTCATACAGGTCTTCGCGCTTGAACGGCGTCTCCTTGACGTTCGTATTTAATTTTTCGGCTAGCTGGATCGCTGCGTGACGGGTGATGCCGTGTAGGATGAGATGGTTGGCCGGGTGCGTATAGAGTGTTCCGTTTTTGACGATGAATACGTTTGTCGAACTGCCTTCCGTAACGGTGTCGCTCCGGTGTAGAATGGCTTCTTGACACCCTTGTTCTACTGCTTTTTGCTTTGCCAACACACTTCCCAGCAGGTTTAGGCTTTTGATGTCACAGCGGAGCCAGCGGATATCGTCTGTCGTGATGGCGCGAATCCCCTCGGCGTGCAAGTCGCGTGGCGGGTTGCTATCCATGATGTAGCCGGTGAGCACGGGTGTCGCGGAGGTTGGAAACGGATGGCGGCGCGGCGCCGCTCCGCGGGTCACTTGAAGGTACACGCTGCACGTGCTCCGCCCTTCTTGCTCGATTAACGCTTGAACCTTCTCTTTTAGTCGTCCTATTGACACAGGGAGGTCCAGCATTAATTCGCGGGCGCTGCGCTCAAGGCGTTGCATGTGTTGATCCATGAGGAACGGTTGCCCGTTGTACACGCTAATGACTTCGTAAATCCCGTCTCCGAACTGGTAACCGCGGTCTTCTAAGTCAATTCGGACGTCTTCCCGGCTCTTGATCTGGTCGTTTACCAATACAAGCATCTTTCCGTCTCCTTTATTCAGTGTCATAGCATTAGTGTGCAGAAATCGGCCAAAAGTTTCAACCGATGATATCCTATCACGTCCACGCCCCACGTCAATACTTGATCAGCGCCAAAAATGCAAGCCGTCAAAAAATGAGGAATAAAGTGTACGGCAGGGTTTGGACAAGCTAAGGGGGAGAAAATAGTGAGAAAGGAGACGAATTGGGCGATTTACAACGGTATTTACACTATATATAGTAGTGTTATAATGAAAATTACATATATATAGTGCTGAGTGCGCGACACTCGGCAACGAGGAGGACTCACCTTGAAGATTAAACGCTACTATACAAAGCCGGGAGAAGATCCCTTTGCATCAGTGGAATATACGCTGAGGGATTCGCGCATTACGAATCCAGACGGATCTGTCGTGTTTGAAATGAAAGGGGCAGAAGTGCCGAAACATTGGTCGCAAGTCGCGGCTGACATTATGATTTCTAAGTACTTCCGAAAGGCCGGAGTGCCGCAAACTGATGAAAACGGCGAACCGATTTTGGACGAGAACGGGAAGCCGGTCACAGGACCCGAGAGAAGCGTTAAGCAGGTTGTCCACCGTTTAGCGGGATGCTGGCGGGACTGGGGGGAACGGTACGGCTATTTTGATACAAAAGAGGACGCACAGGCCTTTTACGATGAGCTCGTGTACATGATGCTTCACCAGATGGCTGCGCCCAACTCGCCGCAGTGGTTCAACACTGGGCTCGCTTACGCTTACAATATTACCGGGAAGTCACAAGGCCACTACTACGTGGACCCTGAGACGGAAGAGATAAAACAGGGTAAAGATGCGTATACACGTCCACAGCCCCACGCTTGCTTCATCCAATCCATCGAAGACGACCTCGTGAACGAAGGCGGCATTATGGATCTGTGGGTGCGGGAAGCGCGCCTGTTCAAGTACGGCAGCGGAACGGGGACGAACTTCTCCAACATCCGCGGCAAAGGGGAACCGCTGTCCGGCGGTGGGAGTTCGTCCGGACTGCTCTCCTTTTTGAAAATCGGCGACCGCGCCGCCGGCGCCATTAAGTCCGGCGGAACGACGAGGCGGGCGGCGAAGATGGTCTGTCTCGATTTGGACCATCCGGACGTCGAGGAATTCATTAACTGGAAGGCGAACGAAGAAAAGAAGGTGCGGGCGCTCATTGAAGCCGGGTACGATCCGTCGTTTAACGGAGAGGCGTACGAAACGGTGTCCGGACAGAACTCCAACAACTCGGTGCGCGTCCCGAATGCGTTCTTTAAAGCGGTAGAAGAAGATGGGACGTGGAAGCTGATTCGCCGCACTGACGGCAAGGTCAGCAAAGAACTGCGGGCCCGCGATCTGTGGGATCAAATCGCCGATGCGGCCTGGGAGTGTGCGGACCCCGGAATCCAGTGTGACGATACGATTAACGAATGGCACACGTGTCCAGCCGGAAGTGACGGTCAACTTGGTGCCAAGCACAACCGCATCAACGCGTCCAACCCGTGTTCGGAGTACATGTTTTTGGACAATACGGCGTGTAACCTCGCGTCCCTCAACTTGCTGAAATTTTTTGACGCCGAACGCCGCCAGTTCGATATAGACGGACTGGAACACAGTGTCCGGTTATGGACGATCGTGCTGGAAATCTCGGTGCTGATGGCCCAGTTTCCGTCCAAAGAAATCGCGAGGCTGTCTTACGAATTCCGGACACTCGGGCTCGGCTACGCGAATATCGGGACGGTGTTAATGGTGTCCGGCATCCCGTACGATTCGAAGGAGGCATTGGCCATTACGGGAGCCGTCACAGCGATCATGACCGGTACAGCTTACGCCACGTCGGCTGAAATGGCGAAGGAGCTCGGCCCGTTCAAAGCGTACAAACACAACAGGGAGCACATGCTGCGGGTTATTCGCAACCACCGCCGCGCCAGTTACGATGCTCCGGAAGACGAGTACGAAGGGCTGACGATCAAACCACTCGGCATCAGTGAAGAACACTGTCCGAAAGATTTGCTCGCGGCGGCCCGTACGAGCTGGGACAAAGCGTTGGAGTTAGGGGAACAATACGGATACCGCAACGCGCAAGTCACAGTGCTGGCGCCGACCGGCACCATCGGGCTGTTGATGGATTGCGACACGACAGGTGTCGAACCGGATTTTGCCCTGGTCAAATTTAAAAAGCTGGCCGGCGGCGGTTACTTCAAAATCGCCAACCAATCCATCCGCCCGGCCTTGAAAAACTTGGGTTACAACGAGAAGCAAATTGAAGACATTTTGACTTACGTAACCGGGACTCTCTCGTTAGACGGCGCTCCTCACATCAACCGGGAGTCGCTCAAAAACATTGGCTTTACAGACGATGACATCAAGAAAGTGGAAGACGCCCTTCCAACAGTGTTCGAACTGCCTTACGCGTTTAATGTGTCGACACTCGGGGAAGAGTGTTTGTCCCGCTTAGGGTTTACGCCGGAACAATACCAATCCCCAGAGTTTGACTTGTTGAAGGCACTCGGCTTTACGCAAGAGCAGATCGACGAAGCGAACGACGTCATTTGCGGTATGCTGACGACGGAAGGCGCTCCGCACTTGAAGGAAGAGCACTATCCCGTATTCGACACAGCGAACAAATGCGGCAAACACGGAACCCGTTACATCCACTACATGGGGCACATTCGGATGATGGCCGCTGCCCAGCCGTTTTTGAGCGGTGCCATTTCCAAGACGATCAACATGCCAGAACACGCAACACGAAAGGACATTCAGCACGCTTACTGGGAAAGCTGGAAGTACGGCTTAAAAGCGATCTCCATTTACCGGGACGGTTCGAAAAGTTCCCAACCGCTCAACAGCAAGGGAGATAAAAATGAGACAAAAGAAACCGACACGGCAGTGGAAACAGATATCCAAGGAGCGGAAACAGTCCAACCTGCGGCCACTTCTGGCGAGTACAGGGAGTTCATCGCCAAAGGGCATGCGACAAGCGAACGGCGCCGGCTACCGCGTCAGCGGGAAGGGTTCACCCAGGAAGCACGCATAGCGGGGCAGAAAATTTTTGTGCGAACAGGTGAATACGAAGACGGCTCCCTGGGGGAACTGTTCATTGACATGCACAAAGCGGGGACGACGATGCGCGGGATGTTGGACGCTTTTGCTGTAGCCGTGTCACTCGGCCTGCAGCACGGCGTTCCCCTTGAAAAATACGTCGACGCCTTCACCTTTACGCGGTTTGAGCCGGCCGGTGTAGTAGATCACCCGAACATTAAGATGGCCACTTCCGTCGTCGACTACGTGTTCCGGATGATCGGCATGGAGTATTTAGGCCGAAAAGACTTTGTTCAAGTGCCGCCAGCCGATGAAGAGCTCCGCTACTACCAAAACAAGTTGAAACAGCAGGAGAGAAAAAATCGAACTGCCGATGTCAAACAAACGGCAACTCAAAGGGAGATGGAACAATCGGCGGACAAACCAACCTTACCCCAGCTTGCCGAGCCAAAGTTGAACAGTGCGAAAGTGGCGAGCAACGGCGCTCCCATCTGCACTGAGTGCGGCGGCATGACGAAGCAAAGCGGGACGTGTTACGTCTGCCTCGACTGCGGTTCGACGACAGGTTGTTCGTAAGATCGGCTTTTGTACGGGCGCTTCCTTTAGGGGAGGCGCCTTTTCATACTACACATCCTGCACCACTTCTTTCCATTGTGGAGACAGCTTCCGCATTCCACGCAGAAAAATGACAGGAGAACTGGGATCCGTAGAGCATAAATGGCAGAAAAAGTTGCGCGAGAGGACTGTTTCGGTCACAATATAATGGACGATGTCACTGCGGGAGATATAAAATATGCGTATATTCGCCATAGCCGATTTACACTTGTCGTTTAATAAAGACGTCACCTTGTACGACATCGACGCGGAGAAAGACCAATACAAACCCATGGACGTATTTTGCGGGTGGGAGCGTCACTTTGACAAAATTCGGGATAATTGGTTGCAAAGCGTATCCGAAAACGACACCGTGCTCATTCCCGGAGACATCAGCTGGGCCATGAAGCTGGAGCAAGCTGTCCACGACTTTCGCTGGATTCACCAGCTTCCTGGCCGGAAAGTGATGTCACCGGGCAACCACTGCTACTACGTGACGACTAAAAAGAAAATTCGCAGCGTCCTTCCTGAAAGTATGGAGTGGATTGACGGAGACTACACACTGGTGGGAGACTATGTAGTGGTTGCAACGCGGGGGTGGATACTGCCACAAGATGCCGACTGGGATGAAACGTATGACCGCAAAATACACGACCGTCAAGTGGGGCGCCTCAACCTCGCCCTGGAAAGTGCGCGGAAAGATCACCCCGAAAGACCGGTCATCGCCATGTTGCATTACCCACCGCTTACGACTTACGCTCCGGACAGCGACTTTTTTCACGTGTTGAAACAGTACGACGTCGAGTTATGCCTTTACGGTCACCTGCACGGAAACGCGCACCGAACTGCGATTAACGGTGAAGTGGACGGAATTGAACTGCGCCTCGTCTCGTGTGATTATTTGAATTTTAACCTGTTGCGAGTCCGATGACAGGTCTCGACTGTGTTATGATAGAGTGGACGGATGAAAAGGACGAACGAAAGTAGAGGAGGAAGTCGAGATGCCGACACCAAGCATGGAAGACTATTTGGAGCGCATCTATCAACTGATAGAAGACAAAGGGTACGCCCGCGTTTCAGACATTGCCGAACACTTGGACGTGCATCCGTCTTCGGTGACGAAAATGGTGCAAAAACTGGATGAAAAAAAGTATTTAGTGTACGAAAAATACCGCGGTCTCATTTTAACCCCGAAAGGCAAAAAAATGGGCAAACGCTTGGTGGATCGGCATGAGCTGTTAGAAGAGTTCCTTCGCATCATTGGCGTGGATGAGGACCTCATCTATTCAGACGTAGAAGGCATCGAACACCACTTGAGCTGGGATGCCATTACGTGCTTGGAATACTTGGTAGAGTACTTCCGCGACGACCCGAAGAGGATTGAGGATTTACATATGCTCAAAGCTGCCGACGAAGCGGAAGAAGCGGAAATGGAAGAAAAAAATAGAGGAGACAGTCGGTAAAAAACCTGCGATCGTCACGATGGCAGGTTTTTTTGTGAAACTGCATCATACGATATACACAAAGGGAGATGGAGGTGGTGCCGTTGTGGGCAAACGCTGTCTTTCAAGGGGGAGGCGTAAAAGCGATTGGATTGGTCGGGGCACTGACCGTCGCCGAACAGCGCGGCTACCGGTGGAGACGGATGGCGGGAACGTCGGCAGGAGCGATTATTGCGTCGTTAGTAGCGGCAGGGTATACGGCTGAGGAGATCCGTCGCGTGATCGAAGAGTTGGACTACACCCTGTTTACAGAACCAGGAGCGTGGCACTTATTGCCTTATATCGGACCCGTGGCGCGGTTGTGGATAAAAAAAGGGCTTTACTCGGGGAAAGAAATCGAGAGGTGGCTGGATGACTTGCTGCGTCAGAAAGGGGTCCACACGTTTGCCGATTTAAAAGCCGGCACATTGCAAATCGTCGTTTCCGACATCACCCGGGGGAGACTGGTGGTACTACCTGAAGATTTGAAGTTGTATGGACTGTCGGCAGTCGACTTGCCGGTGGCCCGGGCAGTGCGGATGAGTTGCGGGATTCCCTTTTTCTTCGATCCGATTGTGCTTTACAGCCGATCCGAACCGAAGCGCAATTACATGGTCGACGGCGGTGTGTTGAGCAATTTTCCGTTGTGGCTGTTTGATGAAGAAGCACCCAAATGGCCGACGTTCGGCTTTCGCCTCGTGTCCGAAGATGGAGAGGCCGCGCCACATGAGATACGAGGGCCGTTCTCTCTCTTTCGGGCCCTTTTCCAAACCATGATGGACGCGCACGACACAAGACACTTAGAAGAGCAAGACAAAGTGCGTACAATTCTCGTCCCTTCATTAGGTGTAAAGTCGACCGATTTTCACATCACCCCGGAAAAGAGCGCGGCTCTCTTTGACGCGGGAAAAAAAGCAGCCGAGAAATTTTTCCGGCAATGGGATTTTCAGCAGTATTTAAAGAACTTCCACGGCAAGGTAGTTGTGACGATCAACAGGAGACAGAACAAGCTGCCTTAGGCTTCCGTTTACTGACTTTTGCGGCGCGGATGCCAACCTTTCTTGTGCCCGTCTATCACTTGGAACGGGTAATGTTTGCGCCGTTTGCGTTTTGCCAGTTTTCCCCTTTGGTTTTGCCGGTGTTTGCCCGTGCGCAGCGCTTTTTGATACTTTTTGTGTTCGTCTCTCGATGCGGAGTGAGGCCGTCCAGCCCATCGCAAAAGCCACTTCGGCGGAAATTTGTACAGGTAGAAAACGATCCCGAAAACGGCGAGGGGCAGGAGGACGCCCCCGGATTGCGGGCGAACCCGGCGAACACTCCTACAGCGATCAAAGCAACCATGAGGTACATCCAGCTGTTTCGGTAGAACATGGCGATACCCCCATTCCGGCCGGTTGTGTGAGCGGGTTTACTGTCATTGTCCCCGTTTTCATATCCGGTAATCACAATTGTATTGTATCGCAAGTCGCTCTAAAGTGCCATATCGCGCTACTCGACTAACCCCAGCTCCAAGTACTCTCGCCAACTGATTTGCGCGGTCACTTCCCAGTTCATATCTCGTTGCCAGCGCTTGACCGCCGCTTCCAACCCGTATCCGAATATGCCGTCGACGGGTCCTTCGTAGTAGCCGGAAGCCCGCAACCGGTTTTGTACGAGCAACACATCGGAACCTTTGTCCCCTCGGACAAGGGTTTTGAGCGCCCACTCGTCGCGCCTGGGAAGAGGGCCGTCTACGATGACAAGTGTGCCGGTGTTCACGAGGGAAAACAGTTCTTCAACGTGTTCGTTAAACATGCGAAAACACCCGTGACTCGCATCTTGGCCAATTGTGTGTGGCAAGTTCGTGCCGTGGATCCCGTAAATCCCCCACGGCACATTTAATCCGAGCCAGCGTGTCCCGAATCCTCCGCCCCAGTCTGTCGACTTGTACGTAATCACCCATTCGCCGATCGGGCTCGGATGCTGTTCACGTCCAGGGGCGACTGGGTACTGTTTCACGACACGGTCTCCTTCGTACAGGAACAGTTGCCGTTTCCATAAGTCGATCAAGATGTAGCGGTTAGACGTCGAGTCCCCCGTATCCCGGGGAACGCCTTGGGGAGGCGCACTGTAGCCGGTTGTTAGAACGAGGCATAACGAAAGCAAAAAGGTTGACAATATCCGCATGTTTTGATCTCCTTAAGTCGTTCGCAGCTGAAAGACGGAGCATGTACATAGTATTCATAGGCAACGGAAACCTTATCCTCCAAATGAAACAATTTGTGCAAAAAGCGGCGCCAATAGGATTTACGGTGTGAATGTGATAAAATGGCAGGGGAGAAAAAGGGGGAGTACAGGTGATAGAAGTACTCGTTTTACACGGTCCGAACTTGAATATGTTGGGTAAACGGGAACCGGGTATTTACGGCCGCATGACGCTCGAGGAAATGAACGCCCGATTGAAAGAAGTAGGGAAAATGTGGGGCTTGAAGGTTCACGCGTTCCAGAGCAACAGCGAAGGGGAAATCGTCGAATACATTCATCAGGCGGACGAACGCTATGACTACATACTGCTGAACGCCGGGGCGTACACCCACTACAGTTATGCGATTCACGACGCACTGCGCGCTGTCGACGTCCCGGCCATCGAGATTCACCTTTCGAACATTCACGCTCGGGAACCGTTTCGCCGTATGTCTGTTCTCGCCCCAGCCGTCATCGGCCAGATTGCCGGTTTTGGTTACGACAGCTACGAACTCGGACTGTACGCCATAAAAAAAGCTGTAGAACGCAAGGTGAATGCGCGATGAAGCGGCTGGAGAGACTGCGGCACTTCATGCACAAAGAAAATATCGACGCCCTCTTGGTGTCTGACGCCGTAAATCGCCGCTACGTGACGGGTTTCACTGGGACTTCCGGCTTTGCCCTGGTCACCCGGGACCGCGCCCTGCTCATAACAGATTTTCGCTACGTGACTCAAGCCCGAGAACAGGCGCCGCATTTCCACATCGTCCAGCATAAAGGGACAATTTGGCAAACGGTTGCCGAACAGTGTGCCCGTTTGGAGATCCGATCTCTCGCGTACGAAGAGCACCACTTAACGGTTGCGCAATTTCGAGAGCTAGAGCAAGAGCTTAAAGGCACGGCATTAAAGCCGTCGGATCAGGTCGTCGAACGCTTGCGCCAGATCAAAGACGAACGGGAACTGGCCATTTTGCAAAAAGCTGCCGAGATCGCTGACCGAACGTACGAGCACATCCTATCGTTCATTCGGGAAGGTGTCACTGAGCGGGACGTGATGTTCGAGCTGGAGTTTGTCATGCGCAAGCTAGGTGCCCAGTCGTCTTCGTTTGACATCATTGTGGCCTCCGGCAAGCGTTCGGCACTGCCCCATGGGGTGGCGAGCGGAAAAAAGCTGGAGCAGGGCGACTTCGTCACACTGGACTTCGGCGCGGTGTACGAAGGATACTGCTCGGACATGACGCGGACTGTCGTCGTCGGCGAACCGAGCGCAAAACAACGGAACATTTACGATATTGTCCTCAAGGCGCAAGAACGTGTGCTCCAAGGCCTCCGGCCGGGAATGACCGGACGAGAAGCCGACGCACTCGCCCGCCACTACATTGCGGAAAGAGGGTACGGCGACAATTTCGGCCACAGTACAGGACACGGAATTGGCTTAGACGTGCACGAGGGGCCGCTCCTTTCACACAAGAGTGAAACCGTTCTGCAACCGGGCATGGTCGTGACCGTTGAGCCCGGCATCTACATTCCCGATTTGGGCGGCGTGCGCATTGAAGACGACGTCGTGATCACGGGGTCCGGTTGCAAACGACTGACACGGAGTGAAAAAGAACTTGTCATCGTGTAGACGGTACAGGACCATTTTAAAGGAGGATGCGTTGTGATATCCACGAACGATTTTCGTACGGGTCTCACCATTGAACTGGATGGAGACCCATGGCAAATTATGGATTTTCAACATGTCAAACCGGGAAAGGGGGCCGCGTTTGTCCGTTCCAAACTGCGGAATTTGCGCAACGGTAATATTCAAGAGCGGACGTTCCGGGCCGGAGAGAAAGTCCCTCGCGCTCACGTGGAGACGCGGCAGATGCAGTACTTGTACAACAGCGGGGATGAGTACACGTTTATGGACAATGAAACGTACGAGCAGATTACACTCCCCGCGGCAAATCTCGAGCGGGAAATTAAATTTTTGAAAGAGAACATGAACGTAAACATTGTGAGTGTGAAAGGAGAAACGATCGGAGTCGAACTGCCGAATACAGTCGAGCTGGAAGTCGTAGACACGGAACCGGGCATTAAAGGGGATACCGCGTCTGGCGGAACGAAGCCGGCCACGCTGGAAACCGGACTGACGGTTCAAGTGCCGTTTTTTGTCAACGTTGGAGACAAAATCATCGTCGACACGCGCAAAGAGGAATACGTATCCCGAGTATGAGCCGTGCAAAGCGGCATGCGCGTCATCTGAAAAAAAATGAAAACACCTTTAGCAAAAAAGCCGTGATCCCGGCTGCCATGAGGGGGCCGACCGGAATTCCACGCATAAAGAGGATACCGAATATGGAGCCGATGACGAGACCGACGATGAGCTCTGGATCGATTTTCAACAAATCGAGCCCCTTGCCGTTCATGTACGTGGCAAGTGCTCCTCCGATGAGAGCCAAAATTCCCGGTGCGCTTGTAAACACAGATAAGACGTCCTTATATCCGATGCTGCCGTTGGCAAACGGTATAAGGACCGCTATCGTCAAGAACAAGAGCCCTAACTCAAGCCCGCGGCGTTCGATGGCGGGAAAGTAGTGTTCTAGGTGTGACAGTTTTAAAATTAGCAGGAAACTCGCGGCAGTGGCGATGATGGGCGAACGTCCGATTATGCCGATCACGATGAGGCCGACGAGTAGTATGTCTCCGTACATACGAAAACCCCTGTCCACTTATTCGTATTACACTTTATGTGGACAAGGGGCGAAATATTATTGCGTCGACAGTTCCGGTTGAAGGTTGACGGAAAATGTGTCTGAACGCAAGCCGCGGCGCAGCGCTTCCACAGCAAGGGCGTCCTTTGACGCGACGTTTCCCAGGTTCACGTTTTCCCCGAGCAACTGAATCAGTGTCGCTTGCTGTGACTTCAACGGTGCTTCCCAAATGATGTCCGTGCCACACCGTTTTTGGGCTTCTTGTACGAATTTGGGATCGAGCTCCCCGTTTTTGTCGTAAATGCCGACGTCTTTTCCCGATTCACGCCCTTCGACGATGACGTAGGAGGCACCCGCCAGTCGATCTTGTTCATAAGTGCGGTACAGCTGGTCGAAGGAGATACAAGTCCCTTTCGTTTTTTTACCCACCTCAGACAAGACGAGAAAAGATTCGCTCATGCGAGAAATCACGTTTTGGCGCATTCCCGGCGGGAGAGTCAGGCTCCCCTCTGAAATCTCAACTGCCGGGAACCCTACTTGTTCTAACGTCTCCATATAGCGCTCCCAACATCCCCTGGCAAAAGCCGCTTCAAAAAACGTTCCCCCGGGATACACCAAAGTGTCGTGCTCTTTGGCACACGCAATCTTTTCTTGCAAAACGCCGGAAGGCGTGAGACCCGCCGTCCCAAACCCTAATTTGACAAAGTCGATGTACGGGCCGGCGATGTTCAGTAAATCCCGAAAGGCGTTCATTCCGAGGCCCGTATCGATGACCATCGTCACGCCGGATTGGCGTGGTTTTGCCGTGCGTTCCTTCACCCATTCCCAGTCCATCGGCGCTCTCCTTTCAAACGTATTTACGATTACAGACTATGCCCCGGAGACAGGGTGGGTGTTTGCGGACGAATTCCATTACGGGTTTTGGGGGTCCGGGTTCCATCGCTTTTTGTGTATGAACGTTCGTTGGTGACCTTTTTTGCTCCTTAGGCGATGGGGGCGCTTGATTAAAAATAAGGAGAGGAGACAACTTAACGCTGTAATGCCGCCGACTGACAAAAACAGGGCGGTTTTTGTGTCCATAAAAGCGCCGAATACGGGGGGCCTAGCGCGACGCCGATAAATCGAACGCTGTTGTACAGAGAGGTGACGATGCCCCGTTCCTCTTTCCCGACAGACGACGTGATCATCGTGTTTAAACACGGCAACACTAAACCACTTCCCACACCCCCGACGACGAGCAAGCTGATGAGCACAATGTTGCTGTTGACGAACGGGACGGCGCCGATGACGACGGCGAGCGTTCCCAGGCCGGCGACGATAAAAGGCTTCATATATTTGATGCGATGCTGAACGAACCCACCGCACCAGTACGACGTCGAGCTTAACGCCAACAACGGAATAGCGAGGACGAGTCCTTTCCTCACCCCTTCAATGCGGTACGTTTTTTCCAGTACGTCGGAGAGGTAAAACAGCACCCCGAACAACACGAACAGCGTGACAGAGCCGGCCAAAAAGGCGGCGAGCAACCATTTCCCTTGGTTTTTCCACGTGTTCATTAAATGATTTTTGTACTGGGCGAGGGGCGGCGGCTCCTTTTGGGTCCCTGGCTCTCTAATCAACCACCAGACGAGGACAGCGGCAGGGAGGCACAGAATAGGGAAAGCAAAAAAGAGGGAGAACCATGTGATCACCGCCAGGAGCGAACCGATAATGGGACTCAAGACTTTCCCCATACCGTTGGCCGCTTCAATAATTCCGAGGGCTTTACTGCGGCTTTGTCGGTCGTACAAGTCGCCGACGAGGGCCATGGCGATGGGGGCGGTCCCGGCAGCACCGATTCCTTGGATGATGCGCCCGGTGAGGAGGAGAGGATAAGACCCGTCCCCAATCCAGGCGGCGAGGCCGGCGACAACTCCTCCCGTCCCGTACAGGAGCAAACTTGGAATGATAACTTTTTTGCGGCCGATTCTGTCAGAGAGGATGCCCGCTAAAGGGATGACGATCCCGGCCGGGATGGAGAAGAGGGTAATGAACAGACTCACTTGAAACTGACTGACGTCGAGAGCCGCTTTTGCTTGTGGCAACACGGGTACTATCATGGAATTGCCGAGCACCATAATGAGAGGAATAAGGCTTAGCGTCGCTATGGCGCTGGCGCGCGGCCGTTCCCTCGATTGACTGTTTTGTCCACTCATGCTGTTGTAACTCCTTTACGGAAAAGCCTCTTCGTTCAACACGTTTAGCATGCCCGTTAACCGACGGTGTATGAGGGTTGGCATAAATGAGCCAAGCTCGCATATTTATGGAGTAAAACGGAGTTGGACAGGAGGTTCTCCCGTTGAAGCCGGAGATCGAACACATTTTGCCGCAACGTTTGCGTCAGCTAATCGAGGCTATCCCCCAGCACATTTCTCCGTACATTGAAGAAATACGCGTGCGTTTGGGACGACCCCTGGAAGTGGTGACGGCGGACAAGGTCCTTTACGTACTTCCGGACGGCACCGTCTCTAAGTACTATCAAGCGGCATACCGTCCCGATGATTCCGACTGCACCGCCTTGCTGAGCCTGATCAGCAATCATTCTCTCTACGCTTTAGAAGAAGAGTTGAAGCGGGGATATGTGACCATTCAAGGGGACACCGCGTCGGGATTGTCGGGAGAGCTGTCGTCGAGGACGGAGAGGTGAGTCATTTGCGCAGTGTGAGCGGGTTCAATATCCGCATCGCCCGCGAATTGAAGGGGGTGGCGCGATCTCTCGTGCCGTTTCTTACCGATCCAGACGGAAGATGCTATAACACACTCATCGTATCGCCTCCCCAGTGCGGCAAGACAACCCTTCTGCGGGATCTTGCCCGTTGCTTTAGCAGCGGAGGAGAACACGAGGCGGTGAAGGCGAACAAAGTCGGCATCGTAGATGAGCGGTCCGAGTTGGCGGGGAGTGTGAACGGAGTGCCGCAGCTCGACATCGGGCCGAGGACGGACGTGCTGGATGCGTGTCCCAAGGCGGAAGGGATGATGATGATGATCCGCTCGATGTCTCCGGACATACTGGTGGTGGACGAAATCGGGCGGCCGGAAGACGCGAGGGCCATAGACGAAGCCGTTCACGCAGGCGTTCAGTTAATCACCACCGTCCACGGCAAGGATTTAGACGATATCAGCCGACGCCCGGTACTGTCCCGCATTTTACAGCAGTCAATTTTTGCCCGTTATGTCCTTCTCAGTAAAAAACGCGGTACCGGGACGGTTGAGGGAGTGTACGATGCCGAATGGAATGAGCTTTGGGAAGGGCGGGTGCATGCCATGTGAAGCTCTTAGGTGCTGTCATGATCTTTCTGGCATGCGCGATGACAGGATTTTGGATGGCGCGCCACTACGCGCGGCGCACGGAGGAACTGCGGCAATTGCGCGGAGCACTCTCGCTGTTGGAGACTGAAATTGCTTACGGTGCGACACCGCTTTACCTCGCCTGTCGACACATTGGAGAACAGGAAACTGGGCCGGTCGGGCGCTTTTTCTCCCTCGTATCCCAGAACTTGACTCAATCGGACGGCCATTCCGCTCTAGAGTGCTGGCAGCGGGCCCTTTCCGAAGTGAAGGGTGAACTGGCCATACGCGAACGAGACCGGCGCATTCTCCACCGCTTGGGCCACAAACTGGGCTTGTCTGACAAGCCCGATCAAATTCACCACTTGCGTTTGGCGCAAGCGAATTTGGAAACGGAGGAGGCGCACGCGATCAAAGAACAGGAAACGTACGAAAAAATGTTTCGCAGTCTAGGCGTGCTCACCGGCGCTTTGTTGGTCATTTTAATGTACTGACGGGAGGGGTAAAGGGTGAACATCGATGTTAACGCCATATTCCAAATTGCCGGCATCGGGATCATCGTGGCCATGATCCATACGATCCTCAAACAGATGGGAAAAGAAGACTGGGCTCACTGGGTCACCCTTATCGGCTTTATCGTCGTGCTGTACATGGTGGCCAACTTAATTAACGAACTGTTCCAAACGATACGCAATGTGTTTTTGTTTCAAGGGTGACGCGGGAGGCGGTCATGTGGACATCATTCAAGTCGTCGGCATTGGTTTGATCACTGCCGTTCTCGTCATCACGATTAAAGAGCAGCAACCGTTGTTCGCCTTTCTGTTGGCTACATTTGTCGGCGTTGCCATCTTTCTCGGCCTGATCGGAGAAATAAGCAAAGTGATCCGCCTTCTGGAAAATATCGCGAACAAGGCGAATATTCAAATCGTCTACCTGGAGACGATCTTGAAAATTATCGGCATCGCCTATATCGCAGAATTCGGGGCACAAATTACGCGGGACGCTGGACAGAGCTCTATCGCTGCTAAAATCGAACTCGCTGGAAAAATACTGATCATGGTGATGGCGATTCCGATTATTACCGTACTCGTAGAGACGATCATGCAACTGTTGCCCGGTTCATGACACGGCGTTTAAAGGAGGTGAGGCCATGCCGCTGGGCACGATGAGGCGATTGTGGCTCGTTATCCTCACCGGATACTGCTTCGTTTTCACAGCCTCGGTAGCGGCGGCAGAAGAAACGACAGACCCACGAGAAATCGATGAGTCGACGGTTCAAAACGACCTAGTGCAAAAACAGTTGGAATACATCGAGACCGATGACATCGAGCAGTACTGGCAACGTATATACGATGAGTACAACGGTTTTTTGCCCGGCAGTGAACCCCCGAGCATTTTCGATTTGATCCTCGACAACCGCGAAGGGTTCGATGTGAAAGGCGCTTTGCTCGGGTTTTTCGAATACTTTTTGTTTGAAATTGTTCACAACATGGGACTGCTTGGCACGATCGCGGTTTTGGCCGTTTTCTGCATGTTGCTGCAGCAAATGCAGACGGCGTTCGAACAAAACACGGTGAGCAAAGTGGCGTACGCCGTCGCCTATTTGGTGTTGATCATTTTGGCGATTAACAGCTTTGCAGTGGCGATAGAGACGGCACAATCGACGATCGGGGGCATGGTGAACTTCATGCTCGCCCTCATCCCCCTGATGTTGACACTGTTAGGCGCTATGGGAAACGTCGTGTCGGTCACTGTATTTCATCCGCTCATCGCCTTCTTGGTACATGTGATCGGAACTGTCGTGTACACCGTCGTGTTTCCGCTGCTCTTTTTTTCCGCTGTCCTCGGCATGATTAGTTCATACGCCGTCCAGTATCCGCTGACGAACTTGGCTCGCTTGTTACGCAACGTCAGCATGAGCGCCCTCGGCATCTTCATGACGGTTTTCCTCGGCGTCGTTTCCGTGCAAGGGGCGGCGACGGCTGTCACAGACGGTGTGACGATCCGTACAGCGAAGTACGTCACAGGCAATTTCGTCCCAGTGGTAGGCGGCTTGTTTGCCGAGGCTGCCGATACAGTGGTCGGGGCCTCTCTCTTGGTCAAAAATGCTGTCGGCATGTCCGGGGTCATCATTCTCATGTTTATTTGCGCCTTCCCAGCACTGAAGATTTTAGCTTTGGCCTTGATTTACAGTTTCACCGGGGCCGTCATGCAACCGCTGGGCGACAGTCCGATTACGCAGTGCCTCGACACGATCGGAAAAGGACTGATCACCATATTCGCGGCCATGGCGACCGTCGGGCTCATGTTTTTTATCGCTGTGACGATCATTGTCGCAGCTGGAAACGTGTCCGTCATGTTGCGGTAGGGAGGGGTGAACGTGTCCTACTTGGCATCGTGGATTCAACAACTCGTGTTAACCGTCATTTTGGCGACGTTCATTGACCTTTTGTTGCCAAACAACACGATGCAGCGTTACGTTCGCCTCGTTATGGGCTTGGTCATTTTAATGCTCATTCTCTCACCGCTGTTATCGTTGTTGCAAAGGGATTGGAGTCTTGAAGATCTGATGTCGCAGGGGCAAGCTGCCGCAAGGGGAGAACTTGAGAGCTTGCCACTCATACAGGAGAAAGCTGGCACTCTGATGGAAAAGCAAGACGAGTGGGTGTCAGAAACGGTCAAAACGCGCATCGAGAGAAATATACGCGATGGGATTGAGCAACAGTTTGACGTAGAGGTTATCGGCGTGACCGCTTCTTTGTCGGAAGGCGGAAAGCACCCAGGGGTTGACAGCGTCCGCGTGACTCTCGATCCCGGTGCACATCCCCATGGTCAATGGGAGATTGAACCAGTAAAACCGGTCGACATTGACGTGGAAGAAGACCGAGAAGAAGAGTCAGAACCTGTTTCCAGTTCCATACCTGCCTGGTATGTCCGCGATATACGGGAGTGGGTGTCGCGCGAATGGCACATCGAAGATGCGAACGTACAAGTGAATATCGCGGAAGAGGAGGGATCGTAACATGCTGAAATCGTGGTGGAAGCGATTGACCGGGGAGACGGAAAACGCTGACGAACAAGACCATAGCTATGGGAACCGACCGCGAACGCTGCAATGGCTGGTTATTCTCGGGTGTGTCGGGGCGGCGTTCATGCTCTTCTCCTCCTTCATCAGCGTCCGGCAGGAAGTCATCCCCGCGCGCGAACCCCCGTCTGAAACGGGTGAAGCGGCTGAGACCTCTGCACTGTCTGGCGACGGCCGCCCTCTTTCCATCGAAGACTACGAAGATAAAATGGCCGCTGAATTGAGCGGACTCTTGGAAAAAGTCGTCGGCCTGGAACAAGTGTCAGTGCAAGTCAATCTAAAGTCGACGGAAATCGCCGTTCTTGAGAAAAACACAGTGAACAAGAAGCAAGTGACAGAAGAAGAAGACAGGGAAGGCGGCAAACGGACAGTGACGGATACGAACGAAGACCGGCAGGTGGTGACGATACAAGGCAAACAAGGGGAAGAGCCGATCGTCGTACAGCGGTTAAAACCCGATGTAAAAGGCATCATGATCGTAGCTAAAGGGGTTGAAAATCTGGAAGTGAAATCTGCGGTGTTGCAGGCCGTCCGAGCTTACCTCGACGTGCCTCCACATAAAATTGCCATTTTGCCAAAAGGTTAAGGAGGGTTTAATTTGAGTAAACAAACGGTTTGGTTAGTGACGATGCTCTCGCTGATGGTCGTCTTGTCCGCCTACTACATCGTCTCGGGTCCGGTAGAGCCGGTGGATGATGTGGCGGCGACCGAAGAAGACGCAGAGGTGACAACACAAGAGGCGAACCCGCTGGAACTGGCGCTGTTCGGGTCTGATGGAGACGGGGAGGAAGATGCAGAGAAAGGAGCAGACGAGGCGGAGACAAAGGAAGAAGCGCGTGATTCAGAAGGAGAAAAGACTGAAGAAACCGGTACCGAGGACGACGACACCCCGGCGATCAGCGGGCAGGATTACTTCCTCGCTATGCAGACAGAGCGTTCTGCCATCAACTCAGAGCTAATTGAAAAGTACACAGACATTATGACCGATCCCCAGTCGTCCGAAGAACAGGCTGAAGCGGCAAGCGCCAAATTGGAAGAGTTGCGAAAGACGATCGACCAAGTGACAGAAATGGAAGAACTGATCAGGGGACAAGGATATAACGACGCCCTCGTCATGCACGAAAAGGGAAAATACGACATTACCGTGCAAACGGACTCCCTCAGCAAAAAGCAAGCCGTGGAAATATTGGAACTCATTCAAGAAGAGACGGATGTTCCGGCCACATACTTGACCATTTCTTATCACCCGTAACGCGTGCCGTTCTCCAATCCCTTTTAACAGGGATTGTTTTTTTTCGCAAATGTGTGGAGGTTGTGGTATGATCGAGTAGTCTTACCTCCCGTTAGTGGATGTGATAAAATACACATGACAGATGGGGATATTTGAACGTTCTGGGAGTGATAATTCAGTGAAGATGGAAGACATACGTGAACTTATACAAATAATGGAACAATCGGACTTGGAAGAACTGGAACTGGAACAGCACGGTGTCCGCCTCAGTTTGAAGAAGTCCCTTTCACCGGGGGACAAGAGACAGCCGAACGGTGAGGCTGTTCAAACGAAAGCCGTACAACACGTGTCAGAGGCGACGGACCGCCCGGAACACGACACCCGACAAACGGCCACTGAGGATACATCATTACATAAGATCGTATCCCCGATGGTGGGGACCTTCTACCGGGCGCCGGCCCCCGATGCCGATCCGTACGTGCAAGTGGGAGATCGAGTTCAGGAGAACACGGTCGTGTGCATCGTCGAAGCGATGAAGTTGATGAACGAAATTGAAGCAGAGGTCACGGGAGAAATTGTGGAAGTTCTCGCCGAGAACGGACAATTGGTCGAATACGGCCAGCCGCTGTTCTTGGTAAAAAAAGACTAGGAGAGGGCTTGTCATGTTTCATAAAGTGTTGATTGCGAACCGGGGCGAGATCGCCGTCCGCATCATTCGCGCGTGTCGTGAAATGGGGATCTACACTGTCGCAGTCTACTCGGAAGCGGACCGGGACAGTTTACACGTCAAACTGGCTGATGAAGCGTACTGCATCGGACCAAAAGCAGCTCGTGACAGTTACTTAAACTTCGCCAACATCATGAGCGTGGCCACTTTGACCGAAGCGGACGCCATCCACCCGGGTTACGGATTTTTGGCGGAAAACAGCGATTTTGCGGACATCTGCGCTGAGTGCAACATCACGTTCATCGGCCCGAGTGCCCATGCGATTCAGTTGATGGGGGACAAATCGACGGCCAAAGAAACGATGAGACGAGCGGGTGTTCCCGTCGTACCAGGGTCGGACGGTTTAATTGACAGCGAAAAAGAAGCGGTCGAAACGGCAGAAGCTATCGGCTACCCCGTTCTCGTAAAGGCGACCGCTGGAGGCGGCGGGAAAGGGATACGTATCGTACGAAACCGAGGTGAACTCGTTCAATCCATTCGCACGGCGAGGCAGGAGGCAGAAGCGAACTTTAGTGATGCCGGCGTCTATCTAGAGAAGTACTTGCAACAACCGCGTCACGTTGAAGTGCAGGTCATGGCTGATCAACACGGAAACGTAATTCATTTGGGTGAAAGGGATTGCTCGGTCCAGCGCCGCATGCAGAAATTGATTGAAGAAGCGCCGTCGCCGGCTGTCGATGAAGACCTCCGCCGCGAGATGGGACAGGCTGCTGTCCGCGCGGCACGGGCAGTTGATTACGAAGGAGCCGGGACAGTAGAGTTCCTTTTGGAAGATGGTCACTTTTATTTCATTGAGATGAACACGCGTATCCAGGTAGAGCACCCCGTGACGGAAATGGTGACCGGGATTGACCTGATTAAGGAACAAATTCGCGTTGCGGCAGGTGAACCGTTATCCGTCAAGCAAGAAGACGTCCGTTTGGACGGGTGGGCCATCGAATGCCGCATCAATGCAGAAAATCCCGAGAAGCAGTTTATGCCGTCCCCCGGGACTCTCTCGTTTTACTTGCCCCCTGGAGGGATGGGGGTACGTGTAGACAGCTCTGCCTACCCCGGTGCTGAAATCACGCCGTTTTACGATTCTATGATTGCTAAACTCATTGTGTGGGGTAACAATAGAGATGAGGCGATTGCGAAAATGAAGCGAGCCCTCGTGGAATTTGCCGTCGAAGGAATTGAGACGACCATCCCCTTCCATTTACAAGTGTTGGAGCACGAACGTTTTGTGAAGGGGGACGTGACGACACAATTCGTGGACCAATTGAAGAGGTCAGTGGAGGCCAAAGGAGATGAAAACGATGGAACACCAAGATTGGACGCCGTTTGACCAGACGGCGTTGGGGACAGTGGAAATCGCCCCGGAAGTCATTGAGTTCATCGCGGGAACCGCCGCACTGGACGTTGAAGGGGTTCACGCTTTGAGCGGCGGTTTTGTCGGCGACATCCAAGAAAAACTCGGGCGCAAAAACGTGCGCAAAGGGATTCGCGTACGCATTGGCGACCAGGAAGTAGAAGTCGCCTTGTCCGTCATTATGGTGTACGGCTCGTCTATCCCGCGAGTTGCCAACGAATTGCAACACAAAGTCAAGCAGTCGATTGAAACGATGACCTCTCTGACGGTGAAACGCGTGAACGTGTACGTCACAGGGGTAGCCTGGGACAAGTGAGGCTGACAGGAGGAAGCACATGGCGAAGAAACGGAAAAGGTTATGGTGTCAAGCCTTTTTAGCGGCTGGCAGTGCATTGGGTTTGTACATAAGTGTCAGCTGCAAAAGGCGTAGCAAACCGCTGCTCCTCGACGCCACGGAAGAGGGGGCCGTCTTTGTGACGGCGCATTCATTGGAACAGGCAATCCGCCGACTGCTTAACGAAGAGCGGAATGTGCATCCCCTCCGCATAAGAGCTGTTTTGGCAGGAGAGCGCGTACAGAAAATCACGGGAACCGTTCAGTTGAAGCAAAGCCGTTTGACCCCGACGACGGAACAATTAGAAGAAAAGATCCGCCTCCTTGTCCGCGAACAATTTGGCGTAGAGCTGCCGGCCGCTGCCCTTCACTTTGACACGATACTGACGTGAACGGACTGTCGGTTGGAGGACGGGTTTCGTTAGGAAAGGAAAGGACGTTAGCATGAGTCGACGCGATGCACGGGAAAAGGTGATACAAGCCCTTTACCAGCTGGACTTTCATCGGGACCGATGTGATTTGCCTGACGACTGGTTGAACGGATTGCGCGAACGGGACCTTCTGTTTTACAGAGAATTGTTGACCGGCGTGCGTAACCGCCTGGACAAACTGGACCAAATGATTCGGCCCGCGTTAAAAGGATGGACGCTAGAGAGGTTGTCAGCCGTTGACCGCGCCATTCTTCGTCTCGGGACGTATGAACTGAGTGAAAGGGACGACATACCGCCCAACGTGACGTTGAACGAAGCGGTGGAGCTGGCCAAGCGGTTCAGTACCGATGAGGCGGCGCGCTTCATAAACGGCGTTTTAAGTCAAATCAGGCGAAATCTCGAAGAGCGCTAAAGGACGGAGTTCTGAATGTCTCGATACGTGCTCGGAATCGACACGAGTAACTACTGTACGTCGCTCTGCCTCTTGTCAGATGCGGGAGAGATTATGGCGGACAAACGGAAGTGGCTGCCGGTAGCGCGAGGGATGAAAGGGGTGCGTCAATCGGATGGAGTTTTTCACCACGTGCGGCAACTGGCCGATCTGTGGTGCAGTGTCACTGTCCCGGATAGTGCCCGGCTGGCTGCCGTCTGTGCCAGTAGCGCTCCCCGACCGGTCGAAGGTTCTTACATGCCAGTGTTTACGGTCGGCGTCAACTGGGGACGGTCTCTTGCCCATGCGGCTGGTGTTCCGTTTTACGAGACGACCCATCAGGAAGGACACATCGCGGCAGCCCTTGGCGCCGCCGATCGCGAGGTAGAGGAAGACGTGCTCACAGTCTTACACTTGTCCGGGGGACATCGGACATGCTGCACGTGCGGCGTTTGGCGTCAGGCTTTCAAATAAGAAAAGTGGGCGGTTCTACAGATTTGTATGCAGGTCAACTCGTGGACCGGATTGGCGTGGCGTTAGGTTTGTCTTTCCCAGCTGGGCGCGAACTCGAGCAGCTGGCGCGAGAGTCGCAGCAACTCCTATCAGTTCCTGCATCAGTACAGGGGACACACTTTTCGTTTTCGGGTCCGGAAACTGCGCTGAAGCGCCTTTTGGAGACGGGGCGGCATCGCGTTGCCGACATCGCCCGCGCCGTGGAAAACGTCATTGCCAAAACGGTGGAAAAAAGTCTTCTCAACGCTTTTAAAGCGGGATTTCCAAAACACGTTTTGCTCGTAGGAGGCGTGGCGGCGAACAACTACATCAGGGAGAGACTGAGACGACGTTTAGAACACCGGGCCGTCGGCGCCCGAATATCTTTTGCCCGCGTTCACTTCTCCGGTGACAACGCATTCGGCGTAGCCTCTATCGGGTGGGATCAACTGAAAAAGGAGCTGGACAGGTGACAGCAACGATCATTGACGGAAATCAGTTAGCAGAACAGAAACGGTCGGAAATCAAAAAAAGAGTCGATGAGTTGAGACAGCGCGGCATCGAACCGGGACTGACCGTCGTGTTAGTGGGAAATGACCCGGCTTCTACCTCTTACGTCCGGGGCAAGGAAAAAGCGTGTAAGGCCGTTGGCATCCGATCAGAAGTGCTCAGACTTCCGAAAGAAACGAGCGAAGAAGAATTGTTAAACCACGTTAGGCGTTGTAACGAAGATCCTCGCGTTGACGGCATTCTCGTTCAATTGCCGTTGCCCGACCACATTAACGAACAGCGCGTGATCAACAGCATCAACCCGGACAAGGATGTAGACGGTTTTCACCCCATCAGTGTCGGGAATCTCGTCATCGGAAATCCGGGATTCTTGCCTTGTACACCGTACGGCATTATGGAGATGTTTCGCGCCTACGATATTTCCCTCAGCGGCAGACACGCTGTCGTCATCGGGCGCAGCAACATTGTCGGAAAACCGATTTCTCTTTTGATGCAGCGGGAACACGCCACAGTGACGATGTGTCATTCGCGCACGAAACATTTGAAAGCATTCACGAAACAGGCAGACATCGTCGTCGCTGCCGTAGGACGGCCGCGTTTTGTGACGGCTGACTTTGTTTCACCGGGAAGTGTCGTGATCGACGTAGGCATTAACCGGGTGGAATCGGGCAAACTCGTCGGTGATGTCGATTTTGAAGAAGTGAAAGAGATCGCGTCGTACATTACACCCGTTCCGAAAGGGGTCGGCCCGATGACGATCGCGATGCTCTTGCACAATACGGTCTGGAGTGCGGAACGGAAAGCGGGCATCGCCACGGGAAGCGGAAACGGCGTACTCACTTGAGGCAACCAGGAACGGTTCGCACGGCGGGCACAAGTTTTTTGCTGACTCACATTGTTTACAGCCTCACTGTGTTTCCCGCTAGTGGTGGAGCAGGCTTTAGCGATAGAACAAAGTTTCGTGTGCCGCGGTGTGGGATAAGGCGAACGGCTACTTTTTTAGTGAATGCCCCGACGTGTGTTCATGCAGCACGAGACCTAAAGGGCGTCTGGAGGGATCAAACTAACTGCGTACAAGGGCCCCAAGGAATGGGCGCAGAAACGTGGTCGAGGAAGATTTCGCCGACTAATCAAACGCGAGGTGAGGCATGGTGGAGCGGGAAGAGCGAGAGATTTGGACCGTCAGCACACTGAACCGGTACGTCCGCGAATATTTGGAACAGAACGTCACCCTGCATTCTCTGTGGGTGCGCGGCGAAATATCCAATTTTAAACATCATTCCCGGGGCACATGTACTTTACGCTAAAGGACGAAGCGAGCCGCATGAATGCCGTCATGTTTGCCAGGCATAACCGCCGCTTAAAGTTCGTACCGAAAGACGGCGACAACGTGTTGGTGCGCTGTTCCTTGTCCATGTACGAAATTGGCGGACAAATCCAGCTGTACGTGAAGGAAATGCAGCCCGACGGCATCGGCACCTTGTTCCTCGCCTTTGAGCAGTTGAAGCAGAAGCTAGAAGCCGAAGGCCTGTTTCAACAGGAGCGGAAACGCCCCTTGCCTCCTCACCCGAAGACGGTAGGGGTCGTCACCTCACCTACCGGAGCGGCAGTACGGGACATTGTCACCACGATTGCCAGAAGATCACCGCATACGAACGTTCTGTTGTTCCCCGCCATCGTGCAAGGAGACGACGCTGTGCAGTCAGTGGTCGACGCCATCGAACTCGCTAACCGGCATTTTCAAGAAGAAGTGGACGTTCTCATCGTGGGCCGCGGCGGCGGTTCGCTGGAAGAGCTGTGGGCGTTTAACGAAGAGGCGGTCGCTCGCGCGATTGTTCTGTCCGACATTCCGGTTATTGCGGCAGTCGGTCACGAAACGGATGTGACGATCGCCGATTTCGTCGCCGATGTGCGGGCGGCGACACCGACAGCTGCGGCGGAACTAGCCGTTCCGTCTCACAGTGAACTCGCGGCCCGGGTTCACGATTTACACAACCGGGTCGGCCGTGCCACAACCCGGTTACTCGAGCGTTACCGCGAACAATTGAATCGATGCCGTAAGTCTCCGGTCATGAGGCGCCCGGCATTGCAACTGCGGGAGTACATCCAACGGCTGGACTATCTTCATGCCGACCTCACCCGCGCCGCGACCAACCAAGTAAAACGAAACGCCGACAGACTAGCCTACTGTCAAGACCGCATCCGACTGCACCGCTTGTCGGAAAAAGTCGCCCTTGTGCAAAAAGAGCTCAGGCGCGCTGAACAGCACTTGGTGAGAGGACTTGAACGCATGATTCGCGAAAAGCAGTCGACGTTAGAACATAAGTTGCGGCAATTGGACGCCCTCAGTCCGCTCAAAGTGATGCAAAGGGGCTACTCCCTCGTCTACCGGGAGGATGACGGACGACTCGTGAAAACGATAGGCGAAGTGGACCTGGGGGATATTGTGCACGTTCACGTGTCTGACGGGAAACTGAGCTGCCAAGTGTGGGGATTGGAGGAGAAGACGCATGGTGGAAAGTAAAGAGAATCAGTACGAGACGTTGACGTTTGAAGAAGCGTTGAAACGCCTTGAAGAAGTGGTACAGAAGCTAGAAGACGGCGATGTGCCGTTGGAAGAGGCGATTGACCTCTTTCAAGAAGGGATGGCTTTGTCCAAACGGTGCAGTCAACAGTTGGACAAGGCGGAACAGCGCATCGAGATGTTGATGGAAGAAAACGGAGAATGGACGAAGAAACCTTTTGCTCCCGAGGAGGACTAGACGCCGTTGAAGGAACGGTTAGCCCAATACTTGGACCACAAAAGGAAACGTATAGATGAAGCGCTCCGCCGTGTCATGGCAGAAGAAAAGGACGTGCCCGCGGAATTAAAAGAGGCGATGAACTATTCTCTTTTTGCCGGTGGCAAGCGGCTCCGCCCGGTGTTGACCTTGACGGTGGCCGAAGCGCTCAGCGCTCCGCTGGAACCCGTCACGCCTTTTGCCTGTGCCATCGAAATGATCCACACCTATTCTTTGATTCACGACGACTTGCCGTCAATGGATGACGACGACACGCGAAGAGGTCGTCCGACGAATCACAAAGTTTTCGGTGAAGCGATGGCTATCCTCGCCGGTGATGCTCTGCTGACGAAAGCGTTCGGATTGATGACTCGATGTTCGTCTGGGGAAGGCGCCGATGCTGAAAAGTTGATCAAGTTAATCGACGAAGCCTCTCATGCGGCAGGGGCCGAAGGGATGGTCGGCGGCCAAGTGAAAGATATCCTGGCTGAGACGAACCCGGTGTCTGTGCAGGAACTGACGGACATTCACCGCCTCAAAACAGGGGCGTTACTGCGTCTGTCGGTGAGAGCCGGAGCGATCTTGTCTGGAGCGACTCTCGATCAGCTTGACGCTTTAACCCGATACGCCGACAACATCGGTCTCGCTTTCCAGATTCAGGATGACGTGTTGGACATCGTCGGAGACCAAGAAAAGACCGGAAAACCGACGGGTCGTGACGAAGCGAGACACAAGGCGACGTTTCCGGCGCTCATCGGTTTGACCGAATCAAAGAAACGGGTACAGACACTCGTGGAGGAGGCGAAAATACAAGTCACTGCCGCTTCGGGAATCCGAGCAGAGTGGCTCTGTGAGATAGCGGACTACCTAGTCGATCGTGAGGCATAATTGTTGGTGGGTAGCTCTTATGATATAATGTGGATACTTATGATGGAATGGTGCAGTATTCTAGTCAGTCTATTTCCTCCGAAGACGGGCCTAAAAATCCGTTAAAGGGCACATCGATGAAGTTCTTGGTGTTGGCTTCCGATGCCCCGTCGGGGGTCGATGCTGAGAGTTAAGGTTGAAGGGCGATCCACAAGGGCATGTGGGCGAAGACCCTTCTTCCGTGGAGGACTCAAGATGCCGCCAAGTTTGTCGTCGGCACCTTGAGTTTAAACCTGCATACGGGGTTCACCCTCCGGATGCAGCGTAGCCTGCCTTGAGTGGGAGCAGAGAGGATTATCTTGACGGACGGCTCGTTCTCGGCAAGGAGCAGTCGTTTCCTTTCAAGATATGAAATCTGCCCTGCAAAAGAGGCTAGGAGGGGCAGAATAGACTGTTGAGGAAAACTCCTAGACTGTTTGCATCAAGCAAGGTTCTCTGAGGATTACAGTACGGTCTAAGTGGCAATCCAGTCCGAAACGGGGAGACCCTTTCGAGTGGCACGTAAAGGGAAACCGCCAAGAACGGCAACGTTCTGGTGTGCCGCTGGGAAAACCTACTGGACCTAAGCCGTAATGTTTACTCAGAGAACTACCATTCCATCCTTCACGCAGGAGACAATCGGAGGGTACACCCTTACTATGATTCACATATTTCGGGGATCTTGGCGCTGGACGGTTACGGTGACGATCGCCACGTTCGTGCTCGCGGCTGTTTTTTCAGTGACGTCCACCGTTTTTCTCAACGGCTTGTCTTGGGGAATTGGCCTCTGCATGCTGTTCGTCATCGTGTTGATCGGCGTCGTGTTCGACGCCATCGGCATTGCAGCGGCCGCGGCGGACGAGAAACCGTTTCACTCTATGGCGTCCAAAAAAGTGCCCGGCGCACGACAAGCTGTTGGGATTATCCGCAAGGCGGATCAGTTTTCGAACTTTTGCAATGATGTGATCGGAGACATTAGCGGAATTGTGAGCGGTGCCGTGGCCTTTGCCGTCGTCACTCAGATCGTGCTGGCGATGCAAAATCCGACGAGTGCGATTCAGGCAGGAATTAACGTGCTGCTGACGGCCATCGTGGCAGCCGTGACGGTCGGCGGCAAAGCGTTGGGGAAATCGGTCGCCATTTCCCATGCCAACGACATTGTCTTTTATGTGGCAAAAGTTTTTTATGTGTTGGAAGCGCGGTTTCGCATCACGTTTTTTGACGTCAGACGAGAAAAACACAAAAGACGGGACAGAAAGCGGGAGATCAAACAGTGCTATTGGAAAAAATCAACTCACCTGAACAGTTGAAACAGCTAACTCCCGGTCAATTGCCGCAGTTGGCCAAAGAAATCCGTCAGTTTTTAGTGGACAATCTTTTTTTTACTGGAGGTCACTTGGGGGCGAACCTCGGGGTTGTGGAGTTGACGATTGCGCTCCATTACTTGTTTGACAGTCCCCGGGACAAGATCATCTGGGACGTCGGTCACCAAGCGTACGTGCACAAAATATTGACGGGCCGAGCTGATCGGTTTAACACCTTGCGCAAGTACAAAGGACTGTGCGGGTTCCCGAAGCGGGCGGAAAGTGAACACGACGTGTGGGAGACGGGACACAGTAGCACGTCGTTGTCGGCGGCGATGGGGATGGCGACAGCTCGCGACATGGCCGGAGACGACTACAAAGTGATCGCTGTGATCGGCGACGGTGCCATGACCGGCGGCATGGCCTATGAAGCGTTAAACCACATCGGTCATGAACAGAAAGACATCATGGTCATTCTCAACGACAACGAGATGTCCATCGAGCCCAACGTCGGCGCCATGTACAACTACTTGGGCAAATTGAGAACGCACAAACACTACCACAAAGTAAAAGAGGAAGTGGAAACACTCCTCAAACGCATCCCCGCCATCGGGGGAAAAGTGGCCAAGTCGGTGGAACGGTTAAAAGACAGCATTAAATACTTACTTGTCTCCGGGGTCATTTTCGAAGAGCTCGGCTTTACCTATTTAGGCCCGGTAGACGGCCATCATATCGACGACGTTATGAGCAGTTTAAAACAAGGTGCCCAAATCAAAGGGCCAGTGCTCATTCACGTTGTGACCAAAAAGGGGAAAGGGTACAAGCCGGCTGAAGAAGCGGCTGACAATCTGCACAGCGTCGGTGCGACGAAGGTGGAATCTGGCGCCCTCCAGCGTGCGCCGAAAGGACCGAACTACAAAAACGTGTTTGCCGACACGTTAATTCAACTCGCCGAACGCGACCCGCGAATCGTTGCCATTACACCGGCCATGCTTGGCGGCAGCGGTTTGATTAAATTTGTGGAACGCTTCCCGGATCGCTGTTTCGACGTCGGAATTGCTGAACAACATGCCACTACTTTGGCGGCTGGCATTGCGACCCAAGGACAAAAACCGGTGTTGGCCATTTATTCGACCTTTTTGCAGCGGGGTTACGATCAAGTGATACACGATATCGCGCGACAAAATTTGAACGTCTTTTTGGCCATAGACCGGGCGGGACTGGTCGGCGCGGACGGCGAAACACATCAAGGTGTCTTTGATATCGCGTTCCTGCGGTGTTTGCCAAACATGACGGTCATGATGCCGAAAGACGAGAACGAATTTCGCCACATGATTTACACGGCTCTTCAGTACGACGGCGGTCCCATTGCCGTGCGGTATCCTCGCGGCGAAGGGATGGGTGTCCCCATGGACGAACCGCTTCGCACCATTCCCATCGGCCAGTCGGAAATGCTGCACGAGGGGCAAGACGTCACGCTGTTGGCGTTTGGCCCGATGGTGTCCCTCGCGTTAAAAGCGGCACACGCGTTGCAAAAGGAAGGTATTCACGCTAGAGTCATTAACGCCCGATTTGCCAAACCCCTCGATGCGGACATGCTGTTGCAACAGGCAAACGACGACATGCCAATTGTCACCATTGAGGAGGGAGTTACGGCGGGCGGTTTTGGCAGCGCCGTATTGGAGTTTTACGCCCAACACCACATTTACCACATGGCCGTGCAAACGATGGGTGTACCGGACTACTTTGTCGAGCACGGCAGCGTTCGCGAGCTGCGGGAAGAAGTCGGGCTCACTGTTGAAAACATTGCTGCGAAGGCTCGCAAAATGGCATTAAAGCGAAGACGGAGAGCGTAATTTGGAACGGAAAGTGCGACTGGACGTCCTCCTTGTGGAAAAGGGACGCTTTTGGACGCGGGAAAAGGCAAAGGCCGCCATTATGGCCGGTTTAGTGCGCGTTGACGGAGAGACAGTGGTCAAGGCGGGAACGAAAGTGCCGTGCCACGCGAAAGTGGAGGTCGACGCACCGCTGCACCCGTATGTCAGCCGGGGTGGATTAAAGCTAGAGAAAGCCCTTCGAGTTTTTGAATTTGAGATGGACGGTGCCGTTGTCGTCGACGTCGGTGCTTCGACCGGCGGTTTTACAGATTGCGCCCTTCAGCACGGCGCCCGGCACGTGTACGCTGTGGACGTTGGCTATGGACAGCTCGCCTGGAAATTGCGTCAAGACCCGCGCGTCACCGTGATGGAGCGAACGAATTTCCGGCACGTTTCGCCGGACGCATTTCGAGACCCGAGGCCGGACGTGGCGGTGGTCGACGTGTCGTTTATATCGTTGGACAAAATACTGCCGGTGTTAAAGCAGGTCCTGCCTCCCCACGGCGATGTACTCTCCCTCGTTAAACCGCAATTTGAAGCCGGCCGGAATCTAGTCGGAAAAAAAGGTGTTGTGCGCGACCCATCTGTCCACCGTTCCGTACTGTTTGACGTCTTTGACGCGGCGGAGTCCAACGGTTTTCACGTGCTCCATTTAACGTACTCGCCGATTACCGGCGGCGAAGGGAATATCGAATTTTTAGTGCACTGGGTCAAACAGGACGAGCCGAAACTCTCGGATGACGACTTGCGTCAGCTCGTAGAGGCGACCGTCTATCGCGCCCACAGTCACTTATACTAATACCCGGCCGAGACTCGCCCACGTAGTTGGAAAAAGTATTGCTCCGTGGTGCAGAAAAAGAGTACGCTAACCTACTCCCATGGACCGCTGTGGAGTGTTAACGGGAGTCTGGCATCGCAACGGAAGGGGATGGTGCGTCCGCGTCAGATTCACTCCGAAGGATTTGGCGGTATCGTGGCAAGCAAAGTTACCGAAAGGGAGGATTTCGCTGTTTTACGGCGAATGGTCATAGTGGGGTGATTGGCGTGCTCGAGCGTGGTGACGGTTTCGTCTATGTGCTGATTGTCTTACTGCTAGTGGCATGGGCGTGGTACTTTGCGAAAAGGCGTCGCGGTTTGTCATCTGGCACCATCCCAACGTCTGGTAAATTGGTTGAACTGTTAAAGGAAGAAGGGTACGACATCGTTTCCGGCAAGGCTAAAATTCCGGTGAAAGTCGATATCGGCGACAGAGAAACCGACGTTATCATGAGTGTCGACTGCATCGTTCGCCAAAACGGACGCAAGTACGTTGTAAAGGTTGAGAGAGAAGAGGGGGAGGCGGTGACGGTCAAGCGCGTCCGGGAACGGTTTCTCGCCGTATGTTTGGCTTTCCAGGCAGATGGGATCGTCGTTGTCAGCGCAGACAAAACGCGCATTAAACACGTCGACATAGACCTCCGCTCTTCTTTCAAGATGCACCGGCTGAGATGGGGAGTCGTTTCATTTTTGTTAGGTGTAGGACTGACGTTTTTCTGGCTATACTGAATGGCGTCACCGTATACGACGACACATGAGGTGAAGCGATTGACGACTATCGGACTTGCTGTGAACCCCGGGAAACCGAATGCTCGCATTGTCGCGAGGGAATTGCTCTACCTGCTGGAAAAGCACGGAGCCAGGGCCTTGATTGAAGATGGAATCGCGCAACAGCTGGGACGACCGGACGTAGCTCTGTCCCTCGACCGCTTTCCTAAACACGTGGACATGGTGTTTGTGCTCGGAGGAGACGGGACGTTGCTGGGCATTGCCCGCAAGTTTGCCCGCCACCACATTCCGATTCTCGGGTTCAACCTGGGGCATCTCGGCTTTTTGTCTGAAGCAGAGCCTGACAGTCTGGAAGATGCGGTAGAAAAGGTTCTCCACGGGCAATACACTGTAGAGAAGCGGATGATGCTGGAAACGGAAGTCATTCGCGGGAACCATAAGCTGGAGCAGAGTTGTGCGTTAAACGACGTCGGAATCGCCAAAGGTTCTTTCAGCCGTTTAATTACGAATGACGTCTACGTAGACGATATTTATTTGGGAACGTATTCGGGAGACGGAGTCATTGTTTCCAGTCCGACTGGCTCTACAGCTTATTCACTGTCCGCAGGTGGGCCGATCGTCAGTCCGCGAGTCGACGTCCTCCTCGTCACTCCTATCTGCCCCCACACCCTCAACGCGCGGCCAATTGTTCTTTCGGCTGAAGACTGCTTGCACATTCGTGTGGACGCCACCCATGAAGACATCGGTTTAACGATAGACGGACAATTAGGATTTAAACTGAAGGTCGATGACATTATCCGCGTGCGCCGCGCGCCGTACAACACACTGCTCGTGAAGTGGGAAGAGAGCTCTTTCTTTGACGTCGTCCGCAAGAAACTTCAGGGGGACACCGGGGATGTGCCGCAGTTGGAGGTTAAAAAATGAAAGGGCAGCGACAAATTAAAATTCGGGAAATTGTCACCAACTACGAGATTGAGACGCAAGAAGAGCTGGTCGAGCGGTTGAGAGCCGAAGGGTACAACGTCACGCAGGCCACCGTTTCCCGCGACATCAAAGAGCTCCGCCTCGTGAAAGTGCCCACCTCCGGCGGCCGCTACAAGTACTCTCTACCGGCGGACAGGCGGTTCGACCCGCTGCAGAAATTGCGGCGTTTGCTCGCGGACAGTTTTGTGGGCGTGGACTACAGCCACTGCTTTATCGTCATGAAAACACTGCCGGGAAATGCGCATGCTATAGCGGCCCTGCTCGACAACCTCGACTGGAAAGAAGTGATGGGCACGATCGCCGGAGATGACACCATTCTCATCATTTGCCGTGAAGAGTCGCAATGCCCGGTACTTGTCAACCGTTTCCTGGACATGTTGTAAGGGAGGTGTCGACGGGTGATCCGCGCATTGTCAATTCGCAATTTGGCTGTCATTGATTCAGTCGAGTTGACGTTCGGTTCCGGTTTACACGTCTTGACAGGGGAAACCGGTGCAGGCAAATCCATCATGATCGACGCGATCTCCCTCGTCCTCGGTGCTCGCGGTTCGTCTGAACTTGTCCGCCATGGGGCAAAAAAAGCGGAGATCGCCGCCCTGTTCGAATTTCCGGAGAAACACCCCGTATGGCAAAAGTTGGACGACTACGGTCTGAATGCAGACGATGACGGAACGTTGCTCATTAAACGGGACATTGCCCAAAACGGCAAGAGTACCTGTCGGGTAAACGGGCAAATCGTCACACTGACGATGTTAAGACAGATCGGGTCGCTGTTCATTGACGTACACGGTCAACACGACCATCAATCACTGCTGCGCGAAGAAGAACACGTGGCCTGGCTGGACGCCTACGCCGGGGAGCAGCTACAGCGGCTCAAGCAGGAGTACCGCCAGCTGTACAGTGAATACCGGCAAGTCGAACACGACCACCGTCGTTTGACAGAAGGGGAACGCGAAACGGTTCAGCGCATCGACCTCCTCGAATTTCAAGCTAAGGAAATCGCCGCTGCTCGATTGTCAGAAGACGAAGAGGAGCGTCTGCAAAGGCGGCGTCAAAAGCTGGCCCATATGGAAAAGCTGGTGCAACACGTTCAGGACGCTTACTATACCTTGAAAAGCGACGGCCAGGTGATGAACGACATCAGCCGCGCCTTGGCCCAGGTAGAGACAGCCGCCGGATACGATCCGGAACTGAACGACGTCGCAGAAATGGTGAGAAATGCGTACTATCAACTGGAAGAAGCGGCGGTGACGTTAGGGCGACAAGCGGAGGGGCAGGAGTTTGACGAACGGGAATTAAACGAAGTCGAAGCCAGACTACACGTGATCGAACAGCTGAAGCGCAAGTACGGTTCGACTGTTCGCGACATCATTCAATACGGGGAAAGAGTGGAGGCGGAACTGGACGTATTGAAAAACCGCGAATTCCACTCGGCGGAACTCAAATCCCGTTTGGATGAGTTACAAAAACAGTTAATTGTCAAAGCGCGCGGACTGAGCCAAATGCGACGTGAAGCGGCGCGGACCCTTGAGCAGGAAGTGGAGCGGGAGCTTGCCCAGTTACATATGAAACAGACGACGTTTAGAATCGAATTTCAAGCGTTGGCCCGTGCCGAAGAGGACAGGCCCCTATACAAAGACGGCTGGGATCGGTTGCGGTTTACCATTTCGCCCAATCCTGGAGAACCGCCCAAACCGTTGGCCAAAATAGCGTCGGGCGGCGAATTGTCGCGGGTCATGCTGGCGCTGAAAACGATTTTCCACGACGTGGACGAAGCGGGAACTTTGATTTTTGACGAAATTGATACAGGTGTAAGCGGCCGGGCTGCCCAGGCTATTGCTGAAAAGTTGTACCGCATTGCCAAAAAGCGTCAGGTGCTGTGTGTCACCCACTTGCCGCAAGTGGCCAGCATGGCAGACTGCCATTTTTACATCGACAAACAAGTGGAGTCAGACAGTGCCGTAACGAACGTGCGCGTTCTGTCGCAGCAAGATCGCATCAACGAACTGGCCCGCATGTTAGGCGGCGTGGAAGTCACTCAAAAAACGAAACAACATGCGGAGGAGATGCTGCGTTTAGCGGCTCAAAGCAAAAAAGGCGCATGAATATTTTACCACCTGAACTGCCATATTACCGTTAGAGGTCTCGTGTTTCCATTTCCTGTTGACCGCTGACACAAGAGGCAGTTTCTTTTTTTTGTGGAATGATTTATGCCGTATGGCCGACGAGGAGTCAGCTCAATTTAAGGGATACGATGAACGGTCATCAAAGGTATGGCTTAGGTAGGCCGCGATCGGAGTGTGATGTTTTTGGACCGAAGACAAACAAAAAAATGTGTCGGTCTTGCCCTCGTGGTCTTGATCGTATTCGTCTCAACGACTCCCGGTTTTCAACAGTTTTTTTCCATACCGAAAGACATTAGAATGCTTAACGGAGCAGAGAAGATATGGAAAATCGGAATGCCGGCCACGGCCACGGCGCAAGTGTCAGATCCGGAAGTCGTCCGTATTAACGGCAATCGTTCGTCGACAGTGCCAGTCGACTTGAACCAACCGTTCAAAATGCATTCCGCCAAAAAAGGTCAAACGACGGTTCGGTTAAAACTGTTTGGCGCATTGCCGATAAAAACCATGAACGTGCGGGTCATTCCGGAGTTGAAAGTCATACCGGGTGGCCAGTCCATCGGAGTGAAGTTGCGTTCTGAGGGAATGCTCGTCGTCGGTCACCATCACGTCGAAAGCGACGGTAAAGACATATCTCCCGGCCAAGCAGCAGACATTCGAGTGGGCGACCGCTTGCTAAAAATGAACGGCGTCAAACTGATAAAGCCTGAGCAAGTGGACGGGATCGTCCAGCAGGCGGGCGAACGTGACGAGGACATTGACATTTTACTTGCCCGGGGCAACAAACAGCTGTCCGTTACGTTAAAACCGGTTCGCGCCACTGAAAGTCAGGTGTACCGCCTTGGGCTCTATATACGCAATGCCACGTCTGGAGTCGGGACGTTAACCTTTTATGATCCGGAACATCGCGTATACGGGGCGCTCGGTCATGTCATTTCCGACACAGATACCGGCGAACCGATACCCGCGGGGGGCGGGAAAATTGTTCAATCAAATGTCACAGCGGTGGAGAAAGGCGCTTCTGGAAAACCGGGTGAAAAGCGAGCGATCTTTTTTAATGAGGACGAGGTTTTAGGGAATATTGAGAAAAATTCCCGCTTCGGCATATTCGGCAAAATGACGGAGTTGCCGGATCATTGCTACACAGACAAAGCCATTCCCGTCGGACTGATGGAGGACGTCAAAGAGGGGCCGGCACACATTTACACTGTCGTCGAAGGCCAGAGAGTGGAAAAGTACGACATTGAAATTGTAAATGTCATCGAGCAGAAGTACGCTGCCACTAAAGGGATGATCATCAAAGTGACCGACGAACGGTTGCTGAACAAGACGGGCGGCATTGTCCAGGGCATGAGCGGCAGCCCGATTATACAGGACGGAAAACTTGTCGGAGCCGTCACCCACGTCTTTGTCAATGACCCGACATCGGGGTACGGGACGTTTCTAGAATGGATGCTGCAAGAAGCAGGAATAAAATTAAATGAAATGGACGAAAAAATCGGGGCATCACCCCCCGATTTTTTTGTCGAACATTTACGGTAAATATTAGTAAGAAAAAAGGAGGAGATAAAAATTGAATGTCGAAAATAAATACTGTAAAGAGGGTAGAGACACAGGAGGGTTTAAGTTGGAGTCCATAAAAATTCTTTTAGCAGACGATAATCGCGAATTTACAGACATGATGCAAGAATGGATCGACGCGCAGGACGATATGACGGTTACGGGCTTGGCCTACAACGGCAATGACGTACTGGATCTGATTCAAGAAGAGACGCCCGACATTTTAATTCTAGACATCATTATGCCCCATTTGGACGGGCTGGGCGTTTTGGAACACATTCAACACATGGAGCTCAACCCGAGGCCTAAAATCATTATGCTCACGGCATTCGGTCACGAGACGATCACGCAGAGGGCGGTGGAACTAGGGGCCTCTTACTACATACTGAAACCGTTTGACATGGAGGTTCTGACGAATCGCATACGGCAGATGGTGAGTGGCGACTCTTCCGCAAAAAAACTGCCGCACCCCGTGCAAACGGCAGCCAAAAAAGAACGGCATCTCGATTCCAATATAACGGACATTATTCACGAAATTGGCGTTCCGGCCCACATCAAAGGGTACATGTACTTGCGCGACGCGATCACGATGGTGTACTACGACATTGAACTCCTCGGCTCCATCACAAAAGTGTTATACCCGAAAATTGCCGAAAAATACAACACGACGCCGAGCCGGGTGGAACGAGCCATTCGCCATGCCATCGAAGTAGCGTGGAATCGAGGGAACATCGATTCGATCAGTTCCCTGTTTGGCCACACGATTAACATGTCTAAAGCGAAACCGACCAACAGTGAATTTATTGCCATGGTAGCGGACAAGCTGCGCATTGAACATAAAGTCGGGTAAAGAGTCGTGAAAGCTCGTCCCCCCACCGTACTTTTGAACGGTGGGGGTTTTTGCATGCCGGCACAACAACTGCGCATACTAAAGGTAAACGCGTGAGGTGAAAATCCTTGCCATGGCCGAAGTCCGTTTTTTCCAGCCGTGGAAAGGCGGAAGTTCAAGCTGCTGTCGTAGTGGACAGAAGTACAAAACGACTGATCAAGCGAATAAAACCGGGAGAAATAGCCCTCATTCACCACTGTGACTTGGATCAGGTGGCGGCGAAAGGGCTCATCGAAAAGGGCGTCAGCGCAGTCCTCAACTGTTCTGATACGTTTAGCGGGACGTACCCCACCCCCGGCCCGGAAATACTCGTCCAGGCAGGCATTCCGGTCTTGGACGGGATTGACGAGGTGTGGATGGACGTTTTCTCCGACGGGATGACGGTCTGGATGGACGGTGAACGATTCGGCTATGTGGATGAATCCGGGAAACGTGTTGCAGCCGGTAAAGGAAATCGGCTCACGCAGAAACGGTTGTCCGCCTTGACAAAACAGGCACACGACAATGTGGAACAGGCATTGGAGCAGTTCATCGACAATACGCTGTCGTATGCTGCCAAAGAAAAACATTTTGTGACGAAACCGTTGCCGCTCCCGGAGCTGCGGACGAAAATCAAAGGCCGGCACGTCGTCGTGGTCGTAAGGGGAGCAAACTACAAGGCCGACTTGCGGGCCATTCGCCCTTACATTAAAGATTACCGTCCAGTTTTGATCGGCGTCGACGGCGGAGCCGACGCCCTGTTGGACAACCACTTCACACCGGACTTAATTGTCGGCGACATGGATTCTGTCTCAGACCGCGCCCTCTGTTCGGGAGCAGAGTTGATCGTACACGCCTACCCGGACGGAAAAGCACCGGGCTTGGACAGGGTAGAAAAACTCGGTCTCACGGCACACATCGTCCCCGCCATCGGAACGAGTGAAGACGTGGCGATGTTGTTGGCGTTCGAAAAGAAAGCCACCCTGATTGTCGCTTTGGGAACGCACTCGCACATGGTCGATTTTTTGGAAAAAGGGCGCAAAGGGATGGCGTCGACCCTCCTCGTGCGCATGAAAATCGGCACACGGCTCGTTGATGCCAAAGGTGTGAACATTTTGTACCAAGGGAAGTACCGCAGGCGGGAATTGACGTATTTAGCGATGAGTTCTGCCTTCCCCGTCATCGCACTGTTCGGGATTAATCCCGACTTTCGGCACATGATGCGCATGTTGTGGCTTCACTTACGCATGATCTTTTCATAAGGGTGATGGATTTCAATGTAGGAGGATTGTCGTGGTTTCCGCTCGCTATCATTTAGTCACAGTGATGTCCGTTTTTTTAGCCCTCGGTCTCGGCATTTTGCTCGGTGGTTCCCTTGGCCAGCAATGGCTATCTGAAAAGCAGCAAGGACTCATTGACCAGTTGGAACGTCATTACGACGAACAAGTGACACAAAATCGCGAATTGAGCGCGAGTTTAAACAAGGTGCAAAAAGCGTATCGAAAGGAGAAAGACAAAACAGACGAACTGTTGCGGTTAACCGTGGGAGATGCGCTAAGCGACCGGTTTTTTGTCGTATATTCTTCGGACCACAGACAGGCGAAACGCTTGAAGAAAATGATTGAGTGGGCAGGAGGACACGCGCGGACACTGGACTCTTTGACGTATACGCAAGACGACGTAGACGCTGTTGTGCTGATGGGGGACAGCTATCTCGATCAAGTCAATCGGGACGTTTTGCGGGATTTGCAACTGCTGTACGGCGCCCCCATCGTCGTGCACACGACGACAGAAGCGGCGCGCGAATGGCAGGGGGCCCGCATTTATCCGTACAACGGGTCCTTGTCTGAAGTGTTGTCGGAATACAAGTTCTTAAAGTTTTTGCAGGAAGTGATTCCGCCCCCTTAAAGGAGGACCGTCATGCCACGTGACATATCTGTCGTCGTACCAGCTTACAATGAAAGTGACCGCATCGGAGAGACGTTGCACGCGATTAAACAGTTGAACAGTGTCGACGAGATCGTCGTCGTGGACGACGGGAGTGCGGACAACACGTACGACATTGCCCGGGAGTGGGCCGATGTCCTCATACGCCGCGAGCACAATCACGGGAAGGGACCCGCTCTCGATCTCGGATGGCGAAAGTCTAAAGGGGACGTTATCGTGTTCCTCGATGCCGACTTAGGGGCTACGGCGGCATTGGCCGAAAACTTAATTGAGCCCGTCATCTCCGACCAATGTGACATGTCTGTCGCCTCCTTTCCTCCAGCAGAAACAAAAGGGGGCTTCGGTTTGGTGAAGACGTTAGCTGCTCAAGGAGTCAAATCGTTAACTGGGAAGCGGATGACAGCACCGCTTTCCGGTCAACGGGCCATGAGACGACGGCTGCTGGAGCGGATCCCACCCCTTGCCCACGGTTTTGGAATCGAAGTGTACCTGACCGTCGAGACGCTTAGAAGCGGATTTCGCGTATGTGAAATTCCAGTGAGTTTTCGCCACCGGGAAACGGGGAGAAACGTGGCCGGATTTGTTCACCGGGGAAAACAGTTCGTCCACATTTCCAAAACGCTGTACCGTTTGTGGAGGACGACGTGATGGGCGTGTCATTTCCCCTCGTGCTCCTCGGCACAGTTTTGCTGGCCTGGAGTGTAGGGCGCATTGTCGTTCCGTTTGGCGTGACGTTCCTGCGGCACCACACCGTCGTCGCCACGAATTACGCAGGAGACGTCGTACCGACGGGTTACGGTCTCGTGCTGTTGTTCGCGTATGCTGCTGTCTATGCCTTCATCGCTCCGTTTTTTTTGTTGGACCTCGTGGGCCATGACGGAGCCGATTTGTACTGGACTGTCGGTACGACGAGTATGTGGATCGTCTTGTTGGGGTGGTTAGACGATACGCTTGGTGATCACACGGCGAAAGGGTTTAGAGGTCACATCGCTGTACTTGCGAAAAACGGAGTGTTCACGACAGGTTTGCTCAAAGCATTGGGGGGAGGCGTTGCAGCATTCGCGGCGGCACGGGTGACGAGCAGCAGTGTGTGGGAGTGGGCGATCGACGGCTTACTCATCGCTCTCAGTACGAACTGGTTAAACTTACTAGACCTGCGTCCTGGGCGTGCCATCAAATTTTATTTGCTCGGCGCCGTCAGTTTGTTTCTCGTTGCTTGGCCAGAACCGTTCGTCTTTTTGTTTACCCCTCTCATGTTGTTAGCAGCGGCGACGGTTCGGGAAGACCTCGGGGGCGGGTTATGCTCGGCGACAGCGGCGCCAATCTGCTCGGAATGCAACTGGGCATTTTTTCCGCCCTCACTCTGCCTGTGACAGTTTGCGGCGCCGTCGTTTTCCTGTTTGCAGCAGGGCACATTTACGCTGAACGGTACTCGTTGACCGAACTGATTAACCGCATTTCTTGGTTGAAAAAGCTGGACAGTTGGGGAAGAGCAAAACCGTGACCACATCAGTCCTTTTTCCGGCGCAGTTTCGGCTGAATGCGTTTTTGTTTCGCATCTCGATAAAAAATAAAACTGCCGAGGTATAAGATGGCGAGTACAAACAAGGCCAGCCCGGTGTACGCTCGCCAATCCGTCAACACTTCGGCAAAGAAGTTTCCGCTTCCGAAAGCGGAAAAAGTCGCATCTCGCATCCATTTCCAGCCAAGCACTCCGCCCGCTGCCGGGATGGCGAGAAGCATGAGGGCTACGATGCGCTCCAGTCGCTGTCTCATCATCTGCCATTCACCCTTTCTCACCCCATCTTAACGAAATAAAGGTGAGTTGACAAATGTGCACACAATTAAAAAAATAAGCGAGGAGGTGGGAAATGAGGCGCAAAATCGTTATCATAGGAATAGGTGCGTTTAAATTGCAAACGGTTACTGACAGAAGGAAACAAGGAGGATGACGATGGAGATTTTTGCTCAACTTTCCCAATACGACTATGAAGAACTCGTCTTTTGCCACGATGAAAATTCTGGACTGCGCGCCATTATCGCCATTCACGACACGACGTTAGGTCCCGCTCTCGGCGGTGTCCGGATGTGGACGTACGAGTCGGAACAAGAGGCGGTTCAAGACGTGTTGCGGTTGGCGCGGGGCATGACGTACAAAAACGCCGTCGCCGGGTTGAACTTGGGCGGTGGAAAAGCGGTCATTATCGGGGACCCGAACAAAGACAAATCAGAAGAGCTGTTTCGCGCCTTCGGCCGCTATGTGCAAGGCTTAAACGGACGTTACATAACAGCCGAGGACGTCGGGACGACAGAGGAAGACATGGACACCATTTACGAAGAGACGGATTATGTCACCGGTGTGTCACCGGCATTCGGTTCAGGGGGGAATCCATCTCCTGTGACGGCGTACGGTGTCTACCAGGGAATGAAAGCTGCAGCCAACGTGGCGTTTGGCAGTGACGACTTAAACGGCAAGACGGTAGCGGTCCAAGGACTGGGCAATGTCGCTTTCAACTTGTGTCGACACTTGAGTGAGGAAGGAGCGAAATTGGTCGTCACAGACTTGAATGAGGAGCGCGTGCAACGCGCCGTCGAACAGTTTGGGGCAGAAGCCGTAGGGGTTCAAGATATTTACGGGGTCGCTTGCGATATCTTTTCGCCGAACGCACTGGGAGGCGTCCTGAACGATGAGACGATTCCGATGTTAAATTGCCGTGTGGTGGCAGGGGCGGCCAACAACCAGCTCAAGGAAGAAAGGCACGGGAAAATGCTGGAGGAGCGGGGGATCGTGTACGCACCTGACTACGTCATCAATGCAGGGGGAGTGATCAATATCGCAGATGAGCTGATAGGTTACAATCGGGAGAGGGCGATGAAAAAAGTAGAATCTATTTACGATACGGTGTTGAACGTCTTTGCCATTGCCGAGAGGGACGGCATTCCGAGTTATCAGGCAGCAGACCGGATGGCGGAAGAGAGAATACAGTCGATCCGTCGGTCCCGGAACCCGTTTGTAAGAGATGAAAAAAACGTGTTTCACTTGCGCCGCGGCCGACATTAGACGGTTGCGGAAAGCTTGGAAACACATATAATGTGACGAGGGGCATTTTATTCCAAAGTTTGACGTTACGTGAAAGGCGGAACTCGTTGAAAGTATAGAAGGGGGAGCGTGAGTGGAAGAGGCATACAACTTAGTTGTCATCGGGGCCGGTCCCGGCGGCTACGTGGCCGCAGTGCGGGCTGCTCAACTCGGCATGAGGGTGGCTGTCGTCGAACGGGAAAAAGTCGGCGGCGTCTGTTTGCACAAAGGTTGCATCCCGAGCAAGACATTGCTCAAGAGTGCCGAAGTGTTCGATACGGTCAGATGCGCCGGTGACTACGGTATCCTGACGGGAGAGGCAAAAGTGGATCTCATCCGAATTCAGGAACGAAAGCGCGGCATCGTGTCCCGATTACATAAAGGTGTTCAGTACTTACTCCGCAAACATAATATTGAAGTCTATCACGGCACCGGGAGAATAATGGGGGCTTCTATTTTTTCTCCGCAAACAGGCGTCGTCACCGTTGAACAAAGTGATGGAAAAGGGGGCGTGCTCAAACCGAAACACTTAATTATCGCCACGGGATCCCGTCCGCGGGAACTGAAAGGTGTCACTGCCGACGGGAACCACATCCTCTACTCGGATCACATGTTGGAACTCGACCGCCTCCCCGATTCAGTCGTCATCGTCGGCGGCGGCGCCATCGGGGTAGAATGGGCATCGATGTTGAGCGATTTCGGGGTACGCGTGACCATCGTTGAAAGTGCAGACCGCATTTTGCCCTTCGAGGACGAAGACATCAGCCGTGAAATGACGCGTCTGCTTCAAAAGCGCGGTGTCCAGTTGTTGACGCAGACGAATGTACAGCCCGAATCGGTAACGGTAGAACAAGGTGCGGTCAGTTTACATATAGGGTGCGGAGGAGAGAGGCAGAAACTCACCGCCGAACGGGTTTTGCTGTCGGTCGGGCGGGAAGCGAATGTGGACGACATCGGATTGTCCAATACCGACATTCAAGTGGTGAACGGGTTTATCGAAGTGAATGAGTGGATGCAGACGTCCGAACCTCACGTGTACGCCATTGGGGACGTTGTCGGCGGTTACCAATTGGCACACGTCGCCTCTCGTGAAGGAGTGATCGCCGTCGAGCACATGGCGGGGTTGAATCCCGAGCCGTTGAACCCGCGGTTTGTTCCGCGTTGCACGTACAGTCGCCCGGAGGTGGCCAGTGTCGGTCTCAGTGAGCAGGAAGCATCGGCTTTGGGATATGCGACAAAAACCGGAAACATCTCGTTCCGCTCCATGAGTAAAGCCCTTGTACACGGAGATGCAGACGGCTTTGTAAAAATTGTAGCCGACGCTGAGACGGACGACGTGTTAGGTGTACACATGATCGGCTCCCGTGTGACGGATCTCATTTCCGAAGCCGGTTTGGCCCGCTTGCTCGATGCGACGCCGTGGGAGCTGTCGCAAGTCGTTCGCCCCCACCCGTCACTGTCGGAAGCGTTGGGTGAAGCCGCGCTGGACGTGGAAGGCGCATCCATTCACGGTGCGTGAAGGCCCGCCCTCATACAGTCGCGCATCACGTACGTGGTGCAGGGTGGGGCATGTGCCGAAGACCGTTTCGTTTGTATTTTCAAAATAGTGAAGGAGGGACGTGCGGTGAGTGAACGCCATAAACAACTCGGTTTGACGGACGATGACCTTTTCGAGATGTATACGTACATGTTGCTTGCGCGGAAAGTGGACGAACGCATTTGGCTGTTAAATAGAGCGGGCAAAATTCCGTTTGCCATTTCGTGCCAGGGACAGGAAGGAGCTCAAGCCGGCGCCGTATTCGCCTTAAACCGCGACGTCGATTACTTATGCCCGTACTACCGGGATTTAACGATGGTGATGGCGTTCGGGCAAACTGCCCGGGAGATTATGTTGTCAACATTCGCGAAAGCTGAAGACCCGAATAGCGGTGGACGGCAAATGCCGGGACACTACGGCGATCGGCGCCGCCGCATTTTAAGCGGCTCCAGTCCCGTCGCGACACAGCTTCCCCACGCGACAGGGATTGCACTGGCGGTAAAAATGGAAAAAAAGCCGATCGTCACACTCGTCTCGCTGGGCGAAGGGTCGACGAACCAAGGGGAGTTTCACGAAGCGTGCAATTTTGCCGGGGTACACCGCTTACCGGTCATTTTCTTCTGTGAGAACAACGGTTACGCGATTTCCGTGCCAGAGAGAAAGCAGCTCGCCTGTGCCAGTGTCGCCGACAGGGCAGTCGGGTACGGTTTTCCGGGTGTGTCAGTGGATGGGAACGACCCGTTAGCTGTCTACGAAGTGGTGAAACAAGCCGTCGACCGTGCTAGGTACGGGGACGGCCCGACGTTGATCGAGGCCAGGACGTACCGCTTCACGCCGCATTCCAGTGATGACGATGACCGCAGCTATCGCAGCCGAGAAGAAGTGGAAGAGGCCCGGAAGCAGGACGCCATCGTGACCTTTCGCAAGTACTTGCGCGACGTCGGCCTTTTGACCGAGGAGAAGGAGCGCGAATTAGAAGAGTCCATTTCACAAGAAGTGGATGAAGCGACGCGGTACGCAGAAGCTGCTCCTTATCCGCCGGCGGACAGTTTGTACAAATACGTGTACGAGGAAAACTAGGGCGAGGTTGGAGTGTTTTTCGGCAGACGGTGCGAGCTTAGTTGATCGAGTCTTTCGACCTTTTTGAATGGAGGAAGTCTATGGCGATCTTATCCTACATTGAAGCAGTGACAAAAGCGCTGAAAGATGAGATGCAGCGCGACGAAAAAGTGTTTGTTATCGGCGAAGACGTGGGCGTCCGCGGCGGCGTTTTTCGCGCTACCGACGGTTTGATCGATCTTTTCGGAGAAGAGCGGGTGATCGACTCGCCGCTCTCAGAAGCGCTCATCGTCGGGGCTTCAGTCGGCGCTGCTGCTTACGGCATGCGCCCGGTGGCCGAGATCCAATTCGCCGATTTTATTATGCCCGCGGTAAACCAAATGGTGAGTGAAGCTGCCAAAATGCGCTACCGCTCGAACAACGACTGGCATTGCCCCCTCGTTGTCCGCGCCCCTTACGGAGGGGGAGTGCACGGAGCCCTTTACCACTCCCAGTGCGTCGAATCGTTCTTCTCCGGTGTGGCCGGTTTGAAAATCGTCATGCCGGCTACACCGTACGACGTGTACGGTCTGCTCGTATCGTCCATCCGGGACAACGACCCGGTCCTCTTTCTGGAGCACAAACGCTGCTACCGTTTGATTAAAGGGGAAGTGCCCGATGAACCGTTCACTGTTCCCATCGGCAAGGCAGAAGTGAAGCGGGAAGGGACGGACGTCACGGTCATCAGTTACGGCCTGACACTGCACTTCGCATTGAAAGCGGCGGAGAAGCTGGAGACAGAGGGCATCAGTGTGCACGTCCTGGATTTGCGCACCATTCGGCCGCTGGATCGGAAAGCGATTGTCGACGCAGCGCGAAAGACCGGCAAGGTGCTCATCGTTCACGAAGACAACAAAACAGGCGGTGTCGGTGGGGAAGTGTCGGCGATTGTGGCAGAAGAGGCATTGTTCGATCTCGATGCCCCGATTGTGCGTTTGGGTGGACCGGACGTTCCGGCCATGCCCTTCAGCACTCCTCTGGAAAGAGAGTACATGTTAAACGAGCAGAAGGTCGAGCAGGCGATTCGCGATTTGGCCGAATTTTGATGAAGAGGAGGTGAAGGTCGTGATGCGTGAAAAGGTGACGATGCCGCAACTCGGAGAGAGTGTGACGGAAGGAACGATTACCACTTGGTTAAAACAGCTCGGTGAGCGTATCCAGCTCTACGAGCCGCTCTGTGAAGTGACGACGGATAAAGTGAGCGCCGAAGTCCCGGCGACGGCGGCTGGTACTTTGGTTGACATTGTAGTCGAAGCCGGATCGACGGTTGCCGTGGGCGATGTCATTTGCACCATTGAAAAAAACGAGGATGAGGGTGGCAAAAGTGTTCGCCCAAAAAAAGGTGCCGCTGAAGGAGAGGAAGGCGCTGATTCAAAACGGCGTTATTCCCCTGCAGTCTTGAGGTTGGCCCAAGAACACGACATTGAGCTCGGGCTCATTGAAGGCAGTGGGCGCGGCGGACGCGTGACCCGCAAAGATGTACTCGCCTACATTGAGAAACAGAAAAAATTGACGGTTCAATCAACGGTCACGTCGTCCGCGCAACCAGACATCGAGCGAAAGGAAACGGGAGCCGTTGTGCAAAGTACCGGTGACCGGGAGATTGAACTCGACCCAGTCCGCCGCACGATTGCAGAGCGTATGGTGAAAAGCAAACAAGAAATCCCTCACGCTTGGATGATGGTAGAGGCGGATGTCACCGGACTGGTGCGTCTGCGCGAGAGAGTGAAAGACGAATTTCTCGCCCGGGAAGGCGTGCGTCTGACGTATTTGCCGTTTTTTATAAAAGCGGTAGTGGAATCGTTGAAACAGTATCCTCGGCTCAACGCTGTCTGGGCGGGGGATAAAATTATTGAGAAGAAGGAGATTAACATTTCAGTGGCGATAGCAGGCGATGATGCTCTGCACGTCCCTGTGATTCGTCATGCGGATTCCTTGAGCATTTCAGGCATTGCCAAAGCGTTGGGCAAACTCATCCACAAAGTGGCCGCCGGAGAACTGTCCGTCAGTGACACGAGAGGAGGCACGTTCACTGTCAACAACACAGGGACGTTCGGCTCCATCGCTTCCAATCCGATCATTAATGTTCCGCAGGCAGCCATCATCAGTATGGAATCCATTGTCAAGCGGCCAGTAGTTGTCAACGACGCCATTGCCATTCGCGATATGGTCCACTTTTGCCTGTCGTTGGACCACCGCATTCTGGACGGAGCGCTGGCGGGCAAGTTTATGCAGTCAGTCAAACACCAGATGGAATCGTTCGGAGACGAAACGCCGTTGTATTGAGTCAGAGGACGACATGACGAAACGAGCCCCCTCACAGTGAGGGAGCTCGTTTTTTAGTCAAGACGATTACGCACTGATAATGCCAAATTCAAACAAAGCTGCGAGGACCGTGATGGCGAGGAGGGCAACGCTGAACACTCCGCCGACTACCGCTCCGAACTTGTTGTTTGTTCTCTTGTTTTTAAGTGTTCCCCAAAAAGCGAGGACGGTCACAAGGGCTAAAATCGCTAACATCATGATTCATCACCACTTATTTCGTTATCTTCGTTGAAAAGCACATTTACGTTTAAGTATAAACCAAAAAGCTCGGGAATACCCCCTGCATTTTCATGAACACTTTATGACAGTTTTCAATCACATGAGGTGCACGACACTCATTAAAACTGTCGACAAGACCATACTAAAAACGATGAGGAGAACGACCGCTTTCATGAGCAGTCTGCGCTTCATGGTTTCGTCACCTCAATCTATTATTGTAGCGAAAAAGACAGGCATTGTCCATGAAAAGCAAATCGTTGAAGGGAGGTGTCCCACTTGGACAGGAAAATCAAAGTGCTTATCGCCAAACCGGGTCTAGACGGACATGACCGAGGAGCCCGCGTGATCGCACAAGGGCTTCGCGACGCGGGCATGGAGGTAACGTACACGGGTATCCGCAAAAGGCCTGATCAGATTGCGGATGCGGCGATTCGAGCCAATGTCGATTGCGTCGGCCTCTCTTGTTTGTCCGGTGCGCACAACGCCCTGTTTCCAGAGGTCGTACGCCTCCTCAAAGAGCGAGGGGCGGGGAATGTGCTCGTGATCGGGGGCGGCATCATCCCCGACCGGGATATTCCGTATTTACTGTCGCAAGGTATCGCTAAAATTTTTACACCGGGTACGCGAACGGCCGATGTCGCAGCGTACATTCGGGAACGATTAAGTGAGACTGAGAGAAGGAACGCAGTTTGTCTTCAGGATGCTTTTGTGTGACAATGGTGTGTGGGAGTGGAGGGAGGAGAAACACCGTGGTGAATCGCCGACGTTTGATCGACACGTTTATGGAACTCGTTCAAATTGACAGTGAGACCAGACACGAACGTCGCATTTGCGACGCGTTAAAAGGGAAGCTTTCCCGCCTCGGATTGGAAGTGGTGGAGGATGATTCGGCCGAGCGCAACGGACATGCTGCGGGCAATTTGATTGCGACGTTGAAAGGGTCGCAAAACGGGGTTCCGACCATTTTTTTTACAGCACACATGGATACGGTTTCCCCCGGAAGGGGGGTCCGACCGTCCATACGAGACGGGTACATTGTGTCCGACGGGACTACAGTGTTGGGAAGCGATGACAAGGCTGGCTTGGCGGCGCTGTTAGAAGCTGTGCACGTGTTAAAAGAGCGCAGGATCGCACACGGCGACGTACAGTTCGTGTTAACGGCGGGAGAAGAGTCGAGTCTGGCCGGTTCACGGGAACTGGATCGGTCTCTCTTAAGAGCTGAATACGGTTTTGCCCTCGACGCTAACGGTCCCGTCGGCGACATCGTCGTCGCCGCCCCGACGCAGGCCAAACTGGAGGTGGCGATCACGGGAAAATCGGCCCACGCCGGCGTAAATCCCGAAGACGGCGTGAGCGCTATCCAAGTCGCGAGTCAAGCCATCTCGAACATGCCGCTAGGGCGCGTCGACAGTGAAACGACGGCGAATATCGGCCGGTTCTCCGGTGGAGTTGCCACGAATGTCGTTTGTGACCGCGTGGACATATTAGGTGAAGCCCGCAGCCTGCATAAGGAAAAGCTAAAAGCGCAGTTGCGGGCCATGGAAACGGCCTTCCGTGAAGCAGCTCGATCCAACGGTGCCACAGCGGAGGTAGATGTGTGCATCATGTATCCGGGTTACCGGTTTACGGAACGGGACGCGGTCGTCAAGCACGCGCAAAGGGCGATGGAACGAATTGGGCGCCCCAGTCGGTTGTTGACGAGCGGAGGAGGAAGTGACGCGAACGTTTTTTCGGGGATGGGCATTCCGACGGTCAATTTGGCTGTCGGATACGAACACATCCACACGACGAAAGAGCGCATACCGGTGACAGAGCTGATCAAAGCAGCCGAGATGGTGGTGGCACTCATTCGGGAAACGCTTAATTGAGTAAGAGAAGGGGCTTACTATGACGGTGCACTGGAAGGAAGGGACAGTCGTCGAAGTTGAGGGGCAGAAGGGGGGGTACAGTATGTTTCCGTTCGGAAGAAAGGGGAAAGCGGGGTGGAAAGGGCGATCCACTACACGGACGTACAGCCGCCTTTAAGCAAAGGGGATACCGTTGTCCTCAACACGACGGCTGTGGACTTGTCACTGGGCAGCGGAGGTTACCACTTTGTGGCGTGGAAAGTGGGCGAATTGAAAAAGGCCGAACCGCTCAAAGGTCACATTATGAAGTTGAGGTACACACCGTGGCAATTGGCTGTACAGTCTGCCGAAGAGGAAAGCTCTCCTCACCACGACGTGCTGAAGGGCGCATCCGATTTGGACGGCATGCCGGTTTTGGCCGGGGAACTGCACAGTATGCTGCCGATTCTCACTGCGTCTTTGCGACACGTCGCGCGTGAACGCGACGCTGACTTGCGCATTGCATACGTCATGACCGACGGGGCCGCGTTGCCGATTCAGTTGAGTAAGCACGTAAGTTGGCTGAAAGAGCGCGAGTGGATCGTCGGAACGGTGACGGCCGGTCACGCCTACGGAGGGACCTGGAAGCCGTTAACGTGTACAGCGGACTGTTGACGGCGAAGTACGTTCTGGAAGCGGATGTCGCCATCGTCTTAATGGGACCGGGAATTGTCGGAACGGGGACGGCGTTTGGGTTTACGGGAGTGGAGCAGGGGCAGATCGTCAACGCGGCACACGCTTTGGGCGGTGTTCCTGTCGTCGTTCCCCGCATCAGTTTTGCAGACGGGCGGAAAAGACACTGGGGCATCAGCCACCATACGTTAACCAACCTGTCCCGCGTCGTCTTGCGCCCTACCCGGGTGGCGCTGCCGCAGTTTGAAGAAGTAGAGTGGCAAGCTCACATTGACCGGCAAATCACAGCATTGTCAGAGGCAGGCCACACTTGGATGCACATCCCGCTGAATTTAAAGGAGGTTGAAGAGCGCCTTCAGCATTACCCGCCCATAACGTCCATGGGACGCGGACTTTCTGATGACCCGGCTTTCTTTATCGGTGTTTCATGTGCAGCGGACGCCGCCTGGGCTGTCATGAGCGGGACGTGAAGCGACCTGGGGAACGGCGTTTCTCCAGCCACTGGGTGAGGGTCACGTCGGATGTGGACAACTGTTTTAACTTTGCCCTCACTTCCCACGCTTTTCCCACAAGGCGCAAACTTCTCGCCTCACAGTACATTTTCATCGCGGTACCTCCTGCGATAAAATAATCATAGGACAATCTATGCCCAAAAACAGAAAAATATACGCCAAAGGCGTAAGGTTGAGAGGAGTACACGATGTCATCATTCACCGAACGGACGATCAAACGGAATACGATTTTTGAAGGCAACATTATTAAAGTGGAGGTTGACGAAGTCCTCACGCCGAACGGAAAAACTGCAAAGCGGGAACTGGTCCGGCATCCGGGCGCCGTTGCCGTTCTTCCGCTCATTGAACACAACCGTCTCGTTGTCGTGGAACAGTTTCGGAAACCACTGGAAAAAGTGATTGTGGAAATTCCAGCGGGAAAGCTGGAGCAAGACGAGGCGCCGTTGCAGTGCGCAAAGCGTGAATTGAGAGAAGAAACGGGCTATACTGCCGACAAGTGGTCGCACTTAGTTTCGTTTTACACGTCTCCTGGATTTGCAGACGAGGAAATTCACCTGTACGTGGCGGAACATTTGCAAGCTGGGCCGAAGCAAACGGATGAGGACGAGTTTGTCAACGTGCGTGAAATCACGCTGGACGAAGCCTTTCACTTAATTGAAACAAAGGATATATGCGACGCAAAGACAGTGGCCGCAGTGTACGCTTGGCACAATCGGGAGTTGGCCAGGAGTTGAGCACACAACGGGTGTTTGCCGATTTACACATTCATATCGGGCGTACGGAAACGGGACGGCCCGTCAAAGTGACCGGCGCCCGCGACTTAACGTTTGCCAACATCGTCGCAGAGGCGAGTGAGCGGAAAGGTTTGGACATGATCGGCATCATTGACGCCGCCTCTCCGGCAGTTCAACAGGACATCGCCGCCATGTTGGACAAAGGGGCTGTCGCGGAACTGGACGGAGGCGGCCTCCAGTATGGCGGGACGACCATTTTGCTCGGGTGTGAACTGGAAGTGCGGCCGGAAGGGTTTGGCCCGGCCCACGTGTTGTGCTATGTCCCCTCTTTTGACGCAATGCAAGAGTTTACAGCTTTTTTATCTGGATACATGAGAAATACGAACCTCAGCACGCAGCGTTTCTACGGCACGATTGACGAGCTGTTCCGTCGTGTTGAAGAGTTAAACGGCGTCATCGTACCGGCTCACGTCTTTACGCCGTTCAAAAGTGTGTACGGCAGTTGTGCAGATCGGATGGCCGACGTGTTTCCGCTCAAGCGCGTCTCGGCTGTCGAGCTGGGTCTCAGTGCGGACTCGGAGATGGCGGACAGGGTGCGAGAGTTGCACCGTTACACGTTTTTGACGAACTCAGACGCCCATTCCTTGTCCAAAATTGGCCGCGAGTACAACGAGCTGCAAGTCAACGATGTCAGTTTTTCCGGTTTTACAGAAGCGCTGCAGCGGAAGGGCGGAGCGGCTGTCACAGCGAACTTCGGGCTCCACCCGCGACTGGGGAAATATCACCGTACGATGTGCAAGCAGTGTGAATCCCGCCTCCCTTACGGCGAATCCGTCTGTTCCCGCTGTGGCAGCCGGTCGATCATCAAAGGAGTGCGAGACAGGATAGGCGAAATTGAGACGGCAAGCGGGGAACACCCGCCGCACCGACCGCCGTACATCTATCAGATTCCCCTGGAGTTTATCCCAAAAGTCGGACCGAGCACGCTGCAGAAACTGTTGGATCACTTCGGAACTGAAATGAATGTTTTACACCGGGCGGACGAAGAGGAGCTCGCGGCCGTCGTCGGACAGCCGTTAGCCCGCTGCATTGTACAAGCCCGCGACTATCAGATGGCAATTGAAGACGGAGGGGGAGGGGTGTACGGCAAAGTCAACATGTAAGGAACGCCTCTGGTTCTACGTCCCCCCTTGTCCACATAAACTGGTTAAAGAAAAAAACGCCAGTCTGTCAGCGAAGTGGCCAAGGAGGATGTTTCTTTCATGCGGCGAACGTGGAACGAAACGATACAACACCATATGGAGGAGCATCTCTCCCTGTATGTGTTTACGACCGTGCTGTTTATTATGGGAATCGTGTTCGGTTCTCTCGCAGTCGGTGCGTTGACGGTAGAGCAGCGGGAGGGGTTGCTGGAGTATTTGATGCACTTTTTTAACGGGTTGGAGCAGGGGGCGGTCGCCGATGCTTCTACCGCTTTGAAACACGCAGCCGCCCATCACTTAAAGTACGTCGGGTTGATGTGGATTTTGGGACTGTCCATCATCGGAGCCCCCCTCGTTGTCGTATTGATTTTCTTAAAAGGTCTCGTCATAGGGTTTACAGTCGGCTTTTTTGTGCGTGAACTTTCATGGAACGGCTTGGGCTTCGTCTTTTTGTCGGTGTTTCCGCAAAATTTGTTGATCGTTCCCGCGATGATCATCGTCAGCGTCGCGAGCATCGCCTTTTCACTGTCACTGTTGCGCAACCGGATCATTCAACGGCGCGGAGCCATTTATCCTCAGTTCGTGTCGTACTCATTCCTCGTATTGGCCATGGCGTGCGTGCTCGTATTTGCGTCCTTTTTTGAAGCGTACGTGTCACCGAGCTTGATGCAGACGGTTGCCGGGAAATTAGGGATGGTTTGGCCCCTGTTCAGCTAACGATAACGATTTTAATTTAATAATTCCTTTTATCTGTTTGACTCCGTATTTCCGACTCGCCTATAATGGTTACATGCAGAAGGTAAGGCGGGGAGGGAGCCCGGTTTTGGATAAACGCATCGAAAAGATTAAAAACGAACTTCACGAAAAGAGTTACAAGCTGACCCCGCAGCGGGAAGCGACTCTTCGGGTGTTGCTGGAAAACGAAGAAAAACATTTGAGTGCTGAGGACGTTTACTTATTAGTGAAGGAAAAAGCGCCGGAAATCGGGCTGGCCACTGTTTACCGGACGTTAGAGTTGCTCAGTGATTTACAAATCGTCCACAAATTGAATTTCGGTGACGGAGTTGCCCGTTACGAATTTCGCGCTGACGACAAAAAGCACCACCATCACCACCTCATTTGCCTGAACTGTGGAAGCGTAGACGAAATTAAGGAAGACTGGCTGGAGACGATTGAAAAGCGGGTGGAAGACAAGTACCACTTTAAGATTGTAGATCACCACCTCATGTTTCACGGCATTTGCCACCGTTGTAGAGACAAAGTGAACGACGAAGATTCGCTGCAGATCCAAAAAGTGACGTAAAAAGCAGGTCGCTCGACCTGCTTTTTTAGTTTCGTCCCCGAACAGAGATTGATAATGTCGGAGTTGGAGGAGATAATAAGGTTGTGAGGGAGCACGCCGTCCCCCTTAAACGTGCTATAGGCGTATAATGTCAAACGGGTGCGAATACATTCGAAAGTAAACAAGCTGTTGAAAGGGGACAAAGATGATTCTCCACTTGCGTCGGATGTGGAATTGGGCTAAGCTGCTCCTCCTCTTTGTGGTGTTTACGCTTTTAGGCTACGTCCTGATCGGTTTGATAGCAGAATGGCTGAAACCTTCTTACCGCTTTGAAGAGCCTTCCGGCAGAGCGGTAAAAGTGTTTTCGTTCGATGAGCCAAATCAACCGACACACGGCATGAGCGACGGGGAACGGCTGAAGCTCTTTTACTGGACTGGTGAATGAGATGAGGAAGTGGTTGGAAGCTTTTGAACAACACGTGCGGCAGGCGAAAAAAATGGCGCCCAACACGTGTGAGTCGTATGTGAGAGACATCAACGGCTACTTGACTTTTTTGGAAAGAAACGGTATGAAACAGATTGACGGCACGACTGGAAACGACGTGCTCGCATACGTGACGTCTTTGGAAACGCAAGGGCGCTCACGGGCGACCATGGCCCGACATTTGGCCTCAATCAAAGCGTTTTATACGTTTTTGTGGGAGCTCGGGGTCGTCTCTAAAAATCCGTGTTCAGACATTTCGCTTCCGAAAGCAGAAGTGAGTACGACGCGGACGGTTTTAACTGTAACAGAAATAGAGCGGTTGTTAACGGCTCCCGACCCCCACACGTTGACCGGTCAGAGGGATCGGGCGATATTGGAGTTAATGTACGCCAGCGGTATCCGCGTGTCGGAATTAGTTTCTTTAAATGTGACAGATGTCAATACAACCCTCGGCGTGATCACGTGTACGGGAACGAACGGGATGGAACGTGTCATTCCTCTGGGAAAAAAGGCTTCACGCGTTTTAGACACGTACGTGAACGACACTCGTCCTCAATTGGTAAACACTGCGTCAGAATCGGCTTTGTTCGTCAATCGGCGCGGACGGCGTTTGACGCGGCAAGGTTTTTGGAAAATACTAAAAAAGTGTGGAGAACTTTGTGGCCTCACGCACAAAATCACGCCGAATGCGTTACGCCGTTCGTTTGCAGCCCACATGCTGGACAACGGGGCCGACTTACGCGTCGTACAAGAATTGATGGGGCACGCCGATTTAGCGACAACGCAAAGGTACGCGAGCTCCGACAGAGGGAGAGTCATGGATGCGTATTTGAGACACCACCCCCGCGCTTAAGAGATGCGGTGGTTCATCGCGCAGTGAAAGGAGATGATGATTTGCCCCATTTCGAGCGCATTGCCTGTGTCGTACTGGACAGTGTCGGCATCGGTGCGCTGCCTGATTCTCCTTCCTTCGGTGACGAGGGCGTGCACACCCTCGGTCACGTCGCCGAGTACGCAGGAGGGTTACATATGCCGAACTTTGCCCGTTTAGGTCTGGGCAACATCGAGCCAATTAAAGGGATTCCTCAAGTGGCATCCCCGATGGCCTCCTACGGGAAAATGGCTGAGATGTCCAACGGCAAAGACACGACGACCGGGCATTGGGAACTGATGGGCATTTATACGGAAAAACCGTTTAAGACGTACCCGGACGGCTTTCCTGAAACGTTAATCAAACGGTTTTCAGAGCGAATCGGGCGCGGTGTGCTCGGGAATAAACCGGCCTCCGGCACGGCGATTATCGAGGAACTGGGTGAACGGCACATGGCAACAGGGGACGTGATCGTCTACACGTCGGCTGACAGTGTGTTCCAAATCGCCGCGCACGAAGAGATCGTCCCGTTAGATGAATTGTATGCCATATGTGAAACGGCACGGGAGTTGACGCTGGAACCGGAACATTCGGTGGTGCGCGTCATTGCCCGTCCGTTTGTCGGGAAACCGGGTGCTTTTAAGCGGACGGCTAACCGGCGCGACTACTCTATTAAACCGCCGGAGAAGACCGTACTGAATTATTTGAAAGACGGCGGCTGGGATGTCATTGGCATCGGTAAAATTTCGGACATATACGACGGCGAAGGCATCACCCGTTCGATTAAGACGAAGGACAACATGGACGGGGCTGATCGCCTGATCGACACAATGGGGGAGCCGTTTAAAGGCTTGGCGTTTCTCAACATGGTTGATTTTGATTCGAAGTACGGACACCGGAGAGACCCCGCTGGCTATGCCAGGGCGTTAGAAGAAGTGGACCGACGCCTGCCGGAAATGTTAGAGGCGCTCAGGACAGACGATTTGCTCATCATGACGGCCGATCACGGCAACGACCCGACGCATACGGGCACAGACCACACCCGCGAGTACGTTCCCCTCCTCGTGTACAGCCCTTCCTTGACGGACCCAGTGCACCTCGGCGTCCGGTCGTCTTTTGCCGATGTCGGTGCGACGATTGCAGACAATTTCCACGTGACGTCTCCGATGGGTCGAAGTTTTTTGCACGCGTTGCTTGAACGATCTTGAAATAAAGGAGAGGTGCCACCATGGCTGATCGAGAAAAAGCCGTAACAGCAGCGGCGTACATTCAGAAACGAGCCGCACAAAGCCCGAAAATCGGCCTCGTCCTAGGGTCCGGCCTCGGCGTGTTGGCAGAGCAAATGACACGTGCGGTGAAAATTCCGTACGGGGACATTCCGTCTTTTCCGATTTCCACGGTTCCCGGCCACGCCGGCCAACTCGTTCTGGGGAAACTGGGCGGCAACGACGTCGTGACGATGCAGGGGCGCTTTCACTACTACGAAGGGTACGCGTTAAGTGAGGTCACGTTCCCCGTTCGCGTCATGCACGAGCTGGGAGTGGAGACGGTCATCGTGACGAACGCGGCTGGCGGCATTAACGAATCGTTTGAAAGCGGTGATCTCATGCTCATACGAGATCACATCAACTTCACGTTTCGCAACCCTTTAATTGGGAGGAACCAACCAGAGTGGGGGCCCCGGTTCCCTGACATGTCTGAAGCGTATGACCGGACATTGCGTAAGCTGGCGCGGGAGGTGGCCAGCGAACAGGGCATTCGCCTTCAGGAAGGCGTATACGCCGGCGTCACCGGTCCGTCTTATGAAACACCGGCCGAAATTCGCATGTTGCGCACCTTAGGCGGTGACGCCGTCGGCATGTCGACGGTCCCGGAGGTGATCGTCGCACGGCATATGGGGATGCGCGTTCTCGGCATATCGTGCATCACGAATATGGCTGCCGGCGTTTTAGACCAGCCCCTGAGCCACGAAGAAGTGATGGAAACGGCAGAGCGGGTGCGCGGTACTTTTATGACGCTCGTCACTGAGATCGTTGGGAAAATCGGAGAGAGGTGACGCCGTGTGACGACCGTAAGGAGCAAGATTAAAGAAGCGGTACACGCGCTCAACGAGCGAACGGATAGGATCCCGGACGTCGGACTCATCCTCGGGTCCGGTCTCGGCGTATTGGCGGAAGTAGTCGAACCATCGACTGTCGTCCCTTATGGGGACATTCCGCACTTTCCCGTTTCTACAGTGGAAGGTCATGCCGGGAGGCTCGTCATCGGGTCCCTCAGCGGGAAACGGGTCATCGCCATGCAAGGGCGGTTCCACTATTACGAAGGGTATTCACAACAAGACGTGACTTTTCCCATTTACGTCATGTCGGCCCTCGGAGTGAAGACGCTCTTCGTGACGAACGCAGCGGGTGGCATGAATCCGCAATTTTCACCAGGGGACTTGATGATTATTCGGGACCACCTCAATCTGACGGGAGACAATCCCCTCATCGGACCCAACGACGACGAACTGGGGCCGCGCTTTCCTGACATGTCCCAAGCGTACGCACCGTTTTTGCGTCAGCTCGCTGAGAGAACGGCAAAGGAGATTGGCATCCACGTCCAGTCAGGCGTTTACGCCGGGATCAGCGGTCCGAGCTTCATGACGCCTGAAGAGTTGATCATGCTGCGGAAACTGGGGGCTGACGCTGTTGGTATGTCAACCGTTCCTGAGGTCATCGTGGCCAATTATTTAGGAATGGACGTCCTCGGCATTACGTGTATAACCGATATGGCTATCGGCGAAGAGTTAGAACCCCTCACCCACGAGCAAGTCATAAAAGTGGCGGAACGGACGAGGCCCACATTCATTCACCTGGTGACGTCCTTGTTAAGGGCGCTACCTTAAACGCGAGGTGACTCAGTTTTGCGCACAGTTAACATCATTTTAAAGAAACGGCGCGGCGAGGCGTTGAGTTACCGTGAAATCGAGCATCTCATCACCGGATTCACACGCGGAGACATCCCGGACTACCAAATGGCGGCGTGGGCTATGGCCGTTTATTTTCGAGGCATGAGCGGGGAAGAAACGGCAGATTTGACTGAGCTGATGCAAAAATCGGGAGACGAGATCGATTTGTCCTCTGTCGACGGCATCAAGGTAGACAAACACAGTACCGGCGGCGTCGGAGACAAGACGACACTCGTGCTGGCCCCTCTCGTCGCGGCGGCCGGCGTGCCTGTGGCGAAAATGTCCGGCAGGGGCCTGGGACATACGGGAGGGACTCTCGACAAACTGGAATCGTTCTCCCGTTTCTCCGTCGATATGACGCGGGAGGCCTTCATCGATCAAGTGAACCGGATTGGGGTCGCAATCGTCGGGCAGACGGAGAACTTAACACCGGCGGATAAACAGCTGTACGCGTTACGCGACGTGACAGCGACCGTCGATTCCATCCCCCTCATCGCCAGTTCTGTCATGAGCAAGAAGCTGGCCGCCGGAGCCGATGTGATAGTGCTTGACGTCAAAGTCGGAAGTGGCGCGTTCATGAAAACGGAAGCAGAGGCCTTTCGCTTGGCCCGGACGATGGTGGAAATCGGGAACCGCTTGAACAGGAAAACGATCGCTGTTGTGAGCGACATGAACCAGCCTTTGGGACAAGCGGTCGGCAATGCGCTGGAAGTCCGAGAAGCGATTGACACTCTAAAGGGAGACGGTCCGGAAGACGTGACAGAACTCTGTTTGGAACTCGCCAGCCACATGCTCGTCGCCGCTGGAAAAGGGGATAGTCGAAAGCAGGCGCGACAACATGTGCAACGACTGATGAAAAGTGGAAAGGCCCTTGAAAAACTGAAAGAGCTGGTCAGAGCGCAAGGTGGCGACGACAGGGAGGTGGATGAACCGGATCGTTTACCGCAAGCTCCGTTAAAGATAGATGTGAGGGCGGATCAGGACGGTGTTGTAGACAGCGTCGATGCGGAACAAATCGGAATGGCAGCCATGTCCCTCGGCGCGGGGCGCGAGACGAAGGGTGATGTTATCGACTTGGCTGTCGGCATCGTGTTACACAAAAAAATCGGGGACGCGGTCCATAAAGGAGAGCCGGTGGCCACCATTCACGCCAACGACGCGTCTAAGGCTAAACGGGCGGTCGACATGGTGTCGAAAGCCGTCCAGTTGACGGATCCGTCACAGCAAGTCACCATTCCTTCTCTCATATACGGTGTCGTCGACTGACGGCGCGTTTTTATTGATTGGCTGCAGCAATACCGCGCTCATCGCCAAAAATCGCCACATATCGGCACGATGCGCGTCGATTCTTTACAAGCCGTCAGTTGCCAGTGCAGGGACAAGTTCTGTATGGTGACAGAGAAGGGGTGGAATCTGTGAGAAAGTGGTGGATCGGCGTAAGCACATGCGCGCTCGTCCTGGCAGGAGCAGCGACAGGCCTTTATGTGTATGTCATGAACCAAATACAGGGGGAAACGGCAGAGGAATCGTTCCAGTTGACGGTAGAGCCGGGAGAGTCGCTCACGCAAGTATTGACGAAATTGGAGGAAAAAGGATTAGTCGGTAACGCCCAGTGGCGGTACATGTACATGCGCGTGAAACAACCGGATTACACGTACCAGGCAGGAGAATATTACGTCGAACAAGGGATGAACTTAGAGCAAGTGCTGTCAAAATTGCAAAACGGCGAGGCGCTAAAGACTGATGCCGTGGAGGTGACCATCCCCGAAGGGTGGAACGTCAAACAGATTGCGAACCGATTGGCGGAAAACGGTCTCGGCGATGAAGGGCGGTACTTAGACCTGTTCGACGACCCCGATTTTTACGGTGAGATGCGAAAAAAATTCACTTTCCTCCCGCCGTTTGACGACAAAACGAAGTTTCCGTTTGAAGGGTACTTGTTTCCGGAGACGTACCACTTTGCTGTGGATTCGACTGAAGAGGCCGTTATCGAGCGCATTCTGACCCATACAGAAGCGGTCATTGAAGATTTGGCGACCGAATACCCTGACGTTGTGAAAAAGACCGACGAAGTGTTTACACTGGCGTCTATCGTCGAACGGGAGACGGTGTTGCCGGAGGAAAGGGCAAAAGTGGCGGGCGTGTTTGCAAACCGTCTGGAAGAAGAGTGGAAACTCGAATCGTGTGCAACCGTTCAATACATTTTAGGCAAACAGCGCGATCGCATCTTGTACGAGGACCTCGATGTGGAAGATTCGTATAATACGTATCTCCACGCGGGACTGCCCCCTGGGCCTATCGCGAATCCGGGACGGGCGTCCCTTGAAGCCGTCCTGAATCCAGACGAACACAATTACTTCTTTTTCGTAACCAAAAAAGACGGGAGCAACGGCCATCACTTTTCTGAAACGTATGAAGAACACCTTCAGAACGACGCGAACAGCCGAGGAACTTGGTAGCGATACAGAAGGCGGCCGCCACGGGGTGGCCGTTTTTTGTGGCCAGTATAATTGTCACAACCCTAGCCCAAAATAGAGACAAAAGGAGGCTAGCGTATGGTCAACAAATGGTTGGCAATGGTACTGTCGGTGTTCCTCACAGTCAATCTCGTCCCCTTGACCGCCTATGCCGGCGAAAATACTAACCTTGCACCGAATGCAAAATCGGCCGTGCTCATGGACATGGACACAGGTACCGTTTTGTACGAGAAAGACAGTCATCTGCCATTACAGCCGGCGAGCATTACGAAGATTATGACGATGTTACTGCTGATGGAAGCGATTGAGGCAGGTCAAACGACGCTAAACGACATGGTGAGAGTAAGTGACCACGCCGCTTCTATGGGTGGTACGCAAATATACTTGGAAGCGGGGGAAGAAATGTCCGTGCGCGACTTGTTAAAGGGGGTCGCGATCGCTTCCGCCAATGACGCCAGTGTGGCGATTGCCGAACACGTGGCAGGGACAGAAGAGGCGTTTGTCCGTCTCATGAACGAACGAGCCAAACAGCTGGGCATGAAGCATACCCATTTTGTCAATTCGAACGGCTTGCCCCACCCTGATCAAAAGTCTTCTGCACACGATATCGCCCTCATGTCCCGGGAGCTGTTAAAACACGACGTCATCACCGATTTTACGAAAGTGTATCAAGACTACTTGCGGCAGGATTCAGATGAACCGTTTTGGCTGGTCAACACGAATAAACTGGTCAAATATTACGACGGGGTGGACGGTCTCAAAACAGGGTACACGTCTGAGGCGAAATTTTGCCTCTCCGCTACAGCCAAACGAGGAGATTTTCGCGTCATAGCCGTCGTGATGGGAGAACCGAATGCGAAGACGCGCAATGCCGAGGTCAGCCGAATGATGGACTACGCTTTTAATCAGTACACGAACCACGTCATCGCCCACAAAGGGGAGGTGTTGGGGAGCGTCCCCGTCGACAAAGGGACGACTACCACCATCACCGTGCGGGCGCCGCAGCAAATGAGCATCTTGGCCAAAAAAGGCAGTCAAGCTAGTGACTACATCCGCGAGATTGTCTGGAAAAAAACGCTTCAAGCTCCCATCGAAGCAGGGGACTCCATTGGCGAGGTACGCGTGACAAAGGACGGAGATACTGTCGCTACTTTTCCGTTAACCGCGCATGAGGACATCCCGAGATCTAGTGTGTGGAATCTGACAAAGCGCACATTGAAAAAATGCTGTTCATTCCTGACGAAGCGCAAGATCCTGAAGTGGAGCAAGCGGCCAAATAAATCGCGACGCTCGACGTCGATGAAGACAAGGGCTGTCGGAAAAGAGCGGACAACGGTCTTTTTTGGCAGCCCCTTTTGTGTGGAATATTCAATACTCCCCTTTTTCCCAAAGCGATTTTAGCTCCCCCTCACGTTTCGTCGCTTTTTTGCTTCTTTTGTCGAAGGGCAGGATTTGAACTGTCTGACAGCGAATGGAAAAGGGTAGGAAAAGGTCTGCAGTGAGAGGGAGTGGAATGAGAGTGAGTCTCGATGTTGAATTGAAAGCCCACAGGGACGTGCTGATCGTTCGCTTAACCGGTGAGTTGGATCACCACACCGCTGACGACGTGCGCCGTCAGATCGACCAAGAGCTGGATAACGACCGTTACCCGCACGTTATTTTAAACCTGGGGGGACTGACATTCATGGACAGTTCCGGTTTGGGCGTCATACTCGGCAGATACAAGCGCATCAACGAACACAACGGCACACTGGTCGTCTGTCAGCTCCACCCACCTATCAAAAAGTTGTTTAAGTTGTCCGGTATGTTTAAAATTGTAAACGAGTACCGACGGGAAGAAGACGCGCTGCGCGATCTGGGGGTGACATTGTGACAGACAAGCAGAAGAAAAACAGCATGCGCCTGGAGTTTTCGAGCGTTTCCGAAAACGAGTCGTTTGCTCGCGTCGCCGTCGCCGCCTTCGTCTCTCAGCTGGACCCGACGATGGCTGAGTTGACAGACATTAAAACCGTTGTATCTGAAGCTGTGACGAACGCCATTATCCACGGTTACGAAAGCGATCCGTCCCAAAAGGTTGTCATCGAAACAGTGATCGAAGGCCATCAGGTCGAGATCACGATTTCTGATTCCGGCGTGGGGATGGATGACATCGAAGCAGCGAGACAGCCGCTTTTTACCTCTAAACCGGAATTGGAACGCTCAGGCATGGGATTTACGATCATGGAAAATTTTATGGACAGTGTCGAGATAACGTCCGCTCCGGGTGTGGGGACAACCGTCAAATTAGTCAAGCGCTTGAAAAAAAATCAGCCGCTAAAGAATTAGGGGTCGCCTATGGATACGGATGTACGCAATGCCCGGCACCCCTACCTGTCAGATGAAGAAGTGAAAAAGCTCATCGCCCTGAGTCAGAAAGGTGATGACCAAGCCCGAGAACGGTTGATTCACCACAATATCCGGCTCGTGTGGTCAGTCGTTCAACGCTTTATGGGTCGCGGGTACGAAGCGGATGACTTGTTTCAAATCGGCTGTATCGGTTTGTTAAAAGCTGTGGACAAGTTTGACCTATCTTATGAGGTCAAGTTTTCCACTTACGCCGTCCCGATGATCATCGGTGAAATCCAGCGCTTTTTGCGCGATGACGGCACGGTGAAAGTGAGCCGGTCTTTGAAAGAAACGGCCAATCGCATTCGCAAGGCGAAAGACGAACTGTCCAAGACGCTCGGGCGGTTGCCCACTGTCAAAGAGGTGGCCGAGCGATTGGAGATTTCTCCTGAGGACGTGGTGTTTGCCCAGGAAGCCAACCGCGCCCCTTCCTCTATTCACGAAAAAGTGTACGAAAACGACGGCGACCCGATCACCCTGATGGATCAAATTGCTGACGACCAGGAAAGTGCCTGGTTTGACAAGTTGGCGTTGAAAGAAGCGATTGAACAGTTGAACGAGCGGGAGAAACTGATTGTCTACTTGCGCTACTACAAGGACCAGACACAATCGGAAGTCGCCGAGCGTCTCGGAATCTCCCAGGTGCAAGTCTCCCGGTTGGAAAAGAAAATACTGAAAACGATGCGGGACCAGATGGAAAGCTGACCATCTGGTTTTTTTGTGGTCGTGTCCACACATACTAACGTTAGTGAATTTGATGCAAAGGTGGGCACATCACGATGACACAGTCCGACAGACAGTTGTATTTGCGCTTAAAAAACAAACTCGACGTGCAACCTGGGCAGTCTTTGTGTCTGGAAGATGTGGCGCAAGTGTTAGTGGCCGACGCGCACCGTGATGTCTTGCGCCTGGAGATATATACGGTCCCGAGGGACGAACACCTCGTTGTGCTGGATGTCATGGACATCATGCAAAAAGTCGTCCGTTACAACCCCCAGTTGCAAATAGAAGCGCTCGGAAACGAAGAGATCATTCTCGAAGTCAAACAGAAGGGACGGTCCCCTTCGCGAGTCGCGCTCTTTTTGGTCTGGATGGTACTGTTCGTCGGTTCCGGGTTGGCGATTATGAACTTCCATACGGATGTCAGCATGCTGGAGGTTCACCAGCGGATTCACTATTTGATCACCGGAGAGACGACTGAGCGCCCCCTGTGGATTCAAATCCCGTACTCATTCGGCATCGGTTTAGGCATGGTGCTGTTTTTTAACCACGTGTTCAGGCGGAGGTTCAATGAAGAGCCGACCCCCTTGAAGTGGAAATGAATTTGTACCAGGAAAATGTCGACCAGTACATTAAACAGCACGAACACTCAAGGGGGCGGCAATCCTAAGATGACAGCCGTTCTGTTAGCCTTTGTGGGGCTGGCGGGCGGTGTGGCGGTCGGAAGCGGGTTTGTAGCGTTTATTACCGTTTTGGACGTCGTGCCCCGTTTGCACCAGCTGTCGCACTCGCCGAATCGAATCGTCTCTTCGGAGCGGGCGATTACGGCAGGAGTCGTTTTTGGAACGTGCGTCGACTTTTTCAATTGGCATGCGGCCTTGCCGTTCTTTGTGAACATCGTCATCGGCCTCTTTTCAGGCTGTTTCGTAGGGCTTTTGGCGGCCGCCCTGACAGAAGTCGTGAACGTCATTCCCATTCTCGCCAAACGGTTGCGGTTGGAACAGTGGATCGCCTACCTGCTGTTGGCGATGGCTCTGGGCAAAATGGCAGGGTCCCTCATCCAGTGGCTCTTGACGATCCCTTAGATCCGTTCGCCTTCGTCCTTGTCATGTTTGCAGGGAATGTGCTATATTCTAACTAATTTTAAAAGGGACTCCCTAGTTGCGAGAGAGGAGAACTACCCGTACATGTATTTACACGGAACGAGTCGCATCAACGAACGCGGCCATTTGGAAATTGGCGGCTGTGATACGGTCCAGCTGGCGAAACAATTCGGGACGCCGCTGTACGTACTGGATGAACAGCTCATCCGGGAACGTTGTCGCGCTTATGTACGCGCCTTTCAACAGAGCGGCGTAGACTTTCAAGTCGCTTATGCCAGTAAAGCCTTGAGCACGATGGCCATTTGCCGCATCGTGGATGAAGAAGGTCTGTCCCTTGACGTCGTCTCTGACGGAGAATTGTACACTGCGTTGAAAGCAGGTTTTCCAGCGGGGCGCATACACTTTCACGGAAACAACAAGACGCCGGAAGAATTGAAGATGGCCCTCGACGCCAAGATCGGCTGCATTGTGGTCGACAACTCGACGGAGCTTAAGCTGTTGCGAAGTATGGCCACAAAACGCAGTCAACAGGTAGATGTGCTCTTGCGCTTGACCCCGGGGATCGAAGCTCATACGCACGAGTACATTCAAACCGGACAGGAAGACTCAAAATTCGGTTTTTCATTGGCCAACGGACATGCCTTACAGGCAGTTGAAACGTGCCAACGTTCATCCTATCTGCGCTTGCTGGGATTTCACTGCCATATAGGGTCACAAATATTCGACGTCAGAGGGTATCAAGTGGCAATGGAAAAAATCGGTCAGTTTGCGTCAAAATGTTACGAACGGTATGACTTCACCACCCGCGTGATCAACGTGGGGGGAGGGTTCGGCATCCGGTACGTCGAAGGGGATCGGCCCCTTTCGCCAGACGCTTACGTGTCGGCCATTGTGGACGGGCTAAAAGCGTCGTTCTCCCACCAGTCTGAGCTGCCAGCCGTATGGATTGAACCTGGACGCAGTATTGTCGGGGAAGCGGGGACGACGCTGTACACGGTCGGAACAGAGAAGCGCATTCCCGGTATCCGCCACTACATCGCAGTAGACGGGGGCATGACCGACAATCCGCGGCCGGCACTTTATCAAGCGAAATACGACGCCATGCTCGCCAACAAAGGGAATCAAACAAACAGACAAGTCGTTTCCGTAGCGGGCAAATGTTGCGAGAGCGGCGACATGCTCATTTGGGACTGTGCTCTGCCCGAAGTAGAAATCGGGGACATTCTCGCAGTCGGCGCCACTGGGGCGTACAACTACTCAATGGCCAGTAACTACAACCGCATCCGCAAGCCTGCTGTCGTACTGGTGCGGGACGGCAAGGCAGACGTCATTGTCAAACGGGAAACGTTAGACGACATCATTGCCCACGACGTCATTCCAGAGCGTCTTGCAAATGACATAGCACTGTCTCGTCAAGAGTGAAACACTTCTATACACATTAGGTGACGCACGTGAACATTGAATTGAAACTGGAGACGTTTGAAGGGCCCCTCGACTTGCTGCTGCACTTGATCGAACGGTCTGAAATCGACTTGTACGAGATTTCCATCGCAGAAGTGACCCAGCAGTACATGGAAGTCCTCGCGGAGATGCAGCGGCTCGAACTGGACGTCGCCAGCGAGTTTTTAGTCATGGCTTCCACTCTTCTCGCCATGAAAAGCAAGATGCTCCTGCCCAAACCGGAACCGGACACCTTTCAACCAGGGTTCGACATGGACGTGGAAGACGTGGACCCGCGCCAGGAGCTTATTCTCCGCCTTGTGGAGTACAAACGGTTTAAACTCCTGGCCGAAATGTTAAAAAAAAGGGGAAAGGACCGGGCCAAAGTGTTTACCCGCATACCGGCAGATCTCCAAGCGTTTATCCCGGAAAAAGAGCCGAACCCCGTCAAAGACGTATCGGTTTACGATCTCGCTAAAGCGTTCCAGTCTATACTGGCAAACAAGAAAAAGGCGGAACCGACGTCTCGGATCAAGCGGGATACGCTTTCCGTCAGCGAGCGCGTCCATGCGTTGCGCACCTTACTCCACCGCAAAAAAGAGATAAAATTTACGAAACTGCTGACGGGCCTGCCGACGCGTGAAGCAGTGATCGTCACGTTTCTCGCTGTTTTGGAGCTGATCAAAAAGCGGGAAGTTGTGTGTGAACAAAAACAGCTGTTCTCGGAGATCGTCATTTGCCGAAACGAGGTGAATGAAGCCAGTGGATGACCGTGATCTGAAGGCAGTGCTGGAAGGACTGCTGTTTGTCGCCGGAGACGAGGGTTTAACCGCGAAACAAATCGCGAATGTTCTCAAACTGGATCAAGAGGTCGTGCGGGATATGGTGGACGATTTAGCAGCAGATTTTAACAGGGAGAAGCGGGGCTTGCAAATAGTGGAACTGGCAGGGGCGTATCAAATGACGACGCGTCCGGAACACGCTCCTTACTACGCAGCCCTTGCCGAATCTCCCAGCAGTTCCTCCCTCTCCCAGGCGGCAATGGAAACGTTGGCTATCGTCGCTTACAAACAGCCTATCACCCGCGGGGAAATTGAAGACATTCGCGGCGTAAAAAGTGAAAGGGCCCTGCAGACGTTGAGCGCTAAGCGCTTAATTAAAGAAGTGGGGCGGGCGGAAGGCGTCGGCCGCCCGATCTTGTACGGCACGACCGAAGATTTCCTCCAACACTTTGGTCTAAGGGACCTCAAGGACCTGCCGCCTGCGGATCAGTTGGTCGATTTGAAAGACGTTGAGGAAGAGCATCGGGATCTGTTTGCCAAAAAGATAAACGCGTAAAGCCTGGAGGAAACTCCGGGTTTTTTTGTTGCATACGACCAGAGCTAATTGGATAAAATAACCAGTATCCGAAAAGCAGTGCCGGGAGGTCTCGCGTGTGGTGTGGTTGGGGTGGACAACCGCCGCCGTTGTCGCGTTCATCGTCCTGATCTCAATGCTGGTGATTCGCATCGACGTCGATTACCGCCGCAAAGGGGGAGACGATCGCCTCCAAGTGACGATCTCCGCTCTGAGGGGACTCGTCAAAGTCAAAAAGACTGTCCCTGCTCTGAAGTGGCGTCCAGAAGCACGGAGTGTGGACGTGAGTGAAGATGGTGTCAGGGAGCAGCGCATAACGTTGGACACCATTCGGCAGTCCCAACAGCAACTGAACCGTTTGAAGGAAAGAGTCGTCCATCTGTTGAACATCGTGAAGGGCTTTTTGGCCAAGGTTCGCTGTGAGCATCTCCACTGGTATACCGCGCTGGGGACGGGGGATGCGGCGGAAACCGGCATGCTGATCGGTGCGGCTTGGGGCCTCAAATCAACGGCGGTCGGTTGGGTTTCCCGTTATGTCCAGATGAAGGACGTCCCGAATTTGGCAGTGACTCCCGACTTCTATCGCACCCGGTTGTACACGCACTTTCACTGCATAGTAAAATTTCGGCTCGGGGAGGCTATACTTGCCGGAGTAAAAATTTTGTTGCACATCCGAAAGACGGAGGGAACGAGGGACAAAATCGGAAGCAGTGCGTAAAGGAGTGAACATCTCATGCCGGAACATCCGATCCAAGGCCTGATGAAAACCGCCATGGAAAACATTAAAGAGATGGTGGATGTCAACACGATTGTGGGAGATCCGGTCGAAACGCCGGACGGTAGTGTTATTTTGCCCGTATCGAAGGTCGGGTTTGGCTTTGCAGCAGGAGGGAGTGAATTTCCGCCTGCCCAGCGGAGTGTAGACTATTCGACAGAAGAAGGGGAGTCGTTTCCGTTTGGCGGTGGAAGTGGCGGCGGCGTTTCCATCACACCGATCGCCTTTCTCATCGTCTCGTCAACGGAAATCAAATTGTTGAACCTCGACCATTCGACCCATTTGTACGATCGTTTAATTGACCTGGCCCCTGGATTAGTGGAGAAGATTCAAGAAATGACGAAGAAAAAAGAAAAGATTGAGACCCACACCAAACTGAGCGACTTGTAAACGTGGAACAGACCTCGTATCCGGAAAGGGTACGAGGTTTTGTTCGGCATACCGGTCCCTTACGCTCATATACATGTACTAATCATGTGTGGACGAGGAGAGACAAGGGTATGGAGCGATACGTCCGCGTGCTCGTTTTCGCTTTGCTGATCTCGGTTTTTCCCTTGCTTGCCCCAGGAGCCGTCGCTGCAGAACCGCCACACATCAGTGCACAAGCGGCTTCAGTGATCGACGTACAGTCTGGGCGTTTTCTTTACGAGAAGAACGCCGATGAACAAAAACCGATTGCCAGTATTACGAAAATCATGACTGCGATCATCGCCATTGAGCACGGCGATTTAGACGAAAAGGTGACAGTGAGTGCGCGTGCAGCGCGACAGGAAGGGTCATCCCTCTATTTAAAGAGCGGAGAAAAAATGACGCTCCGCCACTTGTTGTACGGTCTGATGCTTCGTTCCGGAAACGATGCGGCTGTCGCCATAGCCGAACACATCGGAGGTTCCGTTCCGGGGTTTTCTGTTCTTATGAATGAAAAGGCGGAATATTTGGGCATGACCAATAGCCATTTTGTCAATCCCCACGGACTGGACGCGGAAGACCACTATTCCACAGCGCGAGATATGGCCAAACTGACCGCTTATGCCCTGAACAACGACGTCTTTCAAAGCATTGTCGCCACCCAGACGATCAACGTTCCGAATCCGGGAGAAAAATGGGACCGCAAATGGTATAACAAAAACAAAATGCTGCACTTGTACGCCGGTGCCGACGGCGTCAAAACCGGATATACATCTCGAGCGAAGCGGACCCTTGTGTCGTCGGCCACGCGGGACGGCCAACAACTCGTGACCGTCACGTTGAACGCGCCAGACGATTGGAACGATTCCATCGCCCTCTTGAACTATGGTTTTGAACAGTTCCCCCTTCGCACTCTCGTTGACGGCCGAAAGCCTGTCTCCCATGCCGTCAACCGTGAACTTGAAGCACACGGGCTTCAGATCGTTCCAGAACGTGTGTTTACCTATCCCCTCTCGGAACAAGAGTTGTCGTCAGTCGAGACGAACGTCGACATCCCGGGGGATTGCCGCAAGACCTTCAACCCGGTGTTCGCGTCGGGGAAGTGCAGATTGAGCTGGAAGGGGAACGGATCGGAACGGTTCCGTTAATCGTGGCAAAAGTTCCTCGCGATGAGGAGACTGTCCAGTTGTGGGACCGTTGGACGGCCTTGATTTCCCAGTTGTGGGGCGGGGGATCGCCATGATTCACTACATATGGGCTTTTCTGATCATTTCCGGGATTGTCGTGGCAGCTCTCCAGGGTAATATTGAAGTTATCGTCCCCGCTGCATTCCGTGGGGCCAAAGAAGCCTTGCTCGTGTGCGTCGGTTTAGTAACGGTGCTCGCCTTTTGGCTCGGTCTGATGAGGATCGCGGAAGATGCCGGGTTGCTGAAAAAACTGGGGAGGTGGATCGCCCCAGTCATTCGCTTGTTGTTTCCAGACGTCCCGAAAGACCACCCGGCCATCGGTTACATTGTATCCAACGTGTCTGCTAACCTGTTCGGGTTGGGGAATGCGGCGACACCGATGGGAATTAAAGCAATGAAAGCTTTACAAGATTTAAACCCAGACAAGCAGACGGCCAGTGCGGCCATGTGTACCCTCCTCGCCATTAACACGTCAGGGATGACCATTATTCCGACGATGATCCTGGGCATCCGAATGGAGTACGGTTCGCAAAACCCGACTGAGATCATCGGCACGACCCTCTTCGCTACATGTTGTGCCACCGTAGCTGCTGTCCTCCTCGACAAGTGGTTCCGCAGTCGTCACACACGGTAAAGACTTGCACGTGGCCATCTGGTTTGCTTCCGAGGGAGAAGTTGACTCTTGCCCACATCACATTGCGCTCCCCGTCCAGTTGCGTGCGCAGCGCATCCAATCACTTATGAAGAAAGCAGGTGATGGCGTGTTTGAAATGATCGGCTGGCTTTCGAAATGGCTGCTTCCGGCACTCATCGCCTTCATTCCAGTCTACGGTTTAGCCAAACGGGTTCCGGTTTATGAAAGCTTTGTCGACGGCGCGAAAGAAAGTGTACCGACCATCACGAGCATATTTCCCCATTTGTTAGGGATGATGGTCGGTATACACGTTTTTCGCGAGTCCGGAGCCATGGATGTCATCATTCACGCGTTCGTTCCGCTGTTGTCGTGGGTGAACTTTCCGGAAGAAGTGGTTCCACTGGCCTTTATGCGCCCCATTTCCGGAGCGGGGTCGCTGGCGATGGCATCGGATATCATTCAAACGTACGGTGCCGACAGTTTCCTCGGGAGACTCGCTTCCACGATGCAGGGGAGCACGGATACGACTTTGTACGTCCTGACCGTATACTTCGGTGCCGTCGGCATACGCAACAGCCGTTATGCTCTCAAAGTCGGTCTGTTGGCAGACGCCGTCGGATTGACAGCCGCCTGGTTGATCGCTTCGATCGTCTTTCCATCTTAACGTTCACACATTCGTATCATTATCGTCTGCCATTTTAGGCAGGTTCTATTTAAACTAGACTTTAGAGTTGCCTTCAGCTATCCGTTGTGGCAAGATAGCGATAGGTTTGAATAGTACATACTCGAGGAGGCTAAGTCGTGGCTAACGTGTTATACTTTACGCACGCCGATTCGTGGGCAGTGACACTGCTTTTGTTTATCGCCTCATTTGCCTTGATAAAAACGGGGAAGGTCAAGGGACACAAAATCACCCGCATGATCCTGCGCCTTTTTTTCGTCGTCATGGTCATATCCGGGTTGGGGATGCTCTTCCTTTACCAATTTCCCTTGATGTACATCGTCAAAGGAATCATCGCCGTGTGGCTCATTGCCGTGATGGAGCGGATACTGTCCAGGACGGAGGCGGGGCAAAGAGCAGGCTCTTCCTGGGTCCAGTTCGCCGTCGCGCTTTTACTCGTCCTGCTTTTGGGCTTCGAAGTGATTCGCTTCTAAACAGCTTATATCAACTTTTTTCCTGCCCATGACGTAAAACGGTCCCGTTGCGGCCGTTTTACGTTTTTTAGAACAGGAGCAGACGAAAGGCTTAAAACGATGTGAGTTGGTTAAGATGGGAATGAGGGGTTGGACCATTTGGAACGTTTGCAAAAAGTGATTGCGCAAGCGGGCATTGCCTCCAGACGGAAAGCAGAACAGCTGATCTCAGCGGGAAGGGTGCGGGTAAACGGTCAGACAGTGACGGAATTGGGCACGAAAGTGGATGAGGCGCGCGATGTCATTGAAGTGGACGGCCGCGTGGTAAAAGCGGAAGACAAACACACCTATCTGTTTTACAAACCGAAAAAAGTCATTACGAGTCTCTCTGATCCGAGGGGGCGAAAAACGGTCGCAAACTACTTCCGTGACGTCCCTGTTCGGCTGTACCCCGTAGGGAGACTCGATTACGATACCGAAGGGTTGCTGTTGATGACGAACGACGGTGAGCTGGCCAACCGGCTGATGCATCCCCGCTTCGAAATCGAAAAAAGTTACCTGGCCCTCGTTCAAGGGGTCCCGAATGAATCGGCGCTCAGTCGCCTTGCAAAAGGCGTCGCACTTGAAGACGGTGTAACGGCTCCCGCCCGTGTCTCGACAGTGCGAGCCATGTCGAAGACAGCCTGGATACGGCTCGTCATCCACGAAGGGCGGAATCGCCAGGTGAGGCGCATGTGTGAAGCCGTCGGACACCCGGTGAAAAAGTTAATCCGCGAACGGATCGGCTTTTTGCGCACAGGCGGTCTCAAACCGGGTCAATACCGCGCCCTCACGGTGGATGAAATGAAGAAATTGAAAGAGATGCTGTTTTCGTAAACAGATTCACACAATTTTCAAACGTCGTCCCTGCTGGCGTTTACCGGTAACGATATAATAGAAGGCGATAGAGACAGGTACCACCTTGCGCGAGTGTCACGACACTTTAAAGCTGCGAGTGACCGTTAGGATGAGCATGCGATGATCGAAAACACGAAGTGCACGTGCGGGCACAACAATCCAGTGGGAACGCTATTGTGTGAGAACTGTGGACGCCCTCTGGACAAGGATGCTGAAGGAATCAAACAGGGCGAGCTGAACATGCGCTACGAGGGGGCTGCCCGACGATCACAAACCTATAAGAAAACGTTGATCGACCGCATTTGGAACTTTTTCTCGTCTGTCAAAGTAGCGGTCATCTTAATTCTTATCACATTGGTGGCGTCCATTGTTGGCACCATTTTTCCCCAGGAGCGGTACGTCCCGGCGGCAAATAAGGAAGCGTGGTACGAACAGCAGTACGGCGTATGGGGGGAGGTCTACTACAAACTCGGCTTGGGTGACATGTACGCCTCTTGGTGGTACGTCACCCTGCTGGCATTGATCGGGATTTCCCTCGTCATCTGCAGTTTGGACCGCGTCGTTCCCCTGTATAAAGCGTTAAAAAACCAACGGGTCAAAAAAGACGTCGCATTTATTGACAAACAACGGGTGGCGGCGTCCCGTCACATCTCGGATGGGGAGGAGGAGACCGTCCTCCGCCGTCTGACGGAGAAACTGTCGGAAAAGCGGTACAACGTACGTCGGGACGGAAATGCCCTTCTGGCGGAAAAAGGGCGCATTAGCCGTTGGGGGCCGTACATTAATCACATCGGGCTCATTATTTTTTTGTTAGGGACGTTAATGCGGCTCATTCCCGGCTGGTATTTGGACGAATACGTCTGGTTGCGGGAAGGGGAAACGGCAGATTTACCGGGAACGGACTACGCGTTAAAAAATGAACAGGCCATCATCAAGTTTTATGATCCGGAGGAGGCGCCGGAAAGCCAAAATCTTGAAGGCCAGATTGTGGAGCAGTACGAGACTCACGTGGTGTTGTACAAAAAAGACGAACAGGACGGAGGCCTAGAAGAAATTAAGTCCGACGTCATCCTCGTCAATCACCCGTTAAAACACGAAGATCTGCTCGTGTACCAGTCCGGTTTCCAACAGAGTCAACCTGTGTCGTTAAAGTTGACGCTTAACGACAACGCGAGCGGAAAAACAATCGGCACGTTCGACGTGAATCTGGACGACCCGCAACCGACTTATACGTTTGACAACGGGATAAAGGTTGAAATTTTGGAGTACTATCCCGACTTCGCTCTGGAAGACAACAAGCCGACGACCCGTTCGAACAACCCGAACCGGCCGGCTTTCGTGTTCAACGTCGTCACGCCGGAAAAACCAGAGGGCGAGAAGTCGTGGGTCATTTCGGGTTTGAATCTCGATGAATTGTCCGAGAATAACCGATATGACATCGCGCTAGCGGACATTGAGATGGTCAATGTGAGCGGGCTCATGGTTCGGATGGACAAAAGTCTGCCTATCATTTTTACGGGAGCGGGCATTTTTATGGTCGGTGTCGTCATCGGTTTTTACTGGCAGCATCGGCGCGTGTGGGTCGGGATTCAAGACCGCACCCTTCACTTTGGTGCCCACACAAACAAAAACTGGTTCGGTTTGAAAAAAGAACTGCGGGATGTAGCAGATGTTGTCGGGCTAGACATTCCGGACAAACCGAGCACGTAATCTGCTCTGAGTAGATGCAGGAGGTTTGGATGATGAACATACTGTTAGCGGCGTTTTTTCTTTATTTGTTCTCTACTGTCGCCTTTGTCGTATCCATAACGGGGCGAAAGTGGAAGCGGAGAAACGGAGATCGCGAACAGACGGCCCAAGGCGATTTTGTTGCGCGTCTCGGAACGATCGGATATGGGCTGGCGATTCTAGGTGTGATTTGTCACGCCGTATTTGTCGTATACCGCATGGTGATCGCCGGCCACTTTCCCACGAGTAACATGTTCGAATTTATGTCGTTTCTCGGGTTTTGCATCGCCTTGGCGTTTCTCTTCATTTACGGAATTTATAAAATACGGGTGTTAGGGGCTTTCGCTATGCCCCTCGCCCTCATCTTGATCGCGTACGCTTCCGTTTTTCCGACGGAAGTTCAGCCCCTTATTCCGGCTCTGCGAAGTCACTGGCTGTACATTCACGTCACGACCGTCTCTATCGGTGAAGGCGTGCTCGCCATCGGGGCTGTCGCCGGGCTGATTTCGTTGTTGCGTACCGTCGACCGCAAGAGCCGAAGCGCTTTTTGGCTGGAGATGATCCTGCTCGTCGTCACGATGCTGCTCGCGTTTATCGCTCTGTTTTTCCTCTTTTCCAGTTTGGGGTACGAAGCGGAATACGCCCACGTGGTCGATGCCGGTACTGCGGAGGAGCGTGTCGAGATACAGGCGTACGTCTTGCCGCCGCTTGTCATACCGGCAGACAGTGAGACGCTGTCCGAAGACCCATTCCTCGGCATGGACATGGGGTGGTTTGAAGCTCCCGCGTGGATGAAAGGCGTAAACGCCGCCCGCAAGTTCAATACGGTCATTTGGTCTGTCATCGGCGGGCTCGTTCTGTACGGCGTATGGCGCCTCGTTTTTCGCCGCCGGATGATCGACGTCTTGTACAGGGCCGTAAAGGGAGTTGACGGAGAACTGGCTGAAGAAATCAGTTACCGTGCCATCGCCATCGGCTATCCAATCTTTACCCTCGGCGGTCTCATCTTTGCCATGATTTGGGCCCATGAAGCGTGGGGGAGATTTTGGGGATGGGACCCGAAGGAAGTGTGGGCCCTCATCACGTGGTTGTTTTACAGTGCGTATTTGCATCTGAGACTGTCCAGGGGCTGGCAAGGGGAAAAAGCCGCGTGGTTGGCTGTCGGCGGTTTTGTCATCATTATGATTAACTTAGTGGTGATCAACCTCGTCGTGTCAGGCCTCCACAGTTACGCTTAAAGTAAGATGATATAATAAAGGATAAAGGGTAAGGCAGGTGTAAGTGGACATGTCTGATCAAGAACGGATACTCGTCGTCGATGACGAAGCACGGATTCGACGTCTCGTCCGCATGTACTTGGAGCGGGAGGGGTATGAGATCGAAGAAGCAGAAGACGGAGATACTGCACTGGCTAAAGCGCTGGAGACGGACTACGACCTCATCCTGCTCGATTTAATGCTGCCGGGGATGGACGGGATCGACGTGTGTCAAGAGCTGCGCAAGAAAAAAGCGACCCCCGTCATCATGTTGACCGCCCGCGGTGAAGAAACGAACCGCATCCAAGGTTTTGAAGTGGGGGCGGACGACTACGTCGTCAAGCCGTTCAGCCCCCGGGAACTGGTACACCGGGTAAAAGCCTTGCTGCGCCGTTCCTCGGCCACTGCCTACTTGAAGACAGATCAAAGTGCGAATAACGCCATCGTATTTCCCGATTTGACGATTGACCACGACGCCCACCGTGTCGTCGCAGGTGGAGAAGAAGTGAATTTGACACCGAAGGAGTACGAGCTGCTGCACTACTTAGCCCAGTCGCCGGACAAGGTGTTTTCCCGTGAAGAACTGTTGAAAGACGTCTGGCACTACGACTTTTTCGGCGATTTGCGCACGGTGGATACCCACGTCAAACGTCTGCGGGAGAAATTAAATAGAGCGTCACCGGAAGCGGCTGCCATGATTGCGACGGTTTGGGGCGTCGGCTACAAGTTAGAGGTTCCGAAAGAGTGATCTGGCGCAGCGTCGTAGGAAAACTGTGGCTGACGATCATCGGCCTGGTGTCCGTCGTGCTCATCGTTCTCGTTCTGTTGCTCATTCAATTTTTAGATCAGTTCTTTGAAAACGAGAACGAGCGCTCACTGACGACCCTTTCGCAGGAATTGGCCCAGATGATTGAAGACTCCGGCAGCGGGCAAAGTTTACAAACGCGGCGCCACGTCATTGAAATGGCAGAAGAATTGCTTCCGGCTTACAACACGCAGATGGTGGTCCTCACGGCAGAAGGAAACGGGGCCTCTTACGATTACTTTACGACGGCTCAAGAAGAGAGCTTAGGACCGATCGAACAGCTGCTAAAGCGCTCTGATTTAAAGGAAGTGTTTGAAGGGAAGGAGAAGAAAGTACGCGGCACGCTAGACGTCGAAGTCGAGGGCGGCGGGGAGACGGAAGAAACACCTCCATTTGAGGGCGACGTGCTGGCCGTGGCAGAGCCGATTCGTAGCGAAGGCGATGTGATCGGAGCCATCGTGCTGTATCAGTCGCTGTCCCAACTGGAGCATACGACGAACAGAACGAAAGAGCTCGTCTTTTACGCCGCTTTGATCGGCATTTTCCTCACGACGTTTTTTGCCTTTTTTCTCTCGTCCCGCGTCACGCAGCCGCTGTTGAAAATGAAGCAGGCGGCGAATGAGATGGCAGAAGGGAATTTTGACATACGTGTCCCCGCCCGAACACACGACGAAATCGGGGAACTGGCCGGGACGTTCAACCGCATGGGGGCACAGTTGGAAGAGAGTATCCACGCTCTTTCCCAAGAGAAAGAGCAATTGTCGTCGGTGCTTAAAAGCATGACAGACGCCGTCATTACCGTCAATGCCGACGGTCACGTCATCATCACGAACCCTCCTGCTGACCACTTGCTGGAAGTGTGGTCTGAGTCAGGGGAGGATCAGCGTCAGTTGAACTATCAGCCGCTCCCAAAACCGCTGGTGGACAGTTTTAACCAGGTCGTCGAAACGGAACAAGAGTACGCCACCGATCTGTTCGTTCACGGCCGGACGTGGGCTGTCGTCATGACGCCCCTCTACAACCGGGATCAAGTGAGGGGAGCTGTCGCCGTTCTGCGCGACGTGACCGAGGAACGGCGTATGGACAAGTTGCGCAAAGACTTTGTGGCGAATGTTTCCCACGAACTGCGGACACCGCTGGCCATGCTGCAAGGCTACAGTGAGGCGCTCGTCGACGATATTGCTCAATCGCCGGAAGACAGGAAAGAACTGGCGACCATCATCCATGACGAGACGCTGCGCATGGGGCGCCTCGTGAAAGAGCTGCTTGATCTGGCACGCATGGAGTCAGGTTCCATCCCGTTTAAACCGCGGGAAGTGGTCGTACAAGATCTGGGGCACCGCATTATTCGCAAGTTTCACAGCTATGCGACAGAAAACGGTGTCCACCTTGAGGCGGCGTTTCCTGAACAGCCGCTGTACGGATGGCTGGATGAGGACGGTATGGAACAAGTGTTGACCAACTTGATCGACAACGCGATCCGCCACACCCCGGAAAACGGAACAGTCACACTGGAAATGGATAAGTCCTCCGACGGCGGCGTCGTGATTCGAGTGCGCGACACCGGGACGGGCATCCCCGTGCAAGATCTGCCCTTCATATTTGAACGCTTTTACAAAGCAGACAAGGCGCGCACCCGGGGTGGGTCCGGCACTGGCCTTGGGCTTTCCATTGCTAAACACATCGTGGAAGAGCACGGCGGCAACATTTCCGTCGAAAGCAAAGAAGGAAAAGGAACCGTCTTTACAATTCGCCTTCCCGACAGAAACGGAGAAGAGTGAGACGGCGATCCATTTGCCGGACGTTGTGCTGCTGGTTTGAAGCACTTCATCCGGCTCAAACCCCTGTACGGTCCATGGCACAGGGGGTTTCTTATTGCAGTTCCGGAGGGACTTGCGGGCGCATGACCACCTGGTTCATGATGACGCCTTCCGGCGCCGTGGCCATGTCGTAAGCCACTTTGGCCACATCTCTCGGTTTAAGGGCATACGACTTCGGTTCACTGCTGCCGAATCCCGTTTGGATCGAACCGGGACAGATGACGGACACCCTAACTTTGTGGGGCTTTAGTTCCTGCGTCAACACGTCGGTCAGCGCCATCAAGCCGAACTTGGAAGCGCAGTAACCGCCGCCACCTTTGAACGTCACAGTGCCCGCCACACTGGAAATGTTGATGATGTGGCCGCTCTTTCGCTCGATGAAATGGGGGATGGCGTATTTGCACGTCAAGTACGGTCCTTTCAGATTGACGGCCATCATCGTGTCCCAATCTTCCTCTGCCAGTTCGTGGACAGGGCCCATGTGGCCAACCCCGGCGTTGTTGATCAGGATGTCCAGTTTACCGAAACGTTCCAACACAAACTGAATGAGCCCCTCCACCTGATTGGACTGCGTCACGTCACTGGCGTAGGCGGCGATGGCTCCTTCACCGCTAAAGTTTTGGGCGAGGTCGATTAAGGCCGTTTTGTCCCGGGCAGTGGCCACGACAGTCGCCCCGTTTTCAGCGAACATCTCGGCAATGGCGCGTCCCAGTCCGCGGCTTGCCCCAGTCACAACGGTCACCTTTCCCGTCAATGTCGACATCGTATCCAACTCCTTTATCTCTTAGCGTGATGTTGTCCAGTGCTGTGCCACAAAATAGCACGGCCGTCTCCCCCCATTGTACCACGAAGGGCGGTAGAGGAAACAATCGCTCAATTAGCGGGCGATTTATTATTAAAGGTCGATTTCCGTGACGGAGCGGACTTCTTCGAGTGTTTCTAACGCTGTCACGACGTCGGCTGTTACAGGTTTGTCCACGCTCAACACCATGATGGCTTGTCCGCCGATATCGCGGCGCCCGACTTGCATCGCCGCAATGTTCACGTCGTGACTGCCGAGGATCGTGCCCACGCGCCCGATGGCACCGGGGCGGTCTTGATGCTGGATGTAGAGCAAGTGCCCTTGAGGCTGCAAGTCGATGCTGTACGCGTTGATTTTGACGATGCGTTCTCCGAATCCGTTGACGAGGGTTCCGGCTACGCTCAGTTCTTCCCCTGCCGTCTCCATGTGAACGGTAATCAAGTTCGTAAAGGCCCGACTGGCGGACGAACGCTCCTCTGTCACGTCGATGCCTCGGGCTTTGGCCAAGGCGACGGCGTTGACGTAGTTGACGTCTGTCACAAAACAGGACAACGCTCCTTTCAAAATCATGCGCGTGAGGGGGGACGTGTCGAACTCGTTCAACGAGCCGGCGTACGAGACGGTTATCTTTTCCACGGCATGTTCTGTCATTTGCACGACAAACTTGCCCAACTTTTCTGCGAGCGCCTGGTACGGTGCGATCCGCTCCGCCAGTTCCGCTGGAATGGACGGCAGATTGACGGCGTTCTTAAACGTTTCTCCGCGCAAGACGTGCAGCACTTCTTCCGACACGTCAAGGGCGACGTGTTCTTGGGCTTCCACGGTCGAGGCCCCTAAGTGCGGTGTGGCGATGACGCGTGGATGTTTGAGCAGCGGGTGATCAGTCGGCGGTTCGTCTTCGAAGACGTCCAGTGCCGCCCCGGCAACCTTGCCCGATTCGAGGGCGGCGAGGAGGGCTTCTTCGTCCACGATGCCGCCCCGGGCGCAGTTCAATATGCGCACACCGTCTTTCATGGCGGCAAAGGCGTCGCTGTCAATGAGGTGATGCGTTTCTTTAATTAACGGCGTGTGCACGGTAATAAAGTCGCTTTCGGCGAAGAGGCGGGACAGGTCGACTTTTTCCACGCCGATGCTTTTAGCCCGCTCTCCAGTCAAAAATGGATCGTAGCCCAAGACGCTCATCCCGAACGCTTTGGCGCGTTTGGCGACTTCCGTTCCGATCCGGCCCATGCCGACAACTCCCAACGTTTTGCCGCGCAATTCAACGCCTACGAATTTTTTGCGGTTCCACTCACCGCCTATGAGGGAGCGGTACGCTTGTGGGATGTTGCGCGAGAGGGCCATGAGCATGGCAAACGTGTGCTCCGCCGTGGAGACGGTGTTGCCGTCAGGGGCGTTTAAGACAACAATTCCCCTTTCTGTCGCCGCAGGAACGTCGATGTTGTCTACGCCGACTCCGGCGCGGCCGATGACCTTTAACTGTTTTGCCGCGTCGAGTACGCGCTCGTTCACTTGAGTCTGGCTTCTGACGAGGAGCGCGTCGTAAGGGGGAATAGTGTCAATCAACGCCGACTCTGTGAGGCCAATTTTCTTTACAACTTCCACGTCGCGGGCGTCCGTCAGCTGCCGCAAACCGTGATCGCTCAACGGGTCTGTCACCAGTACTTTATACACGTGCCCACACCTCCTCAGCGGCTTGTACCCCGCGTCCGAGGGAGACGGGGACGTTTAATGTTTTCAGCGCCACTTCCAACGTGGCGATGACGGCAAGGATGTCTCCCGGCTCACAATACCCCATGTGCCCAATGCGGAAGATTTGTCCTTTCAAGTGTTGTTGACCGCCGGCAACGGTCACGTTCATGGCGGACAGTGTCTGGCGCAAATCTTCCACGTGAACGTCATTCGTCCCGTAAACAGACGTGACGGTAGGAGAGGCGGCTTCGTCTGTCGCCACGAGCGGTAAACCGAGGGCCCGAATGCCGGCGCGCGTCATCTCCATCATCAATCGGTGGCGGGCGATGACGTTGTCCATCCCTTGCGCCTCTATAAGGTTCAACACTTCTTCCAAACCGAACAGTAAGGAGACGGCCGGGGTGTACGGCGTCGTCTGTTTGCCCAGGCTTTTTCGGTAAGCCGAGAGATCGAGGTAAAAGCGGGGAGTCGCGTTGTTTTCGATGACTTGCCACGCCCGTTCACTGACGGCGACAAACGCGAGCCCAGCCGGCAACATGAGGGCCTTTTGCGAACCGGTTACCGCGATGTCGATCCCCCAGGCGTCCATCTCCATCGGGACGGCGCCAATACAGCTGACGCCGTCGACGATGGTAAGGGCGTCTGTTTCTTCCCGCGCCACACGAGCTAGCTCCTCTATCGGGTTCAAAACGCCTGTAGACGTCTCACAGTAGGTCATGAAAATAGCTTTGACGTCGGGATGTTGGCGCAAGTGGGACTTTAGCTCTTCCGGCGTACAGCGTTCCCCCCACGGGATGTCGAGGCGGTGCACGTGACAGCCGAAGCGTTCCGTTAATTTGGCAAAGCGGTCACCGAAGGCCCCAGTGACGACGACGCTCACCTCGTCTCCGGCTTGTACGGTGTTTGAAACAGCACTTTCCAGTGCAGACGTGCCGCTGCCGGTTATAATTAATACGTCCTGTTTTGTTCCGAAAATAGGTTGCAGCCGTTTACTGCTCTCTTGGATGATGGCCGAGCAGGTGCTGCTTCGGTGACCGATCATCGGCCGGTTCATCGCGTGTTGAACACTCGGCGGAATCGGCGTCGGGCCCGGCGTGTGCAAGCGAAATTTGTCTTTAAACAGCATCGTTTCCTCTCCTCCTGGTCGTGATAGCTTATCGAAACAGTCATAAAAAAACTCCGCCACACTGCACTCGCGCAGTGAGGGGCGGAGATCCGCGGTACCACCCTCATTTTACCGCTAGCTCGCACTAACGGTCTCTGACGGTTACGCAACCGAAGGATAACGGGACAACCGATTCAACCTACTGACCGAAAGCGGGCGTTCAATTGAATAGCTCGGGAGTGCTCCACATGACAGGCAACACCGGTTCACACCACGCACCGGCTCTCTGAGCTTGCTCCGTCACGTTTAGTTCCGTCATAGCCGATCAACGACTTTAATTTTAAGTAGAACTGTAACACGAACGATTGCGTCGTGTCAACCGGAAATTTTCGCTTTTATCCGTTGAAGCGATCGACACATTCTCGGTACAGGTTTCGAGCGAACGCAGCATCTTCCCAACGGTCGATGCGAGTGACTTTGTTTTCCAGATCTTTGTACACTTTGAAAAAGTGTTCAATCTCTTTTAGCGTGTGGCGAGGAATGTCTTCCAAGCTATGTACGTCATCCCAACGGGGATCGTCTACCGGTACCCCCAACAGTTTTTCGTCTTGGCCTTTGTCGTCGGACATGAGCAACACGCCGATGACGCGGGATGAAATGATACATCCCGGAAACGTTGGAAATGTCGTCAACACGAGAATGTCGAGGGGGTCGCCGTCAAGGGCGAGCGTCTTTTTCAGATGACCGTAATCGGCCGGGTAGTGCATCGGAGAATACAGCACGCGGTCCAACCGGTAAGCACCTGCTTTTTCATCGTATTCGTATTTGTTTTGGCTTCCGCGCGGTATTTCTATAAAGGCGTCGACAACCAGATTATCGTTAGCCATATGATCACCTCTGAGCTGAGTTTTAAGGAACAGCTTACATTATAGCAATTCGCCCTGCACTTGCAAACATATGGTACAATATAGGCAGGAAAGGGTGTGGTGACGACCCATGCAGCGCATTGAACCGGTGGAGTTTGCCCGAAAATACCGTAACGGAGAACTTCGCGATGTGCTTCTGCTCGACGTGAGAGAGACGGAAGAGTGGGAGACTTACCGTCTTGACGAAGCTCTCAACATACCGTTAGAAACGTTGCCCGACAACGTGTCCCGGCTCGAACCCGAACGCCTGACGTACGTATTTTGTGCCCACGGTGTTCGCAGTCAGTATGCGTGTGAATTTTTGCAACGATCCGGTTTTGAACGCGTCGTGAACGTAAACGGAGGCCTCGCTGCGGTTATCCACTACTTGGAAGGCAGTGACAGAGACACACTGTCATGATGCACTTGTTAATCGGGATCATCAGCAGTGCAGCGGTCGCGATTACTGCGTACCGAAAACACGCTTTGTCCGCAGGCGGCAGTGTCGCAGCCGTTGTTGTCGGCACGGTGCTTGTGACGACGGCGCATCCGTTTTGGTTTGCTTTGATGCTCGTTTTTTTCGTTACATCCAGTGCGTGGTCCCGTTATAAACGAAAGCTGAAACGTCAAGTGGCGCAACAGTTTGCCAAAGGGGAACGGCGCGATGCTCTGCAAGTGATGGCCAACGGAGGAGCGGCCGTTCTATTTGCGTGTATGTATATCCAGTGGAACGATCCTGTATGGGTATGGGCTTTTACGGGGTCTCTGGCATCCGTTACAGCTGACACGTGGGCAACGGAGATCGGCGTGCTCAGCTCTGCCCGCCCTCGCTCTGTGCTGAACGGCCGGAAAGTGGACACAGGGGAATCGGGCGGTGTCACCTTGGCCGGGACGCTGGCGGCAGCGGCAGGTGCGGCGCTAATCGCAGTGTGCGGGTATGTCTTGTCCCCCCTTGACGACGTGGCGATGCCACCAAGGTGGCATTATATTTTTGCGGGAACGGCGGCAGGCTTGATCGGTGCGTTCGTCGACAGTCTGTTGGGAGCGACCGTTCAACGCCAGTGCGTCTGTCACGTTTGCCAAAAGACAGTCGAAAGCTTAAGCCACTGCGGCCGTAAGGCGTCGCCAGTGAGAGGCGTGAGCTGGATGACGAATGACGCGGTGAACGCCATTGCCTCCTTCTCCGGGGGAGTGGCTTGTATTTTCTTGATGGGATAGTCCCCGTATCGCTTAGCAGTGACGGCAACTCGCCCAGCGAACAGATTGGCCGGTTTTTCGATATTCCATTGGCAGTTAGGTTTGCGAATGAACGGCAGACTTCCATGACGCCTTTGCAGGACCATTAAAGTGGAGCGTGACTCAACATGAATCGCGTCGACGTTGAACAGCTCAGCCATCGGGTGCTCGTGTGGAATTTGTACGTGACACAGCTAATCGTGCTTGGAGTCGCCTGTGCCCTTTTGTGGTGGCAAGGCAGGTTGACGGTCCAATTGTGGAACGTGGAGTCTTGGACTGTCCTCCTCGTAGGTGCAGGTACCGGGCTGTTAATTGTGTGTGCTGATCTGTTGTTGTCCAGGCGGTTTCCCCTCCACATGACAGATAAAAGCGGCATCAATGAAAAGTTGTTTCGCCATCAACCTGTATGGCACATTTTGATCATGACACTGTTCATTGCCTCGGCTGAAGAGTTGTTGTTCCGCGGGGCCATACAACCGTACCTCGGTGTCGTCGGGACCAGTCTTTTGTTTACCCTGATTCATTTTCGCTACTTGAAACAGTGGGCGATGGTTGCCAGCGTATTTTTGGTCAGCCTTGTTTTGGGCAGCCTCGTGCTCGTGACGCACTCGATCGCGGCTTCTACCGTCGCCCACTTTACAGTGGACTTCACGTTAGGTGTCTGCATTCGGTACGGGCTGATCGACGCGTTCATCCAGCGCTGAATGACCAGGCATGTCTGATGCTGTTTGGACTATACATGTAGTAACAAAGCGAGTTTTTGGAGGCACGTCCGGATGTATGCGCTGTACACCCTCGTTTTTCCTTTTGCAGCCTTGATACTAGCCCTCTTGGCTTCCTATTTTTTCCCGTTTCCACTGCCTGAATTTTTAACTCCCAAAGACAAGCGCCTCTTTTTCATGTATCAGTTTGTCGACTATTTGCTTTCCCTGTTTTTGTTGTTCTTCTGTATCCTCTTGTTGCGCCGCACTGTGAAGCGCTCCCTCTCGTTCCTGTTGCAGTTACCCGTTCCCCTTACAAAGTGGGTGCGGTGGCGACACCTCGTTCCAATCGTCTTATCCAGTGCTGTCGTCGTGTATTTACTGCAGGCGATGCTTGTTCACACCTTGATCGGTGTCGGAGTGACGATTTGGTTTGAATGGTTTTCCTGGAAGCGTGTGAGACTATGGCACGATACGTCCGTACAGAAAAAAAGATCCAAGGTGTGATAAACGGGATGGGACGAGCATAGTCATGCACAGGGGGTGACGGATGGTGAACAAGCGGTTTGTTGTGCTGTGTTGCGGTTTTATCTTGTTATGTGGCGGAATTGTACTGGCACCTCAAGTGCAAAGCGGATTTCCTCCCACTGCAGTTGCCAGTGAAACCGACTTAGAGAAAGTAGTGGAGGTAGTGGGTTCATATGCGGACCGGCAGCGGGACGACGATCCGTTGATCGAAGTGGAACCTGGCATTTGGGCCAAACAGAGTAACGTAAAAGGTGTAGAGATTGACGGTGTCACCTATTACTACAATTTGTCCCCGCACATGAGTTACGATCCGGTTTCACGGAATGCCGTGAGAAAAAGAGATATCACCATCGTTTATGAAGATGGCGACAATGAGGCGCCAATGGTGATTTACAAATTAAGGAATCCGTAAAATTTGTCATGAATTGCGGGTGCAAAAATGAAACAAGTTGTGTATAGTAAAGGTAGTAACATACAAAAATGACATCACATACGCTAAATATATGCTTACGACGTAAGGGAGGGTAAACCATGCGCGTGGAACGTTTGGGGCGGGACAAGATCAGGGTATTTTTGACGTTTGATGACTTAGTCGAACGCGGCATCGAAAAAGAGGACATGTGGCGGGACATACCGAGAGTGCACGAATTATTTAACGACATGATGGAACAAGCGTACGAAGAACTCGGTTTTGAAGTGTCCGGTCCTGTGGCAGTAGAGGTTTTTGCCCTTCCAGCTCAAGGCATGGTGGTCGTTGTGACACGCGGACGGCCAAAAGATCATGAATGGATGGACGACCAGGACGAGGAGCTTTACGAGTTGGAAGTGACATTGGAGGAGAGCGATCAGGTCGTCTTTCAATTCGACGACTTGGAAGCCATCGTGCAAGCCGCGCATCGCACGCTTCCGATGACGGAATCTGGCATGGGGCGTGTTTACATGTATGAAGGGCGCTACTATCTCGCCCTGGACAACGAATGCGGCACAAGTGCGTTTGACGACTTTATCGCGGTCCTCAGTGAATACGGCCAGACGACGACAACGACTGAAGCGGTATTGATCGAATACGGAACAACCGTGTTTGCCGAGGACGGATTGGTGAATCTGGTCCGGTATTTCCCAGCTTAAACGCGTCAATAAGCACCCTCGAGAGAAGTCCTCTCCGGGGGTGTTTTGATTTTACCACTTATTGACATTTCGCTGAAGCTTTTTGGATTAGCCCTTCCCATAACGGCGTTTCCGGTGTATACTAGGACATGAAGCACTGACAACTGGGTAGAGGTGAACATTTTAGGGAAATGGATAAAGACGTAACCGCTTCCGACGGGGAAGTACAAAAAGAAGACAGCTTGGATGTATTGCAATCGACTCAAACGGTGATCAAGGAGGCGCTGGATAAACTCGGCTATCCAGAAGAAGTGTATGAACTGCTGAAAGAACCGGTCCGCATGTTGACGGTGCGCATACCGGTCCGCATGGACGACGGTAAAGTCAAAGTGTTTACAGGGTATCGTGCCCAGCACAACGATGCAGTCGGACCGACAAAAGGAGGCGTTCGCTTTCATCCTGACGTGACCATGGATGAAGTGAAGGCTTTATCAATTTGGATGAGTTTAAAGGCGGGCATCGTCGACCTTCCCTATGGAGGAGGAAAAGGGGGAATCGTATGCGAGCCCCGGAAGATGTCGTTCCGCGAACTTGAAGCTTTAAGCCGCGGGTACGTTCGCGCCATCAGCCAAGTCGTCGGACCAAACAAAGACATCCCTGCACCGGACGTGTTTACGAATTCGCAAATTATGGCGTGGATGTTGGATGAGTACAGCCGCATTCGCGAATTCGACTCACCTGGATTTATTACCGGGAAACCCCTCGTATTAGGTGGTTCCCACGGCCGCGAATCGGCGACGGCGAAAGGGGTCACCATCGTCATTGAAGAGGCGGCCAAGCGGAAGGGGATCAAACTTGAAGGCGCCCGGGTCATCATTCAAGGGTTTGGCAATGCGGGCAGCTACTTGGCGAAATTCATGCACGACGCCGGTGCCAAAATTGTGGCCATTTCAGATGTTTACGGCGCGCTGTACGATAAAGACGGGCTCGACATTGACTATTTACTCGACCGGCGCGATTCCTTCGGGACGGTTACGAACTTGTTCAAGGACAGGCTGACGAACAAGGAAATGTTAGAACTCGATTGCGATATATTAGTCCCAGCCGCTATCCAAAATCAGATTACGTCAGAAAATGCACACAATATTAAAGCTGAAATTGTTGTAGAAGCGGCTAACGGACCGACAACGTTGGAAGCGACGAAAATTCTGACCGAAAGGGGCATTTTGCTCGTCCCCGACGTTTTGGCAAGTGTCGGCGGCGTGACAGTGTCGTATTTTGAATGGGTTCAAAACAACCAGGGCTATTACTGGTCTGAACAAGAAGTGCAAGAAAAACTTCGGGAAGTCATTGTAAAAGCGTTCAACAACGTATATAATACAGCACATAGTCGCAAAGTTGACATGCGGCTCGCCGCGTACATGGTCGGGGTCCGCAAAATGGCGGAAGCGGCCCGTTTTCGCGGATGGGTATAACTCGAAAAACACCCTATTGTCGTTCGATAATAGGGTGTTTTTACAAATGGTAGATGGAGTGAAATGACGATGGAACAGACGAGAGACTTTATCGTGATTGGAGCGGGGCCATGCGGTCTGTCTTCCGCCGTTGAATTAAAGAAACGCGGATTTAATCCACTCGTCATCGATAAAGGGTGTGTTGTCAACTCTATATTCCACTTCCCGACGTTTATGACGTTTTTCAGCACGCCGGAGTTGTTGGAAATCGGCGGGCTTCCGTTTACGACACAAGGTGAAAAGCCGACCCGTCTCGAAGCGCTGAAGTACTACCGAGCCGTAGTGAGCCATTACGGTCTCGACGTTCATCAATACGAAACCGTCACCGATATCGAGCGGCATCCAGACGGGTTCACGGTACACACTGTGAAACGGGATCAGCGACAAGCTTCCTATACCGCCGGTCGCATCGTAGTGGCGACGGGCTACTACGACAACCCGAACATGCTCGGCATCCCCGGTGAAAACTTGCCAAACGTCCACCACTACTATAAAGAAGCCCACCCGTACTTCGGGCAAAAAGCGGTCGTAATCGGCGGAAAAAACTCTGCCGTCGATGCCGCGTTAGAATTGCAGACAGCCGGTGTGGACGTGACGATGGTGTACCGCCGATCGGCGTTCACCAAGAGTGTGAAAGCCTGGGTCAAACCGGTCATTGAAAGCGCCATTGAAAAGGGGCGCATTCGCATGTACTGGAATGCCAACGTGACGGAAATTACCCCAGATGCCGTAGTGGTGGACCAGAACGGAAAGCAGTTTCAACTCCCGTGTGATGTCGTGTTTGCCCTCACCGGTTACACACCGGACACGACGATGTTGGAGAAACTAGGTGTCCACATTGATACCGAAACGGGTGTGCCGGAACACAACCCCGACACGATGGAGACCAAAGTGCCGGGTGTTTTCATTGCCGGTGTGCTGGCAGCCGGTTTCGACGCCAATTCTATCTTTATCGAAAACGGCCGGTTCCACGGCCAGGCGATTGCAGAAAACGCGGCGTCGAAAAGGGAGCACGCGTCTTAATCCCAAACGGCATCAGTCGAACAGTTTTCGCAGTTCACCGATGTTCTGCGTCTTGGACAGGGCGAGCATTAATTTAATGCGCGCCTTTTGCGCGCTTAAGCCGTCTGTAAAGAGGACCCCCCATTCTTTTAACTGCTGGCCTCCCCCCTCGTATCCATAAACATCCTGCACCACCCCGCTGAGACAGCGGGAAACGATGACAACCGGCACTTCGAGCTTTAAGGCGCGTTTCACACCTGACGTCATCTGCGGTGGAATGTTGCCTTGCCCGAGGGCTTCCAGTACAATTCCGTCCACTCCCGCGTCTAGGGCGGCGTGCACAAACAAATCATCTGTCCCAGAAGCCGCTTTGACGATTGCGACATTCGCTGTCAGGTGGTCGATGGGCCCTATCGTTTCGTGTCCCTGGGGCAAGTGGGTGAAGACGACGTCCTGTTGAGTCAAAAAGCCAATCGGCCCGGTGTGCGGCGAGCGGAAAGCGGCGAGGTTGCTCGTGTGAGTCTTCGTCACCCAGCGCGCTGCGTGAATTTCTCCGTTGAACACGACCACAACCCCTTCCCGGTTGCTTGCGGCGAAGCGGCCACTCTGACGGCGCTCGTCAAGTTGAACGGTCCGTCCGCGCCCATTTGGTCGGAACTGCGCATCGCCCCTGTCAAAACGACAGGTTTTGTCGGATGCAAGACGAGGTCCAGAAAATAAGCCGTTTCCTCCATTGTGTCCGTTCCGTGCGTAACCACTATTCCGCTGATGTCCGATCGATTCAAGTACGTGTGAACCCGCTGACTCAACTTCAACATGACATCCGGGGTGATGTGAGGACTGGGCAGATTGGAAAAGGCGTCCATTTCCACGTCAGCGTATTGGCTTAAATATGGAATGGATTTTGTCAACACGTCTGGATCTTTCGGTTTTACTCCGCCCGACTGTCTGTCTTCGCTCATGGCAATCGTTCCCCCGGTCGTGATGACGGCGACTTTTGTCACGCTACGTCCCTCCATTCAATTGACGGTTTTTTTGTTTCCAGCTACATGGTAGGATATATATGGGTTGAACGCAAAGGAGAAGGCATATGTTGGCGCTTATCGCATCGGGACTGGCTCCGGGTTTGGCACTTCTCAGCTACTTCTATTTAAGGGATTCCTACCGTCCGGAACCGTTGAGACACGTCTTCAAAATGTTTGTCGTCGGGGCGATGTTAGTTTTTCCCACCATGGCCTTGCAACACGCGGTTCGGGAAGGAATCGGGAATATTTTCATCTTTGATTCATACATCACGATTGCGTTGACAGAAGAGGCCCTCAAGTTGTTTTTTTTGTATCATCTGGCTTTTAAATACCCGGGGTTTAAAGAACCGTACGACGGCATTGTCTACGCCGTTTCTGTCGGTCTCGGCTTTGCCTCAGCCGAAAATATTTTGTACTTGATCATCAACGGCATTGAACTGGCTTGGCTAAGGGCTGTTATTCCGGTGTCCGGGCACGCCCTGTTTGGCGTGTTCATGGGTTTTTACCTGAGTAAATTCCGCTTCGGAAAGGGAAACAAACGGAGAAAGTCTCTGTTTTTAACCGTCGCCATTCCAGTCGCTGCCCACGGCAGCCTCGATTTTATCCTGTTGTATACGGATTTGTTGTGGATGTGGTTCACCATCCCGTTTATGCTGCTGTTGTGGGTGGCAGGACTGAACCGCGTGAAAGTCGCCCACGAACGCTCACCGTACGCTCCAACCAATACACTGTCACACTAAAGGGACATAAAATGTCCCCACATTGGCGATAATGGGTAGGAGGGGAAAGACAGGGAAGAAAGGAAGTTCAGTTTGGGCAAGGAACGCTTTAGGGTGACGATCCACTGCAACCACTGTGGGGAGCAATTTACGTTAAAGGGCCGCAAGAAGAACGGACGGGTCGTAACGGGTTTTCGCCGTTGCTTGTGTGACAATGAAGACGACTTTACCATTGAGGAAGAAAAAATCGTCCTTTAGTGCGAAAAGAGTCGGAAGAAATTCCGGCTCTTTTTCTCGCTTTGCATAATCGGCCATCAATCCACTCAAACTAGACGGTAGATGACCCTAACGGGTGCTGTATCCAGCAGTCGTGTCGTGTTGGGCATTTACCGGCATGATGGTTTGTTGACATATTGTCTGAAAGAAGGAGTGAGTGGGATGTACAAACGCATTGCTGCCATCACACTGCCTTTTGCCCTTGTGGCCCTTGTGGCCGCCGGTGTGTGGGGTTACCAGGAGAATCAGGAAAAAAACGCGATTTTAATTAAAGCGGAAAACCAGTACCAACGCGCTTTTCACGATTTGAACTTCCACATGGACCAGTTGCAGGACGAACTGGGCAAGGCGTTGGCTATCAATTCGAGGAAACAACTGGCGCCGTGTTTGACAAACGTGTGGCGCCTCGCGTATTCGGCCCAAAACGATGTGGGGCAGCTCCCGCTTTCGCTCATGCCGTTTAACAAAACGGAGAGCTTTTTGGCCGATATCGGGTCGTTTTCCTATCACGTCGCGGTGCGCGATCTGAACGAGGAACCTTTGACGGAAAAAGAGTACGACACTTTAAAAACGCTGTACGAGCGATCCAACAAATTGCAACGAGAACTTCAAACGGTTCAGAAGAAAGTGATCCACGATAACTTGCGTTGGATGGACGTGGAAACGGCCCTCGCATCGGAAGACAAACAGACGGACAATACGATCGTAGACGGGTTGCGGTCCGTTGACAAAAAGGCGGAAGAGTATTCGGAAGTCGACTGGGGGCCGGGTGTCAACGACACAGTGGCACGGAGAAAAGAACATGTGCAGAGCATTGAAGGGGAGCCGATTTCGGCCCAAAAGGCCAAGCAGGTCGTGTCCGACTTCCTCGGCATGAAAAGTTCGAAGGGCATTGACGTCACGAAAAGCCAGGACAAAGATTTCCCCGTTTACAACGTACGAGTCGACCGGCCCGGTGACAATCGACAATTGAACGCCGATGTCACGGTAAAAGGCGGACACGTCGTATGGATGCTGGACAACCGAGAGGCGAAAGAACGAAAACTGTCCCTGAAAGAGGGGCAAGAACGAGCCGAAGCCTTTTTAAAACGCCGCGGTTACGAATCCTTGCAGACCATCGGATATGACGATTACGGCAATGAGGCGTCGTACACTTTAGTTTACCAACAAGATGGTGTCACGGTCTATCCTGATCTCCTGTCGGTAAAAGTCGCCCTCGACGACGGAGACGTCACCGCCTTTGAAGCCTCCCAGTACGTCGCGAATCACAAAAAGCGGAAACTGGAAAAGCCAAAGTTGACGGAAAAAGAGGCTTTAACACACGTCAATCCAAACGTGAAGGTCGAAGAGACTGGGCTTTCACTCATTGCACTCGAAAACGGGGATGAGGTATTGTGCTACGAAGTGCTGGGGACGTTAGGACAGTCGCAGTACCGGATCTTTATTAACGCCCAATCGGGTGATGAAGAGAAAGTGGAAAAACTGAAGAACGTCAACTTAGACAGTATTTAAAGTGCAACGTAAGGGATCCAAAGGAGGAAGTGGGCCTTTGGGTCTTTTCTTTTTTCGTCACCGGCTGCGTTAACATTGCAACAGCGCCTTCTTTGTGGTAGGATTAAACGAGCGAGATAAACTGAATGACCAACCGCCTAAAGTTGTCGTTCCTTGACCGAAGCGTTGCACTTTGGAATTGAATAACGTTTTCACGTTATCCGAGAGCAGGCGGTGCCTGCTTTTATTGTTTTAAAGACACATGAGGGGAAGGGCTCGATGCAAAAATTTAACATTGCAATCGACGGCCCGGCTGGGGCCGGCAAGAGCACTGTAGCGCGATTGACGGCAAAACGCTTAAATTTTCAGTACATAGATACAGGGGCCATGTACCGTGCCGTCACGTGGGAAGTGTTAAGGCGGCAAATTCCGATGGACGATGAACAGCGCATCGCCGAAATCGCCGCAGAGATGGACTTTTCACTGGAAACGACGGCTTCGGGGACAAAAATTTACGTCAATGGCCGAGACGTGACAGAAGAGATTCGTTCCGAGGCCGTCACCTCCCACGTATCGGCGGTTGCCCAATTGCCTTCCGTTCGCGATGTGCTCGTAGCGAAACAACAAAAGATGGCTGCCGCCGGAGGTGTCGTAATGGACGGGCGTGATATCGGAACAAAAGTGCTGCCCGAGGCAGAAGTGAAGGTACTGTTGACCGCATCCATCGAAGAACGGGCAAAGCGTCGATTGCACGAGATGAGAGCGAAGGGGATCCAAACGGATTTGGAGCGACTAAAACGCGAAATTGCTGCACGGGATAAGATCGACAGTGAGCGCTCGGTCTCTCCCTTGCGCAAGGCAAAAGATGCGGTCACGGTCGACACGACGGGCATGACAATCGAACAAGTTGTAGAAAACATCTTGGATTTGTCGCGAACGAAAGTAGGCCCTCTGGAGTAAATATATGTTGTATTCTCATATCAGCAGGGTAAAATAAAGATGTATGTCTGCGTGTTTAATGAAAAAGGATACTCTTTCCTTTTTCATTAATCCCGGCACTGCCGGTATAGATGTGTTTTGGCCGGTTAAAACCGGCCGTCAATTGAGGAGGTTGTCTGAATGGTAGAGGAAATGAACGCTGAAGTGAATGAAGTGAAACATTTTCAGCGGGGTGACGTCGTCAAAGGCAAAGTGACAAAAGTGGAGGATAAACAAGCTTACGTCGACGTAGGCTACAAGACAGACGGAATTGTCCCAATTTCCGAATTGTCCAGCCTTCACGTTGAAACGGTGTCCGACGTGCTGAAAGAAGGAGATGAGATAGAGCTTAAAGTTATCCGCATAAACGACGACGAAGACGAACTGGTGCTGTCAAAGCGGGCAGTAGACGCTGAACGCGCCTGGGCCGAACTAAAGGAAAAAATGGACCGCGACGACATCGTGGAAGCGGAAGTGGCCGAAGTCGTCAAAGGTGGCCTCGTCGTCGATTTGGGTGTGCGCGGTTTTATTCCCGCTTCCCTCGTTGAGCGCTATTATGTTGAAGATTTTTCTGACTATAAAGGCCGTACGCTGCGGATGAAGATCATCGAGTTGGATGAACAGAAAAACAAATTGATTTTATCGCAAAAAGCTGTGCTGGATGAAGAAGCAGAGGCTGAAAAACGAAAAACACTGGAAAGCCTGGAAGTCGGACAGGAGTTGGAAGGGACCGTCCAGCGGTTGACGGACTTCGGTGCGTTTGTCGATATCGGTGGAGTTGACGGGCTTGTCCACATTTCCGAACTCGCTTGGCACCGGGTGGAAAAGCCGTCGGATGTCGTCAATGAAGGTGACCGCGTGAAGGTGAAAGTGTTAAAGATTGACCGGGAACAAGAGCGCATCAGCCTCAGCATTAAAGAAACGCAGCCAGGGCCGTGGGATCAGGTTTCAGACGAAATTTCTGTCGGGGACGTCATCACGGGCACTGTTAAACGACTCGTCTCGTTTGGGGCATTTGTGGAAGTGTATCCCGGTGTCGAGGGTCTTGTCCACATCTCTCAAATTTCTCATCGGCACATCGGGACCCCGCATGAAGTTTTAAAAGAAGGCGAAGACGTCCGGGTCAAAGTGTTAGATATGAATCCGCAAGAACAACGAATCAGCTTAAGTATGAAAGAAGTTGAACCGGAACAGACACAACGCGATAGGCAAGTGGCAGAAAGCGACGATGATCCCGGCATGAACGTAACCCTGGGAGACGTTGTCGGCGACGAGTTGCGCAAGTTGAAGTAGAGGTACTTCAAACACCGGTGATCGCGATGGGGTCACCGGATTATTTTTTATCGTCTCTCTGCTCCCACAATTCATGCTACCCTCTCTTTTTGCCCATACTAAGACCACCGTACACTGTTGATAAAAGGTGGGGACGCGTGGGTGATGCATCCGGGCCTCTTATCTGTCACGCTTTACTTTATCGCGATGACGTTGTTGTCTACGGGCTGGTGGAGCTCATTGCTCAAAAAAAACGACATCCAGCGCAGGGCGCTCATCGTGTTTCTCACGACGTGTTTTTTCAGCGGGTGGATCGCGATCCCTGTCGCAGAGACGATGAATGTGGGCGGGGCGTGGGGACTTGCACTCGGTACAGCCGTTTACGGTTGGAGAAAAACCGAGCTAGAGCAGCGCCCCATGTTGTTTGCGGCTTCAGTTTTGATGGCCGCAGTTTGCTATTTCATTCGTGAAGTCGCCGTCATCGACCCAGCTCTGTTGTTTCTTCCGGCAGATTGGCTTCAGGCCGGTGCACTGTTTTTACTGGCCAGCTCGTCCCTTAAAGGGTTTTGGGGGCGTGTCGTCTTAGTTACCGGCGGCGTCACGTCTGGCTATACACTGAGTTTGCTGTGCCACGCCCATGAACTTGCCGTGCTGTCATTTGGGGATCTCGCGTTGTACGATCTGCTCTCAGTGTGTCTCTTCGGCTTGACGCTCATGGAGAGCATTTCCCCGGTATCCGTCGGAGGAAGGTGGCGCCTGCTCAAGAAAGCGGGTGAGACGAATGGATAGTCACATTTGGGCCGTCAGTTTCGGACTGTTTTTCGGGCTGAGCTCCCGCCTGATGATGTTAATTACCGATTATCGCCAATATCCAACCCACCCTCACGGCAAAGTGATCCACATTGCCCTCGGTGCCATTGCTGCCGGTTTGGGGGCAGTGGCGGTACCGGCTCTATTGGAACCCGATTTTTCGGCGATCACGTTTCTAGGTGTCGCAGCCCAGCAGTTCCGGGATGTGCGCAACATGGAGCGGGAAACGCTGTCCAAATTAGATCAGTTTGAGATGGTGCCGCGCGGGACGACCTACATAGAAGGGATCGCATTGTCGTTCGAGGGAAGAAACTACCTCGTCATTTTTGTCGCTTTCATGACATCCCTGGCGACCATCATTGTGTCAGAGCCCGTCGGCGTCGTGACCGGCATTTTGTTCGTCCTCGTATCGTGGCGATTGAGGACGGGGCAGTACATTCGCGACATAGCGGTCGTCAGAGAAGGGCGGTTGCACTTTGATGACGACCACCTGCTGTACGTCGACGACATCGTCATCATGAACGTTGGGTTAAAGAATAGCCGCGAGGCTATTTTGAAGTACGGCATCGGGCTTATGATCGAGCCGAAGAGCCGTGAATCTGTCATCACCTTGTCGAACGTCGGACAGAGGCAGGCCATTCTCCACGATGTGTCGAGCGTCCTCGGGATTTTTAGCGACACGGGAATTCCGTCCTTAACCCCCTTGGCCAAACGGGATCTTGAAACAGGTCGCATCGGCGTGTTTCTCATCCCGCAAATTCGCGATCTCGACCTTGCGCGCCAAGTGGCGGAGCGCGTTCCCGTCTTGGAGAACGCCGTCCGGCTGCCAAAGGAATTTTAGTTGGGGAGTGTGAAAGGTGGGCACGACAATCGAAAAATCAGTCTTGGCCGTCCTGACCGTTAACCGGGAAGACGTCGAGGGAGGCGCTCCCATTTTTGTCGTAAAAGACGAGGACGAATTACAGAGGTATGCGGTGCTGTTGGAAAACATTTTAGACGGAATGGTGCATACCTTGAAACCGGGTCTGGCGATTATTGTCCGCCACGGGTAACGTGACGTATTGCCAGTTGGCGCAAATCCCGATATGATTAAGACGGCAGTCGGTTGAAAGAGAGGAACGTGTGATGAGCTTTCCAGTCGTTGCAATAGTCGGACGAGCTAATGTGGGAAAATCGACGCTCTTTAACCGGATTGTCGGAGAGAGAGTCGCCGTTGTAGAAGACCAACCGGGAGTGACGCGAGACCGCATTTACGGTCAAGGCGAGTGGAATGGCAGGCGTTTCCACATCATTGACACTGGTGGTTTGGAGTTGGATGCCCGCGAATCCATCCCCATCTCTGTGCGCGAGCAGGCCGAGCTGGCGATCGACGAAGCGGACGTCATTCTGTTTGTCGTCGACATTGAAACAGGCGTCACACCCGATGATGTCGAAATCGCCAGTATGTTGCGGAAAACGAAGAAACCGGTCATCGTCTGTGTGAACAAGATGGATCATCCAAAGCGGCGGGATGACTTGTACGAGTTTTACTGCTTGGGATTCAGTGACATCTTCGGCATTTCCAGCATCCACGGTATCGGAACCGGAGATTTGCTGGATGCAATCGTTAAACATGTTGGCGAAGAAGAAGAGGAGCCGTACGGGGAAGACGTCGTCTGCATCTCGGTCATTGGCCGCCCTAACGTAGGAAAATCGTCTCTCGTGAACGCGATTTTGGGCGAGGAGCGCGTCATTGTCAGCGATGTGGCTGGGACGACGCGTGACGCCATTGACACGGAGTTTGAATCCGACGGAGAGCGGTACGCGATTATTGACACGGCCGGTATGCGCAAACGCGGAAAAGTTTACGAAAAAACTGAAAAATACAGTGTGCTCCGGGCACTGAGGGCGATCGAGCGTTCTGACGTCTCGCTCGTCGTGCTGGATGGAAAACAAGGCATTATAGAACAAGACAAAAAAATTGCCGGCTATGCGAAAGAGGCGGGCGTCGGGACGATTATCGTCGTCAATAAATGGGATGTTGTGGAAAAGGACGATAAAACGGCGCATCGCTTCACAGAACAGATCCGCAGTCATTTCTCTTTTGTGGATTACGCCCCGATATTATTCGTCTCAGCGAAGACGAGGCGGCGTATCGGAACGATTCTTCCGACTGTCAATCGGGTCGCGGACAACTACGCGATGCGCGTGCCGACTTCTGTCTTGAACGACGTGTTGCGGGATGCTGTGGCCATTAACCCGCCGCCGTCGCACAAGGGGCGGAAGCTGAGAATTAACTACATAACGCAGGTCAGTGTCAAACCGCCGACTTTCGTTTTGTTCGTGAACGACCGCAAGTTGATGCACTTCAGTTACGAGAGGTACATCGAAAACCAACTGCGTGAATCCTTTGGGTTTGTGGGGAGTCCGATCAGGCTCGTGATCCGGAATAAAGCCGACGAGAAAGGGTAATGAGGAGAGGTGTTGTGATGGTTTTGGTCGCTTTAATTGGCGCTTATTTGCTCGGCTCGATCAGTTCCAGCTACTTAGTGGCGAAAAAGTGGGCCGGAATTGATATCAGGCAACATGGGAGCGGAAATGCAGGTGCGACCAATACGTTGCGGGTGGTCGGTAAATGGGCAGCACTTCTCGTGTTTGTGCTTGACATTGCCAAAGCGATGATTGCAGTCGGCCTGGGGTACGCATTGACACAGGACGAGACCGTGATGTTCGCTTGCGGATTCGCCGCCATCGTCGGGCACAACTGGCCGGTCTTTTTTCAATTCCGCGGTGGGAAAGGGGTGGCCGCGACGATCGGAGTAGCGGCGATGATGGTGTTTTTTCCCGCGTTGATCGTCGGTGTGATCGCTGTCCTTTCCATCGTTGTCACACGGTACGTGTCCCTCGGTTCCATCATTTTCGCCGTCGGCTTGCCTTTTTCTGTCTGGCTGGCAAACGAACCTCCTTCCTTCGTATGGATTAGTGCAGGCATCGCGTTGCTGACTGTTTTTCGCCACAGAAGTAATATTCAACGCCTTATTCAAGGAACGGAAAACCGAATCGGACAGCGTCCGACAGGGGGGAAGTGACAAACAGGTTGCCGGGTGACCGTCACCCTTGACGGACGTTCGTCTCGTCGTCGTCAACATGACAATAGAAGCGGGGAGTGTTGAAGTGGAGCGCAAAGTTGCTGTATTAGGATCTGGCAGTTGGGGTACAGCGCTGGCTACAGTGCTGGCGCACAACGGATACAACGTGTCCTTGTGGTCGAGGAACCGTGAAAAGGTGTGGGAGATGGCTGAGACACGCCGAAATCAGCAGTACTTACCGGATGTTGAGCTGGAAGAGGCCATCTCCCCGACTGCGCAAATGGAGCATGCCCTTCAAGGGGCTGAAACCGTCCTCTTTGCCGTTCCTTCACACGCGATGCGAAAAGTTGCAACACAAGCAGCCTGTGCCATACATACTCATCAACTCGTCGTGCATGCTGCCAAAGGATTTGAACCGGAAACATTGAAACGAATGTCCCAAGTGTTGAGCGAAACGTTGTCCACACATACTGAAGGGCAAATCGTCGCGCTGTCTGGCCCGAGTCACGCTGAAGAGGTCGTGCGCCGGCAACCTACAACGGTCGTCGTGTCGTCAATGGATGCGCGTTTGGGCGATAAGGCGCAAGACATGTTGATCAATTCGTATTTCCGCGTTTACACAAATCCCGATTTAATCGGTGTCGAAATCGGTGGTGCGTTGAAAAACATCATCGCGCTGGGCGCAGGAATGTCCGATGGCCTCGGCTTTGGTGATAACGCCAAAGCTGCCCTGCTGACGCGAGGATTGGCGGAAATCGGGCGTCTAGGTGTCGCCATGGGCGCCAAGCCGACGACGTTTGCCGGTTTGGCCGGAGTCGGGGACCTCGTGGTTACGTGTACGAGTCAACACAGTCGAAACTGGCGCGCCGGGTACTTGTTGGGGCAAGGTTACCCCCTCGAAAACGTACTCGATGAGATGGGGATGGTCGTGGAGGGCGTGAAAACGACGAAAGCCGCTTATGACTTGTCGAAGCGCTACGGCGTGGACATGCCCATCACCCGGGAACTTTACCGTGTGTTGTTTAACGGTAAACAACCGCAACAGGCGGTCGAAGACCTGATGGGCAGGGGCAAAACACACGAAATGGAAGACGTCGTACGCTATCTGTAGGATTGGGCTAGTTAGCGTGTCGCGGTTGCTTCGCGTCGTTCATACGATGTAGTACAGCTTACCGATTGTCCGCGATTGTTTCACTTCAGTGCAAGGCGGGATGCAGTTCTTCTAATCACACTCACTGAGAGAGAAAGTCGCGGCAACGGTAAGTGAAAAGAGGGATGCGTCATGACGACGTCATCCCTTTTTTTGTGGAAGAACCGCTGTTGAGCGCATCTCCTTGGAAAATCTGTTTTAAAATGTTTTGTACGAAGGGCGATTGCATCAAGGTCATCAACTGTCCGACGTCCACATTGTCAAGCAATCCCGAAAGCTGATCGTCACTTTGTCGCCGTTCTGACTTCTTGTCCCTCCTTTTCGGCGCCCTGTTGTCAGGAGGCAGCAGCCTCAAGGGAGGACGCCCCTTGCCGGACGACTGGTTGTTGAACAAACTTTGCGCTATTTCAACCATTTGGTACGCAGAGTCCATGGCACTGTCGAGCTTTTCTAACGAGACGCGTAAGTCCTTTACTGTCATGCGTATCGTGTAGAACGAGTTTAAGATGCTCATAATATTGATGGAACTGAGTGACCGCAAGATTGACTCAGGGGTGGCTTGAGCTGTGGATGGACGTCGAGTGCTGTGCTTCCGTTGGTGTGATCTCGTTTTTGTCTTGTACTGTCTGTAAGGAACAGGGGTGGCCGGCTTCTTTGCATACACTTTTTTACGGTTAATCTGATTCACACACGTCCCCCTCCTCATGGTATAGACGCTCTTCTAGCATGTTATGCCTTAGGTTTGCATCCTGTGTTATAATGTCTCCTGGGAGTGTGATGGACGTGTTAGATTCGATGATTGCCATCGGACTGCTTGTTTTGGCAAATTTCATACTGATGCTGGCACGCAAGAGAAAACGCGGGTTCTTGCGCTTTACCCTGTCATTTCTGGCGTTCTCTATGTTGTTTCCGGCATTTTTATTCGCACTTCGCGCGTTGACGTAGGAAATAACGACTGGCGGAAAGTGGGCTCGGAACGACGATGGGAAATCATTTGACGGAAGTGTACAGGCCGTTAGTCTCTTTGTGTGAAAGGCTGAATCAACTGGACATTCCTTGGCTGGTGGGAGGAAGCACGAGCTGCCTGTTGCAGAAAGTGGGACTGGACCGCAAGCCAAACGATTTGGACGTTTACACGGATTGCCGGTACCTCGATCAAATCGAGCCTTTTTTGCTCGATTGGTGCATCGAGCCAGTCCAGTACAGCCAGACGGAGCGATACGAAAGTTATTTGGGGCGTTACCGCATACATTTGACAGAGACGGAGCTCGTCGCCAACCTCACCGTCCGTACGGCGAACGGGCGGTATGACGTAGAAGTGGGGGCACTGCTCAGGCGATACGCTCCAACGGTCGAGATCGGGACGGAGCGCATCCCCCTCATGCCTTTAGAACACGAACTTATTTTTAATTTGCTGCGCGGCCGCGAAGACCGCTACGTCCCCATTGCGGAAACGGTGAGGCAAAGGGGAGTTGACGAACTGTTGTGGCAGCAACTGCAGGAACGCAATGCCTTAAGCCTCGATTTTTGGAAGCGGGCGTCGGCGTTAATCGGCCTCTCGCGTCGAACGGGTGAACGACTAGGTTAAGAAGGGGGGATCGGTGATGGGTAAGCCGTTCTCAATCTGTACAGTGACGATGTTATGTGTGTGGCTCCTCTCCGGATGTCTCTATCCTCAAGACAGGTTGAGCGGAGGAATGGAAGCATTGCCGAGGCACGTTAACGAAGTGCAACAGGCAGTGGACCGCTATCAAAAAGAGCACAGGGTCCTCCCGATTAAGACTGAAGAAGGCGATGTCCCAGTTTATCAAAAGTATCCCGTCGACTTCGGGAGACTGGTTCCGGCGTACATCGGCGATGCGCCTCCGAGCTCCTTTGAAAAAGGCGGGCCCTACATGTACGTCTTAATTGACGTCGAGGAAGATCCGACCGTGAAGTTGTTCGATTTGCGCGTCACGGACCGTCTGCGCGGTATACAGCAAGAAATAAATGTGTACACCGTGGAGAACGACCGTTATCCGCGGGGGATGGAAATCGAACCCGGCGTGTTTGAGCTAAATGCTGAACTGCTGGAACAGGCTGACGTGACTGTTCAAAGTCCGTACCACCCTGAGACGGAACTCCCCCTCGTCATGAGCTCTGACGGAACAGTGTACGTCGATTACCGGTCGGATTTAATCCGCATGATCGAAACGATGGATTCACCCCCTCCCCCTGAAACGGACATTCGTTATCTGTTGACGGAAGACTCTCTGTTCGCGCCGGCCCATTCCCTCCCTTACGTGTATGAAGACGGGAACGTCATGTTTAAACCTACAGCAGAAAACCCATAACGGTATTGAAGACGGGAACGGTCGGACTGTGAGAAGATTTTTCTCGCGAAACGTCATAACCGCTTAATCCCCTCATATATTTATAGTGTCCAAATGGTCTCGTACGAATAGGCTTACATCATGCACCTCAAGGAGTACTGTACGGCGTTTCATTATCGAGGAGGGGATTACGTGGAAAAAGTCGATATCTTTAAAGATATTGCCGAACGAACAGGAGGCGATATTTACCTGGGAGTTGTCGGGGCAGTTCGCACCGGAAAATCCACTTTTATTAAGCGGTTTATGGAAATGTTGGTGCTGCCGAACATTGAAGAAGAGGCGAGCCGCGTTCGGGCACAAGATGAATTGCCCCAAAGCGGTGCCGGAAAGACGATTACGACGATCGAACCGAAATTCGTACCGAATGAAGCTGTCAACATCCATGTGGCAGAAGGGTTGAATATGAATGTACGCATGGTCGACTGCGTCGGATACCCCATCGAAGGGGCCAAAGGGTACGAAGACGAAAACGGGCCGCGCATGATCAATACCCCTTGGTACGATGAGCCCGTTCCGTTTCAAGAGGCGGCCGAAGTCGGCACGCGCAAAGTGATCCAAGAACACTCCACGCTAGGTGTTGTCGTCACGACAGACGGCTCGATCGCTGAAATTCCACGCTCGGCTTACGTAGAAATGGAAGAACGGGTCATTGCCGAGATGAAGGAAGTCGGAAAGCCCTTCGTCCTAGTCGTCAATTCGGCAAGGCCTTACAGTGCAGAAGTGCAAGAGCTCAGAGGCGAGCTAGCGGAGAAGTACGACATTCCTGTGTTGGCGTTAAGTGCGGCGACGATGGATGAGCACGACATATTGGGCGTGTTGAAGGAAGTGTTGTTCGAATTCCCGGTTCACGAAGTGAATGTCAACCTCCCCAGTTGGGTGATGGTGTTGGATGAGGACCATTGGTTGCGAAATCACTTTGAAGACTCCGTCCGGGATACCGTAAAAGACATTCGGCGCTTGCGGGACGTGAACCGCGTCGTAGAAAATTTCGATACTTACGATTTTATTGAACGGGCCGCCTTGGCAGACATGAACATGGGGCTTGGAGTCGCCGAAATTGATTTGTACGCCCCTGACGAACTGTACGACCAGATTTTGACTGAAATCGTCGGTGTCGAAATACAGGGGAAAGACCACTTGTTGCAACTTATGCAAGATTTCAGCAAGGCGAAGAAAGAGTACGACAAAGTCGGCGAAGCCCTAAGGATGGTTAAAACGACTGGATACGGCGTTGCTGCCCCGACGCTGGAAGAGATGACGCTGGACGAACCGGAACTGATACGTCAAGGTTCCCGTTTTGGCGTACGCCTCAAAGCGACGGCGCCGTCCATCCACATGATCAAAGTCGACGTTCACTCAGAATTTGCCCCCATTATCGGAAGTGAACGCCAGAGCGAGGAGCTCGTTAACTTCTTAATGCGGGATTTTGAATCAGATCCGCTCAAAATATGGGAATCGGACATATTCGGCCGGTCATTGAACTCGATCGTGCGGGAAGGTATCCAGGCCAAACTGTCCATGATGCCGGAAAACGCCCGTTACAAGTTACAAGAAACGTTAGAGAGAATCATAAACGAAGGGTCCGGCGGCCTTATCGCCATCATTTTGTAAAAAACTGTCAGATTTTGACTCGTAGAGCACTCGAAAGGGAGTGCTTATTTGCTTTTTTCGACAAAAAAAGTGAAAAAGACTTGAATTCCTCAAACGGTCTATATTATGATTAGCGTGTCCGATAGCTAAGCGCGACGCAAATGCGCAACAAAGCCTTATGGATGGAGGTGACTTCATGAACAAGTCAGAGCTGACTGCAAAAGTGGCTGAAGCGTGTAACTTGACGAAAAAGGACGCTTCAGAAGCCGTCGATGCGGTTTTCGACGCGATTACGGAAGCACTGAAAGCTGGAGAAAAAGTTCAGCTCATCGGCTTTGGCAACTTCGAGGTCCGCGAACGTGCCGCTCGCAAAGGTCGCAATCCGCAAACCGGGGAAGAGATCGACATCGCTGCGAGCAAGGTGCCGGCTTTTAAACCAGGGAAAGCCCTGAAGGAGCTCGTTCAGTAAAAAGTGAATACATAAATACGGACAATAGACGGAGCCGCCTGTCGGCTCCTTTATTTTGTTTACCGACGCCTTGTGGTATGATGGTGCTTGGGAGATTTTGTGGAGGTGAACGTTCGTTGGCAGTGGATCACGAAAAGATAGAAGCAGCCGTGCGCATGATACTGGACGCAATAGGAGAAGACCCCGATCGGGAAGGGTTAGTGGATACACCAAAACGCGTAGCTAGGATGTACGAGGAACTGTTTACAGGGATGAACGAAGATCCGGGTGAACATTTTTCCGTCATGTTTAACGAAGAACACGAGGAACTGGTACTCGTGAAAGATATACCGTTTTTCTCCATGTGTGAGCATCACCTCGTCCCGTTTTTCGGTCAAGCCCACGTCGCTTACATCCCACGGGATGGCCGCGTAACCGGGCTGAGTAAACTGGCGAGGGCTGTCGAGGCGGTTTCGCGGCGCCCGCAGTTGCAGGAGCGGATTACGTCAACGGTCGCGGACACGATTATGAAAAAGCTGAATCCGTACGGCGTTGTCGTCGTTTTGGAAGCAGAGCACATGTGCATGACGATGCGCGGAGTGAAAAAACCGGGGGCCAAAACTGTCACGTCTGCCGTTCGCGGCATTTTTAACAAAGATGCGGCGGCCCGGGCTGAAGTGTTTAGCCTGATAAACAGCTGATCTATTTTCACGGAAATAAGATTTTTCGCCTTATTTTTCATGGCCGACGGTATTTGTCGAAAAATTGCGAGACCGTCTGAGCATATTGACTTTCCCCATGATGTGCGTTACAGTAAACTATGGTCACGCCGTCGGGCTATGGCGCAGCTTGGTAGCGCGCTTGCATGGGGCGCAAGAGGTCGTCGGTTCAAATCCGGCTAGCCCGACCATGGAAACCCCTGTTTCACGAAGAAACAGGGGTTTCGCTTTGACGTTGAAAACATTGACAAATAGAGCGGTCGCGATATAGTAAGCAGTAGAGGCAACTGTCTATGTAACGGGGGATGAACATGAACCCATACCATTCTGGTGATTTTATCATTATTCGGGCGCAGGAAGACGGAGTAAACGTCATCGGGTTGACCCGAGGAAAAGACACGCGCTTTCACCACTCGGAAAAACTGGACAAGGGCGAAGTGATGATCGCCCAGTTTACCGAGCACACGTCTGCGATTAAAGTTCGGGGGAAGGCGTTGATCAAAACGGCCCACGGTGAAGTGCAATCTGATTAGTCGCGATGGTTATGACGCGCCCTTTGTCCCAATACAATAGGACAAAGGGGGTTATCTATGTTTCGGTCGCTTGCCAATTCTTTCGTGTTTGCCGTTCTCATTGCCGTGGTTCTATCTTTTTTGCCAAACGTCCAGCTGTTACACGACGGAGACGTGACTGTGTTTCAACCAGACAACCCGACAGCCCTCACAGAAGAATCACTGGTCGATTTACTGTCGCTGAACAAGTTAGAAAAGTTCGACTATCGCCATGTCGAGTGGATTGCAGCTCAGTCTACTCTGGAAGTTGAATTTGTGACGAATGGGCACCCGGAGAAAGGATACGTCGGGGACGAGTGGTACCGCTTTGCCTCAAATGTGTTTCAGTCGACGACAAATGTGGAAAATCTGATTTGTCATTTGTACGATAGCCAAGGAAACCTGTTAGCAGAACTGGAAGTGGACGACCGGCTGTCAGAGAGGGAGAAATCCCAAGGTACAAGAGCCGAAGACTATTTAGAGGAGCACTTTCATTTTCGCTTTCAAAACTAAAGTCATTTGAGGAAAAGCGTGCTGGGTGTGACAGGTTTGTGTTATACTGTACAAGGAATTATTCATCCTCTCAAACGTTGGAGGCACCTTCATGGCATTTATAAGTAAAACGTACCAGCAGGAATTCCAAACAATACTTCGCACCGTCCAAGACGAGACAAGCGATCCATTAGTGGTGAACGTTATCGGAAAGCTGCCCATCCCACGCCTGGCGTTAGCCTTGCAATATTTATACTTTAAAGAGCAGTACACCCCGTTTGACGCCATACGGGATTACTGTATCAGCACTGTTCTCATACAAATGGGGTTAAACGTTCACAATGAAGTGCCTTCCGGCAGTGAAACGCCGTCTAGCTCCGTTCATGACAGGTATCAGCAGTTCCAAGTGTTGGCGGGTGATTTGTACAGCGGAAGATTTTATCAGATCTTGGCGTATCGTGGAGACACGCGCATCATACGGTTTTTGTCAGATGCCGTCAGCGTCATAAATCAGGCGAGAACAAACTTGTACGACTTGTTTCAAAACAATGAACTGACGGTTGCGCTGTACGTTCAGGAAATGGAAAAGATTGGCACAGCGCTCATAAAAGCGTGGTTTCAGTACGAAAGGAAGCACGAGGGAACGAAGTGGGAGAGCGTGGTATCCAATTTGCTGACCGCTGAGAAGCTGTTGTCCGATTCGAACGACACGGTACCTGTTCATTGGCAGCCAAGTGTGGTGTCCCAATTGAAACAGAGGGCCATGCAGTTGATTGCCCACTCCCGGTCATTAGTACAGGAATGGAGCACACTGGAGATAAAACGGGAATTGGAACACTTGATTGACGTGTCGTTTCCAGGCACTACTCAATTGGGGAAGACAGCGGAGGATTACTGACATGAACAGACAACCGGATCACGCGTCTAAAGAACAGTTCGTCCATCAAGTGTTCGAAAGTATTGCCCCGAAATACGATCGCATGAACACGCTGCTCAGTTTTCGCCGGCATAAAGCGTGGCGCCGTTTCGCGATGCAAAAAATGAACGTGCAACCAGGGGATGACGCCATTGACGTTTGCTGTGGAACGGCGGATTGGGCCATCAGTCTAGCTCAGGCGTCGGGCAGCGGACAGGTCATCGGTCTAGACTTCAGCGACCGAATGTTGGCCTTCGGGAAGACAAAAGTAGTGAATGCCGGACTCGACGATCAAGTCACACTCGTGAAAGGAAACGCGATGCAGCTCCCTTACCCTGACAATTCATTTGACCACGCGACAATCGGGTTCGGTCTGCGCAATGTCCCGGACATTAAGCACGTGATCAGTGAAATGAGACGGGTGGTGCGCCCTGGCGGACAAGTCGTCTCCCTCGAATTGTCAAAGCCGACGTGGCCCCCGTTTCGCGCAGTGTATTATGCTTATTTCCGGAAAATTCTTCCCTACCTGGGGAAGGTGTTTGCCAACCGGTATGAACAGTACCGCTGGCTGCCGGAATCGCTCGTGACCTTTCCGGATTACCGCGAGCTCGCCGAACTGTTTCGCGAATGTGGGTTGACCGGGGTGAAGGTATACCCCCTCGCCGGAGGCATTGCGGCGTTGCACATCGGGATCAAGGACCAGGAAGAAGGCAGAGAGGAAGACGGTGGTTGCGGTTGAAACTTACAGGCATTGCACACATCTGTCAGGACTTAAAAAAAGATATGCAGGTCGTGGAGCGGGAGCTGTCGGCCGCCATCGAAACGGATCACCCTGTGCTCAACGAAGCGGCGCATCATCTTTTGCGTGCCGGGGGCAAGCGCATTCGCCCGATTTTCGTCCTGCTGGCGGGAAAATTTGGCGATTACTCCATTGATCGCTTAAAATACGTCGCCGTTCCACTGGAACTGATTCACATGGCGACGCTCGTCCATGACGACGTGATTGACGACGCTGCTACGCGGCGCGGTCACCCGACGGTGAAATCGAAGTGGGACAACAAAATCGCCATGTACACCGGCGATTACATTCTCGGCCGCTCGCTCAGCATCGTCTCCCGCTTGTCTGATCCCGAGGTGCACAAACTGCTTTCAGACGCCATTGTGGAAATGGTAAAAGGAGAAATTGAGCAGATTCGCGACTTCTTCAACTGGAAACAAAATCTTCGCCGCTATTTGCGCCGCATCAAACGCAAAACAGCCTTGCTCATTGCGGTCAGCTGCCAGTTGGGCGGCATGGTGAGCGGGGCGCCAGAGCGCCACGTTCGCGCCCTCTACCACTTCGGCTACAACGCAGGAATGGCGTTTCAAATTACAGACGACATTTTGGACTTCACCGGAACGGCTAAACAGCTCGGTAAACCGGCGGGAAGCGATTTGCGGCAGGGCAATGTGACGTTGCCGGTGCTGTACGCGTTAAACCGTGAAGAAGAGACGAAAAAAAGACAGATTCACGCCTTTCTGCAGTCGGAAGGAGAAGCGGTTCCCATCGACGACATGGTCAGACTGATCCGAAACAGCGAAGGAATTCGATTTGCGCAAGCGTTGGCGGATACGTACTTAAGCAAAGCCATCCACGCGTTAAATGAGCTCCCCCTGGGCAAGTACCGGGATTCACTGAAGCAAATTGCCCACTTTATTGGAGAGCGTTCTTACTGATGAAACGTGCAGTTTGCGAGAATTTCCCGAATTTGGTAACATATGTTTTGTCTTCACACTTGATCTGACAAAAATGGAGGAAACACAAAGTGGAGAGAACGTTTGTAATGGTTAAACCTGACGGTGTGCAGCGTGGGCTCGTCGGAGACATCGTCTCGCGCTTTGAGCGCAAAGGATTTAAGCTGGTGGGCGGCAAGTTTATCACTATTTCACAGGAGCTGGCGGAGAAACACTACGGCGAACACAAGGACAAGCCGTTTTTTGGCGAACTGGTAGATTTTATCACGTCTGGGCCAGTATTTGCTATGGTGTGGGAAGGGGAGAACGTCATTTCCGCTGTCCGCACGATGATGGGAGCGACAAATCCGGCAGACGCAGCTCCGGGAACAATCCGCGGCGATTACGGACAGACGGTGGCGATGAACATTGTCCACGGGTCTGATTCCAAAGAAAGTGCCGCACGGGAGATCAAACTGTTCTTCGCTGAAGACGAGCTCATCTCGTACGATCAAACGATCAGCAAGTGGATCAGCTAAGGTCTTGCTCCCACTCGGGATTCAGACGACCAACAACCTCTATTGAACCGAAAGTTCAGTAGAGGTTTCTTCATCGCCGTCACAGCGGCTCACCGTTTCGTAAAAGCGAGCGCGCTTTTCCAGTCGGCGTCCATGGGAGCGCAGCCAATCCCGGAAACGGAGCATGCGTTCGATCTCAAGTGTTCCCTCGAGCCTCGTACAAGGTGAACATTCACGTTAGGAACGGATTGTTCCGCAACGTGTGGCCGGACAATGCTTGCCTTAGACCTTGAATTTGCTGAAAACAGTACACCCCCGCATTGAGGGGTTTTTAAATAGTCTTTATTGAAGTGTAAGTCCAGCCTTTAACTGTCGATAACGTATACAGGTGAAGCAATGATGGACGATTACGGGCAGTTTGTGGCACAAGTCTACCGCAAAACCGGCATCAACCTCGCCGATTACAAAGAAGCGCAAATGAAACGCCGGTTGACATCGTTCCGCGACCGGGAACAGTACGCCAGCTTTCACGACATGTTAGAGGCTTTTAATCGAGATCCGACGCTGTTGGAACGTTTCTTGAACCGGATTACCATTAAAGTTTCAGAGTTTTTTCGCAATTCTGAACGGTGGCAATCCTTGCAAAAAGAAGTGCTCCCGGTGCTCGCGTCGAACCGCGCCCATCTCAAGTGCTGGAGTGCTGCCTGTTCCACCGGGGAAGAGCCGTACACGTTGGCGATGATCTTAAAGGAGATGGGCATCCCATTCGAACTGTTGGCCACGGATATTGACAGGTCTGTGTTGGAACGGGCGAAAACAGGCGAGTACGGTCCCCAGGCGGTGCGGCACGTGCCCCGCCATTTTCGGGAACAGTACTTTATCCCTTTGGAGGATAACCGTTTTCGTGTGAAGGCGGAATTAAAGCGCGGAATCCGGTTTTTTCAGCACGATTTGCTGCAGGATGCGTATCCAGAAGGGTGTCACCTCATCGTCTGCCGCAACGTGATGATTTACTTTACCGACGAAGCGAAAACGCGCATATACCGCGCGTTCTCCGACAGTCTCGTCCCGGGAGGGGTGTTGTTTGTGGGCAGCACAGAACAAATCCTCAGGCCGGCGGACTACGGGTTAGCACCCCTCGCCCCTTTTATGTATCAGCGCGTCTCGTCGTAACTTGTGTAGATGGCCATTTGTCAATGAAAAGGGGCTGTACTATAATGGGCACATAAACAGCACATCTAGTGCGGAGAGGAAGGCGATCATGCGTTATTTGACAGCAGGGGAATCTCACGGCCCGCAGCTGACAGTCATCATTGAGGGCATGCCGAGCAATGTGCCCATTTCCATCGACGCCATCAACGAACAGTTGGCAAGGCGCCAAAAGGGATACGGGCGCGGCAACCGCATGAACATCGAGAAAGACGAGGTACACGTCTATTCCGGCATACGGTTCGGGAAGACGACAGGCGCCCCCATTACCCTTGTGATAGAGAATAAGGACTGGAAACGCTGGAAAGACGTGATGAGTGTCGAAGATAACGTGGACAATAAAGACAAACGCCGCGTATCCCGGCCGCGGCCGGGACACGCCGATTTGAACGGGGCGATTAAGTACGATCACCGTGACATGCGAAACGTTTTGGAGCGCTCAAGCGCGAGAGAGACGGCGGCCCGCGTGGCGGTCGGTGCCGTCGCCCGGCAGCTGCTGCACCACTGCGGCATTGATATCGCCGGCCACGTCGTCCGCATCGGTTCAGCCGGGACCGTCCCGACACCCGACATCCCGCTAGAAGAGCTGCGTCAGCGATCGGAGGCTTCACCGGTCCGCTGCATTGACAAAGAGCTGGAAGCCAAAATGATAGAGGTTATCGACAAAGCGAAAGCAGAAGGGGATTCCGTCGGCGGCGTAGTCGAAGTGATTGCGGAGGGCGTGCCCGTCGGACTGGGGAGTCACGTTCACTGGGACCGCAAGCTGGACGCGCGGCTAGCGCGGGCTGTCATCAGCGTCCAGGCGTTTAAAGGGGTCGAATTCGGGATCGGTTTTGAAGCCGGGGAAAAAATGGGATCTCAAGTGCACGACGAAATTGCGTGGTCTGAAGACCGGGGCTATTACCGTAAAACGAATCGCCTCGGCGGCTTTGAAGGCGGGATGACTTCAGGTGCCCCCATCGTTGTCCGCGGCGTGATGAAGCCGATCCCGACATTGTACAAACCGCTCAAAAGTGTGGACATCGACAGCAAAGAAACATTTGACGCCAGCATCGAGCGTTCGGACAACTGTGCCGTCCCGGCTGCCAGCGTCGTCGTCGAAGGGGTTGTCTCCTGGGAAATTGCGTGTGTCCTCTGCGACAAATTCAGCCGAGACACGTTGACAGACTTGCTAGACGATTTGGCCGCTTACCGGCGGTACGCGAAGGAATTTTAGCGATGGAGACACTGTACGTCGAACTTGGAGAACGTTCGTACCCGATTCACATCGGTCCCGGTTTGCTCAGACGTCTTCCGTTGCTCCTCGCTGAATGCGACATTGCACCCGACCATCCGCTGTTCATCGTCACCGATGAACACGTCAATCAGCGATACGGCAGTGACGTGCAACAGTTTCTGAAAGATGCCGGATATAAAGTTGGAAAGTCCGTCGTCCCTCCCGGCGATACGTCCAAGTCGCTCCATGTACTGGAACACCTCGTGACAGACGCCCTTCACTTTGGCCTCGACCGCAACGGGGTCGTCCTGGCATTAGGCGGGGGGATGATCGGGGATTTGGCCGGTTTCCTCTCGGCCAGTTACATGCGCGGTGTTCGTTTTGTCCAGTTGCCGACGACCCTTCTCGCCCACGACAGCAGCGTAGGAGGGAAAGTGGCCGTCAATCACCCCCTGGCCAAAAACGTCATCGGCGCGTTCCACCAACCCGTCGGCGTCATTTACGATACGACGACATTGGCGACCCTTCCAAAAAGGGAACTCACATCTGGATTTGCAGAAGTCATTAAACACGGCCTTATTCGAGACGTTACACTGTTGGAGTTGCTTGAGGAGAAGCGCGACCAGTTGGTAGGGCTCGAGTCGCCGTACATTGACCGGGCCATTTTGAAAGGGTGCCGCATTAAAGCCGAAGTTGTGTCCCGCGACGAGAAAGAACACGGGCTGCGGGCAGTGTTAAACTACGGACACACGATTGGACATGCCGTTGAGGCACTGGCTGACTTCGGGCGATTGACTCACGGTGAATCGATTGCCATCGGGATGGTCGGCGAAGCGATGATCGGCGAGCGTCTCGGGACGGTGAAAGAAGATATTGTCACCCCGACGAAGGAGCTGCTTCGCGCCTACGGTTTGCCGACGACGCTTCCCCCTTATTTGGCGGAAACGGACATTTTGGCCCGCATGTACCACGACAAGAAAAACCGATCGGGCAAACTGGTCATGGTATTGCCGACCGGCTGGGGGCAAGTGGACATTTTCCCGAACATCCCAGATGATACCGTATTAGACGTACTAAGACAGTTGAAGGACGAATAGTGAAATCAACGGTAAGGGGCAAATCGCCCAAAACCGCATCACGTTAAGAGGTGGTGCGGTTTTTTTTTGAACGACAGGTTGTCACCTCGGTTGCCTCAACGCCTCAGAAAGGGGAAACCCACAGTATCAAGAGGAAAAAGACGACGGCGTTACATATTTCGATAATTCCGACCGTGAGGGGTCGGATGTGTTTATCCCGCGGTGTGAACCAGTCTTTGAGGGTGCCGGGAACAAATGCCAGTGCGAGCGTCCCGAGCCCGAACAGCCACGGCACGAGCAGCATCAGACCGTGGTAGATGTGCGATGTTTTGTGGAAAGACGTGTTTTTGCGTTCGCGGATGAGCGATTTGACGTAAAAGGCTGTACCGGAAAAATAAAAGGTGACGACTGCCCACAGCAGTATCGCATCCGATGTGAGATCGTCCGTGCCGATGACAAAAGCGGCCGGGGCACCGAATGAGAAAATGGCGATGCCGCACAAGTCGTTCAACAAGTGGCGTTCCTGCTTGCGAAGTACAAAAACGATGTTTACGCAAAATAAAAGCATGATGATGAACCCGAGCCATAAGAGTTCAACGTAAAACAGCATAACAGGAACACAAAAGAGTAAACCGATCGCAGTGTAAGTCAACGCCCAAGGGCGCATCTGTTTCCGCAGCTTAGCGTTGCGCAATTGGCTCAGCCACGGCGTCGCGGACAAGTACAAAAAAAACCACCCGATTAGGAATGGAATGTGGACGAGCGTCGGCCCGGAGAAAACGGCGCCAAGCGCATACGGGAGAAAGAACATCATCCACGTGCCGTGTTCTTTCGGCAAGACCATTTTCAACGAAACCGCCCCCCCATAGAAGATTCCAACGAATTGTACGACGTGTCTCTATTGTAACGGAAAGGTGACGAGTCATTGTGATCTGTATCACGGTGTACATGACGATACTGTGAAACATCGGGGATCGCACTTCAACCCACCTCCTGTTTTTCTTTATACTGAAAGTGAAATTGAGTGATTTTTGCGGGTGGGTGTCCAATGAAACGTCAACTAAAGAACAGTCTATTGATCACCTTCGGTTCTATCGCTTTCGTTTTTGGCATTTTAGGCGTATTTCTGCCTCTCGTTCCGACAACTCCGTTGTTGTTGCTGGCAGCCGCATGCTATGTCAGAAGTTCACAAAAACTGTACCGATGGCTGATCCACAATAAGTGGTTTGGGCAATACATCGAGAACTTCCGCTCCGGTCAAGGCATCCCTCTAAGGGCTAAAGTATCGGGAATTGTCCTTTTGTGGCTCACGATCGGGATGAGTGCCGTCTTTGTTGTCCCGCTCCATGCTGTAAAAATAGCACTTGTCCTCATGGCAGCGGTCGTCACGTGGTACATTCTATCTTTCAAAACGTTAAAAAGCTGACAAAAGGGTGTAGTTGATTCCCGAATGGAGTATGATAGTCTAAAGGAGACAAGTTATCATCTGCAAAGGAGCGAATCAACGTGAGTGAACCGGTTCAAACCCTGGACGGCTGGTACGCGCTGCACGATTTTCGCCTGATCGACTGGAAAGCCTGGAAACAAGCCGATCCGGAAGAACGAAAACAGATCGTCGAGGAATTTCTAGAGCTGACGGCTTCTTTCTCTGCCGTTGAAGAGGCGCGGAACGGCAGCTACGGCCAATATTCGATTGTCGGCCACAAAGCAGACCTCCTGTTTATCCACATGCGGCCGACAGTGGAAGAATTAAACCAACTGGAGCATCAATTCAACAAAACGCGGTTCGCTGACTTTTTGACGTCGCCTTATTCATATTTTTCAGTGGTTGAGCTGAGTGGTTACTTAGCCAAAGGAGACGCCGACCCAGACAGCAACCCTTACTTGCAAAAGCGGTTGAAACCAGTACTGCCGAAAACGAACCACGTCTGTTTTTACCCGATGAACAAAAAAAGGGAAGGGAACGACAACTGGTACATGCTGTCGATGGACGAACGGCGGGAGATGATGAAAAGCCACGGCATGATCGGACGCGCCTATGCCGATACGGTCACACAAATTATTACGGGGTCTGTCGGATTGGACGACTGGGAGTGGGGTGTGACGCTGTTTTCCGACGATCCGCTGCAGTTCAAAAAACTCATTTACGAAATGCGCTTCGACGAAGTGAGTGCTCGGTATGCAGAGTTTGGCTCCTTCCTCGTCGGAAACAGGTTGACGGAACAAAAGGTGAAGGACATGCTGCAAGTGTGACGCACGACGGAAGACGTCTTCGAAAGATGGTCGGGATGACACACTCCAATCCACGACGAGAAGGCCCGCATCCGCTCCTACGAGCTTATTGCGGAAACGTATGAGAAGCGTATGAATTGAAAGGAGATTGTTCGGAATAAAACGCAAGGAGACGTTAAGTCATGGAGAGTCGTGGCATTAAATGCCATAAAGCGTTGCAACCGCCGTCCTGCTACCACCATCACAGTTGGATCATGGCATACCGCTCAATGAAAGCGGGCACAGAAGCGAGTTCGTGTTCCAACGACGAATTAGTAGAGCAGTTGCAGATGTTGTGGGATTCCGGAGGAAAAGACCTCTTTCGTGAGGGAGAAGCATTACTGTTCTCTGCGTATGCTAAGTACGCATCCCCCGATCAGCCGGAAATTGTGGAAAACCTGTTGGAACACGCACTGATTCGCAGCAAGGTGCAGCAACTGCTGACGCAACTTTCGATTTCCGAAGCGCTGATGCACGAACGGGGTTCCCTGTTGGAAGGGCGTATTCAAAAGGAAGAGCGCGTTCTCTTTCCTGTATTTAAACGGGCACTTCCCGAGGAAGAACTGGAGAAACTAAGCCTGGCATTTACAGAGATGACACAGCACCGATGAACCGGATCGTGTTGACAGGTGTCATCCTGGCCGGAGGACAGAACCGGCGGATGGGCGGCCGCGTCAAAGCTTTGTTGCCTTTCCACGGGGAACCAGTTATCGTAAGGCAAATTGGGCGAATGAAACGAATCTGTGATCAGATCATCGTCGTCACCCGTGACCGAGACCTTTTCTCCCAGACTGTGGGAGATTCTGCACGAATCGTCGAAGACCGCATTCCAGGCAAAGGTCCCCTCAGCGGCATGCACGCGGCCTTCTCTGAGCTGAACAGCCAGGACGCGTGGGTGGTCGGCTGCGATATGCCTTTTATCAGTGACCGGGCTGCCCTTCTGATGTGGGAACAGAAGCAGGAAACCGGGTGTGACGTTGTCGTACCGAAAATCGGCGGTAGAATCCAACCTTTGCACGGGATTTATGACGTACGGTGCACACATCACGTAACGGGTCTTTTACAATCTGGTCAGTACCGGGTGAAAGAGCTGTTTAACCGGGTCAAGTGGGCGGCGGTAGAGGAAGGACGTTTTCTTCAGCAAAAGATCGACATCCGGTTTGTGGTGAACGTGAATACACCAGAGGAGTATGAAGAGGCTTTAAGCCTGAAGGTGCACAGTTAGGCAGACCGTGGCGATTCAATCCCCTTGGGATGCCTTTGTTCTTTTGCAGTACGATGATTGATCATCCAGACCAGGAGATGGAGATGAGAGGCTTCAGGTGGAGAGCGAAACACGTCGCAGTGCTCGTGATTTTCACGGTTCTGTCCAGTCTCACTGGCTGTCACAGAGGGGCCCTGCCCGAAACAGAACTAACTGTTTCCGCGGCAGCCAGCTTACTGGACGCCGTGGAGGACTTAAAAGCGGCCTACGAGGAAGAAACGGGTGTCAATGTCATTCTTAATGTTGGATCTTCCGGAGCCTTGCGAAGACAGATTGAACAGGGAGCCCCTGTTGACGTATTTGTGTCCGCGTCGGTCCAGCATGTGGAAGAACTCGTGGAACAGGGCAAAATCGAGGGAGAGAGCGTCGTCCCTCTGCTGACCAATACCCTTGTCCTCATCACGCCGGCGAGTGCAACGACAAGGGTCAAGTCGTTTTATGACTTGACAGATGATGAAGTGAAACGCATTGCCGTCGCGTTTCCCGATTCGGTACCTGTCGGGCAGTACACCCGCGAATCACTGGAACATCTAAATCTGTGGGAGGTCCTATACGACAAGTTCGTCTTTGCCAAAGACGTGCGGCAAGTGCTGTCGTATGTGGAAGGGGAAAACGCCGAAGCGGGCTTTGTGTACAAAAGTGACGTCAGCATTTCATCGAAAGTGAAAGTCGCAGCGGAAGCCCGCTCTTCGTGGCATCAACCGATTGTTTACCCGGCAGCGGTCGTCGCCTCCACCGACCACAAGGAGGAAGCAGAAGCGTTTCTGAACTTTTTACAGTCGAGAGAAGCTGAAACGGTTTTTAAACAGTACGGCTTTTCATTACGGAAGAAGTGAACGGCGTGCACGGAGTTTTCTCACCGGAATTTACATCACCGATCATGTTGTCACTGCAAGTGGCCTCAGTGTCGTCTTTGCTCGTCCTCATTGTCGGCATTTTCGCAGCTAAAGTGATGTCGGAATGGGCATTTCGCGGCAAAGTTGTGGTGGAAACAGCCCTGTTGCTTCCCCTCGTGTTGCCGCCTTCTGTCGTTGGATTTACTTTGTTAGTCATATTCGGGAGACAAAGTCCTGTCGGCCGGGTGTTCGAATGGCTGTTCCATCAGCCCCTCGTCTTTACTTGGTGGGCCGCGGTAGGGGCCGCTGCAGTCGTGGCATTTCCCCTCATGTACCAGTCGGTAAAAGGGGGCTTGACGTCCATTGACCGTGAGGTCATCGACGCCGCCCGTTCCGACGGGGCGAGTGAACGGCAACTGTTTGTCTACATCACGTTACCGCTTGCCACAAAGTTTATCGTTTCCGGGTGGGTGCTCAGCTTTGCCCGGGCCCTAGGCGAGTTTGGCGCCACGCTGATGGTGGCCGGCAGCATTCCTGGGAAAACCCAGACGATTGCAACAGCTATTTACGTGGCGGTGGAAGCGAACGACATGAGGTTGGCTGCTTTGTGGGTGGGTGCCACGGTCGTCGTGTCCTTCTTGATGCTCCTCTTTGTGCAAATTTACCAGAGGTGAGTCGCCGAAAACCAACATATGCCAAATAAAAGGGTTTCCAAGTGTGCTAAGATAGAGACACATCCACATAGGGGAGGTGGTCAATTGAAAGGGCATGAAATGTTCACTGAGATGGAATTGGAAGCGATCGTCCGCTTCTCCCACGACAATATCGTCATTGCCGACGGAGAGGGCACTGTGTTGCGCGTCAGCCCCAACTGCACGGACATTTACGGAAAAGAACCGTCGTACTTAATTGGCAAGACTGTGTTTCAACTGGAGAAGGAACGCATTTTTGCTCCCTCTGTGACCGTCAGAGTGTTAAAAGACAAAAAGGAAACTCAGGTCATGCAAAAGACGAAAAACGGACGCATCGTGATGGCGACAGGCATTCCCATTTACGATGACAACCGAAACATCGTCAGGGTCATCAGTTTTTCCCACGATTTGACCGAACTCGAGCGGCTAAAAAACGACTACGAAGCGTTGCAGGCCAAAATGGAACGGTATGAAACCGAGATCGAAGAATTGAAAGAAAAGGTAGCAAAGGACCAACACATCGTTGTGAAGAGCCCAAACATGGAAAAAATATGGAAACTCGTGAACAGGGTCGCTCGGTCGGATGCGACGGTGCTCTTTTTGGGAGAATCGGGAGTGGGGAAAAACGTCTTTGCCCGCGCCTTACACGACGGAAGTACACGAAGGGAGGAAAGGTTCATCGAAGTCAACTGTGGCGCCGTTCCCAAGAACTTATTTGAATCGGAAATGTTCGGATACGAGGGAGGCGCGTTTACAGGTGCGGACAAACGGGGAAAACCCGGCATTTTTGAAATGGCGGATAAAGGGACGTTGTTTCTCGATGAAATTGCAGAACTGCCCTTGGACATGCAAGTGAAGCTGCTGCAAGTACTGCAGGAAAGGAAAGTGACGAGAATCGGCGGAAGGGAAGCCAAGCCCGTGGATTTTCGACTCGTAGCGGCGACGAACCAGGATTTAGAGAGCCTGGTGAAACAAAAAAAGTTTCGCCAAGACTTGTTCTACCGTTTGAATGTCGTTCCCATCGCGATCCCGCCGTTACGCGAACGCAAAGAAGATATTTATCAACTGGCGCACTACTACTTGTCCAAATTTAATGAGAAATACAACATGCACAAAATGCTCCACACCGCAACGGTTGACGCGCTTATCCACTACGATTGGCCCGGGAATGTGCGGGAACTGGAAAACTTGATGGAACGTCTCGTCATCACGTCTGAAAGGAACACGATATACCCCCATCACCTTCCTTTCGCCACCCGAGAGGAAGCAGGTGACTACGAAAAGCACGATTGGAGTGTGTTAGAGACATTTGAACACCGGGGCCTGACCCTGCAAGAGGCCTTGAGAGAAGTGGAGAAAAACTGGCTTACGAGGGCGTATCGCCAATATAAAACAACGTATGAGATGGCGCAGTATTTAGGGGTGAGTCAGTCGACAGTCGTCCGGCGGCTAAAAAAATACGGCATTAATTCAAAATGAATGAAATCATTCAAAATGAATCGACACAGTGATCATAATTCAGGATTGAATCGGATGATGACGGGTCACAATAGGAATACTCGTCTTTTTTTTTGGCACGATATTTGCAAAAGCTTTAAAGGGGATCGAGATTTTTGTATAGGGGGAGAATCATGTACGGACCGAAAGACTCTTCTCAATCACCTCGCTTTTGCGGGACGCGAACGTTTATGAGACTGGAGCAAATCCGGACGACGGAAAATGTAGACTTTGTCGTCGCAGGTGTGCCGTTCGACACAGCGGCGTCCAACCGCACGGGACAGCGCTACGGTCCTCAACACATTCGCAATTTTTCCGTACTGTTGAGGCCGTACAATCCGGATCAAGACATCAACATTTTCGATTACTGTTCTGGGGTAGACTATGGAGACATCGACGTCATACCCGGCAACGTTCACCGGACGTACGACAACATTGAGAAAGAACTGACACACATTTTGAACCAGTCTGTAACGCCGATTCTCATGGGAGGCGACCACTCCATTACACTGGGGCATTTACGGGCCTTTCACAAGAAGTACGGCCCTGTCGCTCTCATTCAGTTCGATTCCCACGGCGACACGTGGGACCACTACTACGGCGAAAAGTATATGCACGGAACGCCTTTCCGCCGGGCGGTGGAAGAGGGCCTGCTCGACGTCGACCACTCCATCCAAATCGGAATGCGCGGTCCGCTGTACGGTCCCGAGGACATTGACGATGCAAGGCAACTCGGATTTCACGTGTTGACGATGCGGGACGTGCGGCGGCTGGGGTATGACGACGTGATCAAACAAATTCACGAGCGGGTAGGGGATCGACCGGCCTTCGTTACCTTTGACATTGATTTTGTCGATCCGGCTTACGCACCGGGGACCGGAACACCGGAAGTCGGAGGGCCGACCAGTTACGAAGCGTTGGAGTTTGTCAGGGGACTGGACGGTCTGAACTTAGTAGGCTTTGATCTCGTCGAGGTACTGCCTGCATACGACAGTGGTGAAATGACAGCCATAGCGGCTTCAGCCGTTATGTACGAGATGATTACCCTAGTGGCGCTGAAAAAGCGTCGCGAACGAGAGGGCTAAGAAAACGTCAGTCGCAGGTTCAAGAGATTACAAGTGTTTAAGGTTAAAAGACAGGGCAGCTTTTGGACAGGAGGTGCCTGGAAAAGTGACTCAATTGTTTATTAGCGGCCAGTGGGTTGAGGGAGAGGGGGACGAACGAAAAATTGTCAATCCGGCCAACGGAGACGTAATCGACGCAGTCCGTGACGCGACACCGGACCAAGTGTCAGATGCGATCAGCGCAGCTCTTAACGCCTTCGAACGGACGGATTGGGCGACGAACGTCAAGAGACGTATCGACGTGCTGCGGCGCACGGCGGACGCCGTCCACCAACGCGCCGACGAAATCGCCCGGATAGAGACAGAAAATACGGGGAAACCGATCCGGGAAGCTCGTTTAGATGTGGAAGACAGTATCACGTGTTTACACTATTACGCCGATCTGGTGGAAAATCGGACGCCTTGGACAAAAACGATGCCGGACGGCACCACGAGCCGTGTAGTGGAAGAACCGGTCGGTGTTACGGGTTTAATCGTCCCGTGGAATTTCCCGCTGTTGTTAGCCGTATGGAAACTGGCTCCAGCTCTGGCTGCCGGCAATACAGTCATCCTAAAGCCGTCTGAGTTGACACCGCTCAGCATTGCGCGTTTGACTGACCTGCTTCACGCATCCGGTTTGCCCGAAGGAGCGTTTAACCTCGTCCTCGGAGGCGGGGAAGTGGGACAGGGAATCGTCCGCGATCCCCGTGTGGACAAAGTATCCTTTACCGGGAGTGTCGCAACAGGTCAGGCGGTTTACGCTCAGTGCGCCGAAACATTGAAGCGCGTCTCCCTTGAATTGGGAGGAAAATCGCCGCTCATCATCTTCGATGACATCGATCTGGACCATGCGGCCGAGTGGATGATGTTCGGTTCGTTTTTCAACCAGGGCGAAGTGTGTGTTGCGGCATCCCGCATTCTCGTCCATGAGCGGATATTCAAGCCGTTTACAGAACGGCTTATCCAGCGCGCCCAAAACATCAACATAGGCGATCCTCTATCGGAAGAGACAGAGTTAGGGCCCCTCGTTAGCGCCTCTCACTTGGCCAAAGTGCAGTCGTATGTGGAGATAGGAAAGCATGAAGGGGCGCGTTGCTTGTTTGGAGGAGAGGCCCTCGAACAGAAACCGGGCTACTTTTTTCAACCTACCGTGTTCGTCGATGTGAAGCAGGACATGCGCATCGTGCAGGAAGAGATTTTCGGCCCCGTGGCCACCGTTCAGCCGTTTCAACACGAAGAAGAGGCCATCGCATTGGCAAACGGGACGAAATACGGGCTGGCTGCCGGCATACTCACCAATGATACCGATCGGGCAGAGCGAGTGGCTTCCCAGATAAAAGCTGGAACGATTTGGATAAACGGGTATCACACGCCTTACGTGGAGGCGCCGTGGGGCGGATTTAAATTCAGCGGCATGGGCAGGGAACTCGGTCCTCACGGTTTAGCCCATTACGTCGAATACAAACACGTGAACGCGCGGCCAAAGTTTGATCAGCTCGGATGGTATTCTTCATGAAAGGAGGGCACGATTTGGCTTGCCCGATTCTGTTGCGCACAACGGTTGTACTTGACCCGGCGTTTCCAGCCGGGTCGGGTTAGCCGCATTCTCGTTGTAACGGACCGTGTCATTCGGGAAGCAGGGCTCATTGAAGGCGTTTTAAACAGTTTAAAAAAGACGCGTTCCCCTGCGTCGTATTCAACAAACTTTCTGGCGTTCAGCTTTTCGGTCCGCAAGACTTTCAACAGTTGCGAACGTGGCTAAAACGACACCGATAACGGCAACTGTCTTAAAATATTTTCGTTCCTTGAAAGGATGGTTGTCATGGAAAAAAGCATGACGGCAAGAAATTTTAACGAAAAGCTGCCTTTTAAAGTTAAGCTGGCGTACGGTTTATCTGGTTACTACAGCTTCATTACGTGGACAGCTTTCAGTTATTACGGATTGTACTTTTTTACAGACGTAGTGGGTCTCTCAGCCGTGTTCGCAGGGGCGATCATTTCACTCGGTACTTTATGGGATGCAATAACCGACCCCGTCGTTGGAGGTATTTCTGACAACCTTAAGAGCAAATATGGAAGAAGGCGTCCGCTGATTATTGGTGTTGCACTTCCATTCGTGATCCTCAGTATACTGATGTTCACAAACTGGGGATTCAGCGAACCTGTTGCGAATGTATATTTTGTAATCATGATTTTACTGTATTACACAGCACAGACCGTACTTGATATTTCATCATCAGCCCTTGGATCCGAAATGACATTGGACTACGATGAAAGGTCTACACTTGCGACGTACAAGAATTACTTCGGCCTGATGGCAACCGTTGCGATCAGCCCTACACTCGTACTGGTAGCGTATTTTGGGGGATGGTTTGAAAATGCCGATTTCGGTTGGAGCCTCACTCTGGGCGTTTATATGATTGTTGCACTTGTTTTCATTTTTATTCTTTGGAGAACAACGAGAGGATATGAAAGACACAGAGAAGAAGGTATAAGTAAGTTCTCGATTGCCGATATCAAAGAATTGTTCAAAAATAAGGCAGCGAGAATTGTTGCCATTATATTCGCACTCGGAATTTTCTCAAATACTATCAACTATGCAATTCAGGTTTATTACTTCACAAACTATGTGCAGCTGACTGAAGGTCAAATTGCAAGCATTACCTTGGTGTTTGGTGTGGCAAGTATTATTGGAGCCTGGATTGTTGACATACTTATGAAGAAATTTGGTAAGAAGTTGGCGTGGATCATCGGCGTTGGATCTGAAGGGATCGTTTTGTTTGCCATGGTTGGACTATTCATTCACCCAGGACAAATTGGATTAATTTATGCATTGGTCATTCTCATGGCTGTTGGCAATGCTGCAGTTTACCAGGTACCTTGGGCGATGATCCCTGACTGTGTTGATGTTACTGAACTTTATACAAACAAGAGGATGGATGGAATCATATTTGGAATCATTGCTTTCCTTCAAAAGGCTTCAGGTGCTTTAGGTGCAGCATTCCTTGGTGTTTTGCTTTCAGCAATCGGATATTCTGAAGCAGCTGTACAGTCACCTGAAACTGTTTCAGGCATTAAGAACATTTTCGGATTTCTGGTTGGAGGTCTCTATATCGTTTAAGGAAAAACATGACAGAGTTCGCGAAGCAGTTAAAGAAAGAAGGCGGAGTAAAGAGATCGATATGTCAGAGTTGAAAGGGCTGATTTAAAAATTTAATAGTTTCTTTCCACGAAAATAAACTGACTTGTAGCAACCTCTTTGGGTAAGGTTCATGCGTTCCTTGCCATATACCCATAGAGGTTCACTTTTTTTGTCTTAGCATTGAGTAAAGGCTGCCGGAATCAACCGTCAAGGCCACCGTGATGAATGGTATTACCGGATACACCACGACGGTTGGCGCCCTGATTATCCACTATGAGCGGCCCGGGAATGTCGGAAACTGGAAAGCGTTAATTCAAAATGAATGAAATCATTCAAAATGAATCGACACAGCGATCATCATTCAGGATTGAATCGGATGATGACGGGTCACAATAGGAATACTCGTCTTTTTTTTTTGGCACGATATTTGCAAAAGCTTTAAAGGAGATCGAGATTTTTGGATAGGGGAGAATCGTGTACGGACCAGGGAGAGGTGTGTATGGCGGCATCTCGCGTTCTCGTCGATGAACGTATATTTAAAGCCGTTCTGTAAACGGCTATCCAGCGCCATTCAAAATAAGCGATCCTATATCGAAGGAGACAGCGTTAGAACCTTCCACTTGGCCAAAGTGCAGTCGTATGTGGAGATAGGAAAGCATGAAGGGGCGCGATGTCCCAGTGACCACTGTTTAGCCGTTTCAACACGAAGAAGAGGCCATCGCGCACTGGCAAACGGGACAAAAACGGGCTGGCTGCCGGCATACTCACCGATGATACCGAACGGGCCGAGCGAGTGGTTTCCCAAAATAAAAGTTGGAGTGACGTCGAATACAAACACGTGAACGCGCGGCCAAAGTTTGATCAGCTCGGATGGTATTCTTCATGAAAGGAGGACACAATTTGGCTTACCAGTTTACGTTGCGCACAACGGTCGTATCTGAACCCGGCGTTTCCAGTCGGGTCGGTGATTACTTAAAAAGATTAGGGGTTAACAGCACTCTTGTTGTAACGGACCGTGTCATTCGGGAAGCAGGGCTCATTGAAGGCATTTTGGACAGTTTGAAAAATAACGACGTTCCCTATGTCGTGTTCGACGATGTCAAACCCAATCCGAAAGATACGGAGGTTAAGACCGTAACAGATTACGCACGGGAGCACAAAGTGAACGGATTGTTGGCTGTCGGTGGCGGAAGTGCCATGGATCTGGCCAAAGGTGTCGGCATCTTGTTATCCCACGGAGGGGACATTCGGGACTGGGAAGGAGACTTTACACTCGAACGCGATATAGTGCCTCTCATTTGTATTCCGACAACAGTGGGGACAGGCAGCGAAGTGACGTGGATTTCGGTTATCACGGACACGTCGAGAAGTTTTAAAATGGGCATTGTCGATCCAAAGCTCGCCCCGCGCATGGCCCTATTGGATTCAGAAATGATTAAAAGCTTGCCCCCGTCCGTCGCTGCCAGTACTGGATTAGATGCACTGACGCACGCCATTGAAGCCTACACCTCCCGATTGGCGTCACCTTTGACGGATGCTTTCGCTTTACAGGCAATGGAGATGATTCGGGACAACCTGGAAACGGTAGTCTCCGACCCAAAAAACGAAGCAGCTGCTGAGAAGATGTTGACGGCCAGTATGATGGCAGGCATTGCGTTTAACAATGCGGACGTCGGCAGTGTGCACTGTCTGTCAGAGGCTATCGGTGCTTTTTACGATCTGCCCCACGGTGTCCTCAACGGCATCTTTCTGCCGTACGTCTACAAACGGAACATGTCAGCCGATCCTGTCAGACACGCTAAAATCGCGACCCTTTTGGGGGCCGATGAACAACTCTCGCCAGATGAGGCGGCACAAGAAGGATGGAACATCTTAATGGGGCTGAGAAAGCGGTTGAACTTGCCGACGTTCAACTCTTTGGACAAAGTGTCACCGCAAGACTTTCAACAGCTGGCGAAGGTAGCAAAAGAGACACCGATGGATAAGAGCAACATACGGGAACTGTCCGAAAAAGACTATTTGGACATTATGTTAGAGGCGTTCGCCGAAGCGTAAAACGAGGAGGAATCACCATGGATGAAAAAAATCCGGAATATGAACAAGAATTGAAGCGACGAGTGTCGATCATGACGGGCGATGGGAGCGGGGACAGCCCGATCAAAGGACTGAACGGGTTTGACTATGCGATGATTGTCCTCCTTATCGTGTTGTCCTTCATCATATTTTATTTAGGCTGGTTGTAAGACGAGCGCTATAAAAGAAAGGAGTCATTCGATGAGTCAGCACAACGAAAGTACGTTTGGATTGTTACCGGTTTTGCCGAACGAAAGAGTGTGGAACGGTTTCGACTTCTCGATGGTTAACATAGGATTGGCGATCGCGACGTGGGGATTTCTCATTGGCGGAACCCTTTCCGAGTTTGTCGATTTGAAGATGGGAATCGCCGCATCCATTGCCGGGAATACACTCGGCATTATCATGATGGCGTTGGCGACGTCTATCCCGTCGTCGAAGTACGGAATTGACCAGTACGTGTCGTTGCGGAGCGTGTTAGGTTTTCACGGAGTCAAACTGGCATTAGCCGTCATGGTCTTGATCGAGTTTGGCTGGTGCGCCGTCCTGGCGATTATGTTCGGACGGGCATCGACGAATATTTTAAGTGAAATAACGGCACTTTCCCAATCATCGCTCGTTTCGATTGTTGTATTTGCGTTTTTGGCGATCGTCATTAGTTGGCTGATCGTCGCCAAAGGGCCGGTGTCCATTAAATGGTTAAACCGAATCGTCGCGCCCGGTCTAATCATTATTTTGATTGCCATGTTAGCCATTTTGTTGTCGAGGTACTCGTGGGGTGAACTGCTTGCGTTACAACCGATAAATCCTGCCCCTGACCGCTGGTGGAACTACATGGTTGTGTTTGAATTGAACTTGGCGGCTGGACTGTCCTGGTGGCCGATCATGGGCGGGTTAACGCGACTTTGTCAATCACAGCGAGTCGCTTTCTGGCCGAACTTGCTCGGCTTAAACTTGTTTGCTGTGTTTGGCCAAATCGTCGGCTTAATGTCGGGATTGGCCCTCGGGACGAGCGATCCGACCGAATGGATGATTCCGTTAGCCGGTCCGGTGCTCGGAATGATCGTGCTGTTGTTTGTCGCATTTGCGAACGTCACGTCGATTACGTCACTCGCGTATTCGACGTCCATGGCGTTGAAACAAATTAAGTTTATTGAACGGATGGACTGGTCGAGACTGACGTTTTACTTTTTTGCGTTGACGGTTCCTTTTATCTTTTTCCCCGATGAAGTGTACAGCCACTTCAGTACGTTTTTGGCATTTAGTGGAACGATTTTTGGACCGTTGTCGGCGGTTTACTTTGTCGACTTTTTCGTCTTGCGCCGCCAGCGGTTGGATATTGGGAGCCTGTATTTAGAAGGGGATGGCAAACCGTACTACTACTGGGGAGGATTTAACTGGGCGGGTATTCTCGCCGTGGCGATCGCGACGATGATTTACTTTATCATTTTAGATCCGCTCACATTTGACAGTTCGACAGCGTTTCTTTACATGACGGCATCGATTCCGGCGATCCTGTTAGCCGGTGTACTCCATTATGTTCTCTCAAAAATGATAACCGTGCCGAAGGGATTGGGTGCCTATGGAAAGCCATAACAGGCAAGGAGCGGCGTTTACGAAAAACGTTTTTGCAGGAAGAGGAAAAGTAACGGCGGCCATCGCGCAAATTTCACCGGTTTTCCTCGACAAGCAGCGCACGATTGAGAAAGCGATCGAGTACATCCATCAAGCGGGAAAAAGGGGAGCCGATCTCGTCGTCTTCCCCGAGTCGTACATTCCGGCGTTTCCGTACTGGCAACAAGGAAACAATGACCCTGCCGTCGAGTGGTTTGAGATGAATGTTCTCTTTCAAAACGAATCCGTCGTCGTCGGCTCGGAAGACACCGAATCCTTAAGCAAGGCATCCAAAAGTGCCGGCATTAACGTCGTGATGGGATGTACAGAGCTTGATTACGCCGTCGGTTCTCGCACCCTCTACAATTCGATGCTTTATTTTGACCGCGAAGGGAATCTGTTCGGGCATCACCGGAAAGTGATGCCCACTGGCCAAGAGAGAATTTTCCACGGAATGGGCGGTGGAGGCCGCAATTTAAAAGTGTACGATACAGACGTCGGGCGGCTCGGTGGCCTCATTTGTTGGGAGAATCACATGATTCTCATCCGGGCATTGATGGCGTATCAAGGGGAAGAAATTCATGTGGCGACGTGGCCAGGCACGTGGAGCGGAATGCCGACAGACGGTATGACGTACGTGGACAAAGAGTCGAAAAATCCCCAGTCGTATAACACGTGCGACTGGGAGCCTGCCATTCGTGCTCACGCCTTCGAAGCCCAGACGTTTGTCGTTAGTGCATGCGGCTATCAACCGGCAGAGGACGTCCCTGACAGTTTCCCGTATAAAAACAGAACAAATTGGGATTGGGCCAACGGTGGAAGCGCGATCGTCGACCCTTTCGGAAATTACGTCGTCGAGCCAGTGTACGACCGGGAGGAGCTCATCGTTGCTGAACTGGACGGAGATCTCATTAAAGCGGCTAAAAGTGCGTTTGACCTCCTCGGACATTATTCCAGACCAGACCTGGTACAGCTTTTGTATCGTGACGTCGAGGACCCTCATTTAATCCCTAAGAGCCAATTAGGTGAAGTCGACAGGTAAATGTTGGCGCCTTAACGATCGGATACTGCATGACATTAAAAACGAAAAGGAAAAGTGCAAAAAATTTACCGAAAAGGGTGCATACACAGTGTGGTCATTAGCTGTCGTGCAGGACAATTTTAATCGAGGAGACACTTCTCACAACGTGCGACTGATGGAATCCTACATTGTTTCGTGTGCAAGGGATCATCCGCAGGTGAAACTCATCCTGTTTCCGGAATTGGCCACGACAGGGTACCGTTTGACAGAAAAAGTAAAAGATGTAGCCGAATATGCTGAAGGACCGACATTTTCACACTTGTCGGCCCTCGCACAGAAATTCTGTTTGTACATTGGATACGGCTTTGTGGAAAAGGGCGGGGCCTCGTTACCGTCCACTTTTTACAACTCTATGAATTTTATCGGGCCGAATGGGGAAAGGTTGGCGACGTATCAAAAAATACACCTGACCCCTTTGGAAGAACATCTATTTACACCGGGCAGACAGTTAGTAACAGTAGATACGGAAATGGGGCGATTCGGTCTGCTTATATGTTGGGATCTGGCTTTCCCGGAGTTGTCCCGACTGTTGGCGTTGGAAGGCGCCGACGTTTTGCTAGCGCCGAGCGCGTGGGAAGTGCCCCACGATCAGTCCTATCGCCAGATGGCGTCTGCCCGGGCGTTGGACAACGTCGTGTTTGTCGCCACATGTAACCATACAGGAAGGACGGATGATCTGAAATTTTTTGGCAAGTCGGCGATTTACGGTCCAGATGGGCGGACACTGAACGAAGCGAATCGGGAAGGTAGTGGCCTAGTCGTGTCAAAGATTGATTTAGGTGTTCGCCAACAGATGAAGGAAGGATTTTTTTCCATGTGGCGGGATCGGCGAAACGATCTGTATGATGTACGGTGGAAAGGCAACTAGGTGCTAGGCGAGAGCTTTTAAAATGACAGTCATTTTTAGTCAAGAGGGTGAGGTTAAAATGGGTCTCCTCGATGTCTTCGTCTTAACGGTGTATTTTGCTGCGTTAATGACAGTCGGCATTATCGGCACTAAAAAAGCAAAGACGTCAGAAATGTATATGGTGGCCGGGAGAAATCTCGGAGTGTTTATGTTCTTCGGATGTCTGACGGCCGTCTTTCTTGGCGGCTCGTCGACCATCGGAACGGCTCAGCTCGGTTATGAAAACGGAGTCTCCGGAGTGTGGTTTGTGTTTTCGATGGGTCTCGGCATTATGCTGTTTGGCCTTCTGCTGTACAAGCGGGTTACAGGTTATCAATTGATGACCATTAGTGAATTTTTAGGGAAACGTTTTAACACGGGAGCCAAATTGATTGGTGCGACAGTGGCTGCTATATACGCTTTGATGGTCAGTGTCACACAAGTGATCGCCATCGGTTCGATTTTGAATGCCGTATTCGGCTGGGATCTCACGGTCTCCATGTTGGTTGGAGGAGGAATCGTGTTTTTTTACACCGTCCTCGGCGGCATGTGGTCCGTCTCCATGACGGACATCATCCAATTCTCAGTCATGACGGTCGGGATATTTTTTGTCATGTTGCCGTTCAGTTTGTCCAAAGCGGGGGTTGGGGCCAACTGACCACACAGTTACCGAGTGCGTTTTTTGACTTCTCCGCTATCGGCTTTATGGAAATTGTACAGTACATTCTCCTCTACACACTCGGGATGATGGTGGGGCAAGACATCTGGCAACGTTATTTTACAGCGAAGAATATTAACGTTGCCCGGACAGGCGGGATCCTAGTCGGGGTGTACAGCTTGATTTACTCTCTGGCAATGTGTGTCATCGGCATGTGCGCCGTGATCGTCTTACCTGACATCGAAAACACCCAAAACGTTTTTTCCTTAATGGCATTTGAAACATTGCCTTCTGGCTTGCTGGGGATTGTTTTTGCGGCTGTCGCCTCGGCGATTATGTCCACGGCATCTGGAACATTGTTGGCTTCGTCAACACTCATTGCGAAAGACATACTGAAAGACCACTTCTTTCAAAATATATCGGACCAACAGTTTCTCTTCATATCGAGAGTGACGACTTTGGCTGCCGGAACTGCCGCTATCGCCATTGCCCTTTGGATTCAAGAACTCCTCGTCGCGATGGACGTCGCTTACGCAGTACTGGCAGGGTCCATCTTCGTCCCGATTGTTCTCGGTATGTTCTGGAAAAAGGTTACACCGAAAGCGGCATTTTATGCGATAACGTCAAGTGCCATCGTCGTGTTGATCACGCTTGCTCTTGAAGGATTTTCTTCCAACCATCCGATTTTGTACGGAATTGCCACGAATATTGTCGTGATGACAGCCGTTTCATGGATTGATTCATCGCGGAGCAAAATCTCAGCTTAATTATTGAAGCCTGATCTGTCGCGTGTTTCGGTCATTGAACTCCGTACGTGGACGAGCGGTTCGCGTGAGAAACGGATCTCGAACGGAAAACAAACCATGTCAAGCGTCAGTGAAAATGTCCTATTAACTCGTCAGTGATTCTGTCCTATTTTAGTTATTCCCCCATCCCGTTCAGGAGCGTAGCTTGTAGTGGGCATTTTATCAAGGGTAAAGGCGTATGCCCGAGTTTCACTCGCCCTTGATAAAATGCCCACTACAAGCTCCCTGGCTAAAAGGGATGAAGGGATCATTGTCCGTATTCTAACGGCACAGTCTAGATTTTTTAAGCCCGTTGTCGTATCCTAGATTTAGATTGGGTGCGCCCATATTGGCGCCAAGGATGATTGAGTGCGGGCTTGTGAGGTTGTTTCTCCGAGCTCGCCTTTTGTTTTTGCAGCGACTGGCGTTTTGGTTTTACTGTTTCCTTTAGGGGGTAATCCACCCCTTTGTGCCGGACAAATAGTCTTCCGTCTAATGTTTCTCGCACTTCGACACGGGTTTTGCGCGGGATGGTTTGTTGGTGATCCGAGCGATCTATTGTGTAGGTTTTTCCTTTGTAAGCAATTGTTTCTCCGGTTCCCAGAGTACGCTTTTCACGGTAGCAAAGAATTAGATCCAACGCTTGTCCTTGTTCCAAAGGGACAAACGCACTTTCTGGGTCACGCGGTTCAACCGCAAACTGTTCGTTATGCGCTTTGATCAACTCCGGCAGCACCGTGTTGGCCTCCTCAATGGTGTCGATGCCCCGGAGGCGCAACTCGACAATCCAACGGTCTTGTAGCGTTTGGAACAGCCGTTCAATCCGTCCCTTGGCTTGTGGTGTTAAGGCTTTGATATGAGTCACACCTAACTCTTCAAGGGCTTGTCCGAATTGCGACAAAGGAACGGGTTCTCCCGCCAATTCCTGCTCGATCGTTTGCTTCTCGTTAGGGGAACGGAAAATCATATGGCGATCCGAATACACACTCATCGGAATGCCAGTTTGCTCAATCATCTGTCGTGTCAGCCTAAAATAGCCCTCGGTGTCCTCCTGTGGCCGGAAAAGAGCAGCCACGACTTTTCCAGTGGCATCATCAATGGCGGCAAGAAGGGACATCGGTTCCGCTCGATCTTCCAACCAAGGGTGAGGGCTCCCGTCCATTTGGACTAACATGCCGGCTTGTGGCTTTCGCTCACGTGGCCGGTGCACGTTAGCCGGACGCCGTTTGCGTTTCGGTTTGATGCCGGCCTCAGAGCGAATGCGACGCACGGTTGACGGACTGACGTGAATTCCTTCGTACTTGGCCAACAATTCGGCAAAATGCACATCATTACACCCTTGATACGCATCGCTTTGGTGGAGCTCCAGAATTCTTTGACGTGTATTGTCAGACAGTGCGTGTGCCGGTTTGCGTCCTTTGTTTTTGTGGATAATCCCCGTTTCCCCCTCCTCAAGCACCCGTTTTTTGAGACGACAAACCTGGCGGTAACTTAACCCAAGGAGTTCAGCGGCTTCACCTCCTGTGATCAAACCTTGAATCCAGCGATCAATGACGGTGTAACGCTTCAGCTCTTGTCTGCTCATGAATATGTTCTCTCCCATATGTGACATTTTCACTGACGCGTTACAATATGACAATATCACTGACGAACAACAGAACGGAAAACAAACCACTGCATGGTTCTGATATATTTGATAAAATAAGAAAAAAGCCTTTTCTTTTGAGGTCAGCGTTTTTTTAGGAGTTGAGTCGCTCGTGAACCAACGGTTGACGCACTTTAACGAACAGCAGCGGGCCAAAATGGTAGACGTCTCAAACAAAGAGGAGACGAAGCGCACCGCTGTCGCCAAAACGGCTGTCATGATGAAGCCGGAAACGATGCAGCGAATTAAAGAAGGTCAAGTCGGAAAAGGGGACGTCCTCGCTGTGGCGCAGGTCGCCGGCATCATGGCTGCGAAAAAGACACCAGAGTGGATTCCGATGTGCCATCCTCTGCAACTCACCGGCATCGATCTCTCCTTCAGTGACAACGGTCACGATACACTGTACATTGAGGCGACGGTGAAAACATTCGGTGTGACAGGTGTAGAAATGGAGGCCCTCACAGCGGTAAGTGCGGCGGCGTTGACGGTATACGACATGTGCAAGGCGATGGACAGGGACATGAGCATTGGACCGACGTATTTACAGAGCAAACAAGGCGGCAAAAGCGGAGACTACATACGGGGGAACAGCAGATGAGTCACGTTTGGCGCGTCGGTGTCGTCACGGTCAGTGATCGATGTGCAAAAGGGGAGCGCAAAGATGAAGCAGGCCCTCTGTTAAAAGAAAGAGTTAAGAGAATGGATGGGGAAGTAAGCGAGTACACGGTCGTCCCTGACGAAGTGGATGCCATCGAGCGGACATTGATCACTCTCGCTGACGCGGAGCAGTGTGACTTGGTGATCACAACTGGTGGGACCGGCTTTGCTTTGCGGGATGTGACTCCAGAAGCGACGAAACGCGTCATACGGCGGAATGTGCCCGGCATCCCTGAAATGATGCGAATGGAAACGCGAAAAAAGACGATCATGTCTGCGCTGTCACGTAGCGTTGCCGGCATCCGTGGTCGGACCTTGATCGTGAACTTTCCGGGAAACCCGCAAGCGATTGAAGAGTGCTTCGATGTCATTGAACCGCTGTTGCCTCACGCGTTACACCTCTTGCGCCAAAACGTCGATCACGACGTGTCGGAGAATGCGACACGGACGGACGGCTAAAATCCCGGACAGTGTTAAAAACGGACGATCGCAGAGGGAGGAATGGCGCGATGCGCTTTCGCCGAGAGCCGATTAAAGTGAAAGAAGCACAGGCGCGAATGGCGCCGCACGTTCAACTCGGTCCGACTGAGCGGGTGCCTTTGCTGGACAGTGTCGGGCGGCGTTTGGCTGAAGATATAGAGGCTACGCATCCGGTACCGCACTTTCGCCGTTCGGGAATGGACGGGTTTGCCGTCCGCTCTGAAGACACGAAGAACGCAACACGGGACAATCCCGCTTTACTGCGAGTCATTGAACACATTCCGTGCGGAGCAGTCCCGAAACGAGAGGTTCAAGCCGGTACGTGTTCGCGCATCATGACCGGGGCGGCTGTCCCGGATGGGGCTGACGCAGTCATCATGCTGGAGATGACGGACACGGTTGAACGGGACGGCGTGGTGTACACGGCAGTCAAGAAAGAGATGCAGCCGGGAGAAAACACGGCGCAAGTCGCGTCCGATCTCGCCGAAGGGACGTTGCTCATGGAGCGGGGGCGAAAAGTGAACGCCGGTGAAGCGGCGCTCCTTGCGACGTTCGGTTACAACGAAGTGAACGTGTATCGCAGGCCGACGGCCGCGATCTTCGCCACGGGTTCTGAACTGCTCCCGGTAAACGAGCCTCTCCAGCCGGGAAAAATTCGTAACAGCAACAGCTACATGTTGGCGGCACAAGTACAGTCCGCGGGCGGGGTGCCGCGCATCCTCGAAATGGTTCCAGACGATGTCGAACTGGCGATGGAGAAAATAGTGGGCGCCTTTGACAAGGTGGACGTGGTGATCACGACAGGTGGCGTTTCAGTGGGAGATTACGACATTCTCGTCGACATCTTCCAAAAGTGGGACGGCGAGTTGCTGTTTAACAAAGTGGCGATGCGGCCAGGAAGTCCGACCTCAGTCGGTATTCGCAACGGGCAATTTCTATTCGGACTCTCCGGCAATCCCGGGGCTTGCTTCGTCGGTTTTGAGCTGTTTGTGCGTCCCGTGCTGTGGGGAATGCAAGGAAAGAAACAACGGTACTTGCCGGAACGACAGGCACGGCTCGTCGGAGACTACACAAAGCCTTCTGGATTTCAGCGCTTCGTGCGCGGCACGTGTTTCACGGAAGGCGGACAGCTGTTTGCGCAACCGGTGGGAGTTGATAAGTCGGGGATCGTTTCCTCCATTAAAGATGCCAATTGCCTCATCGTCGTCCCGCCGGGAGGCAAAGGGCTGTCCGACGGAGAAATCGTGACAGTCGTCTTGTTGGACGTGGCAGAATGAAGATCAAGCCCATCAGCCCCCCTGTCATCCAGATTGTCGGCTACCGCAACAGCGGTAAAACGACGCTTCTCTGTCGCCTCGTCAATCTTTTGACCGAAAGGGGATGGCGTGTCGGAACGGTCAAACACGACGCGCATCAGTTTGACATCGACCATCCCGGGAAAGACACGTGGAAACACCGTCTGGCCGGAGCTGAGACGGTCGCCATTGCGTCAGAGGAACAGACGGCCGTCATCCGCCAGCGCGCTGTGTCCCTCGATGAACTGCTCCTAGAGATGGACGGACTCGATCTCGTTCTCGTCGAAGGGTATAAATGGGCGCCTTATCCCAAAATTGTCCTCATTCGGACTGAAGAACACCTGCCTCTGCTGATGCAAGTCAGTCGTCTGATAGCAGTCGTTTCCTGGATACCGGTATCCGGCACAACGGTCCCCGTTTTTGACAAAGACGACGATCAAGGCGTTTTTGAACGGGTACTACAACATGTGAAAGAAGAGGATTGACGTGAGAAACTATTCGATAACGGAAAAGGAGATCGACTTTCAAGAGCTCGTCCGACAGGTAATCCACCCTCGGTCGGGAGCCGTCGCCACGTTCCTGGGCACGGTACGGGAACTGACGAACGGAAAGCGGACACTCTTCTTAGAATACGAAGCTTATGTCGAGATGGCAGAAAAGAAAATGCGCCAGATAGGAGATGAAATTCAAGAGCAGTTCCCTGAGTCTAACGTGGCCATCGTCCACCGCATCGGGCGTCTGGACATCAGTGATATCGCCGTTGCCATTGCCGTGTCCACACCGCACCGGCAGGAAGCGTTCGCAGCGTGCCGTTACGCCATCGAACGCATAAAAGAAATGGTCCCGATCTGGAAAAAAGAGCATTGGGAAGACGGCAGTTACTGGGTTGGAGATCAGTTGGAGACAACGTGTTACCCCCAGGGAAAACCGATCTTAGGAGGTCAGGAAAATGATTAAAGTTCAATTGTTTGCCGGATTGGCAGAAGAAATCGGGGCGAGGAGGGTGGAACTGTCCGTCCCCGAAGGCACCACAGTTCAGCAATTGAAACGTGAACTGGCAAGGCAGTACCCCCGTCTCACCGACAAATTGGAAACGTGCATGGTCGCCGTCAACGAAGAATACGTCGATCCGGATGAAAACGTGACGTCTTCTGACACTGTCGTCTTGATTCCGCCGGTAAGTGGCGGATGAACGGGTGACGCCATGCAGGGGAAATGTGTGCTCGCAGCAGGATGAAGGATGAAAATCCGGAGTAGCAGGAGGATGGCCCGAATGCCTTTTACACTGACAGAGGATGCAGCCCGCTGGTTAAAGCGGGAACTCAAGGTGGACTCAGGGGACTACGTTCGGTTTTACGTGCGTTACGGCGGGATGAACGGCCCGGGAAACGGCTTTTCCCTCGGAGTCCATGTGACACCTCCCAGCCAAATTGGGGAGAAAACAGTGGTAGACGGGGTTACGTTTTACGTCGAGCAAGACGACATGTGGTTTTTCTATGATCAGGCCCTCACAGTACAGCACAACAAAGAGACCGACGACATCGAGTTTGTGTACAGTCGTTAGCAAGAGTCGTCATCCCCTTTTTCGCACTCAACGCCCTAAGGGCTTTGCGGAGCTTCTATGGATTGGCAGGACAATTGCACGATGCCGGATGCCGTTAGACCATTTCAGGTGTGTAGCGAAACAAGGCGTTGAGCGGGGATTTCCTCTACCTACTTTAAGTAAAAAAGCGCATCCCTTTTGCGTGAATAAGGGGGTGCGCTTTTACTTACAGAATCTTGACAACGGCCTAATCACAAACACTATTGGGAGCAAAACGCCTATTTATATCCCAGATGCGTCTTTTAGTTCGTCTAGAGCGCGCGTGAAATTTAGACTGCTTCGTGCCGCATGTTTAACATTTCAACAGATGTTAACAGAAGCCGACTCAGGGCCCCGGCTCTTCTTACCGATACTTATCAGTAAGTACGTATTAGATTGGGGGAAAAACAGATGAAACTGGGGGAACACGTGCACAAATGGTTACGGAATTACGGACTGCGTGTACGCATGGTCGGTGCTTTCGGACTCATTAGCCTCATCACTTACGGTGTCACAGCCTTTTGCCTGCTTGTCGTGCGGCAATGGTTTCCCGAAACGATGAACGACGGGGTGTACACGTTAATCGTCCTCATACTGGGAATCGGGTGGTCGCTCGTTTTTGCCTGGATGGTGACCACCTACCTTCTCATCCGCCCTTTACGGAAACTGCAAGAGACTGTCAACCGCGGTTCGACCGGCAATCTAACAGAGCGTTACGACGGGGATGAGAACAATGAATTCGGTCAGCTGGGGAAAAATTTTAATGAGATGATGGATTCCTTCAGCAACATTGTAGAGAGCATCCATGAGCATTTTACCGAAACAGCCGACAACGTCGCCCGCCTGACGGAAAACGCGAAACAGACGGCCGAATCTACCGGGTACATGCAACAGACGATTGAGGAAATATCAAAAGGAGCAGAAAGACAGGCTGAAGCCAGTCAAGTCACCGCCCAGTCAATGGAAGAGATACACCGCCAGGGGGAACGCATCACAGCCCACACCCGTCATTCCTCCGAATTATCCCGTGGCATGTATGACAGTTTGGAGCGCAACGCACGCGTAGTGAAGGCGTTAGTGGAAGGAATGCGCACCATCGCCAAGGAAAGCGACGTCTCGATCCAGACTGTGAAAGACCTCGAAAACAGAGCAAAAGACATCGGCCGAATAACGAGAACGGTGGATGAGATAGCGAGGCAGACGCAGCTTCTCGCCTTAAATGCCTCTATTGAAGCAGAGCGGGCGGGAGAGCATGGTCACGGTTTCGCCGTGGTGGCGACAGAAGTGAGAAAGCTGGCAAACGAAAGTCAGGAAGCGGTAAAACAAGTACGCAGCTTGATTAACGAAATGCAAGAAAAGACGAGTCGTGTCGTTGAACAGATTACAATGCAGGCCGACTCTGCTGTTGAAGAAGCTTCCCGGGGGGAAGAAGCCGAGGCGGCGTTGGAAGATGTGACGCACTCTGTTCAGCAAGTAATGGAAGCGATCCAGTCCATCGCTCAAGAAGTTGAGACTCAGCAACAGAGTGTACAAAAAACGCTTGACGAAGCGGAGAACGTAGCAGCTGTATCAGAAGAAACGTCAGCGGGCGCCCAGGAGATGGCAGCCTCTTCCGAGGAGCAGCTGTCGCGGGTAAAAGAAATTGGAAACATGGCATCGTCTCTCGCTTCCGCTGTGGACAGGCTTCAGCACGTGATCAGCCGTTTCAAATGGCAAGCCGACCGTGATTAACCGTGACAAGTCGCGAATCTGTCAAACAACGTTCAACAAACGTTCATTGTATGATGCCGGTGCCTCGTATACATTTAAATTGAGCACAGGCGCCTGTGTCTCAGCACGGCCGTTACATTACATAAACTTTAGAGGAGGTCGTCACGTTGTATCGGTTACGGTGGTTTCTCGGCTTGGTCGCGGTTGTTTTACTGTTCGTCGCTGGTTGCTCCAGTGATTCGGGGGAAACGAGTGACGACGCCGAAAGTGCAGAAGACAATACGGGTGCAGCAGCTACGGCCAACGCAGAAGAAATTTATAGCGGGAATTGTGCTTCGTGTCACGGAGGGAATCTGGAAGGCGGCATGGGACCGAGTTTGGAAACGGTCGGGGCTAACATGTCTGAATCAGAAATTGCCGATGTGATTCAAAACGGCAGGGGCCAGATGCCAGCGATGTCACAACTTCAAGACGACGAAGTGCAAGAGTTAGCCAGTTGGCTGGCTGAAAAGAAATAGTCTTCCCGCTGTCGTGCCGGTCATGCGAAAAGGGGTACCTCCCTTCGCATGACCGTTTTTTCTTGACAGTGCCGGCAGTTCTACCAAGGTCTCATCGGGAGAGCGCCTGGTGCGGGGTTTAGAATCATGTCGGATAACGGCATCGCGTAGGCGATCATCGACAGAGCGACAGACACGCCGATCCACACCGACCAGCGCTCTAAAATGCGTGGCGGTTCGGTCGCCTTTTCGTACACCACACCGATGGGGAACTCGGCCGGCTGGTCGGTTTTCGGCGCGAAGAACCACAAGTGGATAAAGATGTATACCGCCATTAAAATGGCAATAAAGAGGAAAATGCCGCCGACACCGATCAGTTGTAAGTAAGGCGTCCAGGACGATACGACTTCGTGGTCGGCGTAAGTGGAGAAGCTGGTGCGCCGCGGCGCCCCCATCAGGCCGACAATGTGCATCGTGCCCGACATGAGCAACATGCCGACCGTCTACGTCACGGTCTGTATAATGCCCAACCGGTTCAAGCCTGGCGTCAATTTACGGTTGCGCATAATGGGGATCATCCAGTACAAAGCAGCGAAATACGTGAGTCCGACGGTAGATGCCAGCGTCATGTGGAAATGGCCGGTGATAAACCACGTATTGTGTACAAGCTGGTTTAATTGATAACTCGCCTGAACGACTCCTCCAGCTCCGCCGACAATGAAGATGGCCATGGCCACAAACGGTGTGAAAAACCGGACATCTTTCCAGGGCAACTTTTTCACCCAGCCGAACAACCCTTTGGCCCCTTTGTCGCGTCCCGTCATTTCAAATGTCGCCAATATGGAAAAAGCGGTGATCAGCGTTGGGACGACAACGGCCATCGTCAACGTCACTTGGAGGTACTTCCAGAACGATTCGACACCTGGGTCGTTGAGTTGATGGTGAAGGCCCACCGGAATGGAAAACAGGATGAACAGAATAAACGTCAAGCGGGGGAGAGAGCTGCTGAAGATTTTTCCTCCGATTATTTGCGGGATGTTGACGTACCAGTAAATGTACGCCGGCAACAACCAGAAGTACACGAGGGCATGCCCGAAGTACCAGAAAAGGGTGCGGCTGAGCGAGACGTTGACGCGGTCGACCCAGCCAAACGCCCACGGAATCAACTGCACGACGACTTCTATCGCCACAAAGAGGCTGGCGTGCAACCACAAAATGACAATCGCCAGCGCCATGTAGGCGAAGAGCGGCGAATGTTCCCCTTTGTTTTTTTTCCGCCAACGGATGTAGTTTAAGATGACAACGACGGAAGCGAGCCAGCTGCCCACGACTAAAAGGGCCAGACCGACGTAAAACCAGGGGGCGGCGTGAAGGGGCGGATAAAACGTGTACAGGACGCTGGCGTCGTTCGTTAAAATGTGCACGAGGGCGAGAACGGTGCCTAAGGTCATCATGCCATACCCGATCCACGCCAATGTGCGTGACGATTGGATCAATTGACCATCCAGTGTGCGGGCGAGACCGGCGTACAAATAAGCGAATATGAAAAATGTCGTAAAGACTAGCGCCAGAAGCACTCCGTGCACCGTCAACATTTGGTAGTAGTTGATCCCTCCAGGGAGCTGGACCCATCCGGCCCTTTCGACGACCTGGAGCAATCCTGCGACAGCCCCGATTAGAAGGGCTCCCACTGCGATTCCCACATGAGCTAAAATCAGGTGCCGATCTCGCGGGTCAAAACGATGTTTCGCCAATGTGTCACCCGTTTCGCGTGCTGTTGTACTTTCTGACACGGATATCACTCTCCTGTCACGTGAATTCTTCCTTGCATGAGATGGTGACCGGAACCGCAGTACTCGTGGCAAAGGACCAAATACTCTCCTGGTTCTTTAAACGTGAAGGTTTGCTCTGTAACGTGCCCAGGCTCTACCATCATGTTCACTGTCGTTCCGGGAATATAAAATCCGTGGACGACATCTTTGCTTGTCATTTGAAAATGTACTTTTGTTCCTGTCGGCACAGTCACTTCCATTGGATCGTAACCGAAAACGTACGACACGGATGTAAGGACGTACTCGTTGGAACCGATCTGTCGAAGTCAGGGACGGTCAAAAGGCGGGGATTCCGTCACTTTTTCTGGCTCAATCGTCTTTTCCATTCCGTCCGTCGGATGTAAGCCCATGTAAAACCCCATAAACCCGGTTATGAGCAAAAACAGGATGAGTGTTCCAATGCCGATCCCAAGCCAAATGCGTTCATAGCGGGGGATGTCCATTTGATTCGCCCTTTCTCAATCCAAACTTTTTAAAGAGTCACGCTTATGTAGATATAGAAAACAATCAACCACATCGCCAATATGACTCCGCCAATGAATAAGACGGATACAAACGTCCCCCGTAAGTGTTCATCCTTATTTTTATCTACCTGATTCGCTTTATGTTGGTCTGGTGAACGATTCATGTTAGACTCAACACCATTCGTCATACAATATGTATCTGTCATTAACGTGCACAACGATCGATGAAAATATACAGTGATTCCTGTCTGAACAACAGATTGTGGAAATGGTAGGATTTAAAGTAATAGTACTGTTCATGTTGGAGGTGTCACAATGGGGAAACCGTTTGTCCATAAAATACTGACCGGAAAAGTGAAACAGCTGGGGACCCCTGATGCTCTGAATCGCATGGACAGACCGTGGAAGAGCGGCATGTTCAAGATAGAAACGGATGGCCCCCTTTGGCTGGAGAGAACGGGTCTTAAAGGAGATGAAGTGGCCGATAAGAAAAACCACGGTGGTCCGGAAAAAGCCGTTTTTGCGTATCCGATCAAACACTATGACTACTGGAAAAAAGATTTAGAGCTGGACTCGATCGATGTAGGGGCCATGGGTGAGAATCTGGCAGTACTTGACATGGATGAGTGTTCGGTGTGTGTCGGGGACACATACCAATTGGGCGATTCCATTATCCAAGTATCCCAGCCCCGGCGGCCGTGCTGGAAACCGGCAAGGAGATTTCGGGTCATAGATTTTGCATTAAGAATTCAAAACAGCGGCAGGACCGGCTGGTACTTCCGTGTTCTGAAAGAAGGTTACGTCCAATCAGGCATTGAATTGAAATTGATCGAACGGCCGCACCCAGAGTGGACGATCGCTGCGTGCAACGACGTCATGTATGTTCATAAAGACAACAGGCGACTAGCAGAAGAACTCGCAACGTGCGAACTGTTGTCTGAAAACTGGAGACGTTCATTAAAGAAACGGATCCTCGGCCAGTCCTCCTCGATAGAGCAGCGAGTGTTTGGACCAAATATCGGGTGAGGGACATCATGCCCCGAACACACGTCCTCTTTCGACGCCTAGAGGAGACGGGTCAGGTCAGAAGGTCCAATCTGATTGCTCGTCGTGATTCGGGATGAATTTAATACGCTATGAAGCGATACCCCATTCCCCTCACCGTTTCGATCCATTCCTCTTCACTCACGTGGCGCAGTTTTTCCCTCAGCTTCCCGATGTGGACGTCCACTGTCCGCTCTGTAACGACTTTGTCGAAATGGGGGTACAATTCGTCTAATATCTGGGTACGCTTTAAAATCTGGTTCGGGTGTTTCATCAAAAAGTGTAATAATTTAAATTCGTGATGGGTGAGGGTGAGAGGAGTTCCTTTAAAATGAGCTTCTCCTTTCAACGGTTTTAAGGTCAGTCCTCTGAACGTAATTTTTTGACAACGCTGCGCGGTGCGGCGAAACACCGTTTCCACCCTTACAACGAGCTCTTTCAGACTGAAGGGCTTCGTCACGTAATCGTCGGCCCCCATTTGCAACCCTTTGATGCGGTCTTTTTCTGAGGCTTTTGCGGTGAGCATAATAATCGGAACGTCACTCTTCATGTCACGCCTGATCCACTGGCATACGGCTTCCCCGCTTGTTTTGGGGAGCATCAAATCGATGATCACGAAACACGGATCCTCCTGTTTAAATTGCTTCTTTGCTTCAATACCATCGGCTGCTTCACTCACCTCGTAGCCGGCATTTTCCAAATACGCGCGTACAAGGTTCCTAATTTTAGCGTCGTCTTCCACAATTAAAATAGATTTGCCTTGCGTGTTCATCGCAAACCTCCGACGGTAAGCATCAAAACGTGAATACTAAAAAAGGGTTAAGCTACTATTACTTTACAACATTCTCGAAGACCTCTCCAAAGAGGAAAACAAAGGTTGCATAATATTCGTTTGTCGTGTAATATACATATACAGGTATAGGTATAAATCAAAAGGAGGTGAAACGAATGGCTGAACAGCCAAAAGGGACGACGATCATCCTTTTCAGCGGCGATATGGACAAAGCGATGGCTGCCTTTATCATTGCCAACGGAGCGGCATCGTTTGGTCACGACGTGACGATGTTCTTTACGTTCTGGGGGCTGAATGCGTTAAGGAAGGACGAACGCGTGCCGGTAAAGAAGGGGCTGTTAGAAAAGGCGTTTGGTAAATTGATGCCGCGAGGCGTGGAAAGGTTCGGTCTGTCCAAAATGAACTTTGCCGGCCTCGGCCCGAAATTGATCAAACATGTGATGAAAAAGCACCAGACGGCATCTTTGCCAGAACTAATCGAAATGGCAAAGGAACAAGGCGTGAAATTGGTAGCCTGCACGATGACGATGGATCTGCTCGGGCTGCAAAAAGAAGAGTTGATCGACGGCTTAGAGTACGGCGGTGTCGGAACTTACATCGGTGATGCATCAGAGCGCAATGTTAATTTGTTTATTTAAGTTCATGCAACAAGAGTCTCGTGGCAAATCGCCGCGTTAAAATTTGCGGCCAAATATACCTATACCCGTAAATGTATATGGCGATAAACGAGCGCTTCTGAAGGGAGGTCTCACAGTGAAAATATCGGTAGACAAAGTGTTAGACGCCAAAGGTCTGTCCTGTCCCATGCCCATTGTGAAAACAAAGAAGGCGATGGACCATCTCGCACCCGGACAGGTCGTGGAAGTCCAGGCGACCGACAGAGGGTCTTTGGCCGACATTCAGGCGTGGGCCAAAAGCACTGGACATCAGTACTTGGGAACGACAGAGGAAGGTGATGTCCTGAAACATTACGTGCGAAAAGCCAACCCGAATGAAGAGAAAAAGGAAGCGAAGCACCCGCATGTCGCCGATTTGGAGGAACTTCGCCAAAAACTCGAAGCTGGAGAGAAGTTCACCATACTCGATGTACGGGAACCGGCGGAATACGCCTTCGGTCACATTCCCGGAGCCATATCGATTCCGCTGGGAGAGTTAGAACAACGCCTTGACGAACTCAACCGGGAAGATGACATTTACGTCATTTGCCGCACCGGGAACCGCAGCGATGTAGCCGCCCAACTGTTGGCGCAATCTGGATTTAAAAAGGTGAAAAACACAGTGCCGGGAATGACAGAGTGGACCGGCCCGACGGAAAAAACAACATGATCATTTTGAAGGAGGTCTGTTTAACATGACGGTACAACCGATGAGTGCAGCACAGCTGACGAGGAAAGTTATAGACAAAGAACCGCTGTTTATTTTGGACGTGCGCAATGAACGTGAATTTGCCGATTGGAAAGTTGAAGGCGAGAATTTTCAGATACTCAACAAGCCTTACTTTGAGCTGTTGGATGGAGTCGATTCCGTCGCCCACCAACTTCCGCAAGAGGAAGACATTCTCGTCGTTTGCGCCAAAGAAGGGTCAGCCAAGTACGTCGCAGAACGACTTTGTGATGCCGGTTTTAAACGCTTGTCTTACTTGCAAGGCGGGATGAAGGCGTGGAGCGAGCATTTAGAACCGGTCAAAATAGGTGAACTGAGCGGTGGCGGATCGATTTACCAATTCGTCCGCCTCGGGAAAGGGTGCCTCTCCTACGTCATTGAAGCAGACGGCGAGGCGGCCATCGTCGATGCGAACCGCATGGTGGATGCTTACACGCAGTTTGCAAAGGACAACGGTTTGTCCATCCGGCACATTATCGACACTCACGTTCACGCCGATCACATTTCGGGCGGCCGACGACTGGCAAAACAGACGGGGGCTCTTTACTGGCTGCCGCCGAAAGATGCGGAAGAAGTGACCTTCGATTACCGTCCTTTAGTGGACGGAACGTCAATCGCCCTCGGTGGAGGAAAAGTGGAAATCAAGGCCGTGCACACGCCGGGACACACGATCGGCAGCACGTCGCTCATCGTAGACGGTAAGTACTTGTTGACGGGGGATCTCTTGTTTGTGGCGTCCATCGGCCGTCCCGACCTCGCCGGCAAGGCAAAGGAATGGGTCGACGATTTACGCCATACACTGTACGAAACGTACAGGCAACTGCCAGGTCACCTCGTTGTACTGCCGGCACATTTCAGTGACATGAGGGAGTTAAATCCCAACGGAAGCGTACAGGAGAAGCTGGGCGAACTTTACCGCCATAACAAAGGGCTTAGAATCGAAAGCGATGACGAATTTCGCGTCACCGTCACGGAAAACTTACCGCCCCGGCCGAATGCTTATCAAGAAATTCGTCAAGTGAACATGGGAAAACTCCATCCGAACGCAGATGAACAAAGTGAAATGGAAATCGGGCCAAACCATTGCGCCGTTCACGAGTAATGTTTGTCGAAAGGGAGGTTGCTAAGATGCACAGGGATAAAGTGTTGGATGCAAAAGGTCTGTCTTGCCCGATGCCCATCGTCAAAACGAAAAAAGCGATGGACAGCCTCCAGTCAGGACAAGTGCTTGAAGTCCAGACGACAGATAAGGGATCTAGAAGCGACTTGGCCGCTTGGGCCAAGTCGAGTGGGCACACCTTGCTGGAGACAAAGGAAGAAGACGGTGTACTCACGTTCTTTATTCGCAAAAGCTAAACGAGGGAAGGGCATCCGTGTAAGAAGGGTGCCCTTCGTTTGTAAACAAAGGAGGAGAGTCGATGGCGGCTGAACTTATTATGACAATTTTCGCTATCGGTTTTATCGGATCTTTTATCTCCGGCATGGTCGGAATTGGCGGGTCGATCATTAAGTATCCGTTGCTTTTGTACGTGCCGCCGCTTCTCGGTTTGGCCGCGTTCAACGCGCATGAAGTGTCCGGGATCAGTGCCGTCCAAGTCTTTTTCGCGACAATCGGGGGAGTCTGGGCATTTCGCAAAGGCGGGTACTTGAATAAAAGTCTAATCGCGTATATGGGTGTGAGCACTGTAACCGGAAGCTTTATTGGGGGTTACGGCTCCAAGTTTTTGAGCGGTGACGCCATTAACGTCACGTACGCCGTCCTAGCGTCCATTGCGGCCGCGATGATGTTCGTCCCGAAAAAGGGAATCGACGAGCAACCGCTTGACCAGGTGACATTCCACAAGCTGCTAGCTTCCGCCATCTCCCTCACTGTCGGCATCGCCGCCGGGGTCGTCGGAGCGGCAGGGGCCTTTATTTTAGTCCCGCTCATGCTCGTCGTCTTAAAAATTCCGACTCGCATGGCGATCGCCAGTTCATTGGCTATCACCTTCATTTCTTCCATTGGCACGACCGTCGGAAAAGTGGCCACGGGACAAGTGTTGTTCTGGCCGGCTGTCGTCATGGTCATCGCCAGTTTGATCGCTTCACCCCTCGGGGCTACTGTCAGTCAGAGAATGAACACGAAGTGGTTGCAAGGTATTTTAGCGGTATTAATATTGGCTACGGCGGTGAACATTTGGGTCGACGTTTTAAAGTAGAGCCCCACGAAGCGTTGTTTGTACTCGCAAATGAACTGAATATGGTGTGATCACTTCCCTTGGGACTCATTCGCACGACACGTGCCAATGTCATAAGGACGAGTAGCGCGCATTTTCAGGTTAAAGGTCTGTCGTGGTATACTGTAAGTGTACGGTATACCTCTGGGGGTAAGGCGTTCTGAAAGGAGTCATGCCATCATGGCCGGACACCGGTTTAAACCTGAACACGTTCAGAAGTTGCACGATCCAAAACGGGTTCAGCTCCTCCCTCAAGAAGAAATTATCCGAAACCTCTGTATCGCCCCAGGAGACCGGGTGGCTGATCTGGGAGCGGGGAGCGGCTACTTTACCTTACCGATCGCAAAAGCGACGCAAACCAACGTGTATGCCGTTGACATCGAACCGAAAATGTTAGATGAACTCAAACGGAGAGCTGCAGCGGCAAACATTCACCACATTCAATCCGTTGTGAGCGATCTGGAAGACATCCCGCTAAAAGACGACTCAGTGGACAAGGTCATGGCAGCTTTCGTTTTACACGAAGTAGGAAACTTATCAAACGCTTTACAAGAGATGAAACGCATCCTCAAGCCGGGAGGAAGAGGACTCGTGCTAGAGTGGGAAGCCGTGGACACGGACGTGGGGCCGCCGGTCGCCGATCGGTTACCATCTGCACAGCTTGAGCAAACGTTGCGCCGGCACGGGTTTGACACAGTGTTGACCCATCCGCACGAAGCGTATTACGTCGTTCAGTTCACGCTGGCGAAGGGAGGGGAAAACGATGCACTATACGGAAGACATGAAAAACCGGATCAAACGCATTGAGGGACAAGCCCGCGGCATCTTGCGCATGATGGAAGAAGATAAAGAGTGCCGGGATGTCGTCCATCAATTGTCCGCTGTGCGTTCGGCTGTGGACCGGGTCATCCTGTACATCGTCGGGACGAACATGGAAGCGTGCATCCGAGAGCAGTTGGAAAACGGGGGAGACACCGAAGAGGTCATTAAGGAAGCCGTCCAGCTACTTGTCAAAAGCCGTTGAGAGTGTGAAGAACCGCAGAAAACCGTCAGGGACATTGTGATGCTGCAACGTCCTTGACGGTTTTTTATATTGAGGGAATTCAACAGCGCAATTCAGGGATTTCCCCGATAGGCGCGAGTCCTCCGTCCGCTTAAGATGAAGTTAAGGTATCCCGCCAGACTGAATCAGTCACCGGTTTCGGGATAAACCGAGGAGTTACGTAAAGTTGAGAGGAGGCATCGGCTTATGCCCAATCCGCAGGTGGAGCACAAAGTGACAGAGAAGCGAAAATTGGACGAAAAAAGTCAACTGAAGGGCACTTTCGTTTCCGTGATGATACTGGGTGCCTTGATCATTGTGTGTTGGGTGGGCGTATGGATGCTGTATTTATCCCGTTAGGCAAGAAAGGAGAAAAGCGGACCCATGAACATGCCCAAGTATGAAAAAATTTGGTTGCTTTTTGGGACCGGCACACTGCTCGTCTTTTTAATTGTCGTGGGAATTAGTGCATTTTATATGGGCAATCAGCCGCCGAGCTGTGCCGTGACACTCGATCCGCAAAAAGTGGATGAAACGCCTCCGTTTGACAAGCCAGGTCTCAAACAAATCGGCGACAACGAATACCAACTGGATATCGTGGCTTCTGCCTTTGACTACGACGTCGGCGCCGAGGACAAATTGGTGCGCATCCCGAAAGGGGCGACGGTTCATTTTAATGCCACGACGAAAGACGTCGTTCACGGATTCCAATTAGTCGGGACAAACGTCAATATGATGCTTGAACCGGGATACGTCAGTACGTACTCCAATACGTTCGACAAACCCGGAAAGTACACCCTTCTATGCAACGAATACTGCGGCGTCGGGCACCACATGATGGCCGCGACGATTGAGGTGACAGAGTAATGAAACCGTCCATCAGGAGTATTCATGCCGCTGATGCCAAATTGACGATGGCCCATCTCTTTGTCGCTTTTGGGGCGCTGTTTATCGGGGCGACAGCCGGTTTGCTGCAGACTCTCGTCCGTACCGGGAAGTTCACACTTCCGGCCGGCATTGGGTACTATCAAATTTTGACCGTTCACGGCGTTCTCTTGGGCCTCGTGTTGACGACATTTTTCATCATCGGTTTTGTACTGGCCACACAGAGCAAAACAGCCGGGGCGTACAGCGCGGGAGAACGCAAATGGGCATGGACCGGCTTTATCTTGATGACTGTCGGGGTAGCGATAACGTCCACGTACATTTTGCTCAACGAAGCCTCTGTCTTATATACGTTTTATGCGCCGCTCATGGCACACCCGGGCTTCTACATCGGGCTCGCCCTCGTCGTCGTCGGCAGTTGGCTGGAAGGGTTTGTCGTCTTCCGCCGCCACGCCAGGTGGAGGAGAGAAAACCCAGGCGAGCGCTCTCCGCTGTTAAGCTACATGGGCGTTGTGACCATGCTGTTGTGGCTCATTGCGACACTGGGGGTCGCGGCGACTGTCTTGCTTCAATTTATCCCGTGGTCCCTCGGCTTTACGGAGACGATTGATGTCCTCGTCAGCCGGACGTTGTTCTGGTATTTCGGGCACCCCCTCGTCTATTTCTGGCTGTTACCTGCCTACATGTGCTGGTACGCCATCGTGCCCAAAATCATCGGCGGAAAAATTTTCTCGGATTCGCTGGCCCGCATGTCGTTTATCCTGTTTTTGCTGTTTTCGTTCCCGGTCGGGTTCCACCACCAGTTGACGGAGCCGGGCATTGATCCGTTCTGGAAGTATTTGCAAGTCGTGTTGACATTTATGGTGGTCATTCCATCTCTCATGACGGCATTTGCTCTTTTTGCCACGTTTGAAATGCGCGGCCGGGAGCTGGGAGCCAAGGGCTTGTTCGGCTGGCTGAAAAAGATGCCTTGGAAAGATGTCCGCTTTCTGGCGCCGTTCGTCGGCATGTTGATGTTTATCCCGGGCGGTATCGGCGGCATTATTAACGCCTCGAACCAAATGAACCAAGTTGTGCACAACACGATCTGGGTGACGGGACACTTTCACTTAGCAGTGGCGACGACCGTCGTCCTGACGTTTTTCGGCGTCACGTACTGGCTCGTCCCCTCCATAACAGGTAGAAAATTGACGGCGAGCATGAACAAACTGGGAATTGTTCAAACGGTATTTTGGGCAGTGGGCATGTTAATCATGTCAGGGGCGATGCACTGGCATGGGCTTCTTGGAGGACCGCGCCGCTCCGCGTTCTCAGAATACGCGGGCAATGCGGATACGACTTCATGGGGAGCGTATCAAATGGCACAAGCCATCGGTGGGTCGATTCTATTCGTCGGGATGGTGCTCATGCTCGTCATCTTCGTCTACCTCGCCTTCTTGGCTCCTAAAGGTGAAGAGGAGTTTCCGGTTGCCACCGTTTCTGAGGCGGCCGTTCCGACACCGAAAGTGTTGGAAAACTGGAAGCTGTGGATTGGCGTCACATGCGCGCTCATCTTGTTTGCCTACACGATACCGTTTATCGACATTGTCCAGAACGCGCCCCCGGGATCTCAAGGTTATAAGTTGTGGTAAGAGTGAAGGGGGAGAAGCTTTGGCTTCCCCCGCTCTGTTTATGGGAGGGAAGAGACTTGAAAAAATTGTACATCGCGTTTGTCGTGCTGCTTATTTTGGGCATTTCTTCAGGTGTCCTCTATTTGAAAGTCATCAGACCCGGAAACGCAGAACTGCCGAAAGACGTCGTGATGGAAACGGCGTTTGGAGACGAGTATTCATTCGCCGATCCTCCGAAAAAGGCGAAGTTGATTGAGTTTATGTACACGAATTGTCCCGATGTATGCCCGGTCACGTCTCTCGAAATGTCAAAAGTCCGCAACGCCCTGGAAAGAGAGGGGGTCTTCGGGGATAAGGTGGAATTCATCACCATCACTATCGACCCCAAACACGATACTCAAGACGTGTTACAGGATTACGCCAAACGGTTTGAAGTGACGTCAGATGACGAAGGTTGGGTGTTCTTAAGGGGGTCCGAGGAGGACACGAAAAAACTGGCGGACTCCCTCGGCTTTCTATACCGCGATCCCGGAACAGGCGACATCATTCACTCCACTTACACCTATTTTTTGGATGAAGACAACAACCTTCTGGAACAGTTTACAATGGGGCAAGGGTTTGACAGGGAAAAAGTGTTCAAACGCATTATGAGTACTGTGAACTGAACAGCAGCGTCTTGTGAAAAGTGTTTGTCTTTTCTGTTAAGAAGATCGTAACGCTTTATGTAAAAACGGTGACAAAGCGCTTTGCGTCCCCCCTCCGGTGCTATGATGGATGTATGAGATTCGACGTTCTTTGGGAGGGGGATCAACATGCTAGTAGAAAACGGAGAGTACCGTGTCGCTCTCGATGACCCCTATCGGGCAGAGGACGGCAATCCGTGGAAGGAGTTACTGCATGTGATGGACTCTCTGACAGACGGGATATTCCTCTTGGACCAGGCGAAACGCGTCGTCGGAGTGAACCGGACGGCACAAAAAATGCTGGGATGGACCGAAGAAGAGTGGCAGCAAGGATTTGATTTTTGCCGTCAGGCGTGTGACGGCGTCGTTTCGGAATACAACGACGAGGGGTTATCCAATTGCGCCAATTGCCGTATTTTTCAGGAGAACTGCCCTTACGTGGAAATGGTGTTGCGCAAAAAGAACGGCGAACGCCTGGCCGTCACGGCGAGCAGCACGGTCATGGAGGCAAAGCAGGACCAGCCCGTGTGTACAGTGATGGCCATTCGCGACATTTCCAAACAGAAAAGACGGGCGAAAGAGCATCTGTCGCAACGGTTGAGCAACAAATTGATGCAAGCGCTGGAAGATGAACGAAAGCGAATCTCGAAAGAATTGCACGACGGTATCGGTCAAAGCCTGTTCGGCATTCAAATGACGTTAAATTTGCTGAAGGATCGATTTGAGCAGTTGGGACTGGAGGAATATTACCGGAATTTGTACGACATGACGACGCAGACGTTGGAAGACGTGCGCCATATTTGCACGGAACTTCGCCCTTCGATCTTAGATGACCTCGGACTGGTGCCGGCGATCCGCTCGTACGTCAAAAGGATGCAGTCTTCCGTCCCCTTTGAGGTGACGTTTAAGTACAACGCCAACGTGCGGTTGGACCCCCATATGGAGACGGCGTTGTTCCGCATTTTTCAGGAGGCGCTCAGCAACGCAGTCAAGTATTCAGAAGCGGAGCAGTTTACCGTCGATTTATCCTGTGGGGAGAACGGTGTCGCATTGACCATCGAAGATGACGGGAAAGGTTTTTTACCGGAGGAGATCGGTGAAAACGGCTGCGGTTTAGGTCTGCTCGGAATGAAAGAGCGCGTCGCCCAGCTAAACGGATGTATCGACATCGATTCCGAGATCGGACGGGGAACGCGCATACACGTCGCGCTGCCAGAAAGGGGGCTCCGTCAATGACAGAGACGGTCCGCATTTTAATCGCAGACGATCACGTCATCGTCCGTTCTGGTTTAAGCTTGTTGTTGTCCCGTTGTCCGGATTTTGACATTGTTGGTGAGGCGAGCGACGGGAGAGAGGCCGTGCAAAAGGCGTTGCAGTTGCGTCCGGACGTCGTCATCATGGATCTCAGTATGCCGCCGGGCAAGGACGGCATATCCGCCACTGTCGAGATGAAAAGGGAACTGCCGGACACCCATGTGCTCATTTTGACCATGCACGATGACGAAGAGTATTTGTTTCGCGTGCTAAAGGCCGGTGCCTCCGGCTTCATTGTGAAAAACGCCCTCGATTCTGAACTGATCACTGCCGTCCGCGCCGTCAACAGCGGTCAAGTCTACTTGTACCCGACTGCGGCCAAACAGTTGGTGGAAGATTTTCTGCAACATGGCGACGAGGAAAAAGTGCCGGACGTATACCGCGTCCTTTCAGAACGGGAACGGGAGATTTTAACCCTTATTGCCAAAGGTTATTCGAATAAAGAAATTGCCGAACTGTTGGTCATCAGTGTCAAAACGGTGGAAAGCCACAAAGCGCACATCATGGAAAAACTCGGCCTCTCCACGCGTCCCCAGCTCGTTCACTACGCCATAAAAAAGGGACTGTTAGATTTGGACTTTGAGGACCATTTGGTGTCGCCGGAAATTTAAGTTATAATCGTAGCCGAGAACAGTGGTTGTCAACGGAGAGATGCCCGTGTTACCTTCGAGCTTAAATCTTCACGTGTTAAGCACGGTCGGTTTTATGTGCATGGCCTTGATTGTTTTTCTGATGCGCGCCCGTGCAGCGAAAAGACCGGCGACCGTCAAACGGATTCTCATGCCGCCTATCGGCATGAGTACCGGTTTCTTGATGTTTCTAGTGCCTGAAACGCATATCCCGCTGTCGTTTGCCCTTGTCGCTTTCCTCGTCGGCATCATGTTTTCTCTCCCTTTAATCCGAACCACGAGGATGGAAGTCGTGAACGAACACGTTTACGTCAAGCCGTCAAAGGCCTTTCCCCTCATTTTGTTCGGGCTGCTCGTCATCCGAATCGTGCTCCACGACTACGTCCAACATTACATCTCGGTGCTGCAGACGGCATCCGTCTTTTTCATTCTCGCCTTCGGCATGCTTGGAACGTGGCGTTTCGCCATGTATTGCCAATTCCGCAAACTGGAGAGGCAGCGTCCTTGGAGAGTAACGGGATAAATCGCGCACGCGCTGCGCATAAAACACTGCCCAGTGTCCAAAGTAAAGAAAGACATACATGTCACGATCACGAGATCGGAGGGTGTTTGATGGCAAAGCAGAAAAACAGGCGCGATACGGAACCGACTGTCGCTCCGGGTATCGACGGCGATGAAGAGTTAAATCAAAAAGCAACGGCAAAAGAGACTGAACAGGGTGAAAGCACCGAGGTGACGACACTGTCGTACGACGAAGTCGATCCGAGTTGAAACGGAAGGTCTGTCCTCCCCTTAGCCCCAACACTGTCGATGTAGACTCTAGCCCCGATCCTATCGTACAGGTCGGGGCGTTTTTCGTCCACTGTCCATTCTCACACTACCAAGAACGACATCGTTCAAAATAGGAAAACGGTTGAAACGTTCTGCGCACATTTCATTTTTTCTCGTTGACACAAACAGCGCGAAGCGGTATGCTATACGTAAGACGAGGAGAGTAGAGTTGAGATGAGAACTGAACACGAGTGGAGAAAAGCGGAGCCTGGAATTTAATGTATCTGAACGAAGGATCTAACCAGGGTCAGGCGTACCGTGGTTTTTTATTTTCCCTCACGTTTTCATCTCTTCTCTTCGAACATTTCGAAGGGAGGGAAACACTTGATATATCCCCAGTTTGAGCAAGTCCTCACTTTATCCCGCACGTTCAATGTCATTCCCATCTGTCAAACGTTTCTTGCCGACACGGAAACACCTATCGGTCTTTTTCAAAAATTGAAACGAGCGGAATACGCCTTCTTACTGGAAAGTGTGGAAGGCGGGACGAGGTGGGCGCGCTATTCATTCGTCGGGAGTGATCCGTTTCTCGTATTTACAGCTAAAGACGGACGAGGGTCTGTCCGGCACCGCTCCGGAAAACGTGAAGAGATCACTGGGAATCCGATGGAAGAACTGCAGCGGTTAGCGGAGCGCTACCGCGCACCGCAATACGACGGCTTTCCACCGTTTCTTGGCGGAGGCGTCGGGTCTCTCGGATACGAGTCACTGGCGTACGTAGAAAAGTTGCCGGTGCCTGATGCTGATCCCGTTCAATCACACGACATTCACTTCATGTTTTACGACAAGCTGTGCGTGTTTGACCATCTGAAACAGCAGGTGGTGGCCGTTCGCCTGTTACACGTCCCGGAGCCCCCCCACGTGAAGAACAGCTTCGCCGGCTGTACGACGAGACTATTGCAGAACTGAACGCGTGGATCAATACATTGCGACGTCAACCGGAGGACCACCTCACGAGCCCGAACGTGCAGGACGGGAAGAACGTGACACCTGTCCCATACCGTTCCAATGTGACGAAAGCTGCCTACTTGTCTTGTGTAGAAAAAGCAAAAGCTTACATTCGGGCGGGCGATATATTTCAGGTGGTGCTCTCACAACGTTTGGAAGTAGAAGTGACGGCTGATCCGTTTAACGTGTACCGTGTGCTCCGAACGCTCAACCCTTCGCCCTACATGTACGTGTTGCAAATGGGGGATGAGACCGTCGTCGGCACGTCGCCTGAACTGTTGGTGAAGGTCACCGACGGGCTGGTGGAAACGCGGCCCATTGCCGGTACGCGGAAGCGTGCAGCCTCCGTTGAGGAAGACGACCGGCTTGCAGAAGAGCTGCTCAAGGACGAAAAAGAGCGGGCTGAACACTTAATGCTCGTGGACTTGGGGAGGAATGACGTTGGCCGCGTCACCGAATACGGCACTGTCAAAGTCGCCCAGTTCATGGAAATTGAACGCTATTCCCATGTCATGCACATGGTGTCGCACGTGACGGGGAAGTTGAAAAAAGGTGTCAGTCCGTTCCGAGCCCTGACGTCTTGCTTGCCGGCGGGCACAGTTTCCGGTGCTCCGAAACTGAGGGCGATGGAAATTATCGCTGAATTGGAAGGAGAGAGGCGGGGAATATACGCCGGAGGCATCGGGTATTTGGCTTTCTCCGGCAACCTGGATACGTGTATCGCCATTCGCACGATCGTATTCAAAAACGGTAAAGCGTACGTTCAGGCAGGGGGAGGAATCGTCGCCGATTCCGTCCCGGAGAACGAGTACGAGGAATCGATCAATAAGGCGCGTGCCATGCTGACGGCATTGGCTCACGCGGAAAATATGTTTCAACCTATGGCACAGAGGAGCTGAGAAGAGGATGCAGGACAGTTTGAAGCGAGTCGTCGAAGGACAGAATTTGTCCCGACGAGAGGCAGCTCACGTGATGGAGCAGTTTATGGAAGGGAAAGCAACCCCTTCCCAAATGGGCGCTTTTTTGGCGGCACTCAGGATGAAAGGCGAAACAGTGGACGAGATTACCGGTTTTGCCGAAATCATGCGCCGCAAAGTGGTGCCGGTGAAGCAATCGTTTCATAACACGGTCGATACGTGTGGTACCGGAGGTGACGGCGGCCGAACGTTTAACGTCTCCACCGCCACATCTATCCTCGCTGCGAGCGTAGGGGTTCCAGTGGCCAAACACGGCAATCGATCCGTCTCCAGCAAGAGCGGCAGTGCCGATGTGCTGGAAGCCCTTGGTATCGGAGCCCAGATGTCGGCTGAAGAAGCAGAAACAGCGCTCCAACAAATCGGTATTTGTTTCATGTTTGCCCCGCTGTACCACCAGTCGATGCGCCACGTCATGCCGACGCGCAAAGAGCTGGGGATTCGGACGTGCTTTAACATCCTCGGACCGTTGACGAATCCTGCTGGAGTGAAACGCCAACTGTTAGGGGTGTACAGTCAGTCCTTGACCGAACTCCTCGCTTCTGTTTTAAACGAGTTGGGGTCCGACCGGGCACTAGTCGTGTCCAGCGACGACGGACTGGACGAGATATCGGTCAGCGCGCCGACGCAAATTAGCGAACTGAAAGACGGACAGGTGACGACGTACAGTATCACGCCGGAGGCTTTAGGTCTTGCCCGTTATCCCTCCGTGACGTCGCAGGAGGAGACGCCACTCAGAACGCAGCCATCATTCGCGACATTTTCTCCGGCAAAAAGGGAGCTGCGCGGGACATCGTGTTGGCCAACACGGCTGCTGTTCTGTACGTGGCTGGTGTCGTCGACAGTTTGCGAGAAGGGGTACGCCTCGCCGCCGAAGCCGTAGACAGCGGTACGGCAACGGCGAAGCTAAATGAAATGGTTGCCTTTGCAGGAGGAAAGCAGCATGTTTCTTGAACGCATCCTGGAAGAGAAGAAGAAGGAAGTCGAACAGTTAAAACAACGCCGCGACGCTTTCCCCGAGACGCGGGCTGTGCGCCGGTCACTGTCACAAGCACTGAAAGAGGGGCCGCAGCAGTTCGGCTTGATCGCCGAAGTGAAAAAGGCTTCCCCGTCAAAAGGGCTGATCCGCGCCGATTTTGATCCGACGGCTATCGCCTGCCGTTACGCATCGGCGGGGGCCCAAGCCGTGTCAGTGCTTACGGACAAGACGTTTTTCCAAGGAGATTTGTCCTATTTGACAAGTATTCGGAAAGTAGTCGATCTTCCGCTGTTGCGAAAGGACTTTATCATTGACCGCATTCAAATAGACGAAAGTGTCGCTTTTGGAGCGGACGCCATTTTATTAATTGCCGCAGCCCTTGAGCAGAAGCAGTTGACCGATCTTTGCCGGTACGCCCAGAAGCGCGGACTGGAAGTGTTGCTGGAAATTCACACGGAAGAAGAACTGGCTCCGGCTATTGAAGCCCAACCAGACGTCATCGGGATTAACAACCGCAATTTGCACACGTTTGACGTCTCGCTAGATGTGACGCGTCGTCTCATACGTCACATCCCGCAAACCATTCCCGTCGTGAGTGAAAGCGGCATTTCAACTCCGGAAGTGATGCAGGAACTGCAAACACTTGGCCTTTCGGGGGTGCTTGTCGGCGAATTTCTCATGCGGCAGGAAGACGTTGCAGACGGCATTCACTATTTAAGGGGAGTCCCCGCCAGATGAAGGTGACGGTTAAAATGTGCGGATTGCGTTCGGAGGACGATGTCGCGTCCTTACGCAACCTGCCTGTCCAGTTTGCCGGATTTGTGCTGGCGCCGAGCAAACGTAAGATTACAATAAATACATTATGTAAACTAAAGACACTGCTGCCGCATTGCGTCACACCGGTTGCTGTCATGGTCAACCCGACACAAAAGGAAGTGGATGACGTCATCGACCGGGCAGGAGTGACGACGTTACAGTTGCACGGGGATGAATCGCCTGACTGGTGCCGGGCGTTGCGCAAACGGCATGGGTCGATTGCGCTCATTAAGGCGCTGGCAGCCCGAGGAAAAGAGACGGTAGAACAGATGGCAACGTACGGTGACATCGTCGACACTTTTTTGATTGACACTTACCAGCCTGACGCACGCGGCGGAACCGGGAAGACCTTTCGGTGGGAAGACATCCCTGCTTATCTCGAAGCTGCTCGGGAAGTTAGGAAACCGCTTTGGATTGCCGGCGGACTGACGCCGGAAAATGTGCAGCAACTGTTGACGCGTTATCGACCGGACGGTGTCGACGTGTCGAGCGGCGTTGAAAAAAACGGGGTAAAGTCCGCGGAACGTATGCAGCAATTCGTACAAAGGGTGAGAGCGATATGACGAGGACGAAGACTGTACCGGATGAGCGGGGGCGTTTCGGCCCCTTTGGCGGGCAGTATGTACCGGAAACACTGATGAACGCTTTGGAAGAATTGGAGCAGGGATTCAAAAGCGCTTCGGCGGATGCCACTTTTCACAAAGAGTTGCACGCGTTGATGGTGCAGTACTCGGGACGGCCGACTCCGCTTTACTTCTGCCGCCGGCTGACGGAAAAGTGCGGCGGGGCGCGCATTTACTTAAAGCGGGAAGATTTAAATCACACAGGCGCACACAAAGTGAATAACACGTTAGGGCAGGGCCTTTTGGCCAAAAAATGGGCAAACAAAAAATCATTGCCGAGACGGGAGCCGGACAGCACGGGGTCGCGTCAGCGACAGTGGCGGCTTTGCTCGGCCTTGAGTGCAAAGTGTTTATGGGCGAGGAAGACATTCAGAGGCAACGCTTGAACGTCTTTCGGATGGAGTTGTTAGGGGCTGAAGTCGTCCCCGTCTCATTGGGTTCGGCGACGTTAAAAGACGCGGTTAACGAGGCGATCCGTTACTGGGTGAGCCACGTCGACGACACGTTTTACATGATCGGATCTGTCGTCGGCCCCCATCCTTATCCTCTCATTGTGCGCGATTTCCAGCGCGTCATCGGCGATGAGACGCGGCAGCAGTTTTTGAAAGAACAGGGAGAACTGCCTGGCCACGTCATCGCGTGCGTCGGCGGCGGCAGTAACGCCATCGGCATGTTTACTGCGTTCGTCGACGATGAAGACGTCCAGCTGCACGGTGTGGAAGCGGCCGGTGAAGGACTGAATACGTCGGCGCACGCCGCCACGCTGTCACAAGGGGTCCCCGGCGTGTTACACGGGTCCCTTACGTATCTGTTGCAAGATGAGCACGGCCAGGTGTTGCCCGCCCACTCCATCTCAGCCGGACTGGATTACCCGGGAGTAGGCCCAGAACACGCCTATTTAAAAGAAGCAGGGCGTGTGCGCTACACAGCCGTCACAGATGACGAAGCCCTCGACGCCGTGGCAAAACTGTCGCGAACCGAAGGGATTCTGCCGGCCCTCGAGTCGGCGCACGCCGTTGCGGAAGCCATAAAAATGGCGCCTGAACTCCCGCCGGAACAGTCTGTCGTCGTCTGTCTCTCCGGCCGGGGCGACAAAGATGTGCACACTATCCGTGAAGCACTGAAGGGAGCTGGGGGAGAATGAGAACACAAGCGGACAATCGCATCCAGCAGGCGTTTGACAGACAAGCACATCCTCTTTTCATCCCGTATGTGACGGCGGGAGATCCCCATCCGGACGTCACAGTCGATTTGCTCCTGACACTGGAAGAGGCGGGAGCGGACATCATTGAGCTTGGGGTGCCTTATTCTGACCCCCTCGCAGACGGTCCGGTGATTCAAAATGCCTCCAACCGCGCTCTGCAACACGGCGTGACGTTGAGCAAAGTGCTTGAGATGGGAAAGGAGGCGCGCCTGAGAGGCGTGAGTGTTCCCTTAGTGCTGTTTACGTATGTAAATCCCGTTTTCCGCATGGGTATCGAGGTGCTGTGCCGCCGGGCAAAAGCGGCGGGGTTTGACGGGATGATCGTTCCCGACTTGCCGATGGAAGAAAACGGGGAATTACTTGAAGCGGCAAAACGGCATCATTTGGCGTTCATTCCCCTCGTGGCCCCCACGTCGAACGAACGGATGGAGCGCATTGTAGCCGGCGCCCGGGGGTTTGTCTACTGTGTGTCGTCCCTGGGCACGACAGGGACGCGCGATACGTTCTCCGACGACGTCATTCCTTTTCTCCGCCGCGTCCGGGCACTAAGCGCTGTCCCGACTGCCGTAGGTTTCGGTGTATCCAAGCGGGAACACGTTGAAGCATTTGCGCCTCACGTCGACGCCGTCGTCGTCGGCAGTGCGCTCGTGCGTGAAATTCAAGCCGTCGGTGACAAACTGCTGCACCCGAACCGGGAAAGAAGACAAGCTGGTCACGCCCATATTCGGGGGTTTGTCAGAATGCTCAAAAACGGGTAAACTTAGGAGAAAAAACGAGGGGCTTTTGACACCCCCTCTTTGAGGAGACATGTCAGATGCAACCGAAACCTACCGTACAAGGTTTACCCGTCTATCAGCCGGGAAAACCGATTGATGAAGTGAAACGGGAATACGGACTGCAGCACGTCATTAAACTGGCGTCAAACGAAAACCCGTTCGGCTGTTCACCTTACGTCCTCGAACATTTGCTGCCCAGTGCGAAAGAGGCAGCTCTTTACCCGGACGGAGCTGCGCGGGAATTGCGGGAGCAGATGGCCCGCCACCTCGGGATCGAAGAGGGGCAGCTATTGTTCGGCAACGGGTCGGACGAACTCGTACAGTTGATATCGCGCTGTTATTTACAACCGGGGACGAACGCCGTCATGGCAGACGTGACCTTTCCCCGCTATGAAACGAATTGCCGGATCGAAGGAGCTGACGTCATCAAAGTGCCGTTAAAAGACGGTACCCACGATTTAGACGCCATGGCCCAAGCGGTCAACGACGAGACGAAAGTCGTCTGGCTGTGCAACCCGAACAACCCGACCGGGACGATGGTGACTCACGACGACGTCGTCCAGTTTTTGGACCAGATCCCGTCATCGGCGCTCGTCGTCATGGACGAAGCTTACGTCGAGTACGTCACGGATGACCGATTCCCGGACTCGCTATCACTGTTGAGCGAATATCCGAACCTCATCATTCTCAGAACATTTTCTAAAATTTACGGACTGGCGTCCTTACGTGTCGGATACGGGATTGCGTCCCCTGACATCCTCACCGAGCTCAACCGTGTACGCGAACCGTTTAACGTCAACGCGTTGGCGCAACGAGCTGGTGTGCTCGCACTGGAAGACCAGTCGTTTGTTCAGGACTGCCGCACGAAAAACACGTCCGGAATTGAGCAGCTGACGTCCGCTTTTGACCGTCTAAACATGCGCTACTTCCCGTCACAGGCCAATTTTGTCTTTGTGCAAACAGGGGTGCCGTCCGAAGAAGTGTTTCAACATTTATTGGAACAAGGCATTATCGTTCGCCACGACACGTCATGGGGTTTTCCGACGGGCATTCGCGTCACGATCGGCAGTCAAGAGGAAAATGCGGCGTTCATACAAGCGTTGGAACAATTTATTCAGAAGCGAGGACGAGAACGCGTTTTATGAAAGAGATCGAGCAAGTCAGCATTGTAGGTGTCGGGTTGATTGGCGGGTCCCTCGGCCTCGTCTTTCGGCAGCACGGCATCCGCGTCGTGGGCTTCGACAAGGACGCTGAAAGCCTTAAACGCGCTGCAGCGCTAGGCGTCATCGATGAGGGGATCCCGCAATTGGTGAAAGCCGTATCGGACTCTGACGTGATCATCGTCTGCACGCCGGTTCGTACGATACGTGCCATCTTAGAACAGCTGTCCGCGATCTCGCTGAAACCGGGTGCGATTGTGACGGATACGGGGAGTACCAAAAAGGAGCTCGCGGACTTTGCCAAACGTTTGCGCTGGCAAAACGGGAGCTACATCGGGGCACACCCGATGGCGGGGTCACACCGTTCAGGGGTTGAAGCGGCAACGTCTGATTTGTTTGAAAATGCGTATTACGTCTTGACCCCGTCTAAGGAAACACCTCTGTCCACAGTGGAAAAGCTGACAAAGCTGTTGAAATTCACTCGGGCGAAAATTGTCCAAATGACGGCGGACGAACATGACCGGATCATGGCTGCTATCAGTCACTGGCCCCACGTATTGGCTGCCATGCTCGTCAATCAAGTTGGAGAGTACAACAAGCGCAACGGGTGGTACCATACGCTGGCGGCTGGGGGGTTTCGCGACTTCACGCGCATCGCTTCCAGCGATCCAAAAATGTGGCGCGACATTACGCTAACGAACCGCGTTCCCATCCTGACGATGTTGGAACACTGGCAACGCGAGCTCAGTCAGTTTCGGCACATGCTCTTGAACGAGCAGGAGGAAGACCTGGAGGCATTCTTTCTCGGGGCAAAGCGGTTCCGCGATCAACTGCCAAAGCGGGCACGTGGCTCCCTGCCGCGCGTTTACGAATGTTACGTTGACGTTCCCGACCATCCTGGCAGTATCGGCAAAGTGGCCACGCTGCTCGGAAACAAAGGCATCAGCCTGGCTAACATCGGCATTTTGGAAAACCGAGAGGAAGTGGCCGGCGTTCTCAGACTGGCATTTTACAAAGAAGCCGACTACGACCGCGCCGTTTCCGTGTTGAAAGAACACGGCTATCCGGTGTATCCGGCGGAGAGGGAGAACGGGAACCGTTGAGACAGGGTAAGGAGCGAAAGTTGACAATGTTAAAAAAAGTATTGACGCCATGATAGCGTTTTCGTTATACTTACAGTACAGTATGGTTTCTCTCCACTCCTATCTACTAACGCTTTGCGTGCACCACTGCCTGTGGCGGTGGTTCTTTTTTTGGTCGTGGGACATACGTTGTAACTGAGGTTGAAGCGATACTCACATAATATCGTCTTGTACAGGGGTGGTGCGATGTGAGCAAACAAGTAGTACGTTGGTGCTGTGAATACGCGTTTGTGTTTACATCACTGGCTGTATTAAAAAATGTGTTTTTTCCGTTTATGCTGTGGCTGTGGTTTGTCCCGGGAGATCTCACGGCTGCCTTGCAGGAGGCCACATTCCTCATCTTTAGCGTCATTTCCATCATCCTTCTTCTCAGCCTCGGGTCCATCAGCCGCCACCGTTACGGTCTTGCGATCTGGCACGTCACGTTAGCGACATTTCTCCTCAATGTTCCGTTTATCGTGCTAGGACTGTTTCCCGTTACGCGGTCGTGGGCAGAAGGGTGGTGGAGTGTGATAGGCGACGGAATAGAGCTGTGGGTGCCGGCATTTTCATCGGTGAAAGGGTGGCTGTTGTTCCCCATTAGTCTCTTTTTCGTTTTAGCAGGGCGCCGTTTTTACGTTCGCGACCAGAAACAGGCAGCAAAGCCGTCCCCGTCCAAGCTAACGTGACGGCAATACGCCGCAGCAGAAGAGTGGGGCGCGGGCTTCAAAGGGATGCCGTGTAACGGTCGCCCTTTTAGGATTTGTCTTGAGTCAACCTTTTCCCTTCACTGCACACATGACACGGCACGCGATTGTCACTGCACTGACTGTAAACGCCAGACTGCGTGGAGCACGGGCGCTAAATTTGATACAATCATCTCACGAGGAGGCGTATCCGTTGGAACAGTGGCAACAAACGCTGCAGTCTATCTTGTCTGAACTGGATGATGGCCAATACGAACAAGCCTTAAAGCATCTAGCCGAAGTAGAATCGTTGGCAGCAGACCATCCTGACCGCCTTGCCCAGCTCGCTGAGCTGTATTTCGACCTCGGCCACCAGGGAGCGGCAGAGAGAATGGCTGAAAAGGCACTGGAACTTGAAGAAGAGATGACAGTCGCCTTGCTCATAAAAGGGGAAATCGCAGTGGAGAGAGAGAATTGGGACGAGGCGGTCGATTACTTGGAACGGGCCAACCGGGCTGAGCCGAATCAGCCTGATGTCCTTGTTGCCCTCGCCGACTGCTATCGTGAAATGGGCATTCTGGAAGTAGCCATCCACTACTTGGAACAGTTAGTCGAGCAGGAGCCGTTATCTCCCCACTATTTACACGCCTTAGGGTTAACCCAGCTGGAAAGCGGGGAACCCCGTGCAGCCATCAATTCTCTTATGACTGCACACGAAATGGATCGACAGGATACAGACATCCTCACGGCACTGGCTCAAGCTCTGATGGAAGTCGGGGAGTGGGAAGAAAGTATACGCTACTGGGAGCAAGCGCTACGTCTCAATCCGGACGACACCGATGCTGCGTTGTCAAAAGCCGTATTGCTCTATAAAATCGGGGAATCGGACGAGGCCCTGGACCTATTGAGGCAGTTGAAAGAGAGAGAGCCGGAAAACACGGCCGTATTGAAACAGCTGGGTGAGGTCGAACTCGCCCTCGGCCGTACGAGAGATGCCAAAAACACGTGGAAGGCGCTGCACCGCCTCGATCCGTATCAACCCGACGCGTACCTGTCCCTCGGCAGAATCGCTCTCAAGGAACAAAATTGGTCGGAAGCGCTCGATTACTTTAGACGGGCGTTAGAATACGGCGACGACCGCGATGACGTATGGATCGGGATGGCTGAAGCCTACCGAGGGATGGGAGAGTGGTCAGAAGCGTTGGACTGCTATGAACAGATGATCAATCATTCTGACGAAGCTTCCCCTCCGGCCGGTATCTATCGCGAGATGGCACGTTGCTACATGGAGTTGGAAGCATTGGATGCCGCTGTTGAGTGTCTGGAAAAGGAGTTGCAGATGACAGATGATGCCGACCTGCACAACGAGCTCGCTGACGCCTATTGGCAGTCCGGACGCCGGGCCGACGCTTGCGCTTGTTGGAAGCATTCTCTCCAACTGGACCCGAATCAATGGGAGGTTGCCGACCTGTACGAAAGAAATTGCGGAGATGATGAGTAAAACTTCAGGACTTCTATTTTGCCATGCTTACAGCATCAGCACACGTAGGCGTCGTGACAATTTTTATTCATTGCTGACGCCGCAAAGCGGCATGAGGAAAACTTGGTTCTAATAGTGTCAATCATAGCCTATAGGACGGAGGAAAGTGAACGTGCGACGAATTGTTTTATTCGTTTTAACGAATATTTTGGTCCTGACGACCATGTTGATTGTGTTCACCATTTTGTCCACAGTGTTCGGAATTGACTTCAACTACATTTCGGAGGGGACGATTAATTTTGCCACGTTACTGATCTTCAGTGCTGTCGTCGGCTTTACGGGAGCTCTTTTCTCCTTGGCCATTTCCCGGTGGATGGCAAAGACGATCATGGGCGTGCGCGTCCTCGACCCGAAAAGCAACTTGTCAGCCGATGAACGCAAGATTGTGGACACTGTTCACCGTCTCTCAAAAAGAGCCGGGCTCAAGAAAATGCCGCAGGTAGGCGTATACCATTCACCCGAAGTGAACGCTTTTGCGACCGGTCCGACGAAGAGTCGCTCTTTGGTCGCCGTTTCCACTGGACTGTTACAGTCCTTGGATGAAGACGCCGTCGAAGGCGTCCTCGCCCATGAAGTGGCACACATCGCCAACGGCGATATGGTGACGATGACGCTGTTGCAGGGCGTCGTCAACACCTTTGTCGTCTTTTTGGCCCGGATCGCCGCTTTCATCGCATCCCGTTTTGTGAGGTCAGAGTTGCAAGGTGTGGTGCATTTTGTTGCCGTTATCGCGTTCCAAATACTGTTTTCGCTTTTAGGGAGCCTCGTCGTCATGGCTTTTTCCCGTCACCGGGAATACCACGCTGATCGCGGCGGAGCGGAGCTGGCAGGAAAGGACAAAATGATCCACGCCTTACACTCTCTAAAACTGTACGTGAACCGGGTGGATACGAAACAGGCGGCGTTACAAACGCTTAAGATTAACAATAAGAAGCGCGGGACGACCTATTTCTTTTCCTCACATCCCGATTTGAATGACCGAATTCGCCGTTTGAAAGAACATTAGTGAGCATGTTTTTCGGGTTAAGGTTGCTATTCTCAAAGAGACAGCGAGTAAGCTGATAACCGGTGAGATGTTTTGCCGATTTTCGATACATCTTTTGCTTAACATCTTGCAGAATAGTTGAAAAGGATGGGCGTTGACGGGAGTGTCCAATTTGTCCAAAATGGCGAAGAAAGCGATCAGTGCAACATATGCCCGCAAGTTTGAATCCATTTTCCAATGTCCCGTTTGCGGTTCATCTATGCAGGTAGTTGATTTAAAAAGTCTCGTGTGTTCCCACAACCACACGTTTGATTTTGCCAAACAAGGTTACGTTAACTTGCTCACCCGCCCGACAAAAACTAAGTACAAGAAGGACCTTTTCCAAGCGCGAAGAAAACTCTACGCAGAGGGCGGTTTTTTTGAACCGCTCATCCGGTCCATAGCTAAATTCATCATTAAGCAGGCCTCAAAAAAAGAGACCGTCTACGTTCTCGATTCAGGCTGTGGTGAAGGTTTCCACCTTTCGAACGTATGCGAGATAGTGACAGCTGTGGGAAAAACGGTAACAGGCGTCGGGGTGGATCTATCAAAAGAAGGTGTCGCCATCGCGTCCCAGCATGATTCGAACAAAATTTGGTGTGTGGCTGATCTTGCCCGTGCGCCGTTTAAAGACAAACAGTTTGACGTCATTCTCAATATCTTGTCACCTTCAAACTACACGCAATTCAACAGACTGTTGAAACCGAATGGCTTTGTGCTGAAGGTTGTTCCGCAAAACGGCTATTTAAAGGAGTTAAGGGACGCCTTTTTTGATGAAGCGGAAAAACAGACGTATTCCAACAAAGGGACTGTCGACCGGTTTCAAGAGGCTTTTCCCGAATTCGATCGTTCGCGAATATGTTATACGATGAGCCTCGATCAATCGTCCATTCACTCCTTGGTCCGCATGACTCCTTTGGCGTGGAGAGCCCCTGAGGAGCGGGTCAGATCGTTTTTAGAGCGGGAAGCGGCAGACATCACCGTTGATTTAGAGATTTTAATCGGTTATAAACAGCCCGATTAAATTCGGTTTATTCAAAAAAGCATCATCGCCGCTTTGCCACCCAACCTCAACAAGCCGAGTCGGCGTACCGTCCGTTGCCCGAAGGAACGAATCTGGATTATGTATTCACCGCGCGAAATTACCGGCCAATTACTCGGGGCAGACGATTTCTTATGGCGGGAAGGTCATACCTTAGCAGAATCGAATCCATCTGCTTTCTCCTTCAGAATGAGAACGATTGTTGAACGAGGGAAGGGGTCGATCCCCAAAAAAACAAGTTCAGCTTTGCATAAATACGTGACGCTTGCAAGCCCGGCTGGACAAATGACAACGTTCGGCCGGTTTCTAAAGTGACATTTTCTCGGAACAGTTAAGGGGACAATTTCACTGACGATTGACAATAAATTGAAAAGGTGTTGACAGATATCTCTCTTGTGATATGATTATTTCAAAGTCAGCAAAATGACATAGCAATTGTCTGCTTCTTATCCAGAGAGGGGGAGGGACTGACCCTATGAACTCTCGGCAACCAGCCGCAACGGCCCGGTGCCAATTTCAGAGGAATGGTTCATTCCGAAGATGAGAAGGCTTGACAAAATGTGCCGCGTTTTGTGAACCCTTCTCTTGTTGAGAAGGGTTTTATTACGTTAAAGGGGGATGCGGGAAAAGAAGGAACACACGGGTTTTGATGGCACGAAACATAAGATTGGAGAGGAGATTGAAATGGCACGAAGTACATTTAAGGCAACCGCGCAATTAGGAGAAAAATTTCAAGTTCGGACACACTCGAGGGGCCACACGGTCATCGTCGACGAGCCAAAGGAGCTCGGCGGAACGGATCTGGGACAGAATCCGGTGGAACTCATCCTTTCGGCCCTCGGAGCTTGCCAGTCCATCGTCATTCAGACTTACGCCGAGAAATTTGACATAACCGTTGACGCACTGCGCATCGAGCTGGAAGGAGATTTAGATTTAGACGGCTTTTTGGACAAATCGGACGTTCGCCCCGGTTTTTCCGACGTGAGGTATCAAGTGTTTTTGAAGACTGATGCGCCGGAAGCGAAAGTGAAAGAGTTTTTACAATTTGTCGAAGCCCACTGCCCGGTGGCGGATACGATTGCCCATCCAGTCAACCTCGTGTCCTCCGGTTTTGTCATTGAGAAAGATCAGCGTACTCCAACAACATAAAAACGAAAAAAAGGTACACTTTTGGCAACACACTCTTCACAAAGACATTTGGCACGGGTCCCATCTCCCATAGGATCGGACCCATCGAGGTTCATGATAAAGGAGATAGAAAACATTGAGCGACATAAAGTTTGCTTATTGGGTGCCGAACGTGAGCGGAGGGCTCGTCATTTCCAGACTTCCGCAGCAAACAGACTGGACGTTTGAAGCAAACAAACGTTACGCCCAAACGGCAGAAGCAGTCGGCTTTGAATACGCCTTGTTGCAAACGCGTTTTATAGCGAACTACGGAGCAGAAAATCAACTAGAAGCAGCGACGCTAGCTGCTTCACTGGCCAGTGTCACTTCGAGGATTAAGCTTATCTCCGCCGTCCTTCCCGGCCTTTGGCACCCTGGAGTTTATGCGAAGATGATCGCTACACTGGATCACATCAGTCGTGGCCGCGCCGCAGTCAATGTCGTCAGTGGTTGGTTTAAAGGCGAGTTTACTGGTTACGGCGAGCCGTGGCTTGAACACGACGAACGTTACCGCCGTTCGGAAGAATTCATTCGTGTGTTGCGGTCAATGTGGACAGAAGAGGAGACGACGTTTAAAGGGGACTTTTACCGGATAAACAGCGCCCCGCTCAAGCCGAAACCTATACACACTCCTCCGATTTTCCAAGGGGGAAATTCAAAGGCGGCCCGGCGGATGGCAGCACGCGTGTCCGACTGGTATTTCATGAACGGCAATACGCTGGACGGCCTCAAAGAACAAATTGAAGACGTCCGGTCCCTCGCCGAAGTCGAAGAACGCACACTGAACTTTGCCGTTAACGGTTTTGCTATCGTCCGCCCCACAGAATCAGAAGCCGTCCAAACCCTTCGGGAAATCGTGTCACATAGAGATGAGGAAGCTGTAAGAGGTTTCAGTGAATCGGTCAAAGAAGCCGGTCAGTCCACGAAGGAGAGGGACGGGATGTGGGCCAATTCTTCCCTTGAAGACCTCGTGCAGTACAATGACGGTTTTAAAACGGGGTTAATTGGGACGCCTGAGCAAGTGGCTGATCGCATCATCGAACTTAAGAAGATCGGAGTGGATTTAGTACTCGTCGGTTTCCTTCATTATGAGACCGACTTGGAAGCGTTCGGGGAAGACGTGATCCCGCTCGTCCGAGAAAAAGAGCAGGCTTTGAGAGACAGAGGAGTGGTGGTGTGAGACTGTTAGGTTTGTCGGGAAGTTTGACACCGCGCTCTAAAACGTACATCGCCGTCGAACAGGCGCTCACATTCGCTAAAGCGTACGATGCGTCGGTGGCGACGGACCTCATCAGTTTGCGGGATTATAAACTGTCGTTTTGTGACGGCAGAGATCCAAAACTGTATGAGGGGGATACGAAGCAGGTCATTCAAAAAATAGAAAATGCCGATGCGCTCATCGTCGGAACACCTGTCTATCGCGGTTCGTATACGGGAGCGCTAAAAAACGTGTTTGACCTCATACCCAATGGCGCCTTGGAAGGGAAGGTGGTCGGCTTAATTGCCACTGGTGGAACGTACCACCATTTTCTGGCCATTGAACACCAGCTAAAACCACTTTTCGGCTTTTTCCGCGCCCACGTCGTACCGGGTACGGTCTATGCCCACAACGACCACTATTCCGACAAGAGGTTGGTCGATCCTGACGTTATCGAACGCCTGCGTCGCCTCGGAGAAGATGTCGTCAGATTGCAGTATGCGATCGGAGGCGGCTTGGCAGGTGCGGAGGCTCCGCCCATTCCGAGAAAAGCATTGAAAAGGTGAAGAAGGTAGGCAGCACCTTCTTCACAAAGACATTTGCGCGCAAGGTTTCTCTTGCGCGCCTTTATTTTAGCACAGGTTCCGCAATTCGTCATTGTGGCGAACGAGAGCCCTGCATGCCCTCGAATATGATGGACGGAAGGGGTTGTGCTTGCTGCAAAATGGCTCACAAACCGAATGTCTTTCAGCATTCGATTGTGGTAGCTAAAATAGATCCTCCTTTTTAAAGGCGTTCACTAAATCTATGGCAGTGATGGCCAGTCGTTAAGTGCATAGGGGAACAAATGTTTGTTTAATTTGAAAAATATGATAGAATATCATTAGTACAATAGGTTGGGCTCCTCAAGGGTGGTCGGCTCACTCCTGACCCCATCAGGGAAGGGGGTGAGGACGTATGGACGCCTATCAAGTGTTAACGCTTCTGATATTGTTCGGAACGTTAGTCGCCGTGATGATGTCCGACAAAAGCAAGTAGATCACCCTTGAGCTTGTCGGCTGGGTGATCTACCTCGGCTGACTGTTTGAGCCTGCCCCCTTGAAGGGCGGCTTATTGTACATGGACCGCAGGTGTTGGCCGCACCTGCGGTTATTTATGATGATGCTGCATTCACCTATATATTACCACAAAGGCTGCCGATTCACAAAAATAGGGGAACGGTCGTCGTAATATGATTTATCCCAGATTTAGGCAGATGACGCTTCAACTCTTTCGTAAATAGCGGGCAATTAAACGAGGAAGGCGTTTTTTGGCTCTTTGGAGGTAAGTGAAGAGCGCAGTTCGTTCTCCCCGTGATACATTCCAGTCGTGTGGGATGGAGGCGATGATTTGACAGATCCTTTCATCCGGTATACGTTGAATGTGGTCCACAAACTTGAAAAAGTCATCCGAGTTTCGAGCGTGACGGGCTATCCAATTATACAGACTGTTCGGTTTGATTTTCTGAGGCAAGAACTTCAGTGTGTAGGGTGTCCAGCTACAACGGCGTTTGTGTGACGGTGTCTCAAAGGAAAAACTGTGGCCGTGATCGATGATGTAAAGCTTATAGCCGCCTTTACGGGGTTGGGGTTGCAGGAGAACATTTCGTTTCAATCTGTCAATGTTGTGGATCCATTGATCGAACACGACGATCCCGGGACATTGTGAGCGGTTCACAATGTTCAGTTCCTTCGGAATCGGCCGTGTTTCGGGAAGCTGCTCACAGGGGTGAATGACTTCACTGGCAAACTGATGACCAGGGGTAAAGGCGTATTGGGACAAGATTTTGTTAGACTGGATGAATGTTTTGGGTATATCGACAACTTTAAAACGGGGAACGGGAAGCGAAAGAAGCTGAGCCAGTTGTCCGGCGACGTATTCGTTCACGAGGGCCCTCGTTCCCTGTCTGGCATTGTTTTTAAATTTAACGATATATTGCCGGCCGTCACTGAAGAGAATTTTCTGAGGTCGCGAACTTCCTCTAGGCATTGCTCGGATGTGTTGAACCGGTCGAATACGTTTTGGGTGCATCAGGTCTGTCCGCCCTTTATCCTCGTTTGGAAAATAGAAAAAACTTTGTATATTCCATGAGGTTTCCCTGCAAATGTAATTTAGTGCTGAAGAGCATGAGCTCCCCTGATCGGGCCTCATAATAGTAGTGTATGATTCAGGGTTCAAACGGTGTAGTCATTGACACATAAGCGAAAGGTCCTCATTCAGAAGTCAATATAAATGACGACACAAGGACTTGTAAAATCGGAAATTGAACGTTAAGGTTAAGATGACATTGGCAGGACTTTATTCGCGAATGGATCTATCGCCAATAAATGAGTAGTATTTTTAAAGGGACAGAACCGGAATGAGTGCCATACCACGAGAGACATTTACAGTAGAAGTCAATGGTTTAGATAAAAAAGGCCATGGAAAAGGCGCCATCTGGCGAGAAAATCACTACGGCCGGAAGAAAAAACTGAAACTGTCGATCCCGGGAGCCCTTCCGGGTGAACGTGTGTGCGTGACAGTGGACCAAGTGAACCGTCGCCGAGGGAAAGGCGCTATAACAGAAATTTTACACCCCCATCCCGAGCGAACAGTGCCGCCTTGCCCCCATGTGAGTCGCTGTGGCGGTTGCGCCTGGCAGCACTGGCAATACACCGGACAGTTAAAACAGAAGACGGAACACGTGAAGTCCGCTTTGCAGAAAGAAGGATTGGATTCCGGTGTCGTTCGCGACATAATCGGTATGGACGATCCTTGGCACTACCGTCACAAAATGGAATTTACGTTTGCGCCGGACGGTTCCCTCGGGTTGCATGAACAAGGCAATTATCGCAACGTGATTCCCCTCGAGACGTGTCTCATTGCCAGCCGGGACATCGCGGACGGGGCCATGCTCGTGGCGGAATGGGCAAAGGAGCACGGCCTCAAAGGGTATGACAAGGACGTGCATCGAGGGTTGCTCAGGCATTTGATGGTGCGCCAATCCAGCGCGACGGGGAAATGATGCTCGCCCTTTTTGCCACTGAAGCGCCGATAGGATCCTTAGAGGGTCCGGCAGCCGATTTAGTGGAACGCATCCAGAAACGCCTCCCGCAGGCGAGAAGCGTCTTGTGGATGGAAAATACGCAGTGGGCGGACCGAGCCCAGGCAGAACAGACCCATGTATTGGACGGTCGCGACTTTATTTACGATGAACTGGCCGGGTTTCGGTACCGGCTGTGGTACGACACCTTTTTTCAGGTCAACCCAGTACAGGCTGAGAAGCTGATTGAACTGGCTCTGGAGTTCGGCAAACCGCGAAAAGCGGATACTGTGATCGACCTGTTTTGCGGGGTCGGCACGTTTTCACTGCCGTTTGCCAGACGTGTTGAAACTTTGGCAGGTGTTGAAATCGTAGAGAAGTCTGTCGAATCGGCGCGCCGAAACGCCCGGGATAACGGCATTGACAACGCGACATTTTTAGCAGCCGACGCCCGGCGGGGCATCGACCGGGTGTTGGAACGTTTTGGCCGACCGGACCTGTTGTTGCTCGATCCGCCTCGTTCAGGTGCTGGCGGCAAAGTGATGCGGAAAATCGGGCGGGCTAAGCCAAAGCGCATCGTCTACGTGTCCTGCAACCCGGACACGCTCGCGTCAGACATCGCTCAACTCGCACAGTTCGGCTACACGCTCCACACAGTGCAACCCGTCGACATGTTTCCGCACACGGTGCACGTGGAGACGGTAGTATTGATAACAAGGGTGTAAGCCTTGATTTTAATGGGGTTGAATGAGTACATCTATCTTGTCTACTCGGCCTAAAGTATGTTTTTACGTTTGGGGAACATATCGAGTGATAGAAATTAAATCAAAAAGTGAAGCAGGGTTGAGTGGACAGAACATATAACATCCTTAGGGTCGTGGAGATAGAATAGATATGTTTCATGGGAATAAGAATGCGGGAATGATAAATTTTATAAAATTTCATAATGAATTAAATGGGGATAAATTTATAGAAATTCATTCACGGAGATAAATAACTTTTTAAACGAGGGGGAATTCAGATGAAAGAAAACAAATATGATGATAATATATTTTTTCAAAAATACAGTCAAATGAGTCGCTCACAGCAGGGACTAGCCGGTGCAGGAGAATGGGAAACATTGAGAAAGCTGCTGCCGGATTTTAAAGATAAGCGTGTGCTTGATTTAGGATGCGGCTATGGATGGCACTGTATTTATGCGATGGAACACGGAGCTTCTTCTGTTGTAGGTGTTGATATTTCTCATAAAATGCTCGAGGTAGCCAAAGAAAAAACACATTTTCCACAGGTTGAATATAAATGCTGTGCTATAGAAGATGTGGAATTCCCAGAGGAGAGTTTTGATGTAATATTAAGTTCACTTGCGTTTCACTATGTAGCAGATTATGAGATTTTAGTAAAAAAGATATATAGAATACTGAAGTCTGGTGGTAAGCTAGTTTTTACGGTTGAACATCCTGTTTTTACTGCCTATGGAACACAAGACTGGCATTATAACGAAAAAGGAGAAATACTGCATTTTCCGGTGGATAATTATTATTATGAGGGCAAACGGACAGCTGTGTTTTTGGGAGAAAAGGTTACAAAATATCATAGAACACTGACCACATATCTAAATACACTGCTTTCAAATGGTTTTATAATAAATCATATTGTGGAGCCGCAGCCGCCGGAAAACATGATGGATATTCCGGGGATGCAGTATGAAATGCGCCGTCCCATGATGCTGATTGTATCGGCCAACAAAAAAGAGAAAAGATAAAATTGAAACACCCGCAACATAAACAGCAAAGGAGTGCGATATAATGCTATCTGAAAATAACTCCACACCAAGGAGTGAAAATAATAATCCATGAGGTATATTGATATGTTTCCGAGAACGGACACACTCAAGTGACATTCATTCTATCCTCTCGACCCATGTGGAATGCGTCACATTGATGTCGAGGGCGGAAAAATAGAGGATTGCAAATGCCTATTATATAAAGGGTTTCCAGACATTGAACATTTCTCTAGGCTACTTCCCCGGAGGTGACAAAGTCATAATATACCGACGGTCGGTATAACAATTTGCAGTGCGGTATGATGGCAAGGGTTTTAAAGAAAGATGATTGATGTCGCGACATCCTTTGCGCAGGCTGGTTTCCATGTCTTCACCTTTGATTACCGCCATCTAGGAGAAAGGTGAGGCCAGTCAAGGCAGCTTGTAAGTATTGCAGGACAACAGGAGAATTTTTTATCAGCCATCCATTTTATTAAAGAGCTACCTGACGTTAATGGAAAACGTGTGGCGATATGGGGTTCATCATTAAAGGGCATTGGCTTATGACATGCGGTTCTAGCCAAGGCTGGCTAATACATTTCCGCATACCTTCTCGAGTCAATTCCGCGGACAAATGAATAGAGTCTTCGGGTTCTTGTGTTGTTTGATTTTCTAGCCAGCTATCAAGCTTGATCCCGGGGTTATGCTTTTTTTGTGTTTTTCAATTCGAGAATGCGGTCCAAACGGAAAACTCTAACTTCATCACGACTTAAATCTATGGCAGGGATGTACCAGAATCCATCATAGGCATACACGCCGATAGGAGATACCTCTCTATTCGTGTTTTTGTGCTTTGACTGATCGGCGCTCGCTCCGTGGGCTTGAAGATGTGTTAAGACTTAAGAAAGGCGAATCAATTGTAGTTTTGGGTGCCAGTGGAGGAATTGGACATTTGGCTGTGCAACTTGCACAAAATATGGGTGCCAGGGTGTTTGCGATAGCGTCAGGTGACGATGGGGTTGCGAAACTAAGAAACTTCAGTGTGGGCGCTATCGTGGACGGACGGAAAGACGATGTGTTGTTAGCTGCAAGAAAGGTTAAATCATTGGATCAGTTCTGGTCATTTAAAAGTACACATTGATAAAGTATTTTTATTGGAAGATGCTTATAATGCGCATGTGGCCCTCAATAATCACTATGTAGGTAAACTTTGATTTAAATTAACGTTTAGAAAACACTCTAACTTCCGATCATTTATTTGAAGCGTTACGAACAAAGTTATGGAGGAAAATGATGTCCGAGAAGGCTAGAGTATATGTCGTGACAGGCGCTGATTCTGGCTGAAGAAAAAAGCTACAGTGATCACGAGTGGAATTGGTGACATAGTTGATGTTCGTGCAGACTGATCAACCATTGAGGGGATGAAAACATTTGTTGATCAAATCCGAAAAAGCTCAGGACGACATATTGACGGCATTGCTTTAGTTGCTGGGATAGATAGTGCATCAGCACTAACCGTTAAGCTGAATTATTTTGGAACTGTCGAAGTTCTCAAGGGGCTTAGACCGCTTTTAGCGTCATCCAATCATCCTTCGGCTGTCATCGTCACTTCCTCATCTACTTTAAATAAAGGGGCTAATAGCCTGATAAAAACATGTATAAGAGGGGATGAAGAAAAAGCGGTTACAATTGCTAATCGGCTTGAACGTTTTGGTCTTGGCAGCAAAATTTATAGATCTACGAAAGCAGCCCTTAACTCAACGGTTCGTAGATGGTCAGTCGATCTAGACTGGGCAGGTTCTGGGATCGTTCTTAATGCGGTAGCACCGGGTGTAATTGATACTGAAGCTGTACGTAAACGCTGGTCCACTCACGGAAAATTATTGACAACCTCATTACCCCAGCCTTTAGGATCTCCTGGACCCGTTACATCTGTAGTAGGCTTGATTGCGTTTTTGTTGAGTAGTGAAAACCGTTTTATTACAGGTCAGGTGATTTTTGCAGATGGTGGAACCGACACTCAGACGATTAGACAAACCGCTTAAGATATATCTTAAGTACTCATTCAGGGAGAAGATCCGTCTCATTAAAATAGCCAAAAAAATAAAAAAGTGATTTTAAGCCCACGATATGTGCTCATGCCGAAATACTCGGATTGTGAATATGTAAAGACAAAGGGCCGTCGCGCATAAATTTTCAGCAATCCTCCAATACTGAAGGTAAAAGTTGGGAGGACGCCCGCCATGAACTTGCCTGAATTACTCACTTACGCGGACATCAGCCAACTGTACGACATTGCAGATCATTACGCCTTGCCAAGAACCCACTCAAAAAACGACCTCATCCGAACACTGCTGTCGAACATGCAACGCCCCCAATGGTGGAGAGAACGGACTCAAACGATGGCTCATGAAGAAAGGCGTTTTTGGCAGCTGCTTTTTTTCGATTCGAGGGAAATGTTCAACTTGGAGGAGTTGCTCGGCAAAGGGAGGCAAGCCTTACAGGGAAAAGACGGGAACCCTCGGATCTTTGTCGCGAAATCCTTAAAAGCGGGAGTGCTCTTTCCAGGTGTGGTGATGGGCGACCGTTCCCTTTTCCATGTTCCCCGCGACGTGAGAAAATACGTCATTCAAGCGCTTAAATCCCAGATAATTCCGAAAGTTGCGTGTCAAGAAGAACCGCAGGTTTACCGAGATGAGCAAATGTGTTTAGTGTCGGATTTGAAAACGTTTCTCGACTACGTCGGAAAACAAGACGTACGGTTGACAGCGGAATCCGCCATTTACCGTCGAGACTTGCAGGCTATCTTAGGGCAGATGCTCATTCAGGAAAAACCGATTGACAAAAAACAGTGGCGCTTCGGCTTTGGTCGCCGTTATCACCAATACCCGGACCGCTTTTCTCTTCTTTACGATTACGCTTACTACCGTCAGCATATCGCGGAAAACGGTCCGTTGCTGTCATTAATGACCCCTTTGGACAGAAATGACAAAAACCGTGAAAAGGTAGCGGAAGACTTGTACAACTTTTGGCTTCGCCTTTACCGCAAACCCGTTCCAGCCCTCCCGCTGATCGTCAAGTGGATATACTTGCTTGCCCGTTCCGACTGGATCCGTCTACGCGGGCTTAAAAGCATTGTCGATGAGTGGTTGAGTCCCTATTACTACATGGACAAAGATTCCGTCTTCCAGTTGCTGCTCAAGATGTTGACGCATCTCGGTGTCATACGTTACGCAGAGGACGCGCTCCAAATGACGGAAAGCGGCAATGCGTGGGTCGAACGTTCCGCCGGCTGGGATTTGAGTGAACTAGAAGACCAGTATACAACAACGGCCAGTGAACAAAATTTTTTTAGAAATCAGCAGGGGAATTCTGAAGGTACGTTGAATAAATAATAATAAGAGAGATTGTAAACCGTCCGTCTAGGGAGGGATAAATATGAATGAATGTGTGACCACATCCGAGAAAAAGTCGTTTATTCACTGGTTCCTCGAACATTACGAGTTGCAAGCCAAAGAATCTGCCTGGTTGCTGTCCTTTTTGGCATCCGATGAACGGCTGTTGGCACGCGTTCATTTCATTGACAGTTTTCACAACCTTCCGAAAGTGATCCTAATGTCGACAAAGTGTACACAAATGGCACCGTTTAAATTTTATAAACACAAACGCGTGACGCGGGAAGTGGAGAAGGCGTTCTACGATATTCGTGCCAATCCCCATGAAGATATTTATATCGGACTGTTTTTTAAAGACCGGTCGACGTGTCCGGAATACGCTGCTGTATTGGAGGGGAATCCTATGGACAAACAGAACGTTGTTCAAGATTCACTGCTCAGTTTAATGGCGGAGATCGTCCTCGAACAGTCGCAGCGGGCATATCGTAAAAAGACATTGTATTCACAAATAGACGAGGCGTTAGCAAAAGGTGACGAAGAGACATTTTTCACACTGACAGAAGAATTGAAGGCATTGTTAGAGGTGGATTCGGAAGACGAGTAAACAAGTGAACCAATAATTGGGCACTCAACGTGGACGGCGGCCGTACAGCCGACGTTCTTCTGTTTATATACCATCAAACACGGATAAAGGGGAAACAGCATGATTTGGGACAAGCTCGACGAACAAGACTGGAAAAAAGCCGCTCCGTATGTCGACACTGTGTTGGTGGCGGTTTGCGACATTAAACCGGAAAACAAATTAGACTTGTCTAGCCAAACAAGCCGAACAGTTTACGTGGCTTCGGAAATCGAACGGCAGTTAAAGGGTCGCGTCATGCTAATGCCGCCTGTTTCTTACCTCTCAAACGAACCGTGGTTTCAATCTTACGTCTCCTCTATACGAAGCCGGGCTGAGAAGGGTGGGTTCAGACACCTTTTTTTTGTTGTAGAAGAACGCGTACTGGAAACAACACCAGGAGTCGACTGGGGGACGGCCCTCACTGTCTCAGGAGACGATAATTCTGATGCGCAAATCCGACAGTTGTGTGAACAAATTGTACGACAATGGCAAGAAGAGGTATGATTTCACGCGTGGGAGCGCACTCTACGAGAAAGTGAGGCGCTTTTTTGTACTGAAGTTGTCACCGTCTGTTCCTTGACACCGCGGAATCCCTCGCCTATGATGTAAATGTCCTAGTATATGCGTGTTATAAAGAAGTCCGAGCGGGCATCATGTGATATTTGACGTAGGGGAGGTCAGTTGAGTCATGAGTGAACAACAGTCGCACAACCAAAATCAAGCAAATGACGACAATTCGGATGGCTTGCAGCCTGAACGCGTGTCCCGTCGGCGATTTTTAACGTATTCGCTTGCCAGTGTGGGCGGTTTCCTCGCGTCGGGCATTTTGTTTCCGATGGTGCGCATGGCAGTCGACCCTGTGTTGAAGCACGGGGAAGAAGGCGAATTCGTCAAAGTGGGAACGGTTGATGAGTTCAACGACGTACCAAAAGAAGTTCCCTTCACAAAGCCGGTTAAAGATGGGTGGTATGAAACCGAGGAGAAGTTGACCGCCTGGATCATGAAAGACGAAAACGGGGACATCCTCGCCCTTTCACCGATTTGTACGCACCTCGGCTGTACCGTTAACTGGGAAGGTGGAGGCAACGAAAACCGCTTCTTCTGCCCTTGCCACTTTGGGCTGTACTACAAAAACGGTTTGAACGTTCCGAACACGCCACCGCCAGAGCCGCTTCAAAAATACGAGGTGAAAATTGAGGGGAATGATGTATACCTGGGACCACTCCAACCGAATCCCGTCACTGAAAAGCCGGAGGGTGAATCATAATGTTGCGTAAAATTTACGACTGGATAGACGAGCGTGTCGACATCACTCCGTTGTGGCGCGACTTAGCGGATCATGAAGTTCCAGAGCACGTCAACCCTGCCCATCACTTTTCAGCATTTGTGTACTGCTTCGGTGGTTTGACGTTTTTCATTGTCTTGATTCAAATTTTGTCGGGAATGTTTCTCGCCTTATACTACGTGCCCGATATTTTGAACGCTCACGCCAGCATGGAGTATTTACAGCACGAATTGGCTTTCGGAGCTATCGTGCGGGGCATGCACCACTGGGGTGCGAGTGTGGTCATCGTCATGTTGTTTTTGCACACGTTGCGCGTCTTTTTCCAGGGAGCTTACAAAAAGCCGCGAGAATTAAACTGGGTCGTCGGGATGCTTATTTTCTTCGTGATGTTAGGTTTAGGTTTTACCGGATATCTTTTGCCGTGGGACAACAAAGCGTACTTTGCCACGAAGGTCGGCATTGAGATCGCTGGTTCCGTCCCAGTGTTAGGTCCTTATATTGCTCAGTTTCTGCAAGGCGGGCCAGTCGTAGGGGCCGAAACGTTGACGCGCTTTTTCGCCATTCACGTTTTCTTCCTGCCGGCTGCACTGTTGGGCTTGCTTGCTGTCCACTTTATCCTCATTCGCAGACAAGGCATCTCTGGGCCACTATAAGGTAAAGGGGGAGTCATAAAGTGGCACATTCTCATGAAGATCCGGAAAAAATTCGATATGTCGGCGACTCGCGTGTAAGGGCCGACAGACCCAAACGATATCCGAAAGACTACTCTGAGTTTCCGGGTAAAACCGAACTTTTTTTTCCCGACTTCCTGTTGAGGGAATGGATGGTCGCTGTCGTCGTTTTAGTTGGCTTTATGGCGTTAGTATTTGCCCACGAAGCACCGCTTGAAGATATCGCCGATCCGACCAATACGAGTTACGTTCCGCTTCCAGACTGGTACTTCTTGTTTTTATACCAGTTGCTAAAGTACGATTGGTCATCCGGACCGTTGACGCCGATCGGGACCGTCGTCATTCCCGGGATTGCGTTTGGCGCCCTGTTCTTGGCGCCGTGGCTTGACAGAGGTAAGGAAAGGCGGCCTTCTAAGCGTCCGGTGGCAACAGGGGCGATGTTACTTGCCATTGTGGCCATCGTCTACCTCACCTGGGCAGCCGTTGACGAGCACAGCAAGAACGAACTGGCACAAGGCGGCGCTCAACAGGGCGGCGACGGCGGCGACATCGCCATCGTCGGAGAAGACAGCGAAGGGTATGAGATTTATCAAAACTCGTCCTGTGTCGGCTGTCACGCTAGCGACCTTTCAGGAGCGACAGCCCCTGCCTTGTTAGGGGTCGGTGACAAGTACAGTGAAGAAGAAATTCTCGACATTATCGACAACGGGATGGGAGCAATGCCGCCGCAAGGCGACGCCTTAGACCCGGCCGATAAGGAAACGTTAGTCGCTTGGCTGGCTCAACAAAAAGCCGAAGGCGGCGAAGGTGAAGAAGGCGAAAACGGTGAAGGAACAGAATAGAGTTCACTGCGCTTCACGTAAAAACTGACCGTGACATAACGGTCAGTTTTTCAATCAGTCGGGCAGTCAGACGGAGGGGTAAGTTTGCGCACAACATGGCAATGGTTTTTGCGTCAACTTGGGCAAAGGTGGATGCTGTGGTCACTGTTTTTCATTAATTTCTTTGGAAGCATGTACGGCTTTTACTGGTACAAGAATCAACTCATCGAAGTCGGCAGTTGGTGGAACATATTTGTGCCCGACAGTCCGACGGCAAGTGCCGCCTTTACAATCGTTCTCGCTCTGTTTTTGGCCAGGCGGTCGCAACCGTTGTTGGAAGCTTTTGCCGCTGTCACTCTTTTTAAATACGGTGTCTGGGCGATCGTGATGATTGTGGCCGGAGCTGCGCAAAACGCTGTCCTCCACGGCGGCAACGCGTTGTCTTACATGCAGTGGACGGACTGGATGTTAATGGCGTCCCACGGGGGGATGGCTGTACAAGCCCTGCTTTACGGTCGGTTTTATACATACCGCGTGAGACATTTAGTCATTGTCGGCGCTTGGACGCTGTTGAATGACGCTGTGGATTACGTCTTCGACCTTCATCCGTGGCTGCCTTCGTCCATTGCAGAGTACGATCACATCGTCGGCGCTTACACATTGACCCTCAGTGTTCTTTCGATTACGTTAGCCGCCTGGCTCGTCTTCAAACCTGGGAGAAAACAGCAGTCAATCGGTGAAAGGGTCTCCTGATGTAACAACGTTTGAAAGACAGCGCCCCTCACGGCGTTCGACAAGAAATTGGTCTAATTCGGCCTTCTTGTCCATACAATGGGATCAAGGGGGTCGTCCTATGCTCAGAAAAGCTGTCTGTTTTATGGCCGCCGCCATGATCGTGATCGGAAACGTGCCGCATGTGTCTGCCCAGGATTCCCTGGAGTCGATGGTGCAGCTGTCAGAGGAATTTTACACGTTGACGAAAACAGAAGACTGGACTGAGGCGCGAAATACGCTGTGGAAGCTGACCCATACGTTCAGCAGGCACAACTGGAAAGACACCGATTTGTCAGTTGAAGGGCTTCACGCTTTGTCTGATGCCTTGATTCAAGCCAAGCGCGCCCTGACGAAGGCCAATCCCGATGGGCACGAAATTCTAATGCACGGGATACGGGTCAGGTTGGGCTTCGATGCATTAGAAAACCGCGAGCAACCGTTATGGCACCGTTACTACAGCACTTTGAAACAAGATGTCTCACAGTTAAAAGACGCCGTACCGACGGAAGATAAAACTGAAATTCAACAGTCCCTTGACCGCCTGTACGCCCATTACCACTTGATTCAACCGGCACTGTACGTCTCCCGTACACCGGAAGTGATCGAACGCGTGGATGCGCTGTTTACGTATATGGGAGAACAAATTCACGACGTCACGGTCAACCGTCAGCAGCTGCAACAAGCCGTCGAACAATGGGAAAAATTGATTCCACCGTTATTTTACGGGACGGATGCGGAAGTTTTGGCTGTCGGCCAGCTACCAGAGTATTCAATCCACTTAACGACGTGGCTGTTAGCCGTTTTAATCGGAGGGGTGTTAACGTACGTCGTTTGGAGAAAAGCTCAAGGAGAACAAGTCATTCGCCTTTAGCCGGACGTTCTCTCGACTGCTTTTCTAAGAACATCTTCTGCTTCTCCTCTTCGGTAAACGAGAAGCCTTCTCCAAGGACGTCGTGCACATCGCTAATGACGACGAAAGCATACGGGTCCACACTGTGGACGACTTTTTTTAATCTGGTAATTTCGTTTCGGTGCACGACGCAGTACAAGACGTCTTTGTCCCGTCCCGTATAACCGCCTTTCCCTTTCAGAAGGGTCGTGCCGCGGTTCATGTCGTCCATCATTTTCGAAGAAATCTCCGCCGATAGATTGGAAATGATAAACGCCGCTTTGGCGGCGTATGCACCTTCCTGCACGAAATCGATGACCCGCCCGCCTATAAATACTGCCACAACTGTGTACATCGCCTTTTCCCTTCCGATAATGTAGGCAGAAGACAATATGACGGCTAAGTCGATCGTGAACATCGCCCGGCCCATACTCCATCCGAAGTATTTGTTCGCCAGTCTCACGACGATGTCCGCTCCTCCGGTCGTTCCCCCAAAGCGAAAGATAATGCCCAGACCAAGCCCAACGGACACTCCGGCGTACAGGGCAGCGAGCAGCATATCGCCGTCGACTGGGGTGCCTATGTCCTCCGTCACCCATAAAAACAAGGAAAAAGCGGTCGTTCCGATAATGGTGTACACCATAGACGTGCGTCCCAGTTCCCGCCAGCCGATGATAAACAGCGGAATGTTGAGGGCGAGCGTCGTCAAGGCCGGGGAGAGGTCGAACGTATACTTGAGGATCAACGCCACACCCGTCAACCCTCCTTCTGCTAACTGGTTGGGGATGGTAAAATAATTGACGCCGAAAGCGCAAATGAGCGCACCGAGCAAAATCATGGTCACATTTTGAATGTGTTGTCGCATGTCGGACTCCCCTCTTTCGCTATTCAAACAACAAACGAGTTGCACCGCTCTGATCGGTTGATGTAACATTAAACGTACATTTAGTTTACGTAAAATCGCCGTCGTGCACAACGGAGGTCGGGCAGTGGAAAATGGGATGACGATGAAAGAAATTCAACGAGAAGTCCACCGCTATATCAGCCAATTTGAAGAAGGTTACTTTTCTCCCCTGGCCATGTTGGCGCGTCTGTCGGAAGAAGTGGGAGAACTCGCCCGTGAAGTGAACCACCGCTACGGGGAAAAGCCAAAAAAGGCGGAAGAAGCGGAACGACAGATGAGCACAGAGATGGGAGACATTTTGTTTGTGTTAGTGTGTTTCGCCAATTCGTTAAATATTGATCTGGAAGACGCGTTTAAAACGGTCATGAACAAATTTCGGACGAGAGATGCGGAAAGATGGACGAGGAAGGGATCACAAAATGAGTGAAATTCGTGTAGCCATCGCCGGGGCAAAAGGACGTATGGGACGGGAAGCCGTCAAGATGGTGATGAACGAACCACTGTTTACATTCGTACGGGGAATTGACCGCGTCTTGAACGGCGACGACGTAGGGGAAGTCATCGGGATCGGATCCATTGGTGTCACATTTAGCAATTCAATCGAAGACGTCCTGTTCGGCGACCGCCCGGATGTGCTCGTCGACTTGACTGAACCGACAGCGGCAAAACGCCACGTTCGCCTGGCGTTAGAAGCAGGCGTCCGCCCAGTCGTCGGGACGTCAGGCTGGACGAAGGAGGACATTGCGCAATTGGACGAGCTGGCCCAAGAGCGGAAAGTAGGCGGTGTCATCGCGCCCAACTTCGCCATTGGGCCGTGCTCATGATGCAATTTGCGAAGGAAGCAGCCAAGTATTTGCCCCATGTGGAAATTGTTGAAATGCACCACGACCAAAAGCTGGACGCACCGTCTGGGACGGCCGTCAAAACGGCAGAACTCATAGCCGAAAGCCGCCCTGAACTCAAGCAGGGACACCCGGAGGAAACGGAACTGTTGGAAGGGGCAAGGGGGGCTTACACCGACGGCTTTCGCCTCCACAGCGTGAGGCTCCCCGGATTGGTTGCCCACCAGCAAGTGCTGTTCGGCGGACCTGGTCAAACACTCACGATCCGCCACGATTCCATTAACCGGGAATCGTTTATGCCTGGCATCAACTTGGCTGTAAAAAAAGTGATGCATTTGGATCGGCTCGTCTACGGGCTCGAACATTTGCTTGATTAACGGAGGAGAAGCGGACATGCACATCGCATTTATCGCCCACGACCGCAAGAAGGACGACATGGTTCACTTTGCGACGGCGTATCGGGGCCTGTTGAAAAACCACGTCTTATACGCCACAGGGACGACTGGAAAAAGAATCATGGAAGCGACAGGACTCAACGTTCACCTGATGTGTTCCGGTCCACTAGGCGGAGACCAACAAATTGGGGCGCTCGTGGCAACGAATCAGCTGGACTGCGTCATTTTTTTCCGCGATCCCCTGACGGCGCAACCTCACGAACCGGACATCATCGCGCTCCTGCGCCTGTGCGATGTTCAAGAAATCCCCCTCGCAACAAACTTGGCGACAGCCGAAATTTTGCTGAAGGCGATGGAAAGAGGAGAGCTGGCCTGGCGCGAAACTGTGCGTCGCACGACATAATTGTCATGTCTGTCTCATGTTGCGCACGAACGGTTGAAGAAGGTGAGGTGTCCCTTATATGTACCGTATTGGCATCACGTGTTATCCGACCCACGGCGGTTCCGGCGTCGTTGCCACCGAACTGGGAAAATTGCTGGCTGAAAAAGGGCACGAAGTTCACTTCATTACATACAACATGCCGTTTCGCCTGGGCAAATTTTACCGCAACATTTGCTACCATGAAGTTGAAGTTAACGTTTACCCGCTGTTTCAATACCCGCCGTACGACCTCAGTCTGGCGAGCAAAATGGCCGAAGTCGCGGAGCAGAAAAAACTCGATCTGTTGCACGTCCACTACGCTGTTCCGCACGCAGTGTGTGCGCTCTTGGCCAAACAGATGGTCGGCGATTCCCTTAAAGTCGTCACCACACTACACGGGACCGACATTACCGTACTCGGGTACGACCGTTCGCTGCACAAAGCCATTCGCCTCGGAATCGAATCGAGTGATGCGGTCACGGCTGTGTCCGACAGTTTGATTGGGGAGACGCGCCGACTATTCCATATCAACCGCCCTATTACACGGGTGTACAATTTTGTCGACCCCCGCGTGTACTACCCGAGGCATGTGGATCGCTTGCGATCCGAGTACGCGAGTGACACCGAGAAAATATTGTTGCACATCTCCAATTTTCGTAAAGTAAAGCGCGTCGACGACGTCGTGAAAGTCTTTCACGCAGTCCAGTCCCACATCCCCGCCAAACTCCTCCTCGTCGGGGAAGGGCCTGAGTGGTCTGAAGTTCGCCAACAGGTCAACCAGTTGGGCTTAGAGGACCGCGTCATGTTTCTGGGCAAACAGGACGAAGTGGCCCAAATCATTTCCCTCGCCGACGTTTTGCTACTCCCTTCGGAAAAGGAGAGTTTCGGGTTGGTCGCCCTGGAGGCGATGGCGTGCGGCGTCCCCACGGTGGCATCCAATGTCGGCGGTTTACCTGAGGTCGTTGAACACGGTGTGACCGGCTTTTTGTCCGATGTGGGGAACACGGACGACATGGCGGCCAACGCCTTGAAACTGTTAACCGATCGGGACTTGTTCGACCAGTTTCGGAAACAGTGCATCGAGCGGGCACACACGCGGTTTGCCGCCCAAAAAATAGTCGCAGAATACGAGGCCGTGTACGACCATGTCGTCGCCAGGTGACAGGATGTTCGACCAAAGTGCGCCGCTGTTTCGCGAAGCGTTTCGGCTGGTCGAGGAACTGGAGGGAGCGGGCTATCAAGCGTACGTCGTCGGCGGCTCTGTCCGGGATGCCATGCTCGGGCGTCCCGTCCACGATGTCGACATCGCCACTTCCGCCACTCCGGCTGAAGTGCAACGCCTGTTTCCCCGGACGGTGGCCACCGGTTTGAAGTACGGAACGGTCACGGTCGTCACTGGACGCTATACATTCGAAGTGACGACCTTCCGCCGGGAAGGACCGTACGGAGATGCTCGGCATCCCGATTTCGTTCAATTTGCAGCGGATGTAACCGATGATCTCGCCCGGCGGGACTTTACGATTAACGCCATGGCGGTTGACTCCCGCGGGGTTGTGACAGATCCGTTTGACGGGCAAAAAGACCTGCAGCGCAAAGTCATACGCTGTGTAGGGGACCCACGGGAACGCTTTCGCGAAGACGCCCTCAGGATGCTGCGGGCTGCCCGTTTTGCGGCACAACTCGGGTTTGACGTCTCTCCAGCGACAATTGACGCGATAAAAGCAGAAAGGAAGGGGCTCGCCAAGTTGGCTGTGGAGCGAATCACCGGTGAGCTGCACAAAATTTTGTCCGCTGTTGAGCCGGGACGCGCGCTCCGCCTGTTGTGGTCAGCTTGCTTGATCGAGGAGATCGCTGCGCTCTTCCTCAATCGTTTTCCTGCATCCCCTCCGCGGAACCAGCTAGCGTCGCTGGAGGCTGAAACGGATGTTTATTTGCGCTGGATTTTGTTTTTGCGCTTGTGCGGCGTCAAGTCAAGTGAGGCACAACGTGTATGCCGCGAACTGAAATTGCCGCGCAAGTGGACCCGTGAGCTGTCGCTCTTGTGGAGGGAAGGGGAAAAGTGGTCGAACGGGTTGATGAGCAACGCCGAAGTGCGGCGCACAGTGTTCGCCCACGGGTTGAAGCGCTCTTTGCGCATCGTCCGCCTGGCGTACCGTTTCGGCCGGTTGTCGCGCCGCGAAGAACAGTTGTGGCGTCGCCGCTTCAGACACGCCGACTGGGAGATGCCCTTAGATGACCCGTCACAGCTCGCACTCGACGGAAGGGCTCTGATGCAAATATCCGGGCGCGAACCGGGGCCGTGGATTGGGCGCGTGCTCGACACTTTGCTCGACAAAGTCGTGTCCGGGGAAGTGATCAACCATCCGTCGCGCTTGGAAAAGGAGTGGAGATTACATGGACCGCACGCTCCGTGAAGCAGTGTTGCAACTGTTTACGAATGCAGATTCGTATCTTTCCGGGGAAGAGATCAGCCGCACGCTCGGATGTACGCGCACTGCCGTCTGGAAGCAAATTCACGAGTTGCGTAGCATCGGCTACGTGTTTGACGCAAAGCCTCGTAAGGGCTACCGCTTGAGAGAACGCCCCGACGTCGTGATTCCGGAAGAAATACACTGTTTTAACGGGGCAAAACAGATTGGGAAAACGATTCGCTATGTCAAATCGACGGCATCGACGCAGCATTTGGCCCACGAATGGGCGCGACAAGGAGCTAATCACGGATCCCTCGTGATTGCAGACGAGCAAACGGGGGGAAAGGGGCGGATGGGCAGAACGTGGCATTCTCCGCCGGGAAGCGGAATTTGGATGAGTTTCATCTTAAAGCCAAACATTCCGCTCATCGCGACGCCCCATCTCACCTTGCTATTTTCTGTTGCCGTCACACGAGCTCTCCACACTGAAACGGGGATCGATGTCTCCATCAAGTGGCCCAACGATTTATTTATTGCCGGTCGGAAAGTGTGCGGGATTTTGACCGAAGTGCGGGCAGAAGCGGACCGGGTTCACTACTGTGTGGCCGGAATTGGGATTAACGTCCATCCAGCCTCGGTGAAACATTTGCCCCAACCGGTACGGGAGACGGCCGTCTCCCTCGGCGAGGTCACAAAAAAACCGTTGCGCAGAGCCCAGATTGTCGCCTCCTGTTGCACTGAGATTGAAAATCTCATGTCGCTGTACGAGGAAAAAGGGTTTTCACCTATTCGTACGCTGTGGGAGAGTTATGCCTTTATGCTGGGGAAACAGGTGACGGTCCGCACATCTGACGGGACGAAGTCGGGGGAAGCGATTGGCCTCGACCAGAGCGGCGCGTTGGTATTGAAGACGCCGTCGGGCACTGAACGCATTTATTCTGCAGACATGGACCTCTCACGATAAACATTGTGGTATACTGAACGTGAAGGAGCGGCTGTATCCGGAAGGAACGGCACGATTTCCTCTTTTCAAGAACACTTGATCCGCTCTCTGCTCTTATCCTTGCGGAAAGAGACAGAAAACATGCGGGATTCCCAGGATCAGTCGTGCCTTCTCACGCCTTTTTCAGGCTGTGGAAGGCATTTTTTATGCTCCTTCACTGCATTTTCCTTAAATATCCAATATTGATGAAGGAGGAGCGTCTGTGAGTGAACGTAAAGATCGAGTCACTGTCGCCAGACTGCAAAAAATGAAACGGGAACGGGAGCCAATTGCGATGCTCACCGCATACGATTACCCGACCGGCCAACTGGCCGAAGCGAGCGGTGTGGACGTCGTCCTTGTGGGCGATTCCCTCGGTATGGTGGTGTTAGGATACGAGTCGACTGTTCCCGTCACCCTGGAGGACATGGTACATCACACCCGGGCGGTGCGGCGGGGAATTTCCCGTCCGCTGCTCGTGGCCGACCTCCCGTTTCTCACCTACCGTCTTGGGGTAAGGGACGCCTTACAGGCGGCCGGCCGTTTGATGCAAGAGGGCGGCGCCTCAGCTGTGAAAATGGAAGGCGGCCGGGATCTCGCCCCCACAGTTAAAGCGTGTGTCGAGGCTGGCATCCCGGTCATGGGGCACATCGGCTTGAAACCGCAAGCTGTTCATCAGACAGGTTACCGCATCCAAGGAAAGACAGAGCAATCCGTGCGCGAGCTGGTGGACGACGCCGAGGCGTTGACAGAAGCCGGAGCTTTCGCCTTCGTACTGGAATGTGTGACCGAAGAAGCGGCACAAACGATCAGCGAGTCCGTTCCAGTGCCGACGATCGGCATCGGGTCAGGCCGCCAGTGCGACGGGCAAGTACTCGTCTTTCACGACGTCGTCCAATTCAGTGTGAACGGATTTCGACCATCTTTTGTGAAAACGTACGCCGACGCCGGGGAGACCGTTCTGAGCGGGTTAGCGGAATACGTACGCGATGTGAAAAATCGCCGCTTTCCACAAGAACAACACGTCTTTCACGGAAAAAGTGCGGTTTACGGAGGCACAAAGCGATGAAAGTCGTGACAACCATCCGCGCGTTGCGCCGGTCACTCCCGGACGAAAAGAGGGCGGTCATCGGCCTGGTGCCGACGATGGGCTATTTGCACGACGGGCACTTGAGTTTGATAGAAACGGCAAGGCGCGAGTGCGACTGTGTCGTCGTCTCAGTGTTCGTCAATCCGCTGCAATTCGGCCCCCGGGAAGATTTTGATACGTACCCCCGCGATCTCAATCGGGATAAAGCCCAGGCCGAAAAGGCAGGAGCCGACCTTTTGTTTGCCCCTGACACAGAAGAAATGTACCCGAAACCGCCCTTTACGACCGTCCGCGTGTCCAATGTGACGGAAGGGATGTGTGGCGCCTCCAGACCCGGCCATTTCGACGGAGTCGCGACAGTCGTCACGAAGCTGTTTCACATCGTCCAGCCGCACAGGGCGTATTTCGGTCTCAAAGATGTTCAGCAAGTGGCCGTCATCCAGCGCATGGTGGACGATCTAAACATACCGGTAAACATCGTCCCCTGTCCGACTGTACGGGAACCCGACGGTTTGGCCATGAGCTCGCGCAATGTCTACTTGAGCGAAGAAGAACGCCGACAAGCAACTGTTTTGTTCCAGGCCCTTAAGACGGCAAAAGAAAAGCTGGCGAAGAGGGAATGGCACACCCCACAACAGGTGGAAGACGGCGTCCGGGATATAATCGAAACACAACCACTAGCCGACATCGACTACGTAGAAATGCGGACGTTCCCCGATCTGGAACGCGTCCGTGACATAGGGAATAAAACGTACGTGATCGCTGTCGCGGTGAAGTTCGGTAAGACGCGTTTGATTGACAATATTTTGTTCCAAGGAGGAGAGACGCCTACCGATGTTGCGTACGATGATGACGGCGAAACTGCACAAAGCGACGGTCACAGAAGCGAATCTACATTACGTCGGCAGCGTCACAATTGACGCTTATCTACTGGAACAGGTCGGTATTTTGCCCAACGAGAGGGTGCAAATCGTCAACATCCACAACGGCGCTCGGCTGGAGACGTACGTCATTCCGGGAGAAAGGGGAAGCGGCACTGTTTGTTTAAACGGAGCTGCTGCCCGGTTAGTGCAACCTGGGGACCGTGTCATCATTATCGCGTACGGGCTGATGGACGAAGAAGAAGTGCGGGACCACGTTCCGAGAGTAGCCGTTCTGGACGAACATAACCGCATCGTGCAAATGATGTCAACGGAACCGGCCGGTCAAAAGACATAACATAAAAAGCACGTTCACAGCTCACACTAGAGGGCACCGGCTCTAATATTCAATAAACGGAAGTGACGTGTCGTGACGTACGACGAGTTTGATTGGATGGAAGAAGCCCTCGCCCAAATTGAATCGATCTATCCCCGCTGTTCCACGGAAGTTCAACGGGAATTGGCCGATCGGTTTCGTCACTTACAAGATGTGAGTGACGGCTGGCTGGACGCGTGGCTGTTGTTACAGGAGCGATTTCGCGACGTGATCGAAAAATACCCAGAACTGGCCGGTCAGAACGACACTTCTACGGCGTTTTTCCCGCCTGCTGTGCAACCTGATAACAAGGAGGTCGGAGAAGCTGGTCCGGACTTACAATCAGACGAATCCTTAAAATTTTGGGTCGACGAACGGGCGATGCAGCAATTCCGCATCGGACAGGGGTATTACAACTTGTGGATGTTTTCGGACGCCATGTCTCAATTCCTCCAGGTGGTAGACGACGAACCCGACTTTGTCCTCGCTCGCCTCTACCTCGCGTTGACGTATTTCCAGCAGGAACAGTGGGAACGAGCGGAGACAGAGTTCCAACTTGTGTTGGAGACAGCTCCCCACCCCGAGTTCCTGCGATTTTGCCACCATATGCTCGGTTGTCTTTTTGTCAGGCAAAAAAAAGATGTGAAAGCGGTCCGGCATTTTTCCCGAGCGCTGGAAATGGACGTAGAAAACAGTGACACGCTGTTTAATTTAGGAGCTTGCCACTACCGCCTCGGTTCAGTCCAATTCGCCATCCCGTGTTTTGAGCAAGCGATTGCGCTCAATGGAGACGATTGGGAGAGTATGGTGTATTTAGCCCACTGCTATACGGCACTGGGAGATCACGATCAAGGGACGCACTGGCGCAAACAAGCGTACGAAATGTCACGAAAGCCGTGGATTATCTCTGAAATTGCCGACAGTTACGAGCGGCAACAGCAGCTGGACGAAGCGCTGAAGTGGAACTTGTACTGTGTGACCAACCATCCGGAGTGGGCAGAAGGGTACCACGGTGTTGCGTGGAATATTTGGAAAAAAGACCGCCATCCCCTGGCGGTCGTTTGGCTAAAAAAGGCGTTGACTTTAAAGCGGGACGATGCGAACATCCTATTTTCTTACTGGTGGATTATCCACCACGTGGGCACGCCGGAGGAGAAGGCGCGGGTCAACCGACACGTATCTTCCGTGATGCACCAATCCCCGCTATGGTCCCTCGCCCACGGAAACGTGTACCGAGTGAGCGGCGATTTCGAGCAAGCCAGGAAGACGTTAACCCCATTGTTAACAGCGGAGGAAGTGCGCGTGCAAGGAGCGGCGCACTATCAGTTGGCCCATTTGTGTATGGCAGAACAAAAGTGGAAAGAAGCGGTCGACCATTTCCACAAAGCCCGCGAATGCGATGGTCTCTTACATGAAACGCTGTTATTTGAAGGGATTTGCCATTACTTGACCGGGGACAGGGAAGCGTCCAAAAACTGTCTGCGTCTGTACCAGCAGCAACAATCAAATGACGGGAGGTAACAGGGGTGCACACTGTTTGGAAAGGGTCGATTCGCTTCGGCCTCGTCAACATACCAGTTCGCATGTTTACGGCGACGGAAGAAAAAAGTGTCAAATTTCGCCAATTGCACGCGAAATGTCACACGCCGATCCGCTATCAGCGGACATGCCCCAACTGTGAACAAGAAGTGGACCGAGACGACATTGTGAAAGGGTACGAATTGGAGGAAGGCCGTTTTGTCGTATTGACAGACGAAGAAATCGAGGCCGCTAAACCTGAAGCCGAAAAATCGATTGACATCCTCGACTTTGTGGATTTAGCGGAGATCGATCCCGTTTACTTCAATAAATCGTATTACCTGTCTCCCCAGGATACCGGTGAACGAGCGTATTCCTTACTGCGGCAGGCCATGTACGACACACACAAAATCGGCATCGCCCAGTTTACGCTCCGCTCCAAACAGTCGTTGGCTGCAGTGCGCGTCTTCGACAAAGCCCTCGTCCTGGAGACGATTTTCTATCCGGACGAAGTGAGGGCTGTTGACAACATTCCCGACTTGCCGAAAGAGGGAGCTCTGCCAGAGAAGGAGTTGAACATGGCCCAACAGCTGATCGAGCAGCTCGTGACACCGTTTGACCCGGAAAAATACGCAGATGAGTATCGCCAGTCCTTACTAGACGTCATTGAGAAGAAGGCAAAAGGTGAAGAAATCCGGGAAGCGCCTGACGTCAAACCGCACAAAGTGGTCGATTTGATGGAGGCGCTGAAGGCGAGTCTCGATCAAACCGCTGAGAAAAATAAACGGGCGTAATCGCGATTCATCTTCCCGTCCAGTACCTCATGTATTGCGTCTCCCCCGTCGGCTTTTTCGATACGACGTCCCCGGAGTCGTCCAGTGTGATTTCGTACAGCTCGTAGTGTTCGATTCGCCATCCGTCCGTTTCAGTGACCTTTTTTAATTCGTAGTCGTACTCAGTGAAAGTGCGTTCCGCGCTACCGGCTACAGCCGTTTCAGCTTCAGGCGGAATGGCGATTTGGTATTTGGCCCATATAAGTGCCAACAGGAGGACGTTGGCAGCGATGATCGTACACAAAAGCACCTGTTTTCCTGACATTTTCCACTCCATGGCAAGGACCCCCGTTTCCTTGAGTCATTGTATGTACAGGCTCACCGTTTCATGTCGGAGAACGGTGAAAAGGGTATAAAGGCTCCTGCTTAAACAAACGATAAGCAAAAAAGGAGTCTGATACACGCGATGACCCAAGTCAAACTCGCAGTCATTTACTACAGTTCAACTGGAACGAACTACCAATTAGCGCGCTGGGCTGAAGAGGGGGCAAAAGGGGTCGGTGCGGAGGTGAAAGTAGCCAAAGTGCCGGAACTCGCTCCAGAAGAGGCCATTGCCAGCAATCCGGCGTGGAAGGCCCATGTAGAAGCTACGCGAGATGTGCCGACCGTCCAGCTGGACGATCTGGAATGGGCGGATGCTTACATATTCAGCATGCCGACGCGTTTCGGAAACGTCCCCTCCCAAATGAAACAGTTCCTCGACACAACCGGTGGACTGTGGGCTGAAGGGAAAATGGCCAACAAAGTGGTCAGCGCTATGACTTCTGCACAGAACTCCCACGGTGGCCAAGAAGCGACGATCCTGTCCCTGTATACGACGATGTACCACTGGGGCTGTATTGTCGTGACACCAGGGTATACAGACGATGCTATTTTTAAAGGGGCGGGAACCCGTACGGAACGAGTGTCTCTGTCGACCAAGACGGAAACATGGTCGAAGACGTACGCGACGCCGTCCTGCACCAGGCAAAACGCACAGTAACCGTGGCGGAGTGGGTCAAACACGGGCAACGCTAGAGACATGATGCGGAAAAGAAAGCGGTGCGGCGGATTTCGCCTCGGCACCGCTTTTTAACGGCAGGTGATACGTGTTGGAACCGATTGTACCGTTTGAACCTGTTTCGACTAACCGAATCCCAAAGGGAGATCGCTGGACGGCCCAGGTCAAGTGGGACGGCGTACGCATATTGACCTACTACGACGGACGCGACGTCCGGCTCTTTAACCGCAAACGCCGTGAGCGCACGCGTCATTACCCTGAGTTCACGCAAATTTCGTCATTTTGCAGCGCCCGCTCTGTCATCCTGGACGGCGAAGTCATTGCCCTCGACGCTGACGGAAAGCCGTCTTTCCACGAAGTGATGCGTCGAGACGGCATCCGCAGAATGGATCGGGTCGATCGGATGCGGAAGGTCGTACCGGTGACGTACATGATCTTCGATGTCGTCTACTGCAACGGGGAATGGGTCCGCCACCGAAATTTGAGTGAGCGCATGGACATTCTCTCCGCGGTCATTACGCCGTGTGACCGTGTTCAGTTAGTCCATTCACACCCTGAAGGAGCGGACTTGTTTAAGGTCGTTCAACAGCACCAATTGGAAGGTATCGTCGTAAAAGATTTAAACAGCAAGTACGAGATCAGCGGGAAAGACAGCCGGTGGCAAAAAATAAAAAACTACCGGGACATCACGGCCGTTGTGGGAGGAGTTACCCTCCGAGACGGGATCGTCAACGCCGTGTTACTCGGAGCGTTCGATGCCAAAGGACGCTTGCATTACATCGGCCACGCCGGCACTGGGAAGTTAACGAGGGGAGAGTGGCAAACCTTGACGGAGAGAATCAAGCCGCTCATCGTAACGGATCGGCCGTTTGTCAACAGGCCTCAGCGCATCAAGGGCGCGATCTGGGTGAAACCGGAGATCACGGTAAAAGTCCAATTTTTGGAATGGACAAAAGGCCACACGTTGAGACAGCCAAGTATTCAGGCGTTTGTAGAAACCTCTCCGGAAGCGTGTGTCCTCACCTAGCCAGTGATTCCTCCTTAAGCTTTTTACTGTTTACTTAAAAACCGGGAGCGAAAACTCCCGGTATCGTCACGAGATTTTTTTCAAGTTGCGCAAAGGCAAAGGGGGACAGATGCGAGCCGTCAATTTCGAGACGATGAAAATCGTTAACAAACTGGACACCATCGCCAACGTACGGAAAGGAAATAAAACAACGCCATCTTCGAGCATCGGATAAGGGATAATGGTCGGTATCCCCAACACGGGCTCCCCGCCTCCGAACCTGAGCACAAACGCGACCATGAGTCCCGCTATGGAGCCGTACTTGTTCGCTCCTTTAAAAAAGAGCGCTGTGGTTAACTGCGGGAACAAAATGCAGTAAACAAAATCACTGCATAAATACCACAGTTCGTATACACTTTTCACATTTATCGCGATAAGCGTCGCAGCAACACCGATTATGACGATCGCCTGCTTAATCACTTTTTGCAAGTGGGCCTTCGTCGTTTTCGGACGAATTAATGGTCGATAAACGTTCCACGCCGCCATCGATGAAGCAGATAAAATCGATGAATCAACAGATGACATGACAGCTGCTGCGAGTGCCCCTAGACCGATGGCCGACACCAAGTCAGGTGTCATATAGCGCAAGACGTAAGGCAATATAAGGGACGGACTTTCCGGCTCTTGTGTGCCCAATTGCGCCCAATCGGCATTAAATCCAATCACCCCGATTAAAGCGGCCGGAATTGCGGCTAACAACGCGAACACTCCAGCCATAATCGACAGCCACATCGCCGTCTTTTCATTCTTAGCCGAGAGAACGCGCTGGAAGTATACCTGCCAAGCAATCCCACCGAAAATGAGCATCAATGCGTTGTCCCACCAGTTCCAATACCAATTTCCCCAACTCGGATCGCGCCATCCGTCTAGTGGTGGAAACAAGTTCGCGTAGTTGTTTCCTAATTCTTGCATGCCTGCGACATAATGGGTCCACGTATTTTCTAACCCGCCAGTGTACTGAAGGGAAAAAGGAATGACGAGAAATAAACCAAATATAATCATCGCGAGCTGGACTACGTCAGTGTAGGCGACAGACCACAAGCCGCCGACGACCGTGTAGGCAATGGCAATAGCCGCAGAAAGTATGATTGACGTTGTGAAATCCAGGCCTAATATCGTCCCAAACGTCGTGCCGAGCGCCGTCAAAATGGCACCGCTCCAAAAAACTTCTCCAGCCAACGCCGGGATGTACAAAATGCCAGTCACTTTTTTTCCAAAACGAGCTTCTAAAGGGTCAAGCATTGTCGTAAACTCGTAGCGTCGCATTTTTCTCGCGTAAAAAACACCGCCAATAATGAGACTTAACGCGTAACCCCATGGCGCCTGAACCCACACCATGCCCGAAGCGTAAGCATATTCAGCCGTTCCGTTTATATAGCCTCCGCCGACCCAGGTCGCACCCATCGTCATCATGGCCACCCACAACGGCATTTGCCGGCTGGCTAACATCATGTCCTTTAATCCGGTGTTTTTTCTCCTCGCAGTGACAACGCCAATGTAGTAGATAAACAAGTAAAACAGTAACATGGCGCCAAGCGTGCTCCAGTGTACCGGACTCCCCGCGATCAATGAGTATACGGCAATGAACGTAAAAGCGAGGACGATTCCGATTAATCCGATACCCCAAGAAGGAATTTTCTTTTTCCTCGGTGTATTCGCCAGGACGTTGACACCGTCCTGCCGCTGAGGGTTATCCGTATATGGCATTACTGCACATCACCCCTTGTTCAATTGAATGTGTCACAGATGAACCCTTTCGCCACCATCCCAGAATTTATCCCTCCTTCAACCTTAAATTTTTTCGCGTCAATGGCACATGAAGTATAACAAGCGTGGATGAGAAAATACAGAGAAAAAAACTATTTATACAGTTATTTCTGTTCAATCTTAACATAACGATAATATATGTCAAATAAAATGAACGAATTGTCAGCACTGCATGAATGTGTTAATCTAAATTATAAACTGTTTGTACAGTAATATCTGTATAATTATAATATTGGGAGGGATAGATGTGTCCATTGACCGGGTACAAGCGGGGAAAAGCCAGGACGTCATGAGAGGACAACGTCCCCGGCTCAATATGTACGTAGACGGCAATTGGATTCCGGCAGGAGACGGATCCGTTCACGAGATTATAAACCCATTCAACCAGGAAGTGCTTGCGATGGCGCCTGCCGGAAACCGCGAAGATGCGGAAAAAGCGATACGCGCAGCGAGAGAGGCTTTTGACACTGGACCGTGGCCAAGCCTTTCGGGAAGTGAACGGGGACGATTCCTGTATCGAACGGCAGAACTCATCGACAGGGATCACGAACAGTTGGCGGTACTGGAAACGCTTGATACGGGTAAAACACTGGCGGAAAGTCGTTCTGACATGGACGACATTGCAGACGTCTTTCGCTATTACGCCGGAATGGCAGACAAAGACGGCGGAGAACTCATTGATTCGCCCATTAAAAATTCGATTAGCCGTATCGTCAGAGAGCCTGTCGGCGTATGTGCCTTAATTACCCCGTGGAATTATCCGCTTTTACAGGCATCATGGAAGTTGGCGCCAGCGCTGGCGGCGGGTAACACTGTTATCTTAAAACCGAGTGAAATCACACCTTTAACATCACTGAAAATAGCGGAGCTTGTGGAAGAAGCCGGAATTCCAAAAGGGGTTGTCAACATCGTCACTGGCCTGGGGTCTGTAGTCGGCCAAACGTTAGCGGAATCTTGCAACGTCGATCTCATCTCTTTTACTGGCGGAGGTGTTACGGGGCGAAAAATTATGCGCGCCGCTTCTATCAATTTTAAAAAGATCGCCCTTGAACTAGGTGGAAAAAACCCGAATGTCATTTTTGCCGACGCAGATTTTGACACTGCAGTGGACTACGCTTTAAACGCCGTTTACTTCCACGCAGGCCAAGTGTGTTCAGCCGGGGCGAGACTGATTGTGGAGGAAAGCCTGCACGACCAGTTTGTCGCATCACTCGTGGAACGTGTCAAAAACATTCGTTTAGGTAGCGGGATGGATGACGAAACAGAAATGGGGCCACTCATTTCTGCCGAACACCGGGAAAAGGTAGAGACATTTGTGAAAATTGGATTGAAAGAAGGAGCGAAATTACTCACCGGCGGTAAACGGCCGGAACAAGAAGAACTGTCCCGAGGATTTTTCTTTGAACCGACTGTCTTTGACGAATGTTCACCGGACATGCGCATCGTGCAGGAAGAGACGTTCGGCCCCATTCTAACCGTTGAAACATTCCGTACTGAGGAAGAAGCTATCCGCCTCGCCAACGATTCTGTTTACGGACTGGCAGGAGCCGTTTGGACGCAAAACATGAACCGGGCGGAACGAGTCAGTCGCTCCCTCCGCTTAGGAACGGTCTGGATTAACGACTATCACCCTTACTTTCCGCAAGCTCCGTGGGGCGGGTACAAGCAGTCGGGTATCGGCAGGGAACTCGGTAAAACCGGTTTGGAAGAATATACGGAACAAAAACACATTTTCCAAAATATCAATCCACAACCGATGAACTGGTTTGGCAAAAATCGTGAAAGGGTTGAGGAGACATGATGAAATTCGAACGAATGACACGTTTTAAATCGTTTGAAATGCCGACTGTCGTTAAATCTTCTGTCGGAGCCGTTCACCACGTCGGGGAAGAAGGGAAGAAACTCGGTGTATCGAAAGCGATGATCGTCACCGATGACCGCTTGTATCAAGCCGGTGTCGTCGAGCCGATTGAACGTCGTCTGCGGAACGCCGGAATCAAGGTGTTCGTTTTTCGCGAAGTCAGAGGAGAACCGGATACCTTTCTTGTCGCAAGAGGGAGTGCGGCCTTTAACGAGCACAACTGCGACGGGCTCGTCGCTGTCGGTGGCGGCAGCTGTATGGACACGGCCAAAGCAATCGGAGTGGAAGTCGTACACAGAGCCCCTGTGCTACATTATGAGGCATCCGATCAAGGCAAACCGCTAGAAAAACGGATACCTCCCCTCATAACCATCCCCACTACGGCTGGAACGGGCAGCGAGGTTACCCAGTGGGCAGTGATTAAAGATCCTGAGCGTGAAATTAAATTCAACACGGGAGGGCCGCTCATTGCAGCTCACGTGGCGATCATCGACCCTGAATTACATGTGTCCATGCCGCCGCACGTTACGGCTGCCACCGGGATTGATGCACTGTCACACGCCATTGAATGTTACACGTGCCATTGGGCGCAGCCGATCACGGATGCCGTTGCCTTGCTGGCCATCGAATACGTCAGTAAGTACATCCGCCGTGCTTATGCGGACGGGCACGATATGGAAGCTCGTCACGGTATGGCTCAAGCGGCCATGTTGGCCGGATTGTCATACGGGAGCGAATCCGCCGGAGCCGCCCACGCCATGTCGCAAACACTTGGAGGGATGATCCCGGTAATGCACGGCCAATGTGTGTCAGCGATGCTTCCGGCCGTTATGGAGTACAACTGGATGGGGAACCCGGAAAAGTTCGCTCGCATTGCGGAAGCGCTCGGTGTGAATACGGCAGACATGAGTGTGGAAGAAGCAGCCAAACAGTCCGTTCGCGAAGTAGAAAGGCTGGTGCGCGAACTCAACATTCCAAGTTTGTCAGAACAAGGTGTAAACCCCGGTGAGATTGACCGTTACGCTCAAGCTGCTTTAGAAGATCCACAAACGGTTGGCAACCCGCGGGACATTGATTTAGAAGGGTACAAATGGCTGTACCGGCGTTGCCTCGGACTAGAGGAGTCAACACTTTCATAAAGAATTGAGGGCGGTTTTATCCGCCCCTTTTATTTAATCTCGGACGTCTGGTTTGGGTAACCATTTGTAAATGTCGCCATTTCGGCATCGGTTCAGTAACTCCTGTAACCAGCTGTAGTAAGACTCCGCTTCCTTCAGTTTTTGTAAATCCCGGTGCACTTCAAATTTCACGTCTTCAGATACACTGTCGTCATCCAACAACGCTTCCAGGGAAGCTTGTGTTTTAGCGACTGCTTCTTTATTCATATTCACTTCTTGCTGCCATTTCGTACAAAAAAAGTCGACAAATGTTTTATAAAAATTTTTTTCCGCTTCGTATAAATCTTTTCGAACCCCTTTTTTCCACACTTTTTTGACCATATTGATGTCCGTCAGTTTGCGCACCCCGGTGCTCATGCTCGTCTTGCTCATTCCGAGGGATTCCCGCATTTCATCCAGTGTCATCGGCTCATCTTCAAAATAGAGGATAGCGTACAACCGGCCAATAGAGGGGGTTACACCGTACAAATCCATCGTTTCGGCCAGTGATTGGATAAACGGTTGCCTTGCGTGTTCCAGTAATTCTCTGTCTTTTGCGGTCATGAAGTCCTTCACTCCCTCTTCAATCCTAATTTCAGAGTATACACGAAAAAATATTGGACAAAAAGAAATAAGTGCTGTTTGAACTGTATGTGTCAAACTTAATTCCCATTGTAGTACGTTTGATTAAAATCTGCCAAGATATATAAAAAGAAAAATACGCGTGATGGCGAGTGAAGGAATTGAAGGACAAAATCGTGAAAGTTGAAGGCAAGCACATTCAAGTCACCAATCCAGACAAAATTCTCTTTCCCGACATCTCAATGACGAAATGGGACTACGTGATGCACATGGCCCGCCTCGCACCGTTTATGCTGCCATACACGAGAGACCGCTTGCTCACAGTTATACGCTACCCAGATGGAGTGCGGGGAAAACACTTTTACCAAAAAAACATTCCTTCCTATGCGCCGGATTGGGTCGAGACGAAAACGGACGGAGACAATGAATACATTTTATTGCAAAATACCGCGACTCTCGTCTGGTTGGCCACACAAGCGGCACTGGAATTTCACACGTCGTTTCATTTGGCCGGAAGCGACATCCCGGCTGAACTCGTATTTGATTTAGACCCTTCTCGAGAAGGGTTTGAGGCTGTGACGGAAGTGGCCCTCCTGCTACATCAGGTGCTCCAATCCATCGGACTGAACGCATTCGCCAAAACGTCGGGAGCCACCGGCATTCAAGTGTACGTGCCGATTGAGAGGCGTTACTCATTTAAACAGACGAGACGAGTCGGACAGTTTCTCGGCAAGTATTTACAGGAACGGCATCCTCGCCTCGTGACACTGGAGAGGATGAAACGCCTGCGCGGCCACAAAGTGTACTTCGACTATTTGCAGCACTGGCACGGGAAGACGATTGCCGCCCCCTATTCGCCTCGGGCGAGGGCACAAGCCCCGGTGTCCACGCCTGTTTCGTGGCGTGAATTGGAGAAGGGCGTACATCCTGACGACTTCACCCTCCTCAACATCCACAGGCGGCTGGAAGTGACAGGCGACATCTTCCAAAAGGTGTTAGACGTTCGCAAGCGTCAGTCATTAGACGCGATCTTACACGTCATTCGCACTTGACGTTTTCATCACCTGTCTGATTCAATATATGAGAGAGGAGAGAGTAGATTCGTGAAACGTTTGTTCATCAATGCTGTCATCGTCACCGCAAACGAAAAAGACGACGTTGTTGAAGGAGCCATGGCCGTAGAGGGCGACAAAATTGCATATATCGGAAAAACCCCAGAGAACGTGTGGGCTTACGACGACGTCATCGATGTGCGCGGTAAACTGATAATGCCAGGGCTGATCAACACGCACGGCCACGCGGCTATGTCCCTGTTGCGCGGTTTTGCCGACGACTTGCCGCTCAAAGAGTGGCTGGAGACCAAGATTTGGCCTGTAGAAGACAAATTCGGCCCGCAACACGTCAAGTGGGGCACGTATTTGTCCATTTTGGAAATGATAAAAAGCGGGACGACAACTTTCGTCGACATGTACGACTACATGGACGAAGTGGCCCACGCCGTCATGCAGTCGGGCATCAGGGCGTGTTTGAGCAGGGGCATTATCGGGCTCGGGTCAAAGGAAGAGCAGGAAAACAAATTGAAAGACGCGACGCGATTTGTCCAGGAGTGGCACGGCGCCGCAGGAGGCAGAATTACCACGATGATGGCTCCACACGCTCCATATACGTGCCAACCCGACTTGATTACGCAAATTGTGGACCAGTCCACCGCGTTGAATGTTCCGATTCACGTCCACATGTCCGAAACGGCCCGGGAAGTGCAGCAAAATGTGGAAGAGTACGGCAAACGCCCAGTCGCCCACTTACTGGAGCTCGGCGTGTTCGACCGACCGACTCTCGTCGCCCACGCCGTCCATGTCAACGACGACGAAATAGACATTTTAGTACATAAAGACGTCAAAATATCGCACAACCTGGGAAGCAACTTGAAACTGGGGAGCGGTGTCGCCCCGATTCCAACAATGCTGAAAAAAGGCTTGCGCCCATCCCTCGGAACAGACGGCGCGGCCAGCAACAACAACCTCGACATGATGGAAGAAATGCGCTTGGCTGCCCTGGTGCACAAAGGGACGACACAAGATCCGACCGCCGTCCCGGCTGCTACCGCGTTAAAAATGGCGACACGATACGGAGCTGAAGCTGCCTTTTTAAGTGAATTGGGTTCGTTGGAAGTAGGAAAAAAAGCAGATTTCATCACCCTCGACATAAAGGGAGCCCACTGGTTGCCCCACCACGACTTCCTATCTCATGTCGTGTACAGTGCAACCAGCAGTGACGTGCAAGATGTGTACGTGAACGGCCGTCCGCTCATGCGCAATAGACAATGTCTCACACTGGACGAGGAGCGCATTCATTATCAAGTTAATAAGGTGTGGGGGCAGTTACACATATAAGCGGGCAGAACAACAGGAGGGGAAAACGTGAAGATTGCCGTGCGTACGAAAATTATCGGGTTGACGCTCGGGTTGATGACGTTTGTCATCCTCGTGCTGTCTAGTATTTTCGCTTTCATTGAAGCAGCCGAGATCGAAGAGACGATAGGTGATAAAGCGTTGAGCACGGCAGTCCTCGTCGCCCAGACCCCCTTAGTGGTTCAAGCCTTCGAACAAGACGATCCTTCTGAAACACTGCAACCGTTTGCAGAGCAGGTTCGTAAACAGACTGGTGCCGACTTCGTCGTGATCGGAAATAGCGAATCCATTCGGTACTCGCATCCTGAAGAGCGGAAAATAGGAAAGAAAATGGTGGGTGGGGACAACGACCGGGCCCTCGTCGACGGGGAGTCGTACATATCGAAAGCGACAGGATCCCTCGGCCCCTCCCTCAGAGGGAAATCCCCCATTTTGGATGACGATGGGGAAATTATTGGCATCGTTTCGGTCGGTTTTATGATCGAAGACATTCGCAGTTTGCTGTTTAAAAAGCTCGGTGCCATCGGCTTATTTGCTTTAGTCGCACTCGCTCTGGGGTTTGTCGGAAGTATCTTTCTCGCCAAAAGTATCAAGCGGGACATGTATGATTTGGAACCGTACCAAATCGCTGCCCTCTATCGCGAACGAATGGCCATTTTGCAAGCCATTCGAGAGGGAATTGTCGCTTTGGACAAAAACAATCGGGTGACGATGCTCAACGACTCTGCCCGGCAAATGCTCGGGATTGTAGGAGACATCGAAGGAAAACCGATTAACGAAGTACTGCCCGACGCTGAAATGACCAGCGCGCTCACGAGCGGTAAAACCGAACACAATGAAGAATTTTACCACAACGGGCTTGTATTTATCGTCAATTGCCAGCCCATCGTTGAAAACGGTTCAATAGAAGGAGTCGTTGCCAGTTTTCGGGACAAAACTGAAATGATTCAAATGGCGAACACCTTGTCAGATATTAAACGTTACACAGACGATCTTCGAGCACAAAATCACGAGTTTACGAACAAACTGTACGTCCTCTCGGGGTATTTGCAATTGGGCCACTACGACAAAGCGATCGACCTGATACAGCAAGAAGCGGGCATTCACGAAAAAGGGAGTCGCATGCTCTTCACGCACATTCACGATCCTACTGTCCAGGCTATTCTCGTCGGAAAGATGGCAAAAGCCTCTGAAAAGAAAATCCACTTCACCATAGATGAAAACAGCTCGCTCGATCCCCTTCCGTCCCATATTGGACAAGCCCAGTTAATTTCAGTATTGGGCAATGTCATCGACAATGCGATAGACGCTGTTATACAGAGCGCGAAACAAGAAGTACGCTTTTTTGCGACGGATATCGGACACGACATCGTTTTTGAAGTCATCGATTCGGGACCTGGCGTGCCGGATAACGTGGAGCTCTTGTTTCGAAAAGGATATACCAACAAGTCTACAGGTCAGAACGAGCGAGGATTCGGGCTGGCGATTGTAAAGCAGGCTGTGGAAGAGATGGGCGGTATGATTGAAGTGGTCAACCGTTCGAACGGAGGTGCTGTTTTCACAATCTTTTTACCCAAAAAAGACGCAAGGGAGGAGAGTGTCATTCCATGATCAACGTGTGCATCAGCGAAGATGACTACCGCATTGCTGACATCCACGAAGAGCTCGTGTCGCAAGTGGCCGGATTTCAATGCGTCGGGAAAGCCCTCAATGCCGCGGATACGATCAGTCTTTTAAAGCGGAGGCCAGTGGATCTCGTCATTTTGGACATATACCTGCCGGATGAGCTAGGTGCGGAAATGCTGCCGAAAATGAGGGAACAGTTTCCGTCCGTAGACGTCATTATTATTTCCGCTTCCACTGAAAATGAGCATCTACACTCGGCCCTTCGTTACGGGACGTTTGACTTTATTATAAAACCGGTATCTCTCCCTCGATTGAAACGCACGTTAGAGCGCTACCGCCATTACAGGGAAACGCTGTTGGCACAAGATTCGGTCACTCAAGAACGTATTGACAGACTCATCGGACACGTCCCACCTGATTCACACCCCCTTCCCAAGGGGATTGACTCGTTAACGCTGGACAAAGTAAGGCAATTGCTTCAAGAGACACCGACAGGCATAACAGCCGGAGAAATGGGAAAACGTCTCGGCGCTTCCAGAACGACGGCCAGGCGGTATCTTGAATACCTCATATCAGTGAATGAAGCGGAGGCACAGCCGATCTACGGCGTAGTCGGGCGTCCGGAGCGCCGATATTTTTTGCGTCCGCGGTGCACAAAATGAACAAAATAGAGATTTATATTTTTAATGCACAATATTTTGTTAACGCTTACAATCTTCGTCAAATGTTTTACGATAGTGCCAACTGAACCAAAGGAGAGGTGACTTCGGTGAAGAAAATTCTGATGCTCAGTTTGGCACTGCTATTGACGAGTTTAACCGCTTGTGCCAGTGACGACGGGGAATCGACGGCAGAAGGACAATGGGAACCGGAAAAGTCGATTGAAATTGTCGCGCCTGCCGGCGCAGGGGGAGGCTGGGATACGACGGCGAGAATGGCTGCTGAGGTGTTTGAACAAGAAGGGATCATCGACAAAGGCATGGCCGTCGTGAACAAGGAAGGAGGCGGTGGTGCAGTCGGATGGTCGTACATTGCAGGGAAAAGGGGAGATCCTCACTTTTTGTTTGTAGCGTCCCCCCGCTGTTACTCGTTCCGTTAAACGGACAGTCTGAATACCGTTACGATGATTTTACGCCAATCGCCAATGTGATTTCCGATTACGCCGCTTTTGCAGTGCGGGCTGATGCGAAATGGGACAACCTGAACGATTTGTTCGCGGACATGAAGGAAAGCCCGTCTGACATAACAGTTATCGGGGAGTCGTCCCCCGGCAGTATGGATCACATTCAATTCGCCAAAATCGCAAAGGCAGCCGGTGTCGATATCACAAAAATTAAATACGTGTCCGCGCAGGACGGCAGTGCCATGACGAACTTGCTCAACGGGAGTGCCGACGTATATTCAACCGGTGTCACTGAAACAATTGAGCAAGTCCGTGCCGGCAAAATTAAAGTGTTGGGGGTGACTTCTGAAGAACGTCTGACAGGCGACGTGATGGAAGACTTCCCCACCGCGAAAGAACAAGGCATTGATGAGACCTTTGTCAACTGGCGTGGGTTTTTTGGACCACCGGATATGAGTGAATCTGCACGCATTTACTACGAAGAAAAATTCAAGCAGCTGAATGACTCTGAAGGGTGGCAGGACATTCGCGAGAAATACGGGTGGAATGAATGGTTTATGGACAGTGAAGATTTCGAGGTGTTCTTGTCGGAAGAAGAACAGTCTATGCAGGAGTTGCTGGATGAGCTCGGACTGGGTGACTAGAGGGCTGCACCACTCAGTATTCCTGGTCTTGAAAAAGTTTGGACAGGGTGAAATGCGATGTTAAAACCGACCGACCGAAAAATCAGTCTCGTTTTAATTGCAATTTCCATCTGGTATGTCTATTTAAGCTTGCGATTGCCCAGTTATCCGTACGTCCCAGTAGATGCCGATGTGGTACCGATTGGACTCGGTACACTCTTGCTCATATTGTCGCTAATCCTGTTTTTCAGTTCCGATCGAGAAAGTGAAGACAAAGAGCAAAAGCGAACGGTATCAAAACAACAGGCTGGGAAACTGTTCGGTGTGTTTCTATTCCTGCTCCTTTATGTCGCATTGCTGGAGAGGGTCGGATTCATTGCGGTATCGACGCTGTTTTTGTTTACGTGTACCCGCTTTCTCGGTTATCGGCGGAACATCGTTAACGGTATCGTTTCCATAGTCGTTCCGTCCGTTCTCTACACATTGTTTCGATATGGTTTAGGCATCCATCTGCCGCAAGGTATCGCTCCCTTTTGAACGTGAGGTGAAGGATGTGGCCATGCTCGACGGTCTTGTGAGCGGCATTCAAACAGCTTTCAGTCTGCAAGGTTTGTTGTTCGTCTTCATCGGTGTTTTGGTCGGCACGTTTATCGGCATGATGCCGGGACTAGGGCCTATTAGCGCCATTGCGCTCATGATTCCCGTCACGTACGGAATGGATCCGGCAGTAGCCCTAATTTTAATGGCCGGTGTTTACTACGGCGCTATTTTCGGAGGCTCTACGTCATCCATCTTGTTAAACGCTCCAGGTATTTCCGGAACGGTGGCAACGGCGTTCGACGGCTACCCGATGGCGCAGAGAGGAGATGCGGGCAAAGCTCTCGCTATAGCGGCAATTGCGTCTTTCGTCGGAGGCACAGTTAGTGTCATTCTGCTCATGCTGTTTGCACCAGTGCTGTCCAGCGTGGCAATCGTGTTCGGCCCACCGGAGTATTTCGCCTTGATGTTACTCGGGCTAACGGCGATTACCAGTCTATCTGAAGGTTCGACGGTGAAAGCGTTAATTTCGGCCGTGCTCGGTTTCATGGCCGTCACCGTCGGCATCGATTCGCAAACCGGAACGCCGCGTTTCACTTTTGGTAATCCTAACCTTTTGGAAGGGATCGACTTCCTCGTAGTGGCTCTCGGGCTGTTCGCTCTCGCGGAAGTGTGCACGCTGGTCGCCCATCGTAAACCGGCATTTAATAGCCACAATAAAACGATTGGCAGTCTGAAATTGACGAAAGCGGATTTTAAGGAAATGAGCGGGCCGATGGGACGCCATTCGTTGATTGGTTTTATTCTCGGAGTCCTCCCCGGGGCCGGTGCGACAATCGCTTCGTTTATCAGCTATGTCTTGGAAAAGCGGTTGTCCAAGCATCCTTCGGAATTTGGCAAAGGTTCTATCAAAGGTTTGACTGCACCCGAGACAGCTAATAACGCTGCCACGAGCGGAGCTTTTGTACCGTTACTCAGTCTCGGCATCCCGGGCTCCGGTACGACCGCGGTACTGCTCGGGGCGCTGCTCGTCCTCGATGTCAATCCGGGACCACTACTCATGCAAGATCGACCGGACATATTCTGGGGAGTGATCGTCAGCATGTATATCGGAAACGTTTTTTTGCTGATCTTAAATCTCCCTCTCATCCCTTATATTGCCAAAGTTCTGGCTATACCGCGCCCGATGTTGATTTCGCTCATCATCGTGTTTTGTGTCATCGGTGTGTACGCCATCAGTTTTAATGTCTTCGATCTTTACGTATTGTTGGCATTTGGTGCTATTGGGTACTTGATGCGGCTGTTTTCCTTTCCGGCAGCTCCTTTTATTCTGGCCTTCATTCTCGGCGGGATGATGGAGAACGCCCTCAGGCAAAGTTTGACGATATCAAACGGCCAACTCTCGATCTTTTGGTCTCAGCCGATCGCCTTTTCCCTCCTGATTTTGGCACTGCTTTCTTTAGCCCTTCCCGCATGGCAATCTTTCCGCTCCGGAAAAAGGACAGGCGGCAGCCATTGAAGTTTCTGATCGTTCAAAATCTCAACACGTCGTACTGGCCGGTCTATTGTCCGGCCAGTTTTCAAGCGAGCTTCTGAAAAACGGCAAACTTCAACTTCTTAACTTTAGGAGAGAACTGGATAAAGCTCGGATCGGATGCTGGGGAACGCAGACACAGGCCTTTTTGGCTGAGGGGAATTGCGTCATAAACGGTTCGACGTGTGAATGACGTCTCGTTGTTGTTCCTCGCCGATGTGTCAGTGAACACGAGTGAAACGGAATCAGTATGATCCGCCATGGGGAAAATGGCGGCCGTCGTCTCTAAAGCGACGAGTGCCGAAAATTTCGGTGACCGTTCGCAAAAGCGTACATGCCGGGCGTGACGCTTTAGCAGACCGGTCTTTGGAGAAAATATCGCCTGCCGCTTTCAGGGGGAGAGTTGGCGGTGATGGGGCCGGAGGCGGCCAAAACGCCGTGTACGGCAACACAATGGCTGAATTTCGTTCTGATTTTTTTCAGGGAAAACGGGAAGCATATGAACAGAAATATTCATTAACGCGACCGCGTCACTAGATTCTGTACTTTAAATTAATCAAACGTTTAGACGTGTACCGATTTTTAAATTTAAGACTGAAACAAAAAAATGCCCGGTTAAACCGGGCTGACAGCGGTAGGCATAGGTAGGACATTTTGGGATATACTAACGGTGACAAGACGAACACTCTGCGTCTATGCGAATGTGAAATCGCGGTCGCGATGTCTCCATCCAGTCTCCGTTAGTCAAACGATGACGGTAAGCCAGTGAAGCACAGCACTGTTCATTCACTTTTTCTTCAACCCATTGGGGAGCAATCCCCAGTTCCTGCAGATGTTTGGACAGGGACGGGTCCAGGGAGTGCAACCAGCTGACCAGCACCCTCACCTCCTTGTCTCCTGTAGCTTTAGTATGGCACGTCCTTTCCGCACTATGTCTAACAACTTTTGTACGGTTTAGCCAGCACTTTTCCACGGCATGCAGTTCTAAAAAGCGTACGACTGACATATGTTTAGTGAGACCGTTTACAGACGGAGGGTCCGAAATGCGCTTGTCGTGGAGAAATGCTGCAGTCATTCTCCTTCTGTGTTTGATCGTCGCCGCTTGCCAAAACGGCCAACAGGACAACAGTCCTCTCCAGAATCTTCCACGTCCGGATCCTGCCGAAATCGAACAAGTGATCAACCGCTTTCTCCAAATGGATGATCCTGTCGCTTATCGACTGTGGGCCGAGATTGACGGAAAAACAGTTGCCAGCATGAAGGGAACGGCAACAGGGGAGAGGTGGCAACTGGAAGGAGAACATGTTCGACAGTCCTTTGTCCGGCTATCCGGCCGCGGGGACAAGGTGGAGTGGCAGACGGACAAAGAGAAAAACGACGCGCATACTGCTCCGGAAATGTTTTCTCCCCGTGAACATATGCAACAGTTAAAAAACGGATTTCGAAATCTTTCGTGGGCTCCCGACAGCAGCAAACTGTCCCCGTCAGGTTGGAAAGCAGTGGCAATGTCTTTAACCGACGATCAAGTTGAGGAGTCGGTGCACACTATGTTGGGCGACCAAATGGCGACCCCGGAAATCGTGCGCAACGTGGCACAAAGAATGGAAGTCCGGTATACACTTTGGTACAATGAACATAGCCTCGATTTACATCAAATTCAGGTGGACGTCCTCAAGAGCGGGGAGACACGCGAACTCAAACGGCGCTTAATTTACTTGTTCGGGGAGTCGTCGGAGTGAAAAAGTGGTTTTTTATTGTCGGCATAGTAGTCCTTATCTTTATATGGCAACTGCTGCTCATCTATCGAGATTTCAAATCAGCAGAAGTCGCCAAGGCAGAAGACGCGTTAGCTGTAGCAAAGAGCGAAACGAATGTGGCTTCTGTCCTATCCGTTGACTACTATCCCGGAGACCGCGGCCATCACGTTATAACAGGAAAAAACCGTGACGGAGAGAAAGTCGTCATTTGGGTGCAGGACGACGACGTATGGAGTGAACGTCTTTCTGACGGCGTCAGTCGGGACGACATTTTGTCCCAGTTGCCTGAAGCTAATATTAAACGGATCTTGCCGGGGCTTATCACGGAGAAAAACGGGGAGAAACGGCCCATTTGGGATGTGTACTACACGACTGAAGACGGAAAGGCGCAGTACGTGTACTTTGACTTTTTTACCGGTGAACAGATCCAGTCTATTTCACTGTGAGCCAAGCCACCGAGCCCGCTGCAACAAAACGTTGCGGCGGGCTTTTGTACAATTCTTCCATCATTTGAACGTATCCTTTTATGTTATACTTACGACAGTGAGAGAGTAGTAGAAGGGGGGGACGAGGCATTGAAAATCCGTCCGTTTCCCGCTGTTGTGAGCCTTGTAACGGCTTTAGCTTTTTTGTTTGGCGGCTGGTTTTTATACCAGTGGCTGGACGTGAAACAACCGGTTGCAGAATTGCTAGACGGGGAAAAGCATATCAACCGTTACGATATAACCGTCACTCCGGCTGGTGTGACCGTTGAACTGGACGTGGCACCCGACTTTTCGCTGACGAGGGACTACCTCGTTTTAATGGAGCGCATTCGAGATGAGAGTGGTGAGCAAAATGTGACCTTGTCCCTTTTGGACAAGCCGAACGCCGACCTGCAAACGACGTGGCACGACCTTTATTTCATTGTGGCCGAAGGGATCGCCAACAAAGAGTACAGTGCGATGGTGGAACGGCTGAAAGCGCAATCGCTTGAAAAGGACGTGGACCTTCAAGTTGCCATGGACGAAAACTTCCTGTACGTGTGGTTACGGGAAAAACACGCCGAAAATGAAAGCCTGTTTCGCGCCATGCCCTTAGAACAGAATCGGTCGGAGGTGTACGCCGATGCTTAAGGAGGCTACACTCGGCATAACGGCGGCCGTCGTCGTCTTCCTGGCATTTCTCGGCCAGAATTTTATTCCGCTCATCGTATTCATTTTGGCCGTCACGGGGCTGTGGATGTTTATGCACATGCGCGGTCCGTCGTTCGGTTTCGGCAAAGTGAAGCGGACATCGTCGCGGGAGGGGGTGCCCCACACCACTTTTGACGACGTCGGCGGACACGAACGGACGAAGGAAGAATTGACAGAGGCCCTCAATTTCTTGGTACAGCGCGATGAGATCGAAGCGTACGGCATACGTCCGATTAAAGGCCTGTTGCTTTCCGGCCCACCGGGAACGGGGAAGACGCTGATGGCCAAGGCCGCCGCTCACTATACCGATTCCGTCTTTGTCTCGACTTCGGGCAGCGAATTTGTGGAAATGTACGTCGGTGTCGGTGCCAAGCGCATCCGCGATTTGTTTCGCGAAGCCCGGCAACTGGCCAAAAAGAATCGAAAAAAGAGCGCTATCGTATTCATTGACGAAATTGACGTCATTGGCGGAAAGCGCGAAGGCAGTCAACATCGGGAATACGATCAGACGTTAAACCAGCTGTTGACGGAAATGGACGGCATCGATACGTCCAGTGACGTGCAGATCCTTGTTGTGGCAGCGACCAACCGTCCCGACATGTTAGACAAGGCCCTTACCCGTCCGGGGAGATTTGACCGGCACATTCTCGTCGACTTGCCTGACAAATCCGCACGCCAACACATTTTAAAACTGCATTTAGCGAACAAGCCGCTGGGTGACGACGTCGACATCGAGGAAATTGCCCGGGAGACGTTCGGCTTTTCCGGCGCACAGCTCGAAAGTGTGGCCAACGAAGCGGCCATTTACGCCTTGCGGGAAAAAAGCGGCGTTATCCGGCAACAGCACCTTTCGGATGCCGTCGACAAGGTGATGATGGGTGAAAAAACCGACCGCCAGGCGACAGAAGAGGAACGGGAACGGGTTGCGGTACACGAACTCGGTCACGCCATCGTATCGGAAATCGTGCGTCCCGGCTCCGTTTCGCAAGTGGCGTTGAGTCCGAGGGGGAAAGCACTCGGGTACGTGCGGCAAAACCCGATGCGGGATCAGTACTTGTACACGCGGGATGAAATCGAAGGACAGATAAAAGTGGCGCTGGCCGGTGCCCTTGCAGAAGAAATGGTTTACGGCAACCGCAGTACGGGGTCGCGCAACGATTTTGAACAAGCAAACCGACACGCAGCGATGCTCATTGACAGCGGTCTGTCGGATTTGGGCATTGTCAACAAGGAGCTCGTCAACAAAGACAAATTGCAAGAAGAATCTTCCCGTATTCTAAACCGCTTGTTAGAAGAGACGAAGCAGCTGCTCAAGGACTATGAACACGTGTATTCCGAGGCGCTCTCCATTTTGCTGGCAGAAGAAGTTATCTCAGGCGACCGTTTCCGAAACATGCTTCACGCAGAACAAGGGAGGGAAAAAGGGGCGATCCCCATGCATGTGCTCATTGAACATGGTGGTGTGTGGTGGTTCCAGAAGCGGAACCGCCTTTTTTGTGCACGGCTACATATACTGGATGTAGATGTCTTGGTATGCTTCGTTCAATTCCTTCGGAATGCGAATTTCCAAAATTCCATCTTTAAAAAATGCCTTGCTTCCGTCGTATCGGCCGGCCGCAGGGAGTGAAATCGTCTCATCCCGATCCCCGAGCCCGGATATGCGCACTTTATTCGCGCTGTTAAAAGCGACTCCCAGTTTTCGCGTGTTGGCCCGTTCCGGGATGCGGACGCGTACGATCATGTCTTGATGGGTTTCAAACACGTCGGGACGCAGGCGATTTTGTGTAAACCCGCTAAAATGCTGACTAGACGGGATCGCCTGGGAGATCATGTTTTGGATATAACCATCTAGCCACGACAAATCGTAGTTGAAAGCGTCTCTGTATCCCCGCATAAAGTTTTTTTCGAAGTCTTTCCAGTTTGAATCAAACGGATTAAACTTTCTCTGTGATCCAGACATTTGCGCTGCCTCCTCTTGCAGTCTCAACATTTTGATATAATCCCGACCACATACCAATAAACTGTAATAAAATGCGTTCGGAGGGATCCTTTGTGGCACACATTCATTTAAAACGGTTAGAGATTCATGCCGTATCCAACGTGTCCGGTGTGTTTTCCGGACAGAACGTACAACACAAATGGCGCTACAGCAACAAACAAAATGAAGGATTCGGCACCTTTACGGGAAACGCGAACGTCGCGACAGAAGGTGTCAACGCGCTTCTAGATTCCGATGGCATTGACCAGTGGGTGAAACAGACGGTCGTCGAAAGCACATAGCGCTACGGTATATTTATTACCGAGACAACTATTTCGTGAGGAATGATACGTCACAAATGTTTGCGAGGCGGCACGCAAAGCAAATGAAGGCGTTACAAGAACGCCTCAAAAAAATAGAACAGACGTTAGACGAACTTTCACAAAAACATTCTGCCTACACAGTGAACATTGATCATTTACATGCGCACAACCCGGTTTTGGAAGAGCTTACGTTTCAGTTGGAACGTTTGGACATTGATACCGTCAGCGGCGCTTTGAACTTGGGAAACAATTTTGGGGTTCGCGTCATACAGGATGACGAACAGACGGAAACCTCGGCAAAACCTGAAGACAAAACCCGAGGCGGCAAGGACACTCCTGACGAAAGCAGGCCAACGGAGGGAGCCGCTCGTTACAGCAGTCACATGGAAACAACAGCTAACGGTTTCCGCTTTCGATTTAGCGGTTGTCACAACGACGAGAAAGGATGATGGCGATGTCTCTCACATCACCGACTTTTTATATCGGACACATTCGCATCGGCTCGGTAGAGGGGGCCTCGTGCGTCAATATAGGGAACAATTTGCCCTACGGTTTCGAAAGCTATAAAAAACATACGCAGGGGTTCGGAGAGGTTGGCGGTGACCATAACCGATTAACCGGTGCCCGTTCGGCTGTTTCCGATTCGGAGTTGATTGACATGCTGAACATGTCTGACGATGCCGATATCCCGGACTGGTTGCAAGACATGGTGGAGAAAACCTCCCGCGCGACAGTTGGTTGATCACGGCATAAAAAATCCCAGCGATTTTGTATCCTTTGTGAAATAGATACACTCCATGTTCCGCGTTTTTTTAAACAAATCGCCGAAAAAAGATCAGTGTGCTACAATGTATACTTGTAATGATACTCTATTCAAGATAGGACCAGGAAGGGGAACAGAATATTGCAATTATCTGATCGTGCACAGCAACTCACTCCGTCTGCAACGTTGGCCATTACAGCGACGGCCAAGGAAATGCGGGCAAAGGGATTGGACGTCATCGGACTGGGGGCTGGAGAACCGGACTTTAACACGCCGGAGCACATTCTCGAGGCTGCGGCGAAAGCGGCACAAGCCGGGTACACGAAGTACACAGCTGCCGGGGGACAGTAGAGCTGAGGGAAGCCATCGCCGAAAAACTAAAAAAAGATAACGGTTTAACGTACGATGTGAACCAAATTATCGTGACGAGCGGAGCCAAACACGCGTTGTACAATTTATTTCAAGCGGTGATCAACCCCGGGGATGAAGTGATCATCCCTGCGCCGTACTGGGTGAGCTACATCGAACAGGTCAAACTTGCCGGCGGGCGTCCGGTCATTGTGGAGACGAGTGAAGAGCGACTGTTTAAAGTGTCACCGGAGCAACTGGAACAAGCCATAACGGACAAAACGAAACTGTTTCTCCTGAACAGCCCCTCCAATCCGACTGGCATGATTTACACGCGCGACGAATTGCAGGCCTTAGGTGACATTTGCCTAACTCACGGCATCGGAATTGTGTCAGATGAAATATACGAACAACTGATTTACGAAGGTGAACACGTGAGCATTGCCAGTTTAAGCGATGACCTGTACACTAATACGTTTGTGATTAATGGCGTGTCTAAGACGTATTCCATGACCGGCTGGCGGATCGGATACGCAGCGGGAAACCGTGACGTCATTCAAGCGATGACGGGGATCGCCAGCCACAGTACGTCCAACCCGTCATCTGTCGCCCAGCATGCTGCATACGCAGCCATCACCGGAACACAAGAACCAGTGGCTCGGATGAAACAAGCGTTCGTGGAACGCCGCAATTACGTCGTCGAACGCATCAACCAAATCAAAGGGATCAAGGCTGTCAAGCCGCAAGGAGCCTTTTACGTATTTGCCAACGTGAGCGAGGTCATTGCTGATGCGAACAGCCGCTTTCGCGATGCCAGCGACTGGAGCAAAGCACTTTTGGAAGAAGTACATGTGGCCGTTGTGCCGGGAAATGCTTTCGGCGCCCCGCTTCACATTCGACTTTCTTACGCCACCTCCATGGAACAGTTGGTTGAAGCATTGGACCGCATTGAACGGTTTATCGCACGACAGTGAAGTTTGCAAGTATTTTCACCGACACCGGAGACGATACGCTTTGTCGTCTCGGTGTCGGTTTTTATTTGAATCTATTAAAAAAAAGGCTCATAGTTTGGCCTCGTATCTATAACGTTTTCACAGTGAGATTCATAGATTAGTAGTACCTCGACAAAGAGGAGGTGATCAGTTGAGTCGCAGAGACGACTGTCACCGTCGACGCCGCTTCCCGCGTCGTCGACGCATTCCACGCAGACGCCGCATTCCTCGTCGACGCAGATTTTGTCACTGTAAATTCCACAAGGACAAACATTTTAAACACGACAAAAAATGGGATTGTGATTAAGCGTCGTTGACCATAGAAACCAAATGGGTGGGCGATTGGATATCGCCCACCCATTTCACGTTTTCAATCAGCTTCCTCCAAGTGAAAGACTGGGAAACTTTCATATTGTTCCATGTGCGCAGTCGTCTGCTCCCACGCTTCCCGGACCATGTTGAACGTGAGGCCAGGGTACTCGTACGGCAGTGATTCGCTAGTGACGTGTTTTTCTTCAATAGGAAGAATGGTATACCCGATGCCGTTTTGTTCATATCGGTGGACGACGGTAGGCAGAAAGCGAACCTCTTTTAAAGCGACCGTCTCGTCTTCGGCATGCTTCTCAATATCGAGGTACAGGATGACTCCCTTATTGGCATAAGGGTTGGATACTGTATACGAAAACTGGTTTGAGACAAAGTTGCCGAGGGAGTATATCACAAACTTCTTTTCGCCACCGACTTCCATCTGTTCCATCGGTTGCAGAACGTGCGGATGTCCCCCCAAAATGACGTCCGCGCCCATCTCAAACACCCGGTTGACGAGTTGCCGCTGCTCCTCATTCGGTTCGCGATCAAACTCATTTCCGAAGTGAAGCCCGACAATGATAAACTCGGCGCCGTCTTTCTTCGACTGTTGGATGTCTTGTGCAATCACGTCTTCATCGATGAGGTTAACCAGGTACGGCTGGTCTTCCGGGACGGGTATGCCGTTTGTCCCGTACGTGTAGGCGAGAAATGCGAGCTTGATGCCGTTTTTTTCGACAATGAGCGGTTTGCGGTCTTCGGGCGTCGCCGCCGTCCCGACAGGACTCAAGCCTTTTTCCCGCAAAACGTTGTACGTGCGCACGGCTCCTTTCGCTTTCGAGTCCATCGTATGGTTGTTGGCTGTTTGAATGATGTCAAATCCCGCGTTTTTAAGGGCGTCTGCCATTGCGTCCGGGGCGTTAAACAAAGGGTAACCCGTATACGGTTCACTTCCGCCAAACGTCGTTTCAAGGTTGGCAAAGGTTAAATCAGCCGCTTCCAAGTACGGCTGAATATCTTGAAACACACTGTTAAAATCGTAACTTCCGTCGTGCTGTCTGGCCGCTTTTATTTGAGTGCTGTGTACCATAATGTCCCCTGTGGCCGCAAGAGTCACGCGTTTCGCCGGAGGCGGTTCCCGTTCGACAGCCTTACCTTCTGACATCTCGTCAGACGTCTCTTCCCTTTCCAGTTCCGACTGGTCAGTTGGCGGCATTTGACAAGCACCTAAGACGAAGGTGAGTATCAGCGTAAGCAAAAATGCCGCGACTTGCGATCGCTGCATGACGATCCCCTTTCTTCTAACGAGACAAACCCCTTACTAGTCTGGTACTCTCTCTTTCGTTTGTCAAGTCTGTCATTCGAGACGTCGAGTTGCTATGATAGGAGATAGAGGTGTTGGGACATGGCGAAGATGAACCGAAATGACTGGCGCGAGTTGATGGTGACGTTATTCCAAACCGGCACTGTCAACATTCCGTACGGGTTGTTGAAGTTTTATAAACAGTTGAATTTGAGCGAGGCAGAGGCGATGTTGCTCATGCACATCCTCTCTTTCAGGCAAATGGAAGGAAAGACGTTCCCAACCGTTCACGAATTGCAAGAGAGAATGGCGGTTCCGGCGAAGGACGTCGTCAGACATTTGCGCGAACTCGTCAGTAAAAAGTACATTTCCATCGTGGAAGAAACAGATGAAAACGGGCGGCTCGGGAGCCGGTACGATGTTCGACCGCTGTTCGAAAAACTGGCAGATCGTTACATACAGCAAATGGGTGCACATGTCATCCAGAAAGAAGAAGAGCGAGAAGCCGGTCTGGTGACGACGTTTGAACAAGAGTTCGGACGCCCCCTTTCACCGATGGAATGCGAAATATTAGTCAAATGGCTTGAAGAGGACAGGCTGAGTGACGAGCTCATCCTGGCAGCTTTGAAGGAAGCAGTTTTTACCGGCAAGTTAAACTTCAAGTATATCGACCGCATCTTACTGGAATGGAAGAAAAACAATGTGAATACTGTCGAACAGGCGAAACAACACGCTTTGAAGTTTCGCAAAAAAGGGTCCATCTACCAGTCGACTGACAAAAGGCAGCACACAGATGACTTTCCTTTTTACAACTGGCTGAAATCGTAAAGGTTAGGGAAGTGTGCAACTGAAGCGACCCGTACGATTGACACCGCCGTCCGCGTAAGACGACAACAAAGAAGGAGACCGCCCCGCCGCAGGCCCGGAGATAAACAGCAAGTGCACGTGAGTAAAAAGCTACCCCCACTGTGGGGTAGCTTTTATCGTGATGCTCGATGTGGCAAGAGCAAGGAGATGTCCCAAACGTCCCCTACACGATTGCGTCTTGCTTGTGCCGCAACACGACAAGACACCTATCTGACTTGAACGAGCCCAGCTCCCGTCAGTCGGTCAACCCCTTTTGGTGGAAGATCGATCGCATGTTTTTGCAGTATTTGTTTCACTTGAAGAGGCGTTACCTTTGGATACCGCCGTTTGAGAATGGCCGCCGCTCCGCTGACGTGGGGAGCAGCCATCGACGTTCCGCTTAAACTGGCGTATCGCCCGTCTTTAAAAGTGCTTAATATGTTCACTCCCGGAGCCGCGATGTCGACGCTTGGACCCGTCGAAGAGAACGGTGCACGCTGATTGTTGCGGTCGAGTGCAGCGACTGCGATCGTGTTAGGCAATCGGCCTGGCATTTGCACCGTATCCCCCTTCCCTTGTGAGTCGCCGTGATTGCCTGCCGAAGCGACGACGACAATCCCGTTTCTCACAGCCCTGTGAATGGCGTCTCTCATGACGACCGGTACCGTCTGGCCACCGCTGACACTGATATTCAAGATGTGCATGTTGTGCCGTATGCCCCATTCAATCCCTTTAATTAGCGTCGTCAACGTCCCAGTACCGTTTTGGTTTAACACTTTGATGGCGTAGAGGGACACCCCTCCAGCTACCCCGACGACGCCCCTCCCGTTGTTGACTGCCCCGATAATTCCGGCAACGTGGCTACCGTGCCCGTTGTCGTCCTGCGGAGCAGACGTGGGATTTACCAAGTTGACTCCGCCTTTTACGTTTGCGGCCAAATCAGGATGCTTTAAGTCAATCCCAGTGTCGATCACCCCGACCTTGACGTGCTTTCCGTCGTTAGGTCTCGGCCTGCCGCCCAAAACACGTGCGACATTCCAAGTCAACAGTTGACTGTCAGCCTTGACCAAAAAGGACGGACTGTTTGTGCGGTAGGATTTGCGGGAAAAGACTTTTTTTAGCTTGGGCTGGGGCAACATCAGTTGGCAATCTTTCTCAGCGCAACGCAGATTAGGGTCGGCTAAAATCTGGTTTAGTCGTTTCTTGGACGGAACCCGTGCCGAAACGATCTTGTTCGTCGGGCTTACGTAGTACACGGAACAGCCGAGTTGTCGCATTCTATTAATATTGGGCGTATTGCGAAATAGAAACGTATAGTAGCCGGATCGGTTCGAATCTATCACTTTGCATCACCTCTTGATACAAGAGTATGCCGTGATGATGCAAGTCGATTGGACGCAACGCTCGCGACAATAAGCCACCTGTCCCCGTTACCTTTTGCCAGAACGGGCCATATCATTGTGTATGAGTATCCGGAAGCCGTTTGTCCCGCTCCGCCGCATGGTGTTGTCACAAAGACGGAAAGAAAGCAGGAGGGGTGATATGAACCGCGATGTTGGTATCTTATTCAGTTCGGCAAACTTAGCCGCCTGTTTGACGGGAAAAAAAACGTACGAAGTCATGCCGCTGTATGAAAAATTCGCCCGGCAAAACGGGCTGCGTCCTGTTTTTTTTAATCTGAAACACGTTCAATTTCACAATTTGACGGTTAACGGGTACGTAAAAAGCGGACATACGTATGTACAAAAGGAGCTGCCTCTTCCTACTGTCATTCACAACCGGACGCGTTTAAGCCCATTGCACGATAAACCGCTCGCTCGGTTGCGCCGCATCCCCCACACTGAAGTATTTAACGGCACGAACTACTTCAATAAACTACAAGTCTCGCGCCTGTTAAAGCAGTGTCCAGACCTCACCCCGCATTTGCCAGATACAGAACAGTTAAAGCCCGCAACTGTCTCTAAACTGATCAAGCAGTATCCAGCCCTTTACTTAAAGCCGTTCGCCAAAAGTTTGGGTCGAGGGGTTCTGAAATGTGCAGCGTTGCCCGAAAATAAGTGGCAGATTCGTTTCCAAAAAAACGGTTCCGTTTATCAGCGCACACTGGACCAGGAAAAAGCACTTCCTTTCATTCGCCACATATGCGACAACCGCTACCTCGTTCAGCAGGCGATATCAGTCGTTCACGAGGACAGACGTCCTATCGACTTCAGAGTGTCCGTTCAAAAAGGGGGAGGGGAGAGTGGGGAGTGACAGGCATTGTCGCCAGGGTTGGGTTAGACCGGGCGATTGTCACCAACGTTGCAGCAGGTGGAACGTGTGTGCCGGCTCGACCGTTGCTAAAAAAGCGGTTTCCACACCAACACGACGCCATTTACGCCCAAATGCGAGATGTCGCCATCCGTGTCGCCGCCCAGTTAGAGAAGCACGACCCCACTTGTGCAGATCTCGGATTGGATCTGGCCGTAGATGAAGACGGACACATTTGGTTTATCGAAGTCAACGGACGGGACTTGCGCATCACTTTCCGCCATGCAGGAGAGCTCAACACGTGGCACAACTCCTTTCGCCGACCGATGGAATACGCCGCCTTTTTAAAGAAAAAGCAAAAATCTACTTTCACCCGGAAATTGCCGTCCGTGACGATCGTAACTCCCGGTTCCCTGCCGCTCGTATCATACAGAAGTGGATCAGTGGAAACAACGGCGACACGTCTGGCAAACGCCCTGGCACCGAAAACGGGCGTGCGGGTCGTCGGAGTCGCACCCCTGAAAGAAGGGAAGAAAACGGACCCAGTCTTCATTCCGGTTAACGAAAGTGACAGAGCGTCCTATTTACGACAGACAGCGGCCCAGATGCGCCGGTTTCCCAGTGACGTCATCCAGATCGAAAACCGTCCGACGTTTGTTCCGGTCGTGCGGAAAGCACATCCAGAAGGGCGTATCGTGCTTTCTCTCCACTCTGTCACCTACATTTCCCCTGAGATCTTGCCACGTCACGCCCTAGAACAGATAGTCGCCGCCTGCGACGCCGTTGTGACAAACAGTGATTTTCTAAAGGGCGAGGTACAGCAAAGGGTACCGCGACACGCACACAAAATTCACCGGATACACCTCGGTGTGGACGTGGAAACTTTTCGTCCGGTCGATAAAAACGGCGCGACCCGCAAACGGCTGAGAGAGCAATGGGGGCTATCCGATCAACCGACCGTGTTGTTTGTCGGCCGTCTCATCCCGCAAAAAGGGGTGCACATCTTATTGGCCGCATTGGAACACGTGCGAAAAGAAGTACCGGATGTGGCCCTCGTCGTCGTCGGCAGCCCCTATTACGGCAGAAATGTTGACACGGCATACGTTCGCCAAATTAAAAGACACGCTTCCAAATTGGGGGACGCCGTCCGCTTTGTGCCGTTCGTATCGCCGCAAAGCGTTCAAGACTGCTACAGTGTTGGCGATGTCTTCGTCACCCCTTCCGTCGGCAAAGAGGCCTTCGGTCTAGTCAACGTAGAAGCGATGGCCAGCTCTCTTCCCGTCGTCGCCCACGATGTCGGGGGGATAAAAGAAATTGTAGAGCACGGCAAAACGGGTTATTTAGTTCCGCCGAATTCGTCTGTCCAATCGTTGGCGGAGAAAATCATCGAATTGCTCACGGATGCTGAGAAACGCCGATCGTTCGGAAAAGCAGGACGCCGCCGAGTTGAAGCGCACTTTACGTGGGAACGGACGGCTGAAAGTTACGCTACACTGTACAACCGACTGTTAAAGCCGTAAGGGACCGAGCGGCCCTTATCCAGCTTTTAGCTGTTTGACTAATTTTTCAAAGTGCAAACTTCTGGAAGCTTTAAAGTAGATGACGCTTCCGGAGGGAGCACGGAGCAAATGGCGCAGGGCAGCTTCCCGTGTGCGAAAACTGACCGCTTTTTGTGGATTGAACCCTTTGCTCACGGCGCGGCGCGCAATGAGATTTGCATAGCGGCCTACGGTGACCAGTTGGTCCACCGGGTGGCGCGCAATGTAGTCACCCACTCGGTTGTACGCTTGCTGCGTGTAACTTCCCAGTTCTTTCATGTCACCGAGGACGGCAATCGATTTTCGGTTTCCAGACAGTGCGTTGAGGACGTTTAACCCGGCGATCATGGAGGTCGGATTAGCGTTCCACGCGTCGTTAATGAGCAGTGTCCCCCTCACACCTTTTACGAGTTGCAGCCGCATGTGCGGCTGTTTAAACATGGACAGGCCTTTCTGGATCTCAGCCATACTAAAGCCCATGGCGTAACAGATGCCGATGGCGGCCAGGGCGTTGTACACGTTGTGTTTCCCGAAAGCCGGGATCGTAAACGAATACGTTCGGCCGTTGACATGCACGTGAAAGGACATACCTCTGGAAGTGTACCGAATGTGTGATCCTTGTACGTGGGCGGGTTGATCGATGCCAAACCAGTAGCGGGACACGTTCACGTGTTCAGTTCGCAGCTTTCGAGAGCGATCATTGTCGGCATTGAGCCACACGACGCCCCCGTCACGCATTCCATCGATCAACTCTTGTTTCGCTTTCACAATATTGTGTGCCCCGCCGACGCTTCCGTAGTGAGCTTCTCCGACGTTGGTCACGGCGCCAACCTGCGGTCTCACGACCCGGCATTGCTTGGCGATGTTGCCCAGCGATTTCATCCCCATTTCCAACAGAAGTACGCGATGTTTGGAAGAGAGCCGGCACAAGTAGGTGGGCAAGAAACTCGCGGTATTCAAATTGCCTTCTGTTTTTACAATCGGGTACCGTCTTTTCAACACGGAGGCGACCATCGACGTCGTCGTCGACTTTCCGGCGCTGCCGGTAATAGCGACGGTCTTGACCGGGTATTGGCGAAAATTCCACAATCCTAAACGCCAGAAAGACCTGTATGGATCGCTTACTTGAATGACGGCTGTTTCGGCCGGAAACGACAGATGGCGGTAACGGGATGGAATGACAACCGCGAGAGGTCTGACCTGCTTCACAGCGGCGTACTGTTTATCAAAAGACGTTTTTTTCCCAAAAAAGTAAAGTTGATGACGGCGTACATATTTGGGCCTTCCATAGTTGACAGATGAGACCGTGGTGTCTGTCCTGCCTTTTATCAGCTTACCTTCAATAATGCTGCAAACCGAGCGGAGACTGACTGTTTTCAGAGAAACCCCCTCCTTTTGAATTCACTGGGGATAATCGCTCAGTTCACTATATGTGCAAACGTTTAGGACAGTGTTAGGTAGTCACCCAACTTGGCAGGCCTAAAATACGGGCTGTCGCGGCCGGACCTCGCGTTGAATAAGATAAAGCGCGACGTTGCATCTCGGTGAAGGAGGGCCACTGATGAAAGGCGTCATACTCGCCGGTGGAACCGGGTCGCGGCTGTACCCGATGACGAAAGTGACCAACAAACATTTACTCCCCGTCGGCCGTTATCCGATGATTTACCACCCGATTTCCAAGCTCGTTCAAAGCGGCATACAGGAGATTCTCATCATCACCGGCGTCGAACACATCGGTGACGTTGTTCGTCTCCTCGGCAGCGGAAAGGCGTTTTCCGCACAGTTTACGTACCGCGTACAGGATCAACCTTTGGGCATTGCTCAGGCTCTCGGAATGGCCCGTACGTTCGTGGGAAACGACAAATGCGTCGTCCTCTTGGGTGACAACATTTTCGAAGACGACCTCACACCGTTCGTCCACGACTTTCGAAAACAGCAGAGGGGCGCGAAGTTGCTTTTAAAAGAAGTCGCCAACCCACAGCGCTTTGGCGTTGCAGAAGTAAAAGACAACCGCATCTTGTCAATTGAAGAAAAACCGGCATCTCCAAAAAGCCCGTACTGCGTCACCGGCATCTACATGTTTGACCCCCTCGTCTTTGACTTGATCGACGAACTTGAACCGTCCGAGCGAGGCGAATACGAAATTACAGACGTTAACAACGCTTACATTCGCTGCAGCCAGTTGACATACGATATTTTAAACGGCTGGTGGACGGATGCGGGAACGCCGGAGTCGCTGTTGAGGGCAAACCAGCTTGCCGCTAACGCGGAACTGGCGTTCACACCGCCGTCATCCCGTGACGCGACTGGCTAAACCAGGCGTCAAAGATGAAAGCTGGGGAAAGAACGCGACTCATCACATCTAACGGAAGGGGAGGGTTATGAAAATTTTCGTAAACGGCGCCGCAGGACAGCTTGGACAGGAAGTATTGAGCCGCTTCAGTCCGTCTGACGACGTGCGCGGCTTCTCCCGGGATGAGTGGGACGTGACGGACGGGGAACGGACGCGAGACTTGTTACAGTGTGAACGGCCCGACGTCGTGATCCACTGTGCGGCCTACACGCACGTTGACCGAGCGGAAGACGAACCTATCGTCGCTTACCGCGTCAATGCCTACGGTGCCCGAAACGTCGCCGCGTCTTGCCGTGAGATAGGCGCCGTGATGGTGTATGTGAGCACCGATTACGTTTTCGGCGGTGAGCGGAAGGGGGGCGGATATGACGAATGGGACCAACCTGCTCCACTCAACGTCTACGGACGTTCGAAGGAAGCAGGAGAACAGCTTGTGCGCCAGTTTTGTCCCGAACATTTCATTTTGCGCACGTCATGGCTGTACGGCGTTCACGGTCACAATTTTTTTAAAGCGATCGTCGACAAGGGACGCACTGTGTCCCGCATTCCCGTCGTCAACGATCAGACCGGTTCCCCGACGTACGCCGGACATTTAGTGTCGACAATAAAGGAATTGATCGCAACGCGGTGTTACGGCACGTTTCACACGGCGAACAGCGGGGCGTGCACGTGGTACCAGTTTGCCAAAGAGATTGCGAGACAGATGTTACTAAAAGCGCAGATTGTACCGACTACGTCGTCACAATTCGGACAAAAGGCGCGACGACCCCGTTATTCGGTGCTCAGTTCCGTCAGTCTTCCGGCACAAAACGTAGCGCCTTTGCCTCACTGGCGGGAAGGCGTCAGGGAGATGAGCAAACAGTGGAAGGAGGATACACGTGATTGACGGTGTCCGTCACAAACAACTGGTAAAGCATTGTGATGACCGCGGATACTTTGCCGAACTGGTGCGGGACGACGAAGGACTCTTGGAGCGGTTTGGGCAGATGTCCGTTTCGATGTCCTACCCCGGCGTCATCAAGGCGTTTCACTACCACAAAAAACAGGATGACATCTGGTTTTTTCCTTCGGGAAACGCACAGGTCGTGTTGGTCGACATGCGGGAGGACAGTCGTACATTTAAAGAAACGAATGTGTTTTACATGGGCGAGGAAAATCCGAGCGTGTTGTTGATCCCCCGGGGAGTGGCCCACGGGTACCGCGTCCTCGGCAACGAACCGCTGACCATCGTCTACTTAACCACCCAGTCTTACTCCCCGGACGCACCGGATGAATACCGCATTCCGTGGAACGACCCGGAGATTAATTTCAACTGGCAAACTGAACACCGCTGAGGGACAGAGGATGCGCGTCGTTAGAATCACTGATCCGGGGAACACTCTCGCCCGCTGGGTCCCTGCGTGGGAGAATGACAGGACGTCTCTGCAACTTACGGTGGAGTGTATGGCGTTTCCCGTCATCCGTCAGTCGGAGTGGTTAGACCACGTTCGCCGCTATGTGGAGTGCCATCCAGACACACTGATCCAGTACGAAGGAAAAAGCACGTGGTGGTTAACCGGCTTGGGAAACAGACACGCTGTCATACACGTCCTGCAACACTTGACGGCTGTGCCGAAAAAGACCACCTTTCCTTACACTGTCGTCCCGAGTTACTACGCCCGGGAAAGGCTGCGCAAAAAAGGCTACCGCGCCTTCACGATTTTTCCGGCAGTAGAAGGGAAGACCCTCCCTCAACCAAACGGCGCCAGGCGAAGGACGCTCACCCTTCTTCTGTATCAAGGAGCGACGACGAAGCGTCTCCTCCGCGCCGTTTCATCCCTGTCCCAAAAGGATTTAGACGTTGAGTGGGTGTTAATCGGCGACAAAAGTGAACGCGTGAAAAAGGTGATGCGATTCCTCCCACAAAACAAACAGCCGATTCGCATCCGTACCGTCGAAGCGGGGGACTTAAGTGCGTGGCAAGGGGGAGACGTGTTGGTCACCGACCAACATCCAGTGTACTCTCTCAACGCCTTGCACCTCCGGGCAATGGCGAACGGCATACCAGTGATGACAACGGATGTCGGCGATCACCCCGAAGTGGTGAAACATTGGCACAACGGCTTTTTACTCGAACTGCCCCGTTTACAAGACGACTTGTCCCACTATGTGCAGCACATCTTACGCCAACCGGCACTCCTCGGCCAACTGCGCATAAACGGCCGCTCACTGTGCGAAACGTTTCACGCGAAAGGCCACATTTTACCCAAATGGCAGAGATTGTACGAGTTAGTGGGGCGGCACACATGACGAAAAAACCGTTCGTGAGCATCGTGACGCTAACCCACAACGAGTGGCCGTACACGCAGCTGTGTTTGGCAAACATTCGCAAACATACACATGTACCGCACGAAGTGATTGTCGTCGACAACGGATCGACGGACGGCACGGTGGCTCGCTTACGTGACAGTGAGCCGCGATCCCCTTGGCTTCGCGTTGTGGAAAACAAGGCCAACCGCGGCTTCCCAGCGGGGATGAACCGGGGGATGGAACGGGCCCGCGGCGATTACATCGTCCTGTTAAACAACGATACCGTTCCCTCCTTCCGCTGGCTGGACAATCCGCTACATTTGTTTCAAGAAAAACGGAGAGCGGGGATCGTCGGCCCCGTCTCCAACCGCGTCATTCGACAGCAAAAAGTGAAGACGCGCTGTCGCAGTGTGACAGACATCCACCGCTTCTCTCGCCGCTACAACCGCTTAAACCCGGCGAAATGGAAGAAGACGAAGCTGTTGTCCGGCTTTTGCATGATCTTTCCGCGTCAATTGATGGAAGATATCGGCGAACTCGATGAGCGCTTCGGGGCGGGGACGTACGAAGACGACGATTACTGCCTGAGAGCCCAAATGGCCGGATACACGTGCTGGATCGCCGGTGACACGTATGTGCACCATTTCGGCAACCGGAGCTTCAAACGGAGAGGGAGGAGGGAGTTTCGCAAAATCTTGCGCCAGAACCGCCAGTACTACATGTATAAGTGGGGAAAAAAACCGGTGAACGGCTAAGTCTCCCCTGAAGTCCGACGAGGGACCCGGTCCACTTGAACGAGTGGGCCGGGTTTTTTTACCGTTTCTCCATTCTCGCACATTGCAGTCGTCATTTCCGTGATAGTGGTAGATAACTAGCACTGACTGATAGATTGCGCATAAACTGGTAGAAAGCTGAGATGATCCATCTCATCATATGTGGGGGTTTTGAGATGCATAAGAGAATCGTCGTATTTTTGCATATACCGAAAACTGGCGGCGTGACGATGCGACGCCTCCTGGACCGGCAGTATTCGAAACAACGGGTGTTCCGCTATCCAGCGGAGAAGCCGATGCAAGCGTTAGGTCAACTGACCTCTGCCGAACGCCAAAACATCCGCTGCGTGTACGGACACTTTCGCTACGGTGTGCACAGGCACTTTCACCGCCGGGCTGTGTACATCACGATGGTAAGAGACCCGTTGGATCGCATTGTATCCATGTACTACTTCATCCGTTCCCGGCCACAAAACAAACTGCACCATCTAGCGAAACGGATGAGCTTCTCCCAGTTCGTCACCTCCCGGGACCCTCGTATTCGAGCAGCACTCAACAACCACCAAACGCGCATGATCTCCGGCAAACGGCATCCTGATTTAAAAAAGGCGATTGAAAACATAAAGAGAGATTTTGTCGTAGTCGGCATCACCGACATGTACCCGAATCAGTGTTTATGATGAGCCAATTACTCGGCTGGAAAGACGCCCACTATACGAGAGAAAACGTGACTCAAAACCGCCCGAAACATCCCCGCGTCCCCGATCACATCGTGCGCATCATCAGACAAAACAACACCCTGGACTACCGGCTGTACCGTTTCGCCAAAAACCGTCTGCAACAACAAATCCAGCACTTGACGCCAAAACAAAAACGTGATCTCTCACGGTTTAAAAAACGGCACTAGTCTATTCCACTGTTTCGGTAACGGACGCATATGATAAAGTAAACGCGTGAATCAGGAGGTCACAACGTGCACGCGCTCGTCGTCGTTTCGGGGGTCAAACGCCCCTTTGCACCGATTGACTTATCCATCGTCCGGGCGCTGAAGCAGTTAGGCGTCACGGTGACACCCTTATCTCCCGGACGTGAGCTGAATGACCGTTTGCTGTCCGTCGCCGCCCACGAGAAGCCCGATTTTGTTTTAGTCCACATGGGGTGGCGGTTGACGAAAGGGAACCTCACACGTCTTCAGCAAGTCAACATCCCCAAAATGGTCTGGTTTACCGACGATCCTTACTACATGGACTGGTCAAAAACGGTAGGGAAGCACTTTGACCTCGTGTTCACAAATGAATCCCGCTCTGTTTCCGTCTACAGAGAGAACAGGTGTCCACGCGTTTTTCACCTTCCCCTAGGTGTGGACACCACTGTTTTTTTTCCGCGGCCGTCGGTTCCTCGACATTTTCAAAGTGACATTCTCGTTCTCGGCACCGCTTTTCAAAACAGAGTCGCATTTTTAAAACAGTTGCTTCCCCGCTTGCCTCAAGCCCGTGTGCGTCTCGTCGGCCCGGGGTGGGAAAAACTGAAGCACATCAAAAAACGTCACGTCACCGTCCATCCAAAGTGGGTATCGCCGAAAGCAGCCAACGGTTATTACAACGGAGCCAGTATCGTGCTCAACTTAGAACGTTCTCCCTGGGACGAGTATTTGCGACTCAACCGGGGGAATGTACGCGCCGACACCCCGAACAACCGCACGTTTGAAGTGGCCGCGTGCTCCGCATTCCAACTGTCAGAGGAGCGGGCCGACTACCCTTCACTGTACCCGAACCACGCCAAAGGAGTGACGTTCCGCACGCCCGGCGAATGTCTCAAGCGCATTCGCTACTACTTGCCGCGTGAAAAAGAGCGCCGTCAGATCGCGAACGACATGTACGAGTGTACGATCGAAACCCATCAGTATCAGCACCGCTTACAGCAGTTAATCGACACTTTTAACGAGAATCTTAGTCTGATAGGCTAGGGACGTTCCCCGGAACTCTTAAACGCCATACATTGACTCTATAAAAAATAGCAAAAAGGAGATTCCTCTTTTGACACAACAAGGCGTGACACTGTGGTTTACTGGGTTGTCCGGAGCCGGCAAAACGACGATTTGCCGCCGTTTGCTAACTGAATTAAAAAAACGAAACGTGAAAGTGGAATTGCTGGACGGCGACGTCGTCCGTCAACAGTTGACGAAAGATTTAGGTTTCAGCCGCCGCGACCGGTTAACTAATATTGAGCGGGTGGCCTTTGTCGCCGACCTACTGTGTAAACACGGCGTCATCGTCCTCGCCGCATTCATCTCACCGTACCGGGAAATGCGGGACTACGCGCGGCAGGCGATCACCTCGTTCCGCGAAGTTTACGTCAAGTGTCCCCTTGAAACGTGTGTGAAGCGGGACGTCAAGGGATTGTACCGCAAAGCGATCAAAGGGGAAATCAAGAAATTTACGGGGATTAGCGACCCGTACGAACCGCCGCTCAGCCCGGACCTCGTGTTGGATACAGAACGGGAAACAGTGGAGGAAAGCGTACGGAAAGTGATGCGCTTTTTGGAGGAACAACAGTTTATTCCCAAAAATTGAAGGGAGGGGAGGGATTCGCGATGGGGAAAAAAGTGATGGTCATCGGATTGGACTGTGCCGCTCCCCCGCTCATCTTTAAAAAATGGCTGAACGATCTGCCGAACATCAAACGGTTAGTCGAGACGGGCGTGCACGGGAAACTGCGCAGTTCTGACCCGCCGATTACCGTCCCGGCGTGGGCGACACTCGTAACGGGCCAGGACCCAGGACAATTAGGATTTTACGGCTTTCGCAACCGCACCGAATACGACTATTCGAGCATGTCCATCGTCGACAGCCGGTCGCTCACAGCTGACACCATCTGGGACATCCTCGGAAAGAAAGGCTACCAATCCATCGTCATCGGCGTTCCCCCGTCGTTTCCGCCCAAGCCGCTCAACGGTTGCTCTGTTTCTTGCTTTTTGACACCTGGCACCGACGTTTCGTACACGTATCCGGCAAATTTAGCGGAAGAAGTAGAGCAAGTGATCGGAAACTATCAATTTGACGTGGAAAATTTCCGCAGTGCTGCACCGGACGACATATTAAAACAGATCTACGACATGACTGAAAAACGGTTTAAACTGGCGTCGCACCTCATCCGAACGAAAGACTGGGACTTTTTTATGATGGTGGAGATGGGAGTCGACCGCATCCACCACGCGTTCTGGCACCACATGGACGAAAAACATGTGTTGTACGAACCCAATTCGCCGTACCGACTTGCGATATACGACTACTACACCTTTGTGGACCGGAAAGTCGGCCAGCTCCTCGAACAGGTGAAAGACGACTGCCTCGTCCTCGTCGTCTCCGACCACGGCGCCAAGCGAATGGATGGCGGCTTTTGCCTGAACGAGTGGTTAATCCGGGAAGGACTCTTGACGTTAAAACAGCCAGTTGACCGCATCACGCCGCTTACACCGGACATGGTCAACTGGCAAAAGACGAGAGCGTGGGGGTACGGCGGCTATTACGGACGCATCCATTTAAACGTCAAAGGGCGAGAACCGTCTGGGGTCATTCCGAAACACCGTTACGAACACGTGCGCAACCGACTGATCAAAAAGTTGACCGCGCTCAAAGACGAACGCGGAACACCACTGGGCACGAAGGCGTATAAACCCGAACAGCTGTACCGCAAAACGCGAAACATCCCGCCGGATCTGTTGGTGTACTTCGGCCGTTTGTTCTGGCGTTCCATCGGTTCCGTTGGACATCGTAAACTGTACGTTTACGAGAACGATTCGGGACCGGACGGCGCCAATCACGACTACCACGGCATCTTCATCGCCTCCCGCCTCAACTCCCACAAAAAAGTGGCAGGCGCGGGACGTACCGTCGAAAGACTTCGGCTGTTGGACGTCACACCGTCCCTCCTCCGCTACTTTGGCATCGAGCCCCCCAGATCTATGCAGGGAAAAAGCATCCCGCTGTAAAACGACATCCCTCCCGCTTCTCAAGCGGGAGGGATGTTGCGTTAATAGCCGAGGTCGCTGAGCCGCTTTTTCACTTTTTCTTCTTCGGCGACAGTGAGGGGGTGAAGCTTCGTCTTTTGCCCTTTGGACAGCGGATCAACCGCTTTGTACTTAGAGCGCAGCTGCTTCACGGATTGTTCTAGCAGCCGGTTCAACCGGGAAACGACTTGTTGGCGTTTGGCGGCGACGTTGTGCTGTTCGTCAGCATCCCGTTCCAAGTGGTACAACTCAAATTTGGGATTGCCGTAGACGTCTTGTTCCAGCGACTTAATCAACTTCCACTTCGGGGTGCGAATCGAGCGCTTTAACTGCCAGTTGGCCTCGCATGACGTGACAAACGGACGAATGTGCGCCAATTTCCCCCGAATGAGCGGCACGAGGGATTTCCCGTCGAGTTGGCGGGGAGGAGCGTACTGGATTCCGGCCACGTGTAAGACCGTGGGCAAAATGTCAGCGTGTTGGCACAACCCGTCGACGCGCTTGTTTTCCGGCAAAACGCCAGGTGCGACCATGATGAACGGAACGTGAACGGTTGCATCGTACAAACCGTGGTGGTCGAAGTAAATGTGGTGTTCGCCCAAACTTTCGCCGTGATCTCCCACGAGCACGATCAGCGTGTTGTCTAAGAGGTTGAGTTCTTTCAGTTGCTCGAGCAATTGTCCGATGTGGTAGTCCAAGTAACTGATTTCCCCGTCGTACAAGCCGCGCACGTACTCCGGATTGTTCACCCCTTTGGACCATTTCTGAAACCAACTGTACAACGGTTCCCGCATCACGGTTTTGAGATCGCGGCCGCTGACCTGGGCTTTAATGTTGTGCGTGTAGCGGCGGTTCCACGGTTGCGGCGGGATGTAAGGGAAGTGGGGGTCCCAGTAGTGCAAAAACAGAAAAAATTTCTCCTGGCGGTGCTGTTTCAGCCATTGAAAGGCCAAGCGGTTGACGTCTTCGGCTGTGGCGAGAAAGTGGATCTTCCGTTTTTCTCCGGGATCTAAGTAGTCGTCGTAGCCGCGTTTGAACCAGTTGTTCACGGTTCCGGTACAGCGGTGATTGTTGTCCACAGCTGCCGTCCTGTACCCGTTTCGTTTCAAAATCTGGCTCATCGTCGTGAGCTTTGGGCTGATTTTTTGCGGTTTCATATTGACGACTCCGTGGGCAACCGGATTCCGGCCGGTCAACATCGTCACAAAGGAGCTCTGGGTGACGTTATTTTCGGCTATCATCGAGCGGAACAAGACACCGCGTTTGGCTAACTGGTCGATATGTGGAGTCGTGTTCTTGTGGTAGCCGTAACACCCGAGGTGATCGGCGCGCAACGTGTCCAACGCCAAAAATACGATATTCAAACAATCCACCTGCCTATCAACATTTCATTCTGTTTCTCTCTCATCATATGCCGCGGTACTAGGGATGTGTCAGTAGTCACATGATGGTTTTTGTCTGCCTATGAACTCTCATAAAACAGAAGGAATAAGATAGGATAGGATAGGATAACGCCAATCTGCAAGAATTGGGAGGATCACTGTGCGCCTTTTTTACATCTCATCCGGTTGCGGTTTTTCATTCAGTCCAACGATGACAGATGAAGATTACAACATCATTCGCGCTTTCCGCCAGTTGGAAAAGGAGAGAAAAGGATTTAAACTAGAAGTCTTTTTGTTAAAGAAGGACTCGTCAAGCACGTTGTTGAAACGCATCAAAGCATTTCGCCCCGATGCCGTTCTCGTCTTCAAAGGATTTCGTTTCCCGCACCGTTACGTGACCGCCATTCGCAAAATGGGGTACCGCATCGGAGTATGGTTAGTGGACGATCCGTACCGGCTGAAAACCCACTACCAACTGGTCCAACCTTACGCGTTTGTCATCACGCAAGAAGCGAGTTGCGTCATGTTTTACCGCCAAATGGGAAAAACGTGTTTTCACATCCCCTTGGCTGTCAACACACAGAAGTACACCCCGAACCCTCACGTGCCGTCTAAGTACCACTCGGACATATGTTTTGTTGGAAGCGGCTTTCCCGTGCGGATTAAAATGTTTGACAAGTTGGCACCGTATTTAAAATACCGCCGCTTTTTCATCATCGGACAGTGGTGGAACCGGCTGAAACACTACCCTGTTCTCAAACGCGGAATCATCAACCAACCGATCCCGCCGTCAGAAGTGACCAAGTACTACAACGGAGCTAAAATCGTGCTCAACATTCACCGCACAGCGAACGACAGACTGGAAAACTTTAAAAACCTCCCCGCGCTTACACCGAACAACCGCACCTTTGAAATCGCCGCTTGCGGGGCATTTCAGTTGGCGTCGTACCGTCCCCACTTGAGAAGGTACTACAAAAAGGACGAACTTGTGGCCTTCAGCGGGTGGAAAGAGTTAGAGCGTAAAATAGACTACTACTTAAAACATCCGCATGAGAGAAGGGAGATCAGCGAACGGGCTTACGAACGAACGCTGTCCCACCACACGTACGAAGCCAGACTCACCAAGCTCATCGAAACGTTAAATGAATACATTTGGAAAGAAAACGGTAAAACCGGCATCCGACAGCCGGTGTAGGTGAAGGAGGGGAGAAGCGAATGTTTTCCTTGTTGCTGCGCCACTCGGGATCCGTCAACGAGCTGTATCACACGTTCAGGACTTTGTGCTCCCCGTCCATCAAAAAGCGTTGGGAAAAAGCTTATGTCCTCGTCGACACCGCGTTCCAACACCACACTGAAAAAATCCTACCTGCACGTAAAGAAGACGTCGTGGTCAAACCGGTTCCCAAAAAAGAGTGGCCACACGCCTTGAACACTTTTTTAACCGCGATAAACGAGCCGTGGGTCTGTACGTGTGACACGACTTGCGGGAGAGATGCGCTGTCGGGGTTACTAGACCTTGTGCAAGCCGTCCAAACATTTCCTGATTCCGTCGGTTTCCGATTAGAAGGGCGTCTCGGTTCCCGCGGCCCTCATCTTTTTTGTTGGAACAGGGCGTTTATGATCAAGCGAGGAGGGTGGCCGCTGAGGAGTGAATGGCCGTTCACCGATGAAGCAGACCGCTACGTGTGGGCCGCGCTCCCCGAATCGAACAAAACGTCCATTGTCGTGAACAAACGGCCTGTCACCCCGAACCGCTCTTTTTGGTACAAGCAAAAAGAGCGGTGGGTCGACTACTTTTTAACATTTTTAGAAAACAGAAGAGCGATTAACGTGACAGGAGGGGGAAAAGACCCGCTCGTTTCCGTCATCATATCCGCTTACAACGAAGAGGCACACATCCCGTGGTCGATTGCGTCTGTCTTGTACCAAACGATGCCACACTTTGAGCTTATCATCGTCAACGACGGATCAACGGACGAGACCGTCAAAGTGATTCAGAGATATAATGACCCGAGAATTAAACTCGTCTCCCATTCCACGAACCGGGGGAAAGTGCACTGTTTAAACGAAGCGCTGGCAATGGCCCGCGGCAGTATTTTGTTTGAATTGGACGCGGACGATTGGTTGGGTCCTGAAGCGTTAGACTGGGCAGTAACGGAAATGAAGAAACAGCAGAAGGACGTGGCATTCCTCTACGGAGATCGCCTCTTTTGGAACGAAGACTCATACGGCCAACTGACCGTCCGCCACGAACAGCGCGGGAAACAAGTGTGGTCCCGGCGGCAGTATATGCGTGATTTGACCCCGATCGGCCCCCGGGTCTACAGGCGCGAAGCGCTGGACGCTGTCGGCGGTTGGCCAGTGGATGCGTTTTGCGACGGGCGATTGTACGAAGATGTGCGGATCGTGCTGCATTTGCTAAAAGATTTCCGCGTCGTTTACGCTCCAGGCTTACACTACCACGTCCGGATGCGAGCCAACAGCATCACCAACCGCCATAAGGACACATTTGAGAAATGGAAGAAGTGGATACAGGAACATGGCGACTAAAACGTATAAGCCCCGTGGAAACGGGGCGTTATCGAAACAGTCTTAAACGACGCGAACAAATGCGATGGCTTGTAAGAATACTGTGACTTTCACAGGTGGGTAGCCCGGCGCACTGCTCAAGTACATTTTCAGCCAGCGGCTGCTCACTTCGTATATTCTTCCTTCGTACAGACCGACAGACGTGGCGATCTGGACGTCGCGGTTGATTAATCTCCTTAACCGTCCTCTAAACGTCATCATCATCCCTCCTTATATCGGACTGATAGACACGATATTTTCATACGGCACGATTACTGTCGACATAGACGCTTCCACAAGTTCGATGTAGTCGAAGCCGATATACGACACAGTGCCCTGGACGGTCCCGAAGTTCGTCGTAATCTCGTACGACTGGTTCACTTGGGCATCCAGCTGCTGGCTCAAGTCAAGAGAGGTATCACTGTTGTTTAGAGTGTGATCCAATGTATGTTCTCTCCTTTCGTTTGGCAAAGTCATTTCTTTTTCTCATACTGTTTTATGCGAATAATATTCAAAGAGTGTCCCTTTGGTAGAAAATTAGATAGGAATCTAGCAGCTGGATCGGTCTACTTTTTAACATGCCTAGATCCCTTCCGTCCGTATTTCTGCAATAACTGTACAAATGCGGGATCCGGAATGCGGTAGTTTTCAGGTAGAGACTCGATGATGTTCCGCCACACTTTTGTGTCGACTCCTAGCTTGGTCAGATCTACTGTAAACGGAACCCCTTTGAATGGATCTTGCGTTTGCACACCACTTCCTCCTTTCGACAGGACGGTTTCGTAAACTTGTGTGATGCGCTTCAGCATGGCCTCCATATTCCACGCTTGTTCGCCCCAAATTCTTGCTTTTTGTGATAACCGTTGTCGCAGTGGTCTATCGGAAAGGAGACGATTCATCTGTTCAGCCAACGGCTTCGGATGGCCCGCCGGTGAAATGAGCCCTGTCTCCTCGTGTGACACCATTTCCGGAATCCCCCCTGCATCGGAAGTGACGACGGCTGTTCCTGCTACTTGTGCTTCCATGAGAGCGAACGGGTGATTGTCCATCAAACTCGGCAAAACGAAAATATCAGCTTGGCCGAGTATGGCGGGGACATCAAGGCGGTCTCCCAAAAATTGGACATCTTCGCCAAGGCCGTAAAGGCGGGAGTTGTGCTCCAACTGTCGGCGCAACGGGCCGTCGCCTAAGAAGAGGCACACCCAATCTTTTCTTTTTTTCTTCAATTCGTAGAGCGCCTGAATGAGTGTGTAATGCCCTTTCACACGGGTAAGGCGCGCAGAACAGACGATCACTTTTTTGTTTGCGGGAACAGAAATGTCCGTCGCTTCATTCACCTTCTGGCGAAATCCGTGCACGTCCATTCCGTACGGAATTGTCGTCACCCCTTCAGGCGGAATGAAAAAATCCCGGGCGAACAAGTTCTTCAGCCAATGGGTCGGCATAATCGCTCTGTCTGCAGAAAGGACGCCAACACGCTCTAGGTTTGCGTAGTACTCCCACAATTCCGGGCTCCGACGTCGGTCTAAGCCCGACTCCCGGGTGAAGCACCCGTGGACGGTGGCCACTAAGGGGACGTTTTTCGGTTTGATTCGGGCAAAGGCGCGAGTGGACACCACATCCTGGGTGTGGATGACATCGTACGATGTCAGGTCGAAAGAGAGGGCAGATAATTCATACTCATAGCGGTCTCTTTCGTATTTCATGACCCACGGATCGATGTACGGAAAATGACGACTGTAGGTGTCATTCAGTTTTAACGAGAAAAGGCGCGGCAGCTGAACTTGTAACACTTCGTGTCCTGTGCAGTCGACGTGGAAAACCTGACGGTTTCGTTGTGCGCACAGCCCGACTTCATGTCCTTGCCGTTCCAAACCCTGTTTGAGCTGGCGGATGTATGACGTTACACCGCTCGCGAGTGAATCGTTCCAAAATGTGGCGAGTAAAACTTTCAATCAATCCTGCACCCCCTTTCAACTATCATATGTGCACGCCTTAATCTCTGACAGGGGTACGTGTGCGAAAAACAAAACTTGAGAGAGACGTCTATGACAACAAAATCTGTTAAAGCATAGAATATCGTGTTACGAGATTTAAAGTTTACGAAAGAGGGGTTACAGCATGCACATCGCCGTCATCGGCCTCGGTTACGTCGGGCTGCCCCTGGCAAAGTTATTTTTGGATAAAGGTCACATTGTCACTGGTATTGATTTAGATGAAGACAAAATACGCCTTCTGTCCAACCGTCAGAGTTACTTAGTGGATTTAACCGACCAGGATATTGAACAGATGTTTACGACCAACCGTTTTGATGCTCACAGCACCTATGAAGCTGTCGGCCAAGCGAACGTCGTCATCTTATGTGTTCCTACACCGCTCAACCGTCACAGTGAACCAAACCTGAACTTTGTTCGAAATGCGATGCAATCTGCTTTGCCACATCTCAAAAAAGGGCAGTTGATCGTTCTGGAAAGCACAACTTATCCAGGGACGACGGAGGAGGAGCTGCTTCCGATGCTCGAATCCGCCGGATATACCGTAGGGAAAGACATCTCCCTCGCGTATTCCCCGGAAAGAATAGATCCGGGGCAAAAACAGGTGCCCCTCGAACAAATTCCGAAAGTTGTATCAGGGGTTACGACCACGTGTGCAGAATGCGCTCGAAAAGTCTATGAATCTGTCTTTGAGCATGTTGTCGTCGTTTCTTCGCCGAAGGCAGCAGAGATGACAAAAGTTTTAGAAAACTGCCAGCGCTATGTCAACATTTCCTTAATGAATGAACTCGTCATGTTGTGCGACAAAATGGGAATCGATTTGTGGGAAGTCATATCGGCAGCGAAAACGAAGCCGTACGGTTTCACGCCTTACTACCCAGGACCTGGGATCGGCGGGCACTGTATTCCAATCGACCCTATGTTTCTACTGTGGAAGGCCAAAAAATTCAACGTCGACTTGCAGTTTATCCGCATCGCCAGCGAAATTAACAACCGCATGCCGTCGTTCGTCGTGCACAAAGTGGCACAATCTTTAACCTCGATCGGCCTGTCTTTAGGGGAGAGCCGCATTTTCGTCGTCGGCCTCACTTACAAAAAGGATGTGAATGACCTGCGTGAATCACCTGCTCTCGCTGTCATGAACAAACTCCTCGCTTCCACAGCAGAAGTGAATTTTTACGATCCTTACATTCCGGAAGTTTCGTTAGGGGAGAGCAGTCTAAAGAGAACGGCGCTGACAGAGGAAAACCTCGAACGTCACGATTGCACCCTCATTTTGACCGATCACTCCTCCGTCCCGTACAAGTTGATTGCGGAACACGCACCGCTTGTCATCGATACGCGGCACGCGATGCGCCATTTGAAAGACATCGGAAATATCGTCTTCCTGTAAGAGGTGTTGTAAATGCAAAAAATCGTTGTAACGGGAGGAGCGGGCTTTATTGGCTCGCACTTAGTGGAACGACTCCTGTCGTTAGGGCATGAGGTGTGGACGGTGGACGATCTGTCCACGGGAAACCGCCGCTATTTACACCGTGTCATCGACCACGAGCGCCACACCTTCGTACACGGCTCAACCGATGATCGCAACCTTGTAAAACGCGTGATGACTGATTGTGATGTCGTTTACCACCTGGCCGCTGTCCTCGGTGTCAAAAACACCGTCGAGAACCCGCTAAAAGTGATCGAAGGGAACTTGGACGGAACGCGAAACGTGCTCGAAGAAGCATACGCCAGAAAAGCGAAAGTCATTCTCGCTTCGACATCAGAAGTTTACGGAAAGAACGACCGCCTTCCCTTCCACGAAGACAGCGACCGCGTGCTTGGCGCTCCGTCCGTTCACCGCTGGTGCTACGCGACGGCAAAAGCCATCGATGAGCACCTCGCTTTCGCTTATGCTGAACAAGGCTTGCCTGTCACCGTTGTACGCTATTTTAATGCATACGGACCGCGACAGACGGCATCAGCATACGGTGGCGTCATCTCCAAGTTCATACGTGCCGCTGTGGCGAACGAACCCTTAACGATACACGGGGACGGGGAACAGTCCAGATGTTTTACGTATATCGACGATACCGTCTCCGGGACCGTCGCCGCCATGCGGCGCACGGCTGACGGAATGGCGATCAACATCGGGTCAGATCAACCGATCACCATTCGCAACTTGGCAGAAAAGATCATTCATTTGGCTGATTCTACTTCCTCTGTTCGATACATCCCGTACGAACAAGTTTACGGACGGGGATTTGAAGATATGCGTACGCGCATTCCCGACCTCTCCCGCGCCAAAGCCGTTCTCAACTGGAACCCAAGGATCAACCTGCAAACGGGGTTGTTGAAGACCATCCACTGGTATCAACGGGTTTACACCGGAGAGGACAGGGACGGTTAGCCGCTTACAGAAAGGGGAGGGGGAACCTCCCATGACGAAAAAATGTTCCCTGCAGACTTTTTTGCCCGCAGGGAACACGTACGTTCAGTCTTTTGGACCCTCTTCATTAAGGGAGTGGCCCTTTTTTACGTCACCCTGTGTTTTGTCCCTTTTCTCGTGTACGTTTCTTGTATGTTCTCGTTTTTTCTTAGGCCCTTTTGCAAGTCGTTGAAGCTTTTTTCTCAAAACCTGCCTTTTCCTTTTTCTTCTGTTTTTTTTCTCCACTTGTTTCACCTCGCTCCACAAAAAATGAGGACAAATGAAGAGGCGACTCTATATAAAGTGTATACACGGAAAAGGAAAATGACTGGGTGGATGAAGAGGGGAAAGTGCGGATATTTTAAGGCCGTTGAACGAGCCCGGCGCCCGTGAACCAATCGACTCCCCGTGGAGGGAGGTCAATCGCGTGGCGACAGAGGACTTGTATCACTTGCTGAGGAGTCGCGTGAGGATAAGCCTGCTTGACAATAGCCGCAATTCCTGAAACGTGGGGAGCGGCCATCGAGGTTCCGCTTAACACGGCATAACGCTCATTCGGATAAGTGCTTTTAATGTTGACCCCGGGCGCGGAAATGGCGAGGGAAGGTCCGGTGGAAGAAAAGGGAGCGCGTCGGTTGTGACAGTCAACAGCCGCCACGGCGACGGTACCGGGAATGCGCGCAGGCAGTTGCACGTTGTTTCCAACGCCTGACGGCCGGCCACTGTTTCCTGCTGCAGCTACAACTAAGACACCGCTCCATATCGCCTGTTGTACGACTTTTCTTAAGATTGGAGGCGTGCTCATCCCGAGACTAATGCTAATGTTAAGGATATCCATCTTGTTGACGATCCCCCACTCGATGCCCTTGACTAAGGTCATGAGCGTGCCTTCACCGTAACGGTTTTGGACTTTTATCGCGTAAAGTGAAACAGCGGGGGCTACCCCGACACATCCTGCACTGTTGTGTCTTGCTCCGATGATTCCCGCTACGTGCGTTCCGTGTCCAAAATCGTCAAGGGGTAAAAGAGACGGCTGAATGACGTTGACCCCACCCTCAATGTTGACTTTTAAATCGGGATGGTAGAGATCGATACCCGTATCAATAACCCCCACTTTCACACCTGTTCCGCTATCGCTCTGCGGCTGCCCTCTCAACACTCGAGCGATGTTCCAGTTGAGTGACGCGCCCATTCGTCATTCACCTCATACGGCATTCTATGAACGGCAAAGTAGAAACGACTGGACACTGACGCACAAATAAGCGGGTATCTAAAAAAATACGAGCTAAACCACATTCGAGCTGTTGAGAAGTTGTCGCGCCTCTGGCGTCAACTGAACAGGGGCTTGAATGACCACATTTCGTTCCCCTCTCACGACACTTTTTCGTGCAATATTTTCAATGATGGAGGAGTAGGGAAGATTCCCACCCGATGCACTGGCTTCGTTTTCTGCACTGTCGTAATCGTAGTAGACATCGTCCACGATTAAAACAGGCATTTGGATCACGATGTTTCCCGTTCCTTCGATCGGACCGACTGCCGCCATATTCGTTATTGAAAAAGAGCGCATCTGTTCCGCTTTCAGTCGGCTGAAATCAAAAGTATCTACGATAAAGATGGGAATTTGAATGACAATATTTCCGAAACCCCTGATACGCTGAACGGTGGCATTGTTCATCACGGACAGCGCATCGATTCGACCGTCTCCGTCAACGACTGCCGCGCTGTCACCGGCCAGTTTAATGGGGGTTTGTACGACAATGCGGGAGTCTGCTCTGATCGGCTGGGCGACGGCTTCGTTCATAACGACAGCAGAGAAGGTATCCTTTTCGCGGCTGTCCTCGGTGGTTTGGTCCATCTACATCTTCCTCCTGTCACTCAATTTCATTTGGCACACATCGTTTAAAAAAATAAGGGCTGAGAATAGCCCTTAAAGATACGAACATTACCCGTTGTCTTTGCTTTGGTCGTTCACGCTGTCGCTGATGATCGCCTGCTGTGAGGAGGTCGGCAGAGGGGAAGAGCTACCGCTGCCGCCTAATGTGTCGAGCAAGTTGCCGAGTACACCGACCAGTCCGTTCAGAAAATTGATCAACACGTCATTCAACTCCTTCCTAAAGAGTGAAAGGTTTAGGGCATGGGAGTTGAGTAGACGAATCTCCTATGCCCTATCACAAAGAGGTTAAATAACCGTCGTCGAAACGTTGTCGCTGTCGTTAATGTTTTGTGCGTTCGCGCCGATCTGGATCGGAACTTGAACGTTGATGTTCAAAAGGCCGCTAGTCGTTCCGGTGTCCGCTTCGTTTCTTACGACCGCTACATTTCCTTCTTCCTCAAAATCTAATAGACGTCGGCGGCGTTCTTCGCGCTCCCTATCCCGGCGACGGCGGCGCTGTTCGCGGAGGCGGCGTTTTTGAGCTGCTGTCATACCGATCTCTACTCCTTTCCGAAGATGTATTGGCTATCAAGATACTTCGGTTCATCAGGAGAGGGAGTTCAGCCTTCTTTTGTCGGCCCTTGTTTTTCTTGCGCGTTAATCTGATCAATCATTTGTTGTCTTCGCGCCGCTGTGATGCGCGGCCCGGCGATCGCTCCTATTATATTAAAAACGGGCGATAGTGATTGAGCGATTTGTTGGGGCAGACCTGATAGACTCTTTTCCAGGGGCTCTTTCGCGCTGCCCTCTTTCATCCCCCTGATCAGGGCGCTTTGCAATTCAGCTTTAATCGCTTGTTCCAGCTTTTTGGAAAGGTCATCCAACTCTTTCAATTGGTTTTGATTCACGACCGTCCCCCTCCTTTCTCCTCATGATTGACAGCTATTCTTGATAGCTTGGTATACTATATTACCTGCCAAAAAAGTTTGTGCTACGATCTTCCCAATATAGTTATTTCTCTAAGCCCGTTTTTCATAGATAGCTCCCTATCAGCTACTATCCTTAATGTGTCTGACATTTCAGAGCGAGAGTGTACAGGTCTACGGTCTGTTCCAACATCCGGCTCGACGGCCACTGCCGCAGGGCCCACGAGCGGCTGTTTTTGCCCAGTGTCACGCGCCATCCCGGGTCCTCGAGGAGGGTTGTCAGGTGTTCGGCTAACTGATCGCTCTTACCTTTTGGAAATACTAATCCTGTTTTCCGGTGGGTCACCATTTCTGGAATCCCTCCAGCATCGGAGACGACGACCGGTTTGCCGGCCAGCTGGGCTTCCATGACAGCAAAAGGTTGATTGTCCTGAAGACTGGGGAGCACCACCACATCCGCCTGTTTCAAAATGGACGGGACATCGCGGCGATTCCCCACAAAAAATACTCGACCTTCTAAACCCAATCGTCGGCTTAAGCTTTCCAGTTTTCTGCGGATGGGACCGTCTCCCAACAGAAGACAGATCCAGTCCGTTCTCCTGCGCTTGAGTTGGGCAAGGGCTGAAAGCAAGACCGTATGGCCCTTGACAGGGTCGAGTCGAGCGGGGCAAACGATCAGTGTTTTGTTACCCGGCATCTTGAGTTTCGCCGTTTGGCTCATGTGCTTCTCAAAATCGTCAATGTCTATACCGTACGGGATCACTTCCATTTTGTGTGCGGGTATATCGAACCGTTCCGACAACAACGCCCTTAGCCAGTGCGTCGGCACAATCGTGACATCAGCCTCTCGAATCCCACGAGATTCCTGTTCTCGCTGGTAGTGCCACCCCATGTCGCTTTCCGTAAACACACCCATTAGATAAAGCTCATCGGTATAGGAACCGTGGACAGTCGTGACAAGAGGAATCGATTTTGGTTTCACGCGGGAAAAGGCAATGGTGGAAATCACATCTTGACAATGAATGATATCGTACTCTTCCAAATCAAGATAAGAAGCCGCCAGCTCAAAAGTGTAGCGGTCGGTTTCTTGTACTTTGATCCTGGAAGGCGTTTCCGGTGCTTGTTCACGTAAAAATCGGGTCACCACTTGGGCAACGAACGGTCGCATACTCTGTTTTGACAGTATCGGAACAGCGTTCACGGTATAACGGCCTTTCACGCCTTTTTCTTGGCCAAAGGTATCCACTGTATGGCCCAATCTTTCCAATCCATTTTTTAAATGAGTCAGGTAAGACGCGATTCCTCCGGTCACCGGCATATGCCAGAACGTCGTTAATAGAATCTTCATCTTTTCAGTTCCTTTCTTTAAACCCTTTCACGATATAGAATGATCCTTTTTCTCCGTTTGCAACCGTTATTCGTCGAGTAGAGATTAGAGGAATGCCAGCGTTGCAACTCGTGCTTTTCAACATAATGTACAAGTGTAGGGAAATCTCGTTTTGGGGTTGATGATAGATGATCCTCATTTACACCCATATCCCAAAAACTGGCGGAAATACGTTTGCCAGCGTTCTTTACAGTCAGTACCACTATCAGAAGGAAGTTTGCAGTGTATACCTCCGAGAATCTCTTCCGCCAAAAGTAGATTTTGGAAAAATAAAATTAATTGTCGGACACCTTCAATTCGGCCTGCACAAAGACATCCCCAGACCGTGCCAATACATCACGATGTTGCGAGATCCAGTGGACCGGGTCGTATCCCATTACTATTTCAATCTCAAATTCCACAATAAAAAACCCCAAGATTCACCTTTCGACCAATTCGTCAAAAAACATACGAACGTGCAAACTCGCTGGGTGGCAGGGGAAGACCGCGCTGACGTTCAACTGGCCAAGAAGCATATAGAAAAGCACTTTATCGCTGTCGGCATCACAGAGCGGTTTAACGAGTCTCTCTATTTAATGAAGCAAAAACTCGGATGGGGAGACATTACGTATAAACAGTACAACGTGAACCGGAAACGTCCGAAAACAGACGCGATCTCGCCCGAAATGATTGATTTGATCAAGGAACACAATGCGTTGGACATTGAGTTGTACAACTGGGTGAGGCGTCAAGTGGAACACGAGATACAACATCTCGACACTAAATCCCGCGAAGAGTTGAAACAGATTAAAGACCGTTTGTGCAAAGGGGCTTCTCCCGACTACGCCAACCCGTACGATTTTGTCTAACCTGTCCCACACCACACGCCGTGTTTGGCATATTACTCGATAACTCAGAAAAAGGAGAGGTAACATGGCAAAGGTTGTCATCGATCCCGGTCACGGCGGTTCAGACGCAGGTGCTGTCAACGGCAGTTACCGGGAAAAAGACTTTAATTTGTCCATCGCTCTAAAAGTGAGGGAGTATTTGCGCAGTCGCTACGATGTCAATGTGTTCATGACCCGGACGACAGATAAAACAGTCAGTTTGCGACAGCGCACGGACTACGCCAATTCCCAAAATGCCGATTACTTCTGTTCCATCCACATAAACGCCGGAGGTGGAACTGGATGGGAAAGTTTCATTTACAACGGGTCGGTGTCTAACCGGACTGTTCAAGCCCAAAATGTCATCCACCGGAAGGTCATGGACGTTCTTTCATCCAAGTACGATGTGCGTGACAGGGGCAAAAAACGGGCAAACTTTCACGTGTTGCGGGAGACGCGCATGTCCGCCATCCTGTTAGAAAACCTGTTTATCGATACGACGCGAGATTTAAATTTACTCAAAAACGACACTTTTATTACCGATCTCGCCCACGCCATTGGAGAAGGCATTGCCGACGCGATGTCGTTGAATCCAAAACAGTCGACCTTGTATAAGGTCATCGCTGGCTCGTTTCAAAGTCAGGCCAACGCCCGAGCCCGCGCTCGATTGTTGGAATCGAACGGGATGGATGCTGTCGTTGTGAAGGCAAACGTGTCAGGAAAAACGTGGTACCGGGTTCAGGCAGGGGCCTTTCGCAAACGGTCGAACGCCGAGGCCCGCCTCAATAAAATAAAAAAATTAGGCATCGATGCGTTCATTTTAGAAACGTAAGAGTTTAACACATTTGTGGGCGTCTGAATAGGTTATGTGCAGCAAACTTCACCTTTGAGGAGGAGGAGAAGTGGCCCAGATTCCCCCACACGGCGGACAACTTGTCAACAGAATTGCAACGGCCTCAAACAAAGAAAAACTGTTAAGGGAAAGTGTAGACTGGAAAAAAATCGAGATCGACCTGTGGACGTACGCCGATTTGGAGTGTATGGCCGTCGGCGCTTTTTCGCCGCTGAGAGGCTTTTTAAACAAATCGGATTACGATTCCGTCGTAAATGACATGCGCTTGTCTTCAGGTGAAGTGTGGACAATACCGATTACGTTAGGAGTAGCCGAGGACCTTAAGCATCGTGTACAATTGGGAGAAAAGGTGTGTTTGTGTTACAAAGGAAAGACAGTCGCCGTGATGGACATAACCGACTGTTACCGCCCTGACAAACAACGTGAGGCAAAGTGCGTGTACGGCACAACGGACCATCACCACCCCGGTGTCAAAAGGTTGTTTTCCCAACCGGACACGTACATCGGCGGCCCGATTACGTTGATTGAACGGATGCCTACGCTGTTTCCCGATTACAACTTGACGCCGCATGAGACGCGTGTCTTGTTTCGCACGCGGGGATGGGACCGGGTCGTCGGGTTCCAAACCCGCAATCCGATTCACCGCGCTCACGAGTACATTCAGAAAACGGCCCTCGAAACAGTGGACGGCCTGTTCATCCAGCCTCTCGTCGGTGAAACGAAACCGGGGGACATTCCGGCAACGGTGCGAATGAAGAGCTATCAAGTCTTGCTCCACCACTACTACCCATCGGACCGAACCGCCCTCGGAGTGTATCCGGCAGCCATGCGGTACGCCGGGCCGCGTGAAGCCGTCTTACACGCCTTAGTCCGAAAAAACTACGGGTGTACGCACTTTATCGTCGGCCGGGACCACGCCGGTGTGGGCGACTACTATGGCACTTACGATTCACAGCACATCTTTCGTCAGTTTGAGGATCACGACCTTGGCATCCAACCGATGTTTTTTGAACACAGTTTTTACTGCACCAAATGTGCCGGTATGGCCTCCCTGAAGACGTGTCCCCATCGCGATGAAGACCGCGTCATCCTTTCAGGAACGAAGGTGCGGGAAATGTTGAAGTCCGGGAAAACGCCACCGACAGAGTTCAGCCGTCGAGAAGTGATCGAGGTTTTGATGGAAGGCTACCGACAAGAGAAAGGTTCTGGCACATGCTGCTAGCGGCAGGCTGCATTCCTGTTGGGACAGAGGGTGGCTTAAGGCTACTCCTGTCTCGCATGTTCATCTCGTTGCCGCAAGAAGAAAAACTGTACTGCCCAGTGTGGATTATGAGGAGGGATGTCTAGTGAACATTGCAGACAACTTACAGCACCTTGAAACTCATTACATAAACATCTGGATAAAAAAGTGGGAACAACAGCTAGCTGAGATCGATTCTGAACCGTTACGCAAACAGTTACAAGAGAATATTGACAAAGCAAAACGAGAAATCAAAAAAAGAGAGGAGGGTGGGGAGTAGTCAATCAAGCCCGTCACGACATCCTGCTTACTGTCGTTCCCGGGGAGACAAGCCCCCGCCATATCAATTGACTGCCTCCAACGGACCAAAATGTGATAGGCTGACATTAACTTTAAATTTTAAACAGGGCGGAGTGGTCGCAACATGAAACGGTTGAAGATGAAAGAACCAGTGAACACGTGGACCCATTTTGTCACGTTTATCGCTGCCATTGTAGGGTTAGTGTTTCTCATTACATTGACGCGGGAAAACATGACCAAGCTTGTGACGATGACGATATACGGCGTGAGTATCATCGTGTTGTACGGTGCAAGTTCTCTGTACCATTGGATCAAAACGACACCGCGGAAAGAGTACATACTGAGGAAAATCGACCACGTCGCCATCTATGTGTTCATCGCGGGTTCGTACACACCCGTTTTTTACTACGGACTTGAGGGTTCCTGGCGATGGACGATGCTTTCAGCTGTCTGGGTGCTCGCTTTCGTTGGCATCGTCATCAAATTAGCTTTTGTTCAAACGCCGCGATTGATTTCAACGGCATTTTACGTCACACTGGGCTGGATCGCCGTCGTTCCGTTTGTTCAACTGGTTGACAACTTACCACTCGGAGCCATTGTATTGATGATGGCCGGCGGCATCGCCTATACGATAGGGGCGGTGATATACGCGACGAAAAGTTTTGACTTCTATCCCAACCGCTTTGGATTTCACGAAATATTCCACTTGTTTGTGATGGCCGGAAGCATCCTGCACTTTATCATGATGGTCGCTTTCATTGTGCCGTTGAGATAATAAATATTTAAATTTTACTTCATATTTTTAAAAATTTAAGATATAATGACAATAAAACAGATAAATTTTTTATCGCATGTTGAAGGAGGGAGCATCGTGAATCCATTGTTCAAAGGTTGGGAACAGAAGGCCGTGCAAGTGTTGGATCGCACGTTGGCGGATACGTTGCCAGGAGTAAAGAGCGAATCGACATTACCTGTTATAATCGAGATGACCCCAAACGCAAAAGAAGAGGAGCGGCAGGAGATCAAGCAACTCTGCCAACAGCGTAAACGAGACGAAATCGTAAACGAATTGAAGTACATCCCCATGGTTACTGCCACTATTTGTCAAGATACTTTGCGGGAAGCGGCCCACCACCCGGGCGTCAAGCGCATCTTCTACGATCAACAAGTGCGCGCCTACCTCGATGTGGCCGTTCCGACTGTCGCTGCGGACGAAGCGCACGCCCGGTGGGGGTTGACTGGCAAGGGCATCACGGTGGCAGTGCTCGATACGGGGATAGAGGCTCACGACGACCTCACCAAACCTGAAAACCGTCTCGCAGGTTTTAACGATTTAGTCGGAAACGAGACAGAATCTTACGATGACAACGGCCACGGAACGCACGTAGCGGGGATTATTGCCGGAAACGGCTATCGTTCTGACGGTAAATATGTCGGTAGTGCTCCCGAAGCCAATCTCGTCGGCGTGAAAGTGCTGGACAACCGAGGTTCTGGTCAAGTATCGACGATCATGAGGGGCATCGACTGGTGTATCCAGGAAAAAGAACAGTACAACATCCGCGTGATAAACCTGTCTTTAGGCGGACCGGCAACTGAACCTTACACGGATGATCCGTTGAGTCGAATGGTGGAGCAAGCGTGGCACAACGGTATCGTCGTGTGTGCGGCTGCGGGGAATGAAGGCCCTGAGCCGGGCACTATCGGCACGCCGGGATTCCACCCCTCCATTGTGACCGTCGGTGCTACGTACGATCAGAACACGGAGACGACTGAAGACGATAAAGAATCGGAATTCTCCAGCCGCGGTCCTACCGTCGACCACCTCAACAAGCCAGATGTGTTAGCCCCGGGGGAAAAGATCGTCTCACTTCTGGCAGAGAATTCACCGCTGAACAGAAGAATTGAAAGGGGAGACCTTTCTTCTCCGCTCGACGGATACGTGGAACTGTCCGGAACGTCGATGGCCACACCACTCTGTGCCGGCGTCGCCGCGTTGCTCATACAGCACAATGAATCGTTGTCACCTAACGATGTGAAGTCGATTCTCGTCAGTTCGTCTACACATCTGAAGGGCAGCCAGCCGGGCTACGTCAACGTCGTGAGTGCATTGAAACTGGCTGAAGTGTATTTAGAATACGGGTCGCACGATGTGTATTCAAGTTAGCTGTCATCGGTTCTTTCGATAACCCGTCTCGCCAAAGGGGAACCCTTCGGTTCCCCTTTCCCTGATCATTTCCAGCTAACCTGCGCTGTCTCACCCTATCTCTTCGCCTCCGAAAGACCAGTTTTGGCTTTCCGTTTTTCCTTCAAGATCTGCCGCCGTTTAACGGTAACTTTTGGAGGTACCGGACGATGATGACTCCGATGATGGCGCCAGCGGTACTGCTCACGAGAAAACCTGGGACAAAGGCTAGCACGGCTTTCGTTTCGCCGAAGAAGATACGTGCCATCGGAACACTCAGAAGTGAGCCCAAAATACCCGTTCCGATCATTTCTCCAGCTGCCGCAAACCGTATTAGCCGCTTTCGCCGGTACAGCCACCCTGCCAACAAAGCACCGACCATCCCCCCTGGAAAAGCAAAAATCGTCCCGACACCGAGCAAATTTCGGAGTACCCCGATCAAAAAAGCGACAGTGACCGCGGGAAGGGGGCCGAACAGGACGGCTGCCAACACATTGATGGCATGCTGTACCGGATAGGCTTTCGCTATACCGGCAGGAAACCAGATAAACTGTGAACTGACAGTACCGATCGCAACCAAGACGGCCATCGCTGTCAAACGCTGTACTTGGCTTTTTCTCCTCACGGTTGAACTTTCCTCCGTTCCGTTTCGACCGTTTGCAAAAGCGCTCTGGCCGCCGCCTCCGGGTCCGTTTGGGAAGCTATGGCCGAAATGACAGCCACACCGTCAGCTCCGGCCGAGAGAATGTCAGGGACGTGCGCGGCTCGAATGCCACCGATGGCGACAATCGGGATCGGCCGTGTCAGTTGTTTACAGAGCGCAGCCAACCCTTCTGGTCCGAGGGGAGTTTTGGCATCGCTTTTTGAACGGGTGGGAAACATCGGCCCAACTCCGAGATAGTCAGCCCCAGAAGCAATCGCCTCTTCCGCTTCTTGTAACGTGTGGACAGAGACGCCAACCCACATGTCGTCACCCGTTAACGCGCGAACGTCTTCGACAGGGAGGTCGTCTTGTCCGACGTGAATGCCGTCAGCCTCGAGCAACAAGGCCAAATCTACACGATCGTTCACAATGAAAGGGATGTGGTGTTGGCGACATTCGCTGCGCAAAGCGCGCCCGAGGGCCAACGTTTCTTTCATCGTCAAGCCCGAATGCTTGTCTCTAAACTGAAAACACGTAATACCACCTGCAATCGCCTTTTTCAGCACATCGACAGGAGAGAGGGGAGGGGCACAGTCTTGACTGCCCATGACGAAGTATAAGGATAAGTGACGGGCCGGGACCATCACACATTCCCCTCCAAAACCGATAGTTTGGCCATGTCACGCAGCTCACGAGGTGTCATCAAATAAAGGGCATCGATTAAACGCCAGTTTAGCTCGCCGGGGCCTTTTGCCGACCGTGCTGCCAGCTCCGCCGCTACAGCCATCGCACTTAAACCCGCCACGGCGGCAAGGGTGGAGTCGTTTGTGACGGCGTGACAGGCGCCGACGATAGCGGTGGTTAAACAGCCAGAGCCTGTAATGTAAGGAAGTAGGGGATGGCCGCCTTCAATGACGACGGTGCTGTCAAGGCCCGCGACCACGTCCGTTTTTCCCGTCACTGCCACCGTTGTCCCGTACTTGTTCACGAAAGACTGCGCCAGCTGCACGCGGTCGCCGCCGTCATCAGATGCGTCAACCCCTTTCTGTCCCCACGCCACACCGCACAATGCGGCAATTTCAGCCGCATTTCCGCGGACGACGGCAATGTCCAGTTCGGCTAACAGCTGCTGGATCTGTTCATTGCGGTAAGCCGTCGTCCCGTACCCGACTGGATCCAAAATAACCGGGATCTTCAACCGGTTCGCAGCGTGACCTGCCAACTGCATCGCCTCTACCGTGCGTTCTGTCAAAGTGCCAGCATTTAACACAAGGGCCCCGGCGTGGGCCACCATGTCGGCCACTTCTCGCGGTTCCGAAGTCATCACGGGTGACGCCCCGATCGCGAGCGTCCCGTTAGCTGTAAAATTGGTCACAACGAGATTCGTAATGTTGTGGATGAGTGGTTTCCGTTGGCGCAATGTTGCCAACAACGTCTCCATCTGTTCACGCACGGGATAACCCCTCCTGTCTGTTGCGGTAAGCCCAGTGGTTGACAGGGCCGTGACCGCGCCCTAAATGGATAGGGTGTTTAATCGCTTCGGTAATATAGGTCTTTGCCGTTTCTACAGCCTGTCGAAGGGGAGTCCCTTTGGCTAGCTCCGCCGTAATAGCAGCAGAAAACGTACAACCGGTTCCGTGGGTGTGTTTTGTGTCATAGCGTGAAGCGACCAGTTCGTCAAACACCGAACCGTCGTAATAAATGTCGCGGGCCTCGTCATCCAAATGCCCGCCTTTCACGACGACAGCAGTAGCACCGAACTCATCGACGATCTGTTTAGCAGCGTCTTTCATCTGCTGGACGTTCTGAATTGTGCGCCCAGTGATTTCTTCTGCTTCGGGAAGATTGGGGGTTACAATCGTCGTCAAAGGGAGCAGTTCGTTGACCAGCTCTTTTTTCGCCGTTTCGGCGAGGAGTGCGTCACCGCTTTTGGCAACCATCACTGGGTCCATGACGTAGTTGTCAACATTGTACGCCTTCATCTTCTGCGCGACTAACCGAATGACGTCGGACTGGGAGAGCATGCCCGTTTTCACAGCATTGGGACGAATGTCTTCGTAAACGGCGTCCATCTGGCTTTCAATGAGCTCGAGGGGCATGTCTAAAAAGGTTTTGACGCCCAGCGTGTTTTGACTGACGACAGCCGTGATGACGGACATGCCGTAAACGCACAATTCCTGAAACGTTTTTAAGTCGGCATGAATGCCCGCACCTCCCGACGGGTCCGTTCCGGCAATCGTTAAAGCTCTCGGTACCTGTCCCATGATCATCACTCCGTAAAATAGTTGAGTTTCAGTACATTCATGCACTCTGCTGCAGAGGGGGGGAGGCCCGTCGACGTTCAAGTAAAAACACCGCAGATGCCATCCGCGGTGCAAAAAATTCTTAGATGTTCCCTCCGCTGGCATTACCCAGTTCAGGTTAAGCGGTCGACGGTGACAACTAACCATCCTCTCAGCCCGGTTTACCCGAGCTCCCGCAGAATGTATGAAATTCATGCGCTTACAGCTATTATAGGTTTTATCACCGCTATCTGTCAATGCAACGCTCTCCAGTTTTACAGATCAAAAAGCTACTGAAGAGAAAAAGAAGAGGGCAGCGGTTGTTCTGAGGTTCAGACGATTTTACATATATAGTTACAAAACTTATATTTTGTAACGGTACTATATGGCCAAGAAGTTGACAAAAGCCTCCCTCATCGCCTAACGGAAGTCACCAGCCCTTTCATCCTTCATCAGTTATATAGATGTGATTTGTAATAAGGTTTCCTTACAATCCATTGCCTTGACTATAGTAGTAGGCTCTCCCAAATGCGGACGGATATTATGTTTTCCCTGCTAACCGTCTCTGATCGAACAGCGCTTCGTTAGGGGGATTTGGCCTATTATGCCTTGGAGTTGGTCACATTCGTCCAGTTGGATCGTAAGGATGCTAGTTTCAAATATTTTAATGCGAATTGCTGTGGTGTATATCTACGTTTATGATTGAAACAGTTCTGCCTAGTCTCTCAAACCTGTCCCCCGTTTAAGTTATACTAAGAGTAAGGGGAAAATGACACATGATGAGAATAAAAGACAAAGTAAATGTTAAGCGTGCTGATATTGTTCTTCTTATAGGGATTGTAGCGATCTCCGCCAATTTGCGTCCGGCGATTACGTCTGTCGGCCCTCTCATCGGATTTATACGTGACGACATGCATTTATCCAACGGTTTAGCTGGCCTCCTCACGACTCTCCCTTTAGTCGCCTTTGCCGTCTTTTCTCCGTTGGCGCCGAAGTTTAGCCGCAGACTAGGTATCGAAATGACTTTGTTTCTCGGCCTCATGACGTTAGTTGCCGGGATTATGTTGCGCTCGACCCCCTCAATGTCTACCTTGTATACCGGCACCTTTACGATCGGCACGGCCATTGCGGTCTCCAACGTCCTGCTGCCGAGTCTCATTAAACAGAAATTTTCCGACAGAGTCGGTCTCATGACAGGTGTGTACACGACGTTTATGGGCGGTTTTGCAGCGCTTGGATCCGGTGTGAGCGTTCCCCTGGCGTCGCATTTAGGTTTCGGGTGGCGAAGCGCGCTCGGGTTTTGGGCCGTTTTAGCGGCTTTTGCCGCACTTGTTTGGCTCCCTCAACTCCGCCATCAAAACCGATCGGGTACTTCGCAAAGGATCGACGTGAAGCTAGGGGGGCTTTGGCGCTCTCCTCTCGCGTGGCAAGTGACTTGCTTCATGGGATTACAGTCGTCTATTTTTTATGTCACCGTGACGTGGATTCCCAATCTCCTTCACGATAGCGGCATGGACCCTTCGACGTCCGGATGGATGGTATCCTATATGCAGCTCATCGGTCTTCCGGCGACATTTATCGTGTCTGTTCTTGCAGATCGCCGTCCCAATCAAAAACGCATCGTGTTTGCAATCAGTTCGCTTTATATCGTCGCTTTTGCCGGGCTGCTCAGCTTGAAGACGGCCTGGGTGTACGTGTGGATCACGCTTCTTGGAATCGGCCAAAGCTCCACCATCAGCCTGGCGCTCGCATTCCTCGCCCTTCGTGCAAGAAATGCTCAACAAGCGGCAGAACTTTCAGGGATGGCCCAGTCTGTCGGCTATCTACTGGCCGCAGTCGGTCCAGTGGCTATCGGTTATCTTTACGATCTGACTCAGACATGGTCCGTTCCGTTAACGGTACTGATGTTTGTTTCATTCTGTATGTTGTTTGCCGGTCTCGGTGCCGGGCGCAACGCGTATGTCACGCCGGACAAAAACATGTAACCTTTGCGTCTCCTTTCTTTTCTGAGGGTTAGTTTACATAAAATAATGATTGTATACAATTTCATAAGGAGACGCTTCTCTCCCGCAGTACGTCACTAGAAAAAACAGCCGATGTTCATCTTGTATCGGTGAACATCGGCTGTCGCACACGCGCAAACGCTGTTTTGTCTTGTCTTTAGGCTGTTGCATACTCACTGCTCGGCGGATGCATCACGTGCCATCACGTGCCGTTGCCGTTCGCCCGGAACCGCTTCAAAAACGACTGCAATCGTTCACTCTTTGGGTTTTCTAAAACATCACCCGGTGTCCCCTGCTCTCCGATGCGGCCGTTGTCGAGAAACACAATTCTGTCAGCCACGTCCCGGGCAAACTCCATTTCGTGCGTAATCAAAATCATCGTCGTCTTGCCTTCCGAAGCGATGTCTTTAATGACCGAAAGCACTTCCCCGACGAGTTCCGGGTCGAGTGCCGCCGTCACCTCGTCAAACAACATCACTTTCGGCTGCATCACCAGCGCCCGCGCAATGGCGACACGCTGTTGCTGTCCTCCAGACAGCTGGGAAGGATAAGCGTCCACCTTGTCGCGAAGACCGACTTTTTCCAGCATCGTCACTGCCCGTTCTTCCGCCTCTTCCTTGGACAGACCGAGAACGTGAACTGGTGCGGTGATGCAATTGCGCATAATCGTCATGTGCGGAAATAAATTGTACTGCTGAAAGACCATGCCGATTTTGCCTCTCACTTTGCGTAAATGCTTTTCGTCTGCTGGGATGAGTTTACCGTCTACTCGCTTGTGCCACAACAGTTCGCTATCTACTTCAATCGTACCGGAAGTCGGTTTTTCCAACGTCATCAGCATGCGGATGATCGTCGTTTTTCCCGATCCACTCGGGCCGATAATGGCCAGTTTTTCGTTTGGCTGGACGTCTAGATCCAGTTCTTTCAAGACGTGAACATTGCCAAAAGACTTACTCACCTTATCGTATCGCACGATAGGCTCTGCTCGCCCTTTCTCGGGGGCAGCGTCCAGTGTAGTACTTGCCGTTTCAACCATCACAACGTCTCTCCTTTTGTAAGGGCGCGGCTTCTCCCAAAAGCGCGGTTCGTTCGGCTTTCAAGTTTGCGCACGAGCACTGCCGACGGATAGCTGAGAAGCAAGAACAGAAAGCCGACAATGGTGATCGGTTCCAGGTAGCGCCACGTTTCCGATCCGATGATTTTGGCCGTCTGCAGCATCTCTACCACCAAGATGGCAGACAAGAGGGGAGTTTCCTTAAACAGCACGATTAAATAGTTTCCCAACATCGGAATGACCGGCGGAATGGCTTGCGGCAGAATCACTTTAAACCACGTCTGCGCTTTTGAAAAGTTGAGGGCCGTGCTCGCTTCCCACTGCCCTTTGGGAACCGCTTCAATGCCAGAACGGTAGATTTCTGACACGTACGTACTGTAGTGGATACCCAAGCCTAGCGCCCCTGTTAGAAATGGATTAAGCGAAAACCCGATGTACGGAATTTGCGGAAATGCAAAAAACAAGAAGAACAGTTGGACAAGCGGCGGCGTACTGCGAATGAACTCAATGAACCCGACGGTCAGCCATACGAGTGGTTTAAAGCTGGAGCGGCGTGCTAGCGTCAACACTAGGCCGAATAGAAGCGCGATCCCGTAGGCAGTTACAGTCGCCGCCAAGGTAATCCACATCGCGTCAAAAATACGAGGGAATATTTCAAGCGCAAAATTCCAGTCCCACGTCATTGTACTGCCACTCCTTTCGAAGCTTTCTTTTCCAGCCAACGCGAGAGAAAGATGAGTGGCAAGGCGATGACAAAGTACATCAAGAGCAGTAACGTGAATATTTCTACTTGATTGCCGACGTAATTGTCTTTCAGCACTCTGGCTTGGAACGTTAGGTCGGCCAGCGTGATAAGTGAAACGAGAGACGTTCCTTTCAACAACTCAATTAAGTTGTTGCCGAATCCCGGCAACATGATTCTGATCGCCTGCGGCAGTATGACGAGACGCATGCGCTGCCAGCGCGTCATGTTCAGTGCAATGCCGGCCTCTGTCTGACCGTGGGGAATGGCCAGGATCGCCCCGCGCACGATTTCAGACGCATACGCTCCGTAATTCAATCCGAGGGCGATCACTCCTGCAGTAAAAGGGGACAACTCGATTCCAAAAGCAGGTAGCGCAAAAAAGAAAAAGAACATTTGCACCAATAATGACGTTCCGCGAAACAGTTCAACAAACACAGCCGTGATGAAACGAACGACGGCAAACCGCGAAAGTCTTCCAAAACCAGCCACAAACGCTATACAGAAAGCCAGTACTGCCGACAGCAGAAGTACTTTCACGGTCACTTCTGCCCCTCGCAACAGTTCCGGCAAAAACATCACATACGTGTCTATGGCGCCTTCAACCTCCTTCTTGGTCGCCTATCACATGTGCAGAATCTCGAAAATTGAGATTCTGCACACACTTTAAAGTTTAAAAGATCACGAATTGCAACGGTCTTCAGTTGTAATATCATCAGGAGGTAAATTGTCCTCTGAAAAACCGAACTCCTCCAGTATTTCCAATAACTTGCCGGACTCTTTCAATTTTTGCAGCCCTTCGTTGTACGCTTCCCGGAGCTCATCGTCTCCTTTTCGGAAAGCGGCTGCACCGTAACTCATCACACTTTCGCCGTCAATGACCGGCTGCGTAAACGGCTCGGCTTTTTCCACTTGAGACGGATCGGCAGAGGCTACCGCTTCGTTAAGTGTTGCTTCCGTCATGACAGTAGCATCAACGCGTCCCGACGCTACAGCTGCGATATTGGACGATATGCTGTCCGCTGTCTCAATTTGTTCTTCTTTCACCCCGAGCGCTTTCAGAAAATCAAATTGGTTGGCTCCGGCCATGATGGAAACCTTCACGTCAGGATTAGCGGCGATGTCTTCATAGCTGTGAAGATTTTTCGGGTTTCCAGCTTGCACGGCCATTCCTTCCCCATACTGAATTTCTATGTCACCGAAATCAGCTTCTTCACACCGTTCCGGCCTGATATCCATACCAGCCGTAATTAAATCAAACCGGTTTGCCTGTAGTCCCGGGATGAGTGATCCGAATTCCGTCACTTCCCCTTCCACAGTTTCAATCCCCATATCCTCAAAAATGGCCCTGGCGATTTCCGGGGCAACACCGGTAACTTCACCCTCAGCTGTTTTGAAGCCGTACGGCTTTTCGTTGGCAACGCCGACGGTCACTTTCCCTTCTTCTTTAATTCTGTCTAACGTCGACATTTCATCTGTCGTTTCTTCTGAAGAAGCCCCGCTAGAACTTTCATCACCGTTTCCATTGTCACTTGTAGCATCGCCACTCGCCCCGCAAGCGACCACGATAACAGCCAATAGACCGATGGCCAACATGTACACTATTTTTTTCATCGTTTTCCTCCTCAAATAGTTCTGTTTCTGCTCAAACACGGTCGAACCCCTTTCCGCTCTACCTCGTTCTTTTGAGCGTACGCCTTTCACCATTCCGATCGAATCACATTGAATGATGGAAGGAATACGTTCAAATCGTTCATTTCCAATCTTTTTAAATTTTCTGTAACTTTAAGGTGCTGTTGTTTTATTCCCCTCCCTTCAAGTGGGATAAGCAGCTCTTTTTTATCTTAACATAACGAATTTTGACATCAAACGCACTCATCGGGTGACAGTCGGCGCAGTTCGGACCAATTCGCGAATCTTGATCTGTTACGTCGTATATGCGCCAAATGCCTCCACGAAACGGTCACACATTAGATGATGTGCCTGTCCGGAAATTTAAAGCACACCACTTTTATCTCTGTCATTTCTTCGACAGCGTACTTCACTCCTTCTCTTCCCAAACCAGATCCCTTTATCCCGCCAAACGGCATCGCGTCAATGCGGTAATCGCTGCTGTCATTGACCATAATGCCCCCTGCTTCTACATTGCGGACGGCGACAAACGCCTTCTCCACATCCCGTGTGAAAATGCCCGCTTGCAGCCCGAAGTTTACTCGGTTGGCGGCACGAACGGCTTCTTCCAAACCGGACACGCGGTAAAGTGAGACGACGGGACCAAAGACTTCTTCATGCGCCAAAGTGCAGTGGGACGGCACCCTTTCCAAAACAGTCGGCAGGTAGAACGCACCGTCGCGCTCTCCTCCTGTTAACAGATTCGCGCCGCGGTCGACGGCTTCCTGGACCCACTGTTCCACGCGAACAGCTTCCTGTTCCGTGATCATCGGGCCCATATCCGTCAGTTCGGACAGTTTGTCGCCGACGCGCACTCGCTTCGTGCGTTTTACAAACCGATCAGAAAAATCGTCGTAAATATCGTCTTCTACATACACCCTTTGCACCCCGATGCAGTTTTGGCCGGCGGCACTGAAGGCCCCTTGCACAGTTGCTTCGACAGCCTCGTTCAAGTCTGCATCCTTTAAGACGATGACCGGAGAGTTGGAACCGAGTTCCATGCTCAGTTTTTTCACGCCGGCTTTGCGGCTGATGGCTTCTCCCGCAGATGTGCCGCCGGTGAAGGAAATCATCCGCACCTCTGGATGCATGACCAACGGATCCCCGATTTCACGGCCGTAACCGGTCACGACAGACAGCACTTTAGGTGGAAGTCCAGCTTCGAACAACACTTCTGCCAGTTGGAGCGCACTGAGCGGTGTGACAGTGGAAGGTTTGACGATGACGGCATTGCCGGCCGCGATGGCAGGCCCTACTTTATGGGCCACAAGGTTGAGCGGATCGTTGAACGGCGTGATGGCTGCAATGAGACCGACAGGAAAGCGGTAGTAATACCCCAACCGGTTTTCAGAGCCGGATTTTTGATCAAAGGGGATCGTCTCTCCGTGTAATCGCCGCGCTTCTTCAGCGCTGATTCGGAGTGTATCCATAGAGCGGCGCACTTCTTTCAGCGCTTCTCTGATCGTTTTGCTCCCTTCCCGCGCAATTGTAGTGGCAAACACATCTTCCCGTTCGGCTATCAGGTCGGCTGCGCGGTTTAACACGGCCATCCGTTCATGTGTCGGCATCTGTGCCGCAATTCTTACGCCTTCTGTACCACCTGCGATCGCTTTATGCACATCTTCGGAAGAAGCCGCTGGGACTGTACTGATGAGGCTGTCATCCTGGGGATCGTAAACGCCAATCGTCTTGTCGCGTTCAACCCACTTTCCCGCTACGATCATCTTTTTTTGTTCCATGACTCCTGTTTTCAATGGCATCACCTTCTCTCAGGAATTCGCTCGGACTTCTAGCACTACAGTTGACCACGGTCGATGTTGATTAAATCGATGAGCAAGGAAAACCCGGTTTCCGTACGGCCAGCTCCAGCCCCGACAAGTGTAATCGGCCCCGACAAATCACAGTCGTACGTGATGGCATTCATCGCTCCCGACACACCAGCCAGGGGGTCTGACAGCGGAAGCATCTCCGGGCCGATGTTGGCCTTCACGCCATCGCCCGTTTTTTTGATGCGCGCCAACAGTTTCCACCGCTTCCCTTCTGACTTTGCCTTCTCTATATCCCCTTGAGTCAAGTGGCGGATGCCTTCGCATTCAACGTCTTCTCGACGCAACGGGACATTCATGACGACGTTGGCTAAAATAACGACTTTGTACAGCACATCGTACCCTTCAATGTCACTCGTCGGATCGGCTTCCGCATAACCGTTCTCCTGCGCCTCCCGCAAGGCGTCGTCAAAGGACATCCCGGCTTCCATTTTGGTCAAGATGTAATTCGTCGTTCCGTTCAAAATACCGCGCACTTCGGTGATCGCGTTGCCGGTGAGGGAGACGAGGGGCATGCGCAAGGCCGGTGTCCCACTCATCACCGTCCCTTCATATCCGAGGCGTACTCCCTTTTCCCTCGCCATCTGAGACAGTTCCCGGTATGCGAGGGCCACAGGGCCCTTGTTGCTCATGACGACGTTTTTCCCGCTTTCAAACGCCGCTTTGCAGTGGTCGATAGCTGGCTGGCCGGTCTTGACATTCGTAAAGGTCACTTCCACGACAGTGTCGGCGTTACTCTCCCGTATCGTGCGAAAACTGTCCCATCCGGTTATAAGGCCCGGCTGATCAGGGTAGTCGCGAATGTGACCCGTTTCTCTCACCAGCTGTAGGACGCGTTTTATATTTAAACCGTCCGGATGGTAGAGGGACCCTTTAACCGGATCGGAGATGGCCACGACGTTGGCATCCAACCCGTGAGAATCTCTCAACGTTTCGCCGCGGTCACACAAAATTTCTGCCAACCCTTGTCCAACCACCCCGAAACCGATGAACGCAATGTTGTGCGGCATTGCTGATCAGCTCCTTTCCCTTTCATCTCCTGTCAGTCGTCACGACTTCTCTGCGCTTTGACGTTGTCAAAAACTTTTTCGCAGCTAGAGCTAAAATCGCCGCCCCTATCGGGAGACAGTTTTCGTCGATGTCAAACGAGGGCGTGTGCAATGACCGGGCCACTCCGTCGTCCCGTGCACAACCGAGAAAAAACATGGCTCCCGGCACCTTCTTCGTCATATGCCCGAAATCTTCCCCGCCGAGGCCAAACGGCTCGTACTGAATTGTACAGTCTGGAAACAGCTCCCGCATCGATTCTGTCAACAGTGCGTTCACAGTCGGGTCGTTATAGAGGGCCGGCTCTCCCCGGAAAACATCGAGAGAGTACTCCCCGCCGAGGGTTGTGACGACGGAAAACGCTGTTTCCACCTCTTTCACGAGCTGTTCCCTCGTCTCCGGCTTGTAACTCCTCACCGTTCCTTCCACGACGACCTCTTTCGGCAGGACATTGCTCGCCGTTCCAGCGTGGAGGCGCGTCACACTGACGACGGCAGGTTCAAGGGGGGATACCCGCCTGGCCACGATACCGTACAGCGCTTGTAGAAACGGTCCGAGCATCCACACGGGGTCCCTTCCTAAATGGGGGTAGGCGGCGTGGCCGCCCGTACCGCGAATCACACCTCGAAACACGTCGACATTGGCCATGCTGTACCCGTCGTGGACTAAAAAGACGCCGACGGGATGCTCCGGACTGACGTGCAACGCGATGGCGGCGTCCACATCCTTTAACACGCCGTCGCGGATCATATGCGGTGCCCCCGTCAAGTTGTCTTCGTCTGCCGCCTCTTCCGCCGGTTGAAAAAGAAACTTAACCGTTCCGTTCACTTCCCCCCGGTCGAACATTTCAGCGACAATGTGGGCCACACCGAGCAGGATCGCCGTGTGGGCATCGTGGCCGCACGCATGCATCACCCCGTCACGGCGGGAACGGTAGTCGTGATGTGCCTCTTCTTGAATCGGCAAAGCATCCATATCCGCTCGAATAGCCAGAGTGGGCCCGGGGCACCGTGAAGAGTGCCGACAACTCCCGTCTTGGCCACTCCTTCCGTCACGTTCATTCCGGGGATGGCCTTCAGCGTGCTGGCGACGAGCTCAGCCGTTTCAAACTCGCGGAAACTGAGCTCTGGGTTGGCGTGCACGGTGCGCCTCCACTGGATCAGCTGCCCTTTCCTTTGTAGAGCTTGTTCCAAGACTGAATCGGGTCGTACAGTCAATCTGCCTCACCTTCTATTTTGCGGCACCTACTTCAACGTTGGTTTCTAAATGTTCGAGTGCCTGTTTCAAGTCGTCAATTAAATCGTCTGCGTCCTCGATGCCGACTGAATAACGGATTAATCCTTCCGGTATCCCCATCGCCTGCCGTTCTTCCAGCGTATTTTCCACGTGGCTCGACGTGCGCGGTGGAGCGGCGATCGTCTCTACAGCGCCAAGGTTGGCAGCCAAGTGGGCGTACTTCAGTTTCGGTAGGAACACTCTGACGGAGTCGATGCCCCCTTTTAAGGAAAAGCTGAGCATGCCCCCAAAACCGGACATTTGCTTTTTGGCAATCTCATGGCCATCATGCGAGGCTAACCCCGGGTAAAAAACATCTTCGACGAGTGGTTGTTCTTCTAAGAACTGGGCGATGTGCATCGCATTTTCATTTTGTTGGCGGACGCGCAAATGGAGAGTTTTCATCCCGCGCAGCATGAGGTAAGCTGCCATGGGGTCCAGTGCCGCCCCGTGAATTTCGCGGAAGTGGTACACTTCTTTCACGAGCTTGTGACTGCCGCAGACGACTCCGGCAAGGGCGTCAGCGTGCCCTCCCAAGTATTTCGTCGCGCTGTGAATGACGAGATCCGCCCCGAGGGACAAAGGAAGCTGGTTGATCGGGGTCGCAAACGTATTGTCTACGACGACGAGGGCTTGGGCGGCGTGTGCGGCTTTCGCCAAGCGCTCCAAATCCGTCACTTTCATCGTCGGGTTTGTAGGGCTTTCCAGGTAAAGCAGTTGACACCCTTTCGCGATTTCCCGTTCGATCATGTCGTGGTCCGTCGTGTCGCACAGGGCTACGTCCACGTTAAATCGGGGGAGTGTTTCGATAAAAATCTTGTTCGTGCCGCCGTACGTGTCTTTAATCGTCACCACGCGGTCGCCCGGTGACAGAAAAGCGAATAGCGTACTGCTAATGGCGGCCATTCCTGTGGCAAAACTGCAGGCGTCCTCAGCCCCCTCAAGCAAACGTACTTTTTCTTCAAAGACGCGGACAGTCGGGTTGCTCATGCGCCCGTAAATGTGGCCGGGACGCTTGCCCAGCGCCACATCCTGCCACACGTCAATGTCGTCGTAGCCGTAAGAGACACTGTGGACGACCGGGACTTGGGTCGCCCCTTGCATTAAATACTCGTCTTCCCCTCCCCACACCGTTTGTGTTCCCACTCTCGCGCTCTGATCGCTGTTGTAAGTCGTCACACTATCCTCTCCCTCACATGTGTTTAAATTTTTGTCATTTTCCTCAATTCACATAAATGCCCAAACCAACATTCCTCTCGAGTTTGCGCAGAGCCAGGCGGGCGATGGCCGTATCCTGGACTCCCGTGCCGGTCAGATCACAAACTGTTACTTGCCCGTCACCTGTCCGGCCGGGTGTCTTTCCCGTCGTGAGCTCCCCTAACTCGACTACCCTGTCCCTTCGATCCTCATCCCAGTGCGTCCACACGTGATGCAGTTCTCCCAGTTCTACACATTGAGACTTCACATCACACACACATACGTCGGCTCGCTGTAGAACCTCATCTTCTAGCTCCTGTTTGTGCTCCGCATCCGAACCCATAGCGGTAATGTGCAAGCCAGGGTGAAGCCACTCTGCCTTCACAATCGGCTCGCTGGCCGGAGTTGCCGTGACGACCACGTCGCTCTCCCTCACGACTTCCTCCGGCGTTTCGGCCCGGACAATGTGAACGCCTAATCGCGTTTCCATTTCACGCGCGAACTGCTGTACCCTTTCCGTCGTCGGGCCGTATACGATGAGACGCTGAAAGTGGCGTACTTGTCGCAAAGCCATCACTTGATAGCGGGCTTGCGTTCCGGCTCCGATGACGCCAGCCGTCTCCACGTGTTCTGGAGCCAAATATTTGGCGGCAACGGCTCCGGCTGCAGCTGTACGAACATCCGTTAAATATCCGTTATCCAGCAGGACCGCTTCCGGAATTCCGGTGACCGCACTCAACAAGAGCATCATCCCGTTGCCGCTCGGCAGACCGAGCTTGGCGTTATGAAAAAAACCGGAAGACACTTTGATGGCAAAACTGTCCCAGCTGTGAACGTACGCTGTTTTGACGTCCACTTCTCCCCTGTGTTCGGGAATGTCGACGCGCATAATCGGCGGCATCTCAACCCGACCGGCTTGCAGTTTGCTAAATGCGTCTTCAACGGCGTCCAACACTTCACGGTCCAGTTGCACGCACTGTTTAATTTCTGAACGATTGTAGATTCGCATAGGCGTTCCCCCTTCCATCTGTCCCAAAATTTACGGCATCGGCACGTGCCGTGTGATTCGTAGCGGGAGAGGGGGTCGTTTGAAGACCATGTCGTAATGCGGTGACTGTTTGAGGTCACTGCCTCTGATGCTCACTCTTCACTCTTGTCGCAAGATACCCGCTCCTCACCACCACGTTAAGTGCCGCAAAGCTGTAATGGAGGGTTTTCTTGTCAACTAATAGCGGAATGTAATCGAGGGACCACAATGAGCTCCCGCGGAAAACGGGCCAACACTTCACACCCGTTTTCCGTCACTCTGAAGGACTCGCTGATTTCGACCCCACAATGATCGTCCAGCCAAATGCCTGGAATCATGTGGAACGTCATATTCGGCTCCAGCACGGTACGATCGCCGTACCGGATACTCGCCGTGTGCTCTCCCCAATCCGGCGGGTAATTGAGGCCCATGGCATATCCTATCCGCGAATCTTTCATGTAGCCGTATTGGCTGATCGTCTTCGTCCAGGCGCGTTCGACTTCTTCACACGCCACTCCCGGCGCCACTGTTTCTAAAGCGGCATTGAGGCCTTCTACTGCCACTGCCGCGAGCTCTTTCAGCTTTGGATGCGGGGGCCGATCGACACAGTGCGCGCCAGCGGTGAATGGTACCGTCTGTAACAGCCGGCTAGCTCAATGACGACCGGATCACCTTTTTTAAACCGGTCTTCCGACCACGTCATGTGGGGCGCGTTCGATTTGACACCCGTCGGCATCATCGGCACGATAGACGGATAGTCTCCGCCGATAAGTTCTGTTCCGCTGACGAGGGAGTGGTATATGTTGGCGGCCACATCACACTCCCTCACCCCTTCATCAATGGAGTCGACGCCTTTCCACATCGCTTTTTCTGCAATTTCAGCCGCCCTTTTCATATACTGAATCTCCCGCTCAGACTTGACGATTCTCACCCAGTTGACCAAAAGTGTCGCGTCTTTGAACGTGGCGTCTGGCAAGCCGCGCTTCAGCTTTTCGTAGCCGAGGGCAGTAAAGTAATACGCATCCATTTCGAGCCCTATTCTTCGCTTCGACTGCCCGATCTGCTTTAAAATGTCGCTTACAAAATCCATCGGGTGTTTCACGGGTGATTGTACGTAGTCGTCTGGATAAGAGATGATGTGTGCGTCGTCCAGCCACGTCGTATGTCTCGCCCCGTTCGCGTCAATCCCCCTTCCGATCCAAATCGGTTGCCGTTCTTCCGCGATCAGCACCAGTACTTGCGGGACATAAAACGACCATCCGTCGTATCCTGACAGATAGTTCATGTTGGCTGGATCGGTGACCAACAACACCTCGATCCCTTCCGCATCCATACGCGCTTTGACTTTTTGAATCCTTTCTTCGTACTCTGAAATTTCAAACGCCAACATCGTATTACTTTACCTCCCTTACAGCCGTTTTTTCACTGAGTGACAGCGGTATCATCAGCTACTTTGAGCATACATAAACCCCTTCCAAAAGGTCTACTGCCAAAGTGTATGAACTTTTTGAGCTCCGTCTATACAATTTTACTTTAGCGAAAAGTCGGATAATATCATTTGAGTGATCGTTTTTTACATTCGGTTGACGATATGAGCTGTCCCGTTTTATACTGTCCATATTAAACTGTAAGCGCTTAAAGGAAAGAGGTGAAAGCAGTGATGGACGTGAATCGCGTCTGGGAGGCACGAGCCCGCATCACGCCTTATGTGAACAAGACACCTCTCATCCGTTCTCCAGTTTTATCAGAACAGACCAAAGCGAACGTTTTCCTGAAATTGGAGAACGTGCAACCAACAGGGTCTTTTAAAGTCAGGGGCGCTGCAAACAAAATACTGAGTCTCTCTCAAGCTGAACAATCCCGCGGCGTCACAACATTTTCCACCGGCAATCACGCACTGGCCGTCTCCTCCATTGCCCGCCATCTGGACATGAAAGCCGTCATTTGCGTTTCTCATCGCGTTCCCAAAGCCAAACTTGACGCCATTCGACGCTACGGTGTTGAAATCCGCAATGACTTCGACAGTCAAGACGACGCTGAGGCGTTTTGTTCCCAATTGGAACGAGAGGGACTGACGGTCATCAAACCTTTTGACGACCCTTCCGTCATTGCCGGTCAAGGGACGATCGGGTTAGAGTTGATGGAAGACTTACCACACGTTGAGACAGTGGTCATTCCTTTATCCGGCGGCGGGTTGTTGTCGGGAATCGGCCTCGCACTGAAAGCGAACAATCCCCGCATTCGCGTCGTCGGAGTGTCCGTCGAGCGCGGTGCTGTCATGTATGAAAGCATTCAAGCAGGCAAACCAGTGATCCTGGAAGAAAAAGAAACATTGGCCGACAGCCTTTTAGGCGGCATTGGCCTGGACAACCGCTTTACATTGTCGATGGTGCAACAGCTGGCAGATGAAATCCTCCTCGTCTCGGAGCCATCCATCGCAGCCGGAATGGCATACATGCTCGAGGCCCACCGAATGGGAGTAGAAGGAGCGGCAGCGGTAGGCTTAGCCGCTGTCATGGAACAAAAACTAAAAGTTGATCCCGGGGAAAACATCGCCGTCATCGTCAGCGGCAACAATGTGGATCTGTCCACTCTGTTACGCGTCACCCAACAGTACAGCTCATCCACCAATCATCTAACGTGAGGTGAAGCGAAACGTGCTGCTCACTGTAGAAGATGTGATGAATTTAGACATTATGCAACACGCCGTTGTCCGTTCTGGGAGCGGTGGCTTAAACAGTCGTCTCGTCAAATGGGTTTCCGTGATTGAAGTTCCTGTCGAAGACTTCGTGGGGCAACACGAACTCGTGCTGAGTACAGCCATCGGATGCGGACACGATCAAGCGCTGTTTTTACAATTTGTGAAAGACATTTACAACTCTGGTGCGGCTGCTCTCGCCATCTCAACAGGCCGCTACATTTACGACATTCCCGAAAACGCTGTCGCCTTTGCCGATTCCCACCATTTTCCCATCATCGAAGTGCCTTGGAAGGTTCGCTTTTCAGCCATTATCGAAGCCGTCTTAAACGAGATGAACAGCCGGCGGCACAAAGTGTTCAAACGCTCTGAAGATGTTCAACAACGCCTGTTTAGTCTCATTTTGCAGGGCGCACACCTGTCCAAGATCGCCGAGGTCGTCCATCAAGAACTCGGGCACCCCCTGCTGATTGTCGACCACCGGGGCCACGTGTACGGTGAGAGCCGACGCATCGGCGCTTTCCGAAAAAAGTGGCAGCGCTTGATCCAGTCCGAACCAAAAATACCGAAAGGGGTCCCCGTTCGAACGCCCCAGCACCTCTCCCATTCAGACATCCGATGTCTCCGTGTCGCCCGAGAATCGGCCATTCAAGTTGTCATCCGGTCGTCGGGAAAAATTGTCGGGTACATGATCATTCCTTTGCCCTCCGATGTGACAGCAGAAAACTTTTTACAACCTGATAATTCCATCGTCCTCGATTACGCTTCGATGGCGACGGCACTCTGGTTCTCCCGGGAACACGCCGTCCAAGAAGCGGAAATGCGGTTAAGGGACGATTTCGTCTGGAATCTCGCAAAAGGCGAAACCCCGTCGTGGGAGGCCGTCCTCTCCCGGGCAAAAGCGCTAGGCTACAAAGTGACGCTGCCCTATGTCTGCACTGTCGGGTTAATTGAAAACTTACGCCAACTTTACGAACGACACCCTTCCGACGACGTGTCGTACGAGCACTGGAGGCACAACATTATGCGCTACACCGAAGAACAGATTCACCACATCGGCAACACAGTCAATCTCGAGACGATGACGACGTGCCAAGACGGGCTCTTCGTCATTTTTTTAGAATGCCCGCAACAAAATTTTATAGATGAGGTCAACTACTTCCTCGATCTCATAGAAAACGAAGTGAAAAGCCTGTTACCGGGAGCCGTCATGTCCTGGGGGATCGGCGACAGCCGGGCTGGTGTTCGCTCCTTCCACCACAGCTACAGCGAAGCCCGAGTTACTTTGGACATCGGTCGCCGTCAAAGGGGATCTGGTACCCGCAGCACACACGAAGACACGAGTGTCTATCGGGCCCTCATGTGCTTGAAGGACAACCAAGACTTAAAGGACATTGTGACGTCGACGATCGGTAAACTGGTGGATTACGATCGGCAAAAGCCGGGCATGGATCTAATCGACACGTTGAACGCTTACGTGCGGCATCACGGAAATGTCAGCCGGACGGCCAGAGCACTCAATCTGCACCGCCAGTCGCTGCTCTACCGCTTAAGAAAAATCGAATCGCTGACCAACCGCTCCCTCGTCAACGCAGACGACTTGTTTTTGCTCAACTTGAGTGTTAAATTGTGGACGCTCACTGCAGACGAACAGAAAATTCAAAACGCGTAGTGCCTTGAGAAAGTTCTCAGTTCCCGGTATGCTGGAAATAGATTGGCTTGATTCGTTCAATCGGGCTGACGGAGGAGAAGTGAACCTATGCCTCAACACCCTTTTTCCCGGCGTTTGCCGGAAAGTGTCAACCGCGTCATCAGCCGCTTTCCCCTCCCCGTTCAAGACTTTCTGCACGACATGATCAGCGCGGAAAGATCCAACCAAACGATTGTGAATTACGCGTACGACTTTGACCTTTTTTTGACATATTTGAAAGAGCACGACATTTCGTTTGAAGGTGTGACGGCACACGACATCAAACGTTTTTTTCGCTACGTTGAGAACGGGTACGAACGGAAACTCAACCTGACCACATCGCACATCGACCCGAGAACGGGGGAAAAGACAGAAAGAAAGATTCAACGCACCCACTACCGGGAGAACACCCACAGCGGCAAAGCGAGAAAACGGGCGTCACTCCGCTCACTTTACCGCTATTTACAAAAAAACAACTACATTGCACACGATCCTATGCGCGAGTACGAAGACACCTCGCTGAAACAGAGCCGCCGCAGTCGCGCTCCGGTATTTCTTACGGCTGAAGAAGCCAAGCGCTTAATCGGCGCCGTTACGGATTACTACGGTCAAAACGAGACAGACAGGCGTTACAGAAAAGAATTGGCCAGTCGTGACCGGGCCATTATGCTCGTACTCCTCAACACAGGTATGCGCGTATCGGAGCTCGTACATTTGAACCGTTATAGCCTTCAATCGACAAACGGAACAGTCCACGTCACTGTGATCGGCAAAGGGAATCAAGAGCGGGTGCTCAAATTGAATCGAACCGCAAAAGAGGCCCTGGAGAATTACTTCCCCGACCGGGAGAAATTGGTGAGAACTACTGGAGAGGAAGCGCTGTTTGTCAACCGTTTCGGTCACCGCATAAGCCGCAAAGCCGTGTATGAGATCGTTAAAAAGTACGTGCAAGTAGCCAAGCTGCCGCCGAAAGCCGCCCGCATTTCCCCCCATAAGCTGCGGCACACATTAGCGACACTTCTATTAAAAAACGGGGAAAACTTGCGGGTCGTGCAAGAAATTTTAGGGCACTCCAGCATCAAAACGACTGAAATATACACACACGTCATCAATACGGAAAAAGACCAGGCCCTTGACCATCTCGACCAGTTGTTTTAAAACCGTTGGACATTTGCCCGGAAGTCCAATCTGTTTCAGGTCGAGCGGCTATGGGGGGAGGCGCCATCATCGTAAAACGAGCGATTCGATGAACCGTTACCGAGGCAGGAGCAGCGTGTCGCCCGGACGGATCGTGGCATCGTTCAGTTCGTTGTACACTTTAATTTCCTCAATTACCGCTCGAATGTCACGAGATTCACCGTAATACTTCTGCGCGATTTGCCACAGCGTGTCCCCCTCGTTTATCACCACTTCGATAGGTTCGGTCTCATCAGCCGGCTCTGACAAATAGGTAGAACTGACAAACAACAGAAAGAAAATGGAACCGACAGACATCGCCAACGTTTTCATCACCCGACCCCCAAACATTTGTTCTATTCACTTTCATTATATCTAGAACAAATGTTCTGTCAACATTTTTTTCGAACCTATGTTTGTATTTCGCACGCTTGACTGTTATAATGAAAGAAAATTGCGGTGTCTCAGCGAGGGGTGAAACGAAGTCATGACAAAATTGTCACAACGCCAAGAAGCGATTATCAATTTTATCCGTCTCCAAGTAAAAGAAAAAGGGTATCCCCCGTCTGTCCGGGAAATCGGGGAGGCCGTCGGCCTCAAGTCAAGCTCTACTGTTCACGGGCATTTGTCGCGTTTAGAAAAAAAAGGGCTCATTCGCCGCGATCCGACAAAACCCCGTGCTATCGAATTGTTGGAACACGACCCCACTTCGGAATACGATGTGGAAACTGTCAATGTGCCGTTACTCGGAAAAGTGACAGCCGGGCAGCCGATTACGGCAATTGAAAACATTGAAGACTACTACCCCCTCCCGAAAAGGATGGTCGGCGAGGAGAACAGTTCGTTTTTACTTCGAGTACAAGGCGACAGTATGATCAATGCGGGGATACACGACGGGGATTACGTCATTGTTAAAAAACAACGGACAGCCAACAACGGAGAAATCGTCGTAGCCATGACGGAAGACGATGAAGCGACAGTGAAGCGTTTTTACAAAGAGCAGAACCGCGTTCGCTTGCAACCGGAAAATGACATGATGGAGCCGATTATTCTGTCCAATGTCACCATTTTAGGAAAAGTGACGGGGCTGATGCGCACAATTCAATGAACGCCCTTACGCTTTCCAGGTTGGATGCGCAGTAACCGCATGCCGTTAGCTGTGACGAGCAAAGTCGCCCCCATATCGGCGAGAATGGCTAGCCACAAGGTCAACCAACCGGGAAACGCCATAACCGTGGCCACCGCCTTGATGACGAGGGACGACGTGATATTTTGTTTGATCACTCGTAAGGCAGAGCGGCTGAGGCGAATTGTGAAGGGCAGTCTTGATAAATCGTCTGCCATCAAAACGATGTCCGCCGTTTCTAACGTCGTGTCCGATCCAGCACCCCCCATGGCGATTCCCGACGTCGCGGCAGCCAATGCGGGTGCATCGTTGATCCCGTCTCCAACCATGGCGATTCGGTCGTAGCGTTTCTTCAGCTCCTGAATCGCCGCTACTTTTTCTTGTGGCAGAAGTTCTGATCGAACGTCGTCAACGCCGACTTCACGAGCGAAAGCTTGGGCAGTCAAACGGTCGTCGCCTGTGAGCATCACTGTTTTTTCAACGCCGATTCGCTTCAACTCACGCAAAGTGTTACGGCTCGTCTCCCGAATCCGATCAGCCACGGCGATAATCGCGATAAGTTCATGACCGTCCCCCAGCACCATAACCGTTTTCCCTTCCTGGCGGAGCTTCTGAATCTGGTTTTCCGCAGCAGCCGTTTTGAAAAGCTCTTCTTCAAACAGGCGACGGTTGCCCATCCGGTACACCCTCCCGCCTACTCTCGCTTGGGCGCCCTTTCCGGGAATCGCCTCGAAATCTTTTGCCTCTTTTAGGGGAAGGTTTCGCTCCCTCGCTGCGCGTACGACGGCTTCCGCCAGCGGGTGTTCCGACAGTTGTTCAATGCTTGCAGCCAGTGTTAACACGTCATCTTCGCCTCGACCTTTAAGCGGTACGATATCGGAGACAGCCGGTCTCCCCTCGGTTAGCGTCCCCGTTTTGTCAAAGGCGATGCCTCGGAGCCCCCCTACGTTCTCCAGGTGAATGCCTCCTTTGATCAAGACACCGTTTCGCGCCGCGTTGCCAAGGGCAGAGACGATGGCCACCGGGGTCGAGACGACCAAGGCACATGGACACGCCACGATCAACAGTGCCAAGGCATTGTAAATCCAAGGCTGCCAGGGAGCTCCGAACAATAGCGGCGGAAAGAGGCCGATGCCCACAGCCAACGCCATCACCGCCGGTGTGTACACTTTGGCAAAACGATCGACGAATTTTTGGGAGGGGGCACGCTGCTCCTGCGCCTCTTCCACTAACGTAATCATTTTTGACAGAGTCGTATCCTCTGTTAATTTTGTCACTTCAACCTCAATCGCCCCAGATGTGTTCAACGATCCAGCAAACACCTCATCCCCTGGTTCCTTGTCTACCGGTACCGATTCGCCGGTGATGGGCGCCTCGTTGACGGCAGTCTGTCCTTTGACGATTTTTCCGTCCATAGCGATTTTCTCTCCCGGACGGACAATCATCGTATCCCCGACTCGTACGTCTTCCACGTTCGTGACCTGTTCCACGCCGTTTCGACGGATACTCGCCCGTCTAGGGGCCATCTCCATCAAGGAACGGATGGAGCGGCGGGCCCGTTCCATGCTGAAGGCTTCCAGTGATTCACTCACGCCGAACAAAAAGGCCACGACAGCAGCCTCGGCCCAATAGCCGATCGCCAGTGCTCCACTCACCGCTACCGCCATCAGAGTGTTCATATTGAAGTCCAGTCGCAACAAACTGGGGATACCCTTTTTAAACGTTTCCCACCCCCCTAGGGCGGTAGCTGCAACATACAGACTGATGTACAGTGCTGCAGAAGTTCCCAGCATTTGACACCAAAATGCGGCGATCATGAGCAACAGTGAAAAAGCGATGAGCCCAATGGCTCGGCTCTTTTTCCAGAAAGGTGTTTCCCTCTCCTCTTCAACGGCTACCTTGATGTTGTCAAAGGCGCCCAACGTCTCCACTTCTTCAATACTTAAGGGCCTGCCGACGACTGTCAATTTGGATGCGCCGAAATTAACTTTAGCATCGACAACGCCACTCGATTGCTTCACTTTTTCCTCAAATTTGGCGGCACAATCGGCGCAAGACAGATTAGCCAACCTGTAGGTATGCTGATCGTGCTGTCTTTCCAACAGTCTCATCTCCCCTGTAGCTCAACACAATGACTACAGCTAAAAGTGTATATCTGAAAAGTAAAATAGTCAAATGGTTGTTTGATTGTAAAATTCATATCTGCACACTGAGACGAAAAAAAGGGGGCGCCCCCCTCCGTTATCGGTACGTCATCATCTGCGCTTTTGACACTCACCGTTTGAACGTCAAATCTTTCTCTTTAAGCCTCATGGCTCAGCCAATTACACTGGTTGCCGTAACACCTTCTCCAGTACAAGAAGCTGGCAAAATTGAATGCCCGGACGATCTTAATAATTTTGCAAGTACTGCTCTCGCTCCCACGGGTGAACTTGCGTGCGAAACATGTCCCATTCAATTTCTTTCGCTTCGAGGAAATGTTTCAGAGCGTGCTCACCTAGAGCGTCGCAAATAACAGGATTTTGTTTCAATTCCTCTAACGCTTCATGTAATGAGGACGGCAATACTTCAATGCCTTCATTAATCCGATCTGATTCCTCCATCATGTAAATGTTGCGATCGATCGGGTCCGGTGCTATCAGCTTATTTTTTATTCCATCCAAGCCGGCTTTTAGCATCACGGCCAACGCTAAATAAGGATTAGTCGATGGATCGGGGCAGCGCACTTCTACGCGTGTGCTCAGTCCGCGCGAAGCCGGAATGCGGATCAAAGGGCTGCGGTTCTGAAACGACCAGGCAACGTAAACCGGTGCTTCGTAACCTGGCACCAATCGCTTGTACGAATTGACGAGCGGATTCGTAATCGCCACCCAGGCGCGGGCGTGTTTCAACAACCCGGCGATGTACTGGCGGGCGATCTCGCTCAACCCGTTCTCGTCATGTTCATCGTAAAAGGCGTTTTCAGAACCGCGGAACAGCGACTGGTGTGTGTGCATCCCGGACCCGTTCACGCCGTGCAGCGGTTTAGGCATAAAGGTAGCGTGCAACCCGTGGCGCCGGGAAACGTTTCTGACGACGAGTTCGAACAATTGAATGTTGTCAGCCGTCTGGACGGCATCTGCGTATTGGAAGTCTATCTCGTGCTGACCCGGGGCCACTTCGTGGTGCGAGGCTTCCATTTTAAACCCCATTTGATCCAATGTCAGCACAATGTCGCGGCGGCAGTTTTCTCCCAAGTCCACTGGGGCCAAGTCGAAGTAGCCGCCTCTGTCGTTCAAATCCAGGGTCGGATTGCCGGATTCATCGGTTTTAAACAAGAAAAACTCCGGTTCCGGCCCGACGTTAAACGCCGTAAACCCTAGATCGTTCGCTTCTTTCAACACTTTTTTTAAAATACTGCGCGGATCTCCTGCAAACGGTTGGCCGTCCGGTGTGTAAACGTCACATATGAGACCGGCTACTTTTCCTCCGTTCGCATCCCACGGGAAGATGACCCAACTGTTCGGATCCGGATGTAAATACATATCAGATTCTTCGATGCGCACGAATCCTTCAATAGAAGACCCGTCAAACATTAATTTGTTGTCCAAAGCCTTCGTCAGCTGACGGCGTGGAATCTCGACGTTTTTAACCCTGCCTAACAAGTCTGTAAACATGAGGCGGATATACCGTACATCGTTTTCTTCCACTGACTTTAAAATGTCGTCTCGACTCAATTTTCCCATATACCGGCTCCCTTCCAAAAAATGAATGTATCCTCAAATGCATCACGGAAAACATCAAACAATCCCTCATCCAAGGGCACGCCACAAGAACCAAACGACGAGGGCGCACATGATCAACCCTTTTACGAGAATTCCTCCCAAAAATCCTGCAATGGTGCCCAAGCCAATTTTAAGTGAGTCGACAAGCGTTTTTCTCAGCAACCATTCGGTAACGACCACGGCCAGAAACGGCCCGACGATGAGTCCAATAGGTCCCAGGATAAAAGGAAAAATGACAACGCCTAATGCAGCACTGACCACTGACCATTTCGAAGCTCCGTATTTTTGCGCACCCATCCCGCTTGCTATGTAATCAACGGCGATGACGACAACTGTGAGAATTCCTGCCGTCCACCAGAAAGATGCGGTCAACACGTCACCGTTAATGAAAAAATGGTAGACGAGAAAGCCGGCAAGAAGGAGCAGCGCGTCGGGAAGAACCGGCACGACAAGACCAGCAAACCCGAGCAAGAGTAAAACAGCAACAACGATCCACAACAAAACCGTCACACCTTGACCTCCTCCCTCTACTGTCATTTCCACTACGTCGAATGGACATCACTGCTGAAATGATGTTAATCATTATAACATTTTTAACGTGTGATAAACGATTTTCTGACCCATTTGAGCAGAATAGCCCTCACCTGTTTCACTATCTAAAGCTGACTACACTTTCGCTAACACATCCAAACGCAGTGCATCCCAAACTTCACCACGAACATTCTCCTCTATTTGGGAAATCTTCTTAAGTGGAACGTCTCTCCTTCTTTGCAAACGCAACTAAAATATTCCACATGTAGGAGATGAATCGGGTTTCGCCACCTGCAGCCGCAACGCTTGACATGATGATCCCGTTCCCCATTTCGACCGTTGCGGGTAGCATTCAACCGGTTCTTTTCATGGAAACGATATGTATGGAAGTGTTCCACAAAAAAGTGAGGAGCCTTAACTCCTATCTTTGATTCGGACGGGATGACGCAAATTAACGCCTTCCCGTCCTAGAATTACGATTATTCAACAAACCATTCTTCCACTTGATCCTGATTGTTTTCCACCCACTTGGCAGCCGCTTCTTCCGGCTCCATTCCGTCTTCCATATCAACCATAACTTCGTTCATATCATCGAGAGTCCAGTGGAAGTTATCTAACACTTTGTAAGCCCCCGGATTGTCATCTTCAAGGCCTTGCCGAACGATTGTATGAATCTCTTCGGTTTCTCCGAACACACCTTGCGGATCCTCCAAAAACTTCAGATCGAACTTTGCAAATTTCCAGTGTGGAGTCCAACCCGTTACGACAATCCACTCTTCACTGTCGTAATTTCGCTGCAACTCCGACATCATACCAGCTTCAGAACTTGTCATTAATTCAAGTTCAAGACCGTACTCGTCCGTCGCTTTTTCCGATCTCTGCATGATGCCGGCTCCAGGTTCAACTCCGACAATTTGGTTGTTAAATTTGTCTGCGTTATGGTTCAATTCTTCAATGGAATCAATCGTGACATATTCCGGTACCACAAGGCCGATTTTTGCGCCTTCGGTGTTCGGCCCTAAATCAACAAGTTGGTCTTTGAACCGTTCATAGTACTCATTATGGGTGATCGGCAGCCAAGCGGCCAGCAACACATCAGCACTTCCATCCGCTACGCCAGCCCACGACGCGGAAATGGTGGCAGTTGTCAATTCAACCGTAAATCCTCGATCTTCCATTGCTTTCTTAAGTACATGGCTACTGGCGATTTGGTCAGCCCAGTTATCGTAAACCAACGTTATGGTCCCGTTCCCGTCTTCCGCATCTTGGTCATTGTTGTTATTTGTTTCTTCAGTACTGTTTTCTCCGCTGTTATCAGTCGCACCTCCACAAGCTGCCAACACCATGCCCATCGTCACAATAAATGCTAAACTGATTAGAGTGCCTTTACGCAAAAACAATCAACTCCTCATATCCTTATACCCTATTGTGTTCACAAGTGCTGTTAGAACACAAACAGCAAAAACAGGAGTGAAACGTGTTGTAGCTATTTGTGTATCCAGTCACCATTCCTGACTTACGGAATTCGTGGAGATCTTGTCCATTGCTAATCTATGCGTGTTTTACCAAGCATCAGCTGAAAAGTGAGGAAGACTTTATCAAACGTTGAATCGGCATAGGTTTAGATGTAAAAGATATTCTAAATACCTTTCTGTTCCATTCACCCTGATCCTTCGACCATCCTTGATCAGCATCGTAGCATTTTCCACCCCGACAACGGCTGGTAGTCTTTTTGACTTTTTGTTCACCATCCGTTAATAGCTTTAATCGATCCAGTAATTCTTGTTCTTTTTTCAAAGCAACGCGTCGTCCTTGCTCAAATTGCCGATGGCTGGCATTGGGCTCAAAGTTTTTGATGTTACTGAGAATCATGGGGACAAGTGTCATTGGTTGTTCGCTCCAACGAGGTTTCGTAATATCGATTTCTCCGCTACATCGCATGCCGTATTTCTTGAGAAAATCATAGATAGCGTCTCGGTTTTCTGTCCACCAACAAACTTGACCAGTTCATCCAAAAAGTGTTCATCTTTTACATGTTGTAAATACTTAATGACTTCCGGATAAGGACGGATCGCATCGGCGACATCCAATAACGCCAGTCCCATTTCCGAAGTCATATTGTTTGGCACAGATTGAGTAAGCGTGTCTGCTGCGCTTTTTTTCACCTAACCATTTCTCCATATTTTCATTGATCCACTTTGAAGTATCCATCGCAGCCGTAATCGCCATCCATACCTTGCAGGTCAATTTGAATCGTCCGGTGACGATTTTATAAAATCTCCCCGCATGATGATGGTCATCAGGGCGTCTTTTATGAGCGGATCGGATTGTCCTAGGGTAATTAATACATTTTCTCTGCTGACAGGTGAAGCCAATTGACGTGCGACATCAACAAACAACCTGCCACCAGCTGTACGCATAGGAGCGTTCGTTGTTAACAGGTAGAAAGAAAGTCCTAACGGCTTCATAGGATCGTCATCATTTGCTGGTGGCCGACAGATACATAGACGTGGTTTTCTTGATCATTTGCTTCAGGGATGGGGTATAAAGTCGTGGCGGGCCGACTCTGGACAATATAAAAAGTATCATCAACTAAACACCATTCGAAAAGGACAGTTACCGATTATTTGTCTATCGTAACTGTCCTTTTTTGCAACTAATCTGCAACGCTCCTCTACAATTCCATTCCACCATTCATTCGACACAGTTCAAAATTGAAATTTATGTCCAACAACGTCGAGTTCCTGATTTTCAGTATTTCCACGAAATTGACCTGGTGAAAGTCCTGTATTTCGTTTAAACGCGTTATAAAAGCTAGAGGTGCTTTGATACCCTATTTGATAACCGATCTCCGTACAATTAATGACCGTCGTTAAGAGACGACTAACTCCTACCTTCGGTGCAATTTCATGTAAAGACATGTTTTGAACATAATTATTTTTTATCAACCACATAGTATCATCCAAAACAGATTCAAACGGGTCGTACATTTTTATATTTAGATCCGGTCGGCATCTTTTGCATGGCTTCTTTATTGTTGCGCTTTAATTCGTTTAATATCCACCGCCTTTAGCAGCCATGGCATCTGCTTTCGTTTCATGAACTGTACCAAATGGATGCTCAGGCGGCGCATATATCGAGTAAAGCTTAAGCGGCCTGCTTCCGGTATTGATAATATTGTGCCATTTTCCAGCAGGAACCACAATCGCATAATCGTCGCCTACCCATTCTTCAAAATCTAAATGATCCTTCGTATCCCCCATTTTTACTAACCCCTGCCCCTCTTCAATGCGTAAAAATTGATCAACATGGGGGTGAACTTCTAAACCGATGTCTTCCCCAACATCGATACTCATTAACGTCACTTGCAAATGCTTTCCAGTCCACAAAGCTGTGCGGAATGTGTTGTTTTGCTTCGCAGCCTCGTCAATATTCACGACAAACGGTTGAGATCCATAATCCCTTAAAGGAATTCTGCGACGCATTGTCTCACGAGGAATGTTCCAACAAGGGCGCCGTCCTCTCCAGTCATACGTTGGAACAAAATAACAGTAGTGGGGAAGTGGATGCGGGTGAGATAAGTGGTACATTTTTGTCATTCCCTTCTCACAGAACTGTTAGATATTTTATGCACTCGTCTAGGGTCATGTGCCGTTTGAAACGAACATCGACGCATGCCCAATCCTGTTCCGCTTTCTAACCCGCATCCTGTGATCGAGGTCAGGTCGGGGCTCGGTACAATGTTTTTCGTTTTGGTACGGAAGAATCAATGTTCTAACACGATATGCGTAGCGCTTAAAGCAACAACCCGGTAGACATCATTCTGTCCAGCGCAGAGATGAGGGCAATTTTGACGTGGGAGTAGGTCAGTCCGCCTTGCATAAAACCGGTGTACGGCGGTCTGAGGGGCCCGTCTGCGGACAACTCAATGCTCGCCCCTTGCACAAACGTTCCAGCCGCCATAATGACCGGGACTTCGTAACCGGGCATTGGACCGGGTTCCGGCAAGACGCGGGAGTCGACGGGTGAGGCGGCTTGAATCCCTTGACAAAAGGCGATGAGAAGTTCCGGAGACTCAAAATCGATTTGTTGAATCACATCGGTCCGGTCCTCATTCCACTTCGGACTCGTGCGAAATCCGAGTTCTTCCAAGACGGAAGCGGCCAGGACAGCGCCTTTCAGCGCTTCGCCGACGACGTGCGGCGCGACAAAAAAACCTTGGAAGTAGTCCCGCGTGTACCCGTACATCGCTCCGCCTTCCGTGCTGACACCCGGGGCCGTCAGGCGCCCGCCCACTTGTTCCAACAGTGACTCCTTCCCAACGATGTAACCGCCCGATTTGGCGAAACCGCCGCCAGGATTTTTAATCAGGGAACCAGCCATAATGTCGACACCGTGCTCCGTCGGCTCCGCCGTCTCCACAAACTCGCCGTAGCAGTTGTCGACAAAGACGACCACATCTCGTTTGATCCCCTTTACGAATTGCACCATGTCCGCAATCTCTTGAACCGTAAATGACGGACGTCTGCTGTAACCGCGGGACCGCTGAATGGCGACGCATTTCGTCTTGTCGTCCAATCGGCTCGCAATGCGCTCCCAGTCGGGGGCGTTATGTTTGAGGGGAACGTGTTCATAGCCGATGTTGAAGTCGGCTAACGAACCGTTTCCCCCGCCGTGTGACCCGATGACGTCCTCCAGTGTGTCATACGGCTTGCCTGTAATGTACAACAGCTTATCCCCCGGTCGCAAAATGCCGAACAGGCAAGCTGCAATGGCATGCGTTCCTGACGTAATGTGAGGGCGGACGATAGCGGCTTCCGTGTGAAACACACGGGCGTACACCGCCTCCAAAGCATCCCGCCCGCTGTCGTCGTAACCGTAACCGGTCGATTCATGAAAATGATGCTCCTGCACGTTCGCGTCTTGAAACGCTTGGAGAACGCGCTTTTGATTGTATTCCACCCGTTCTGCAATTCGCAGATAAACCGGCTGTAGTCGCTGTTCCGCCTCGTTCACGAGTCGGGTGAGTGCTGCGCGCGATCGTTCCATACGTGTCTCCTTCTACTAAAAAATCTGACGGTACTCGTATGCCACTCCCTGTCCTCTACTTCCGGGGCTTACGTCCCCTTTCCCAGAACACTTTTTCCTCCGGGAGGCTGGCCGGCTTGGTCTGAAGGGGGTCTTGACCGTATTTGATGTGATGCGCGATGCGCTCTGCCGACGTGTCCACCGCCTTGCGAGAAATGTCGCAGCCAATGAAGTGACAGTTGTGCTTTATCGCGGCAATGGCGGAACTGCCGCTGCCCACAAAAGGGTCACAAACGGTGAAATTCTCCTGTGCGCTGGCGTACAGCATCGCTTGAAACAGTTCGACCGGTTTTTGTGTCGGATAGCGGGCGTTGTGGATGCGTTTAAACCGCCACACATCAGGAAAAGAGCGGTGGCGGATGTTGCGATTGTTCCCGTTGGTGGCAAAGATGATGAACTCGTGCCTTCTCCGAAAGTAGTGCCCCATCCCCATGTTCACTTTATCCCACGTAATGACGTTTTTGACATCAAAGTACAATCTGACTAAATGACCGAGGGACAAAAGGGAGAAGGAATCGAACATAATGTACAGATGGCCTGTCTCCTTTTTTAACACACGCCTACATTCTTTTAAAAACCGAACGTAATTCTCTTCACTGTCCTCAAACTCGGTGAACCACTTTCCTTCTGCCGTCCCCTTGTCTTTATACTGGCCGACGATTCGCCCGTGCCCGAGCTGTAATTGGCTGTTCATGCCCGAATAGGCCGGGTCCGTGACGATGACGTCGACGGAGGCGTCGTCGAGCAATTGCAAAAAACGGATACAGTCTTCCTGCACAATGTGTATACGACGACCGCCGCCGTAAGAAAAGTGTCTCGTTTCCGTCGATAGGGATACATCCATCCAGTTTTTCTCCTTCGCTCCTGAACCGTTTTACAAAAGAAACCGCCATTTGGCGGCAAAGGTTAACCGAGGTACGGGCGATCGCTTGAAAACTCAAAGTCTTGAGCTTCGATTTGCATCAGTTGCTCCCGCGTCGGCTGAGGCATCTGGAAAAGGCGGCAAGCCTGACGGCGGATCGCCTTTTCCACCACGTTTCGAACTTCCCGCGCATTGCCGAAGGTGTGCCGGAACGGACTGCTGTCCTTTTTTAACAAGAACTCCCGCAACTTTTGCTTAGCTTGCGGGGCCAGGCAATACTGTCGTTCCTTAAGCATGGAATCGGCAATTTCCAACAGTTCGTTCACGGTGTAGTCGGGAAAAGACATTTGAATCGGGAAACGTGACGGCAACCCCGGATTGGAAGACAGGAAATATTCCATTTCCTGCGGGTAGCCCGCGAGTATTAAGATAAACTCGTTTTTGTAATCTTCCATGGCTTTCACGAGGGTGTCAACGGCTTCTCGGCCAAAGTCTTTTTCACCCCCCCGGGCGAGGGAGTAAGCTTCATCGATGAACAGTATGCCGCCCATCGCCTTTTTCACCCACTCCCGCGTCCGCTGTGCGGTGTGGCCGATGTATTCACCGACGAGGTCGGCACGCTCCACTTCAATCAAATGCCCTTCTGACAACACACCCATCTCGCGGAACAAACGTCCGAGAATGCGTGCGACTGTCGTTTTTCCCGTACCTGGATTGCCCTTGAACACCATGTGCAACATTTGATGTTCGCTGGGCAAACCGACCAGCTCTCTCTGTCTGCCTATTTTTAATAACGCGTATATCTCGTACACAACGTGTTTAATGTTTTTTAACCCGACGAGGCGATTTAACTCGCCCAAACAGGTTTGGAGGATGTGATCTTCCTTCGGGACGTGGTGTGTGTCCGTCAACGATGTAGCGACAGCAGCATCGTCCCGATGTGTCACCATTTTTGCTCCCTCGGATTGCTGCAACACGACTTGAATCCGATGCTGCTCACGTGTAATCACCCGCTGTGTCACGTGGTGTTCACCTCCCAATATGGACTTCACCTTACTATACGCAAGAGCCCAAAAGGAGGTGACGCCTTAACGCCTACTCGTCGCTGCTATCTTCTTGCACCAGTGACACCGGGCGACTCGGTGTAAATGTGGAGATGGCGTGTTTATAAATCATTTGTTGTTTGCCTTCGCTCTCAATCACGACGGTAAAATTGTCAAACCCTCTTATAATCCCTCGCATTTGAAATCCGTTCACTAAGTGAATAATGACCGGAACAGATTCTTTTCGGATTTGGTTCAAAAACGTGTCCTGAATGTTAATCGACTGTTTCAAGGTGAGAACCTCCTATGTATCTTTATGTTTGGTCTACCATTCTATTCTGCACGACCTGTCAACTTTCCTGCAACAAAATGGCTAATGTCTTCCACTTTCTTTCCACGTTCCGCTTCGTTTGTCATATCCCACCAGCAAATCTCGCTTATTCGCCGGAACCAGGACAACTGTCTTTTGGCAAAGCGGCGGGTGTTCCTCTTGATATGATATACCGCCTCTTCTAGACTCCACACCCCTTCCAATGCCATCATAATTTCTTTATACCCTAAACCTTGCATGGATACAAGGTCTAACGTGTAACCTTTTTGTTTCAGTTTCCGAACTTCTTCTACCATTCCTTGTTCTACCATCTGATCCACACGCTGGTTGATCCGTTCGTACAAGACGCCTCGCTCCATCGTGAGCCCGATCCATACGATGTCGTACGGCGATTCACGTTTTTGCTCCCGGTGAATTTCGGTCATCGTTTTGCCCGTCCGTTCCACAATTTCCAAAGCGCGAATCATACGGCGGACGTCGTTCGGGTGCAAGCGGTCCGCCGACTCCGGATCGACCCGCTTTAAAGCGTCGTGCAACGCTCGACGACCGTGCTGTTCTGCATACTTTCGCCATCGGGCGCGAATCTTTTCATCAGCCTCTGCCTCAGAAAACTGGTAGCCGTGCGTTACCGACTGTATGTACAGCCCCGTTCCCCCACGAGAATCGGGAGCCGCCCCCGACTCGCAATGTCCTCAATCGCTTGCTTGGCGCGCGCCTGAAACTCGGCGACAGAGAACGGGTAGTCCGGATCGACGATGTCAATGAGGTGATGGGGCACTTCCTGCCGTTCAGCACGTGATACTTTCGCCGTTCCGATGTCCATCCCCCGGTACACTTGCATCGAATCTCCGGACACGATTTCGCCGTCAAACTGTTTGGCGAGAACGAGACTCAACGCTGTTTTACCCACTGCTGTCGGTCCAACGATGACGAGTAGTTTATGTTTCTCCATCAGAATCCCCTAGTTCGATAATGCCGTAAGATACCCTGTTCCGTCTCTCCTTTTTCACTTCAAAACCGAGGCGGGCAAATTCTTCACTTCCCACTTTTTCTTTCAACACCACCCGTTTGCGCGCTACGCGGCACGCTTCTGCCACTGCCCATTTCGAGATGGGACGTCGATTCGCTAGAGTTCTCAACGGCTTCATGTGTTGAGAGCGCTCGTCACTTGTTCGGAACATCGGGTCAAAGTACACGATGTCAAACGCGTTATCGGGGCAATGGCTTAAATACGTCAAGTGATCCGTATGATGCACCCGAATCTTGCGCATCGCCTGTCGTACTTCCGCTTCTTCTACCGGAAAATGCCTCAGGCCGTATTCCACGAGAGCCGCAATTCGCCGGTCACTCTCCAAGCCGATCACTTTTCCGCTCTTTCCGACAATGTGTGCCGCCGTTATCGCATCAGCTCCAAACCCGAGCGTCGTGTCGAGGAACGCATCCCCTGCTTTAAGCCCGGCCACGCTTTTTAATACGTCGGTGTCTCCTCTCATTAACCGCTTAATCCGCACGACAGCTAAGCTGGGGTGAAAATTGAACGTTGCACGCTGTCCGACCCAGCGTCCCCCTTCCTGTGACAACACGATGATTTGATCGGCTCTGTACCGTTTCCTCAACTCGTTGATCGATTGGTCTGCGCGTTGAACGTAAGGCCAGCCCCATTTGTGTGCAAAAGCCCGGGCCTCAGCTTCTAACGCGGCTGTCACCCGATACGACGTGGTGACGATGATGACATCTCCGATATTCCCATTATTACCCATTGTCAACAGTTTTTAAAACGCCTCCGGGTCGCGACCTAGACTTCGTTTGCTAAAGGTACGGTACGTTACGCGTTTTCCAGTGGGCATGGTTCACATCACTCTTTTGAACATTTTTTCTATGTCACGGGTGCTGAATTCCACGAGAACTGGACGCCCGTGGGGACACGTAAACGGATTGACACAATCTTCTAAGCGGGATAAAAGGGACTCCATTTCGTCCCGACGCAAATGTCGGTTCGCTTTAATCGCGGCCTTACAAGCCATTTGCTTGGCACTTTCGTCGCGGAGCGCCGCGAGGGATAAACGGTCGTGCTTCAACACCCAGTCAATCAGCTCCCTGATAAGTGCCTCTTCATCCCCTTCAGGAAACCACGATGGATGAGACCGGACGATGTACGACTGGGGACCGAACGGTTCGAGCTCGATGCCGACGCCGTCGAGAAGCGTCCACTTGTCTTTTAGCTTTTCACATTCGTCACTCGTCAACTCAATCGTAAACGGCAGCAGCAGCTCTTGTCGATCCGTGTTTTCGCTGTCCAGTTCAGACACAAAATGTTCGTAGTACACACGCTCGTGCGCCGCGTGTTGATCGATCAGGAACAGACTGTCCTCCGACTGGGCGACGATGTATGTCCCGTGAACTTGGGCGAGGGGCGTCAAGTCGGGAAGACGGCGTTTCGACACATTGCTTTGTACGTCAGGTTGCGGTGGTGAAGTCGTGTTGCTTGGTTGAACCGCTTCCCGCCGTTTTTTCGTCTTTTCCGGCTCATCACCAGCTCGAGAGGTTTCTGGAAGGAGGTGTTGGAGCACGGAGTCGGGAATACGACTGGGAACTCGGAGCTCGCCGTACCGCCCTTTTGCTTCCCTCACTTTAGACGCTTCTTCCCGGGGAAACTGCATCTTTTGCTGTTCCTCTCCCTCGTTGACGTGCCTAGTTTTCACAGGCGCTTTCGGGATGAGCACCTCTTTCATCAATCGCTCCCGAATCACCTCCGTCAACCACGTTCTCAGTTCTTTTTCCTTGCTGAACCTCACTTCCAGTTTGGCCGGATGGACGTTGACGTCGACCAGTTGCGGATCCATCTCGAGGCACAACACAGCTATCGGCATGCGGTTAACCGGCAGCAGTGTGGCATACCCATCCAAAACCGCCTGTGTGAGCAGATAATTCCGCACGTAGCGACGATTGATCAAAAAGGTGATGTAATGGCGCGAAGCTCGAGTAATTTCCGGTTTGCCCACAAACCCGTGCAGTGTAAAATCCAAGTGTTCCGCTTTTAGCGGCAGCATCGCTTTGGCGACAGTCTGACCGTAAATCGCCTGGATGACGTGCACGAGACGACCGTCTCCCAACGTCTTCAACAGCGTCCGACCTTCGTGTTTAAGTTCGAAAGAGACGTCGGGACAGGCCATGGCCAAACGGTTCACAATGTCCGTCACATGGCTGATTTCCGTGTTCACAGTTTTCAAATACTTCAAGCGGGCCGGTGTATTGTAAAACAGCTGCCTGACTTGAATATCTGTCCCTTGCGGATGCGCAACGGTTTGGATGGCCTCTTTCTTCCCGCCTTTCCAAACGACAGACGTTCCGATGTGCTCTTCCTTCGATCTCGTTCGGCACTCCAATATAGAGACGGCGGCGATACTGGGCAGCGCTTCGCCGCGGAAGCCGAGGGAGCGGATGCTGAACAGATCTTTTTTTGATAAGATTTTGCTTGTCGCGTGCCGCATGAAGGCCCGCTCCACGTCTTCCCGACTCATCCCGTCCCCGTTGTCACGGACGCGAATGAGGGACATTCCCCCTTCTTCAAGGGTAATGGATATTTTCGTACTGCCGGCGTCGAGGGCGTTCTCCACCAGTTCTTTGACGACGGACGCGGGACGTTCCACAACCTCTCCAGCGGCAATCTGGTTGGCCAGTTCTTCCGGCAACACGCGCACCTTGCCCATGTAGGACACCTCCTTGTGTGTGGCAATCACCTGTAGAAAGATACGAGTTCACACTTGTTGCGCTCCAAACCTTCCATTGGCCCAGCGAAAGCAAATGGCAAGCACTGGCGTGATACAGTGTAGACGGGGACTGTGCCGCGACACTCTGTTCTGAAAAGTGTGCAGCCGTACTCCCTGCACGTGCGGTGTCGTGCAGAGCGGAGAGGCAAATGCAAGACCGTGCATGGATGTCTGTCCTGTTACTCCGTTTCAATGGCACTGTGCATCAGTTTCTTCTGCAACTTCTCGATAAATTGCACGGTTTCTAACGGTGTGTGATTTAACAGGTCCCACTTTTTTAATTCGCTCACAATTTCCCGTTCACGTGCACGTTCAGGATCTTCGGATAAGAAGAAACTCAGCTGTTCACCAGTGTCAAGTCCGCTGGCCGCCGTTTGCTGCCTGCTCTCCAGTTCTGTCAAAACTGTCCGCGCCCGGTCGATGACCGATTTTGGCATGCCGGCCAGTTCTGCCACGTGAATGCCGTAACTGCGGTCAGCCCGTCCCGACTCGATCCGGTGCAAAAACAAAAGTTCCCCTTCCCGCTCTTCGCAGCGGGCGTGCACGTTGGTCACTCGTTCAAATTGTTCCGCGAGAGCCGTCAGTTCGTGGTAATGGGTGGAGAACAACGTTTTGGCCTTGACATTCTCGTGGATGTACTCAATGACAGCGTGGGCGATCGCCATCCCGTCGTACGTGGACGTCCCTCTCCCGATCTCGTCAAGGAGGATGAGACTCCGTTCAGTGGCCTGGGTGATCGCGTGCCGGGTTTCCAGCATTTCGACCATAAACGTGCTTTGACCTCCTACGAGGTCGTCAGCCGCCCCAATGCGGGTAAAAATGCGGTCTACGAGGGGAATGCAAGCTTTCGTCGCTGGAACGAAACACCCGATGTGCGCCATCAGCACGATGAGTGCCACTTGCCGCATGTATGTACTTTTGCCGGCCATGTTCGGTCCGGTAATTAAGGCAATTTGCTCTTTTTGCGGATTGAGCACGGTATCGTTCGGAGTGAACGCTCCGTCGTCCAACACTTGTTCCACGACCGGGTGGCGGCCCCCTTTTATCGTGAGCTGAAGGCCGTCCGTCATTTCCGGTCGGACGTACCCGTACCGTGCGCTGACCGTGGCCAGTGACTGTAAGACGTCAAGGGTGGCGACACTGTGTGCCACTTGTTGCAACCGTTCCACCTGCTGGCTGACGTTTTCGCGCAACTGGACGAACAGCTCGTACTCTAATTCCACCGCCCGCTCTTCCGCTTCTAAAATGAGCGCTTCTTTTTCTTTTAATTCCGGTGTGATAAACCGCTCAGCGTTGGCAAGGGTCTGTTTACGTTCGTAACGCCCGGCAGGAAGCAAATGCAAATTCGCTTTCGTCACTTCCAAGTAATAGCCGAAAACGCGGTTGTAACCGATTTTCAGCGATTTAATGCCCGTCGCCTCGCGCTCTTTCTGTTCCAGGCGGGCGAGCCACGCTTTTCCACTGCGCTTTGCCTCGAGGAGCTCGTCCAGCTCTTCGTTAAAGCCGGGACGAATCACCCCGCCTTCTTTTACGGAGACAGGAGGCTCGTCCACGATAGCGCGGTCGATCACTTCGGCGATATCCGAGCACAAGTCGGAAAAATCGCACAACCGGGTGAACGCATCCCCTGCTTGCCCTGACACTTTTTGCAGCTGCGGCAGCATGTGAAGCGAACGTTTAAGGGCGACCAGGTCCCGGGCATTCGCCGTGCCAGACGCAATGCGTGCAGCCAGGCGTTCCAAGTCGTAAACGCCTTTCAGTATTTCTTGTACGTCTTTTGTCAAAAGCATGTCTTTTGCGAGTGCCTCTACAGCTGTGAGCCTCTCTTCTATTCCACGTCGGTTCAGAAGTGGCTTGTCGAGCCACTTTTTTAACAATCTCCCCCCCATCGCCGTCGCTGTGTGATCCAAGAGCGACAACAACGATCCTTGACGTTTCTTGTCCCGGATCGTCTCGGTCAGTTCCAAATTGCGTCGCGCATAAACATCGAGGACCATATATTCATTTGCCTCATATACCGTAATGCCCTGCAGATGGCGGAGGGCGCGCTTTTGTGTCTTTTTGACATAAAGCAGTAAAGAGCCGACCGTTTTGACAGCCAAATCATTTTCCACTACTGAAGACGGCACATCGTCAAACTGTTCCTCCAGCAGTTCACGCGCTTGGTCACTGGACAAGCGCACATCCTCAAAGTCGTGGACGAGAGCAGAAACGTATCGTTCGATTTCCTGTTTGACTTCGCTTTGGGTCCCGCCGTCCATTAATATTTCCGCCGGTTCGTAAGCCGCCACTTCGTCTATTAAAGCGTTCCGATCCGTTAAAGTCGCATACCGAAGTTCTCCCGTCGAAATATCGGTCGCCGCCAAGCCGTACGTTTGGCCGTTTTGGCAGACGGCGATGAGGAAGTTGTTCCGCTTCTCTTCCAACATGAGGTCGTCCGTCACTGTACCGGGTGTGATGACTTGCACGACTTCCCGCCGTACGACGCCTTTAGCCTGAGCGGGATCTTCCATCTGTTCACATATGGCGACTTTATACCCTGCTTTGACGAGCCGAGCAATGTATGTATTCGCGGAGTGGTAAGGCACGCCGCACATGGGGACCCGTTCCTCCCGTCCGCCGTCACGGCTCGTCAGCGTGATTTCCAGCTCCTTCGACGCTTTCTTCGCGTCCTCAAAAAACAGTTCGTAAAAATCCCCCAATCGGAAAAAAAGCAAGCAGTCTTCATATTCGTCTTTGATGTCTAAGTACTGCTTCATCATCGGTGTGTAACCGGCCATGACAGTTCCCCCAACACGGATGTTGGTATTATTATAACAATTTTGGCCCCAACGGTGGAATGCCTCATTTTTTCTTTACAGTGTGGTAAGGCGGGATCCTCCATTTTTGCCGAATGTCTTCACTCTCATCCCACGTCTTTCCTGACATTAAATAATCGTAGTACGGATCGAGAGCGTTCTGTTCTTCTGCATACTGCGGCAATCTCCTCACTTCCCGCCACAAAGCGGGAACAATGCTTTTGACGACCTCCTCCTCTCCCCTGTAGTACGCTTTTTGAACCGAAACGTCTCTTAACGGCCAATACGTCAAGAACGGATAATTAAGCGCAATGAGTTTGGCCAAGCTTAGAATCCCTTTCGTCAATGTAGGAGAAACGAGCCAGCTGGGGGGTGTCCGGTACTCGAATCCCCCATGGAATTTTTCCCTGAAATTTCCGAGAAATCCGTACGTCGGTCGTCTTTTGAGGCCGCGCTTGTCTTCAACGAGGACGAGGGGCAAGGTGACATAGTTGTCTAGAGCCCGTAAAATGGCTGATCCCAGCGGAACGCCGCTGAAGTGTATGTGTCCGCCAATGGGAAGTCCCGACCGTGGCAACGCGCCAGCCAGCCAGGACACATTTGGATCGTTAATCTTTTTGGCGGCCAAGAGCATCCCTCGGTACAACCGGACAATCAATTCACGCGGACTGCTGCTGGGGCGGGGGCGCAATTCTACGAGGGGCTTGTTGTGCCGGTTGGACCCTTGCCAGATGGCATCACATCCAACGGCGCCGCGCCGACTGAAATAGCGGGAGGCCAATTTCAGCGTTCCGGACGCATCCACCAAAATAAATTCCGGGTCGGTACCGAGTAACAATTCCGACGTGTTCGGTACGAGGTTTGCGATGCGCGTCGCGTAATTGTCAAACGCCTGTTGGAAAGCACGGGTCATATACGTATTTAATTTTGGGCGGGCAATGACATCGATCACGATGGATTTCCCCTGTGTCCCCTTTCCCAACCGCACGACGCCGTAATCCCACCCCAGAGCGTAAACGGATCGTACGGCCAACCGTTCCATGACTTTCGCTTCCTTATTTTTATCTGCGGGACGGACGAGGTGAAAGCGTTTCGGGGTTTGCAGCTTCCCCTTGGCTAGCCAGACCGTCTGATCGTGTGAAACGTAAGTGAAGACCGCCTTGCACTGGAATACGCCGATGACGTACTGGCGGATGAAGGAGGCGTTCGAGTTTTGATTTAAAACATTTAAACCGTGTAACCGCAAGTGTTGTAACTTTTCATGCCTCGTGGCAAACTGAAGGGTGTTCACATCGTGGTTTAACGTGTATAAAGAAAAATGATATCCTTTCGGCGCTTGCGTTAAAGTCATCGGTGAAATCAACCGCTGGTCCGGGGTGACGATCGTTTGCTCCATCTTGACGGGCGTCATGCTGTTTCTCCTTTCACCGAAAAGATGTTCCTTCCGCTGTCAAGTCTCTGCATCTTATGACAGGAACAAACGCAAGGTGAATGCACATAAACGCCTTCAGATGAAGAAAAAGAAAACCAGGAGGCGGGATTCACTGATAGCCTCCTGTTACACGTTAACTGTCCAGGTCGTCAATGACGAGATCGGGATCTAAATCTTCGTAATCGCCACTTTCTTGTTCAGCCAGTTCTTCCAACTCCAGCTCTTTGTCCGCAAACATTCCCGAATCGGTGACGGCCACGGTCAGTTTCGTCTCACCCATCACCTCAACGAGAAATTCGCGTTCTACTCTGACAATGACTACATTGGAACCTTCCGAGATCGTAGCCTCAATGCAATTCGGTTGTTGCGTGGCCAGGGCAGACACTTCCACCGATCCTTCTCGCACATTTCGGTCGAAGTAACTGAGCGGAACTTGGTCGAGGTAAGAAACAGTTTGTTTGGCTACATCCGTTTTCGTATTGTTTTGGTGGGAATACCATATGTTGATGTCGTAGCTTCCTGTGATTTCTACAACATCGCCCGCTTTCGTCGCCTCATAGGTATGGTTGATAATCCAGGCACCTAAAATGGTCGAGATCGCATCAGGCGGAGTTAACTGGTGCGCATCCTGGGAAAACTTGCGTCCCTTGCCGCAGACCGCTTTACACACAATCTCTCGGAACTGCAAGTCTCTATCTGTATTCGCCATCATGTTACCTCCTCCAGCATTCGTTCATTAACATTTGTATGCAGGGCGAAAACCCAAGGTGCAAAAAAGATGCGGATTCGTTTCCACACCCGTCTAGATTTAAGAGGAGGTTCTTAGCGCTTTAAACAGCGTCTTGCAAATACAGCTTTCTACTTGCAGCCGCACGGTCCTCCGCTGCCGCAGCCCATTCTCACCTCGCCGCCGGTTTCGACATTGAGTTTCTTTGAGATTTCACAAGCCATCACATTTTGTATCAGCTGCAAGAGGTCGTTCATTTCCACCTGACTCTGTTGGTATTCTCTCACGATGGGCATATTGGACAACGTCTCGTTCAACTCTTTCAACCGTTGCTCGAGATAACGTTTATAGTCCGGTTTTGCGTAGTGTTCGGCGTGAACGAGTTCTTTCTGTGTACGCTTTATCTCTTCAATGAGCTGTTGTACCCGAGGACTTTCGTTCACGACTTTTTCCACGTGCCGAAACCGCTGGACCTCATCAACGTGGGACAGTTTTTCGGCGAATGCATAAACGCGTTCCATGATACGCTCTTTCACGAGGGCCTGCTCCATCTTACAGTGCCTCCACCCTCTCTTCTGGTACGAGCTCTCCTTTCAGCGTCCACGTCTGCGGCTCTGTAATGCGCACATTTACCAACTGCCCCACTAAGTCGCGGGGGCCAGGGAAGTTGACGAGCTTGTTTGAACGGGTGCGCCCAGAGAGAACTTCCCGGTTTTTCTTGCTCTCTCCTTCTACTAGCACTTCGACGACTTGACCGCGCAGTTGTTCATTCTTGCGGCGACTGATGCTGTCCTGCAGTTCATTCAAACGGTGCAGCCGCTCTTTTTTCACTTCATGCGGTATATTGTCTTCCCACTTGGCCGACGGAGTCCCTTCACGGGGCGAGTAAATGAACGTAAACGCGGAATCGAATTCCACTTCCCGCACCAGTGACAGTGTGTCTTCAAACTCTTCATCCGTTTCCCCAGGGAAGCCGACGATGATGTCCGTCGTCAACACGGCATGGGGCATCGCCTTTTTAATTTTGTCGACTAATGTCAAATATTCGTCGCGGGTGTACTTCCGCGCCATCCGCTTCAGTACGCGCGAATTTCCGGATTGAACCGGAAGGTGAATGTGCTCGACCAGGTTGCCGCCTTTGGCCAACACGTCGATTAAATGGTCGTCAAAATCGCGGGGATGGCTCGTCGTAAAGCGGACACGCGGAATGTCAATTTTACGAATGTCGTCCATCAGATGGGCAAACCGGTAGTCCATATCTTTAAAGTCTTTACCGTAGGCATTGACATTTTGCCCTAACAACGTGACTTCCCGGTAACCGAGACGCGCCAGTTCTCGCACTTCACCAAGGACGTCATGGGGTAAACGGCTGCGTTCTTTTCCCCGGGTGTACGGGACAATGCAGTACGTACAAAATTTGTCGCACCCGTACATGATGTTGACCCACGCTTTCAGCTTGTTCGAGCGGGCCTTCGGCATGTTCTCGACGACGTCGCCTTCCTTGGACCACACTTCCACGACCATTTCCTTGGAAAAGAGAGCTTCCTTCAACAGATAGGGCACCCGGTGGATGTTGTGCGTGCCAAAGATGAGATCCACGTGCGGATATTTGTGCAAGATGCGATTGACAACTGCCTCTTCCTGTGACATGCAGCCGCACACACCGAGAATGAGGTCCGGTTTTTCCAGCTTCAACGGCTTCAAGCGCCCTAATTCTCCAAACACTTTGTCTTCTGCGTTTTCCCGGATAGCACACGTGTTGAACAAAATGACGTCTGCCTCGTTTTCATCCTCTGTCGCCGTGTACCCCATTTGATTGAGAATACCAGCAATCGTTTCTGTATCGTGTTCGTTCATCTGACAGCCGTACGTCTTGATCAAATAGGACTGTCCGTTTCCGATGTTCCGCATATCCTCGGGAATTTGTTCAAAATCGAGCACTTGTACGTCTTCTCTATACCGTTTACGCGCCTTTTTTAAGTTCGGCGCGGTAAAGTACTTGGAATAGTCCACCGATTCTTTCGCCAACGCGAAACACTCCTTTCACGAGCCTATTGTAACACATTTGGCAATCAATCGCTGTTATGAAAAAGTTCCATCACGTCCTGTACGTGTTGAGGTATTTTCACTTTGTGGATCGTTCCGTAAAAACCGTCGGGAGCAGGTTGTAAAGTGGCGTGTACTTCCGCTAATCCGGCGTGTTGGAGGTAGCTTATGTATCCGAGTACAGCTGATTCTACATCCAACTCTTGGCCGCTCAACTGGTTCTTGTCCATTAATCCTTCTCCGGCTAAAAACTGGGCTACTTGATAAAAAGATATATCGTCTCGCCGGTAATAATGTAAAAATTGCAGCAGCGGCAGGAGCACGGAGTTTCCCGACAGTTGTTCATAAGCGACAAGTTGCGCCAGTTTATACTGCTGCTCTTCTGGGTTTCCCGTGCGTTCTATGTCTTCTAGTGTAGCGCGTTGCCAGGCGTTTAACGGCTTGGCATCCACATCACCTGTCTCCGCACTGTAGGGCGAAACGTTTACAACAGGTGCATCGCCCTTATTCAAACGCATGTAGCGGATTTTGTTCAACAGTTGATACAGATCCCCCGTTTTGATTAACCAGATGAAGGCGATTAAGATTAAGCCGACCGGACTTAAAACCGTATCCGCTAAATAGCGTAAGAGACCTTCTAACGTTTCTAAAAACTGAGACAACCACATGCCGAGAAAGTTTGATGGGGCAGCCACGACTTTGATTAAAGCGTACAGCCATAACAGCACAAAAGTGTAAACGGCCCACACTTTCCTGCGCGGCCTGTCGCCCCGCGAATCACTCGTTTTGAATAATCGTGTCCAGTTACGCGATTGGCGTCTGCCTTTACGCCTCATCGCCGGTTTCCCCCTTTTCATGACAGTCTTTTCTGTAAAGCGTCCACTCCCAGTTTACCAAAAATAGGCGGTGCCCTAAAAGACAGCTTTCTGAAGCAAAGCGTGTCACAATTTACAGAGCGATGTTCCAGCCTTTTTCGGCTACGTACAGGTCTCCGGAGAAATGGGGAGCTGCCTCACGGCGAATGTCCTCCAGATCGTTGTCCGGATAGACATGTGTTAACAGTAACGCTTTAGCTCCGATGCGTTCGGCTGCTTGAGCCGCTTGTCTGGCCGACAAGTGCGGAACATTGTCCTCCGGAATTTGCGCCTCCAAGAACGTGGCCTCACAAACAAACAAGTCCGGTTCTCGACACATGTTTTCCCAGTCCGTCTTCACTCCAGAATCAGCACCGTACAAAATCGTACGAAAACCTTCTCGTATCTCCATGGCGTAGCACGGGATCCCGTGGTCCGTCCGATGAAAGGCGATGCTGACACCGTCTACGTCGATCTTCGTTTGGCTCTCGATATCCACCGGTTCTGTCACTGTACGGAAACGAAGCTTTTGCCACCAAGATTCTGGACGGCGAGGAGCATACACCGGCAGCGGTTTCTTCCGCTTGCCTTGAATGTGTTGCAAGTGCAGCGCGTATTGCAGTGTCAAGACGTCCGCGATGTGGTCGTGGTGCAAATGGGAGAGCATCAACGCTTCTAGTTGATAAGTGGGTAGGTAGTGGGCAAGCTCCGCCATGACACCGCTGCCACAGTCGATCAAAATGTACTTTCCAGAGGAAGTTTCCAACAAATAGCCGGGAGTAGCCCCTCCCGGTCCCGGATAAGGTGATTGAAACCCGAGTACAGTCCACTTCAACGCGTTTTCCGCTCCTTTCGCCCGTTATACCACGTGCGTTTCCGGGAACAAGACCCAAGCGTTCAATCTCTCCACAGTGTAACACGATAACCGCCATTCTCCAAAAAAGCGGACTGGGCAAAAAGAAAGCCTAGGGAGGATCTCCCCAGGCAGTTTACGACGATGACGGACGCCCTTATACTTCATTTAACGCGGTTCTACGATTAACTTTATCGCTGTCCGTTCTTCCCCGTCGATGACAATGTCTGTAAAAGCGGGAATGCAAATGAGGTCCACA